>JBFWYG010000003.1:147084-153425 GCA_050186725.1 Gammaproteobacteria bacterium | reverse complement strand
GTGTCGCGAACTGCGGGGTCGCCACAGCCGACTGGCGTGTGTCTACCACCAGTGGACCTACGACCTGCACGGCCGCCTGCTCGGCGTGCCATTTCGCGGCGGCATCGAGGGACGCGGTGGCATGCCGACAGATTTCGATCCGGCCGCGCACAACCTCAACCGCCTGCGCGTCGCCTGCCTGCACGGCCTGGTGTTCGCGAGCTTCGACGCCAGCGCGGCGCCGCTGGAGGACTACCTCGGCGAGATGGTGGTGGCGAGCATCGCGCGTCTGTGCGCGCGGCCCTTGAAGCTGCTCGGCGACCAGCGCCAGTTCATGCGTGGCAACTGGAAGCTCTACGCCGAGAACACCCGCGACCCTTACCACGCGAGCCTGCTGCACCTGTTCCACACCACCTTCGGGCTTTATCGCTCTTCGCAGCAGGGCGCAACCCTGATGGACCCTCGCCACCGCCACACCATGCTCTACACCAAGGCCGCGACCTCCAGCGCCGCGGTCGACGCCAAGGTGTACCAGGATGTGCGCAGCTACGACACGGGCTTCAAGCTCGCCGATCCGTCCCTGCTCGCCGGGCGGAAGGAATTCGACGATGGCATCACGCTGGTCATCCTCTCGGTGTTTCCCAACCTCGTGCTGCAGCAGATCGCCAACACTCTCGCGGTGCGCCAGCTCTGCCCGCGCGACGCCGCGAGCTTCGAACTGGTGTGGACCCAGTTCGGCTACGCCGATGATGATGCCGACATGGACGCGATCCGACTCAAGCAGGCGAATCTCATCGGCCCGGCGGGCTTCGTTTCCATGGAGGACGGCGAGGCGGTCGAGATCGTGCAGCGCGCAGTGGCCGAGGCCGGGGACGCCCATTCCTATGTCGCCATGGGCGGCGGGCGCGCGGAGGACGCGGCGCACCTCGTGACCGAGAGCGCCATCATCGGTTTCTGGGAGGCGTGGCGGGAGGCGATGGGCGTGCCCGAGGCCTGAAACGACGAGCGCACCCGAAGGTGCGCTCGCGGCGTGCGCCGGCCGGGTGGCCGGTACGCGAAGGTCAGGCGCGGCGGCGGCGCAGCGCGAGACCGGTCAGGGCGGAGCCCAGCAGCCAGCCAGCTGCCGGCACGGGTACCGGTGCCGGTTCGCCCGAGATCTGCAGGTGGTAGAGCCAGTTGGTACTCGCGTCGAAGTCGCCGATGCCATTGAATTCGAAATCCGCGTAGCCGCTGACCGCGACGAAGTACTGACCGGCCGCGCTCAGGGTGAACACCAACTCGCTGTCGTAGCCAGGACCGCCGTCATCATCGGCGGCTAGCAGTGAACCATCGGTGTTGAACAGGCCCACGATCGGGTCGTTGTTCTGCTCCGGACCTTCCGGCGCCGCGACGGTGAGGGTAATCACCTGGTTCGCGCCGACTGTGAAGGCGTAGAAGTCCGCATCGCTGTTATCGCTGATCAGGGTGCCGAAGATCTCGACGTCGCCACGCAGGCCGAACAGGTTGATCGCGCCACCCTCGCCCAGGGTGCCGAGGTCCTGGGCGGTCAGCACGCTGCCATTGTCCACCGTGATGTCCTCGGACGCCGCCTGGGCGCCGAGCGAGGTGGCTCCGAGCAGGCCGAGCGCGGAGGCAAGGGCCATGGAACGCATTGTCATTTGAATTCTCCTTGAGAGAGGGACAGGCCGCCCCCGCTCGGGGCGACCGTTGCACGGAAGAGTACGCCGGCAGGACGCTCGGGACGAGACGGCGCGAGCGGATTCCAGCGGTCAAAGTACCGCTGTAACAATCGTTGACAATAAGCCGCCTCAGCGCACCTGGCGGAAGGAGCTGCGCACCTCGTTCAGGAACAGGGCGGGCTGCTCGAAAGCGGCGAAGTGTCCACCGCGGTCGAGCGCGTTGTAGTGGATGAGCTTGGTGTAGCGCTCCTCGCACCAGCGTCGCGAGGCGCGGAAGATCTCGTGGGGATAGACGCTGACGCCCACCGGCACGTGGATCTGCGGTTTCTCGCGGAACAGCATGTTGAACGACTCCCAGTAGATGCGCGCCGAGGAAGCGCCGGAGGCGGTCAGCCAGTACATCATGACGTTGTCGAGCAGTTCGTCGCGGGTCAGGACGTTCTCCGGATGACCATGGCAGTCGGTCCAGGTCCAGAACTTCTCCATGATCCACGCGCACTGCGCCACCGGTGAGTCCACCAAGCCGTAGCCGACGGTCTGCGGCCGGGTGCTCTGTTCCTTGGAATAGCCCGAATCTGAATCGAAGTAATACTGGATGCCGGCCAGCGCGGACTTCTCCTGCTCGGTCAGATCGGTCATCACCGCCGGGCTCGGCGACAGGAGCGGCATGTTGGTGTGGATGGCCGCGCAGTGCTTGGTCTCCGTCATGCCGATGCTGTGGGTCACGGCCGAGCCCCAGTCGCCGCCCTGCGCTACCCAGCGCTTGTAGCCGAGGCGCGCCATGAGTTGGCCCCAGGCGCGCCCGATGTGCTCGACACCCCAGCCGGGCAGGGTGGGTTTGCCCGAGAAGCCGAAGCCGGGGAGAGTCGGGCAGACGACGTGGAACGCATCGGCGGCGTCACCGCCGTGCGCCACCGGGTCAGTGAGTGGACCGAGCACCTTCAGGAACTCGATCACCGAGCCGGGCCAGCCATGGGTCATGACCAGCGGCAGGGCATTTCGATGCGGCGACTTGATGTGTAGGAACTGGATGTCCAGCCCGTCCAACTCGGTGATGAACTGCGGCAGCGCGTTCAACGCGTCCTGACAGCGGGTCCAGTCGTAGTCATCGCGCCAGTAGGCCGCGAGCTCCTGCATGTAGGACAGCGGAATGCCCTGGCTCCAGCCGCCGGGCGTTTCGCGCTCCGGCCAGCGCGTGTTGGCAAGTCGGCGCTTGAGATCGGCAATGGCGCTCTTCGGCACCTTGATGCGGAAACGTTTCACTTTGCTCATGGCTCACTCCTTGGGGACCTCGCGCCGCCGGCGGGTCTCCCCACGGCGCGGGCCCAAGGTGCCTCGCGCGCATCATTTTTTCAACAAAGCTTCGAAGCGCGCGTCGGTGAGCGTGGCGAGAAAGGCCAGCAGCAGGTCGATGCGCTCTTCGCCCAGCGGCTGGCCCTGGCGAAGCTCCGTGGCATCGAGCGTGGCGGGATGCTCGGCAGGACCCCAGGGCGTGCCGGTCTCCGGGTTGATGCGGTTGGCGGCGTTGTCGACCAGGTGCTGGTTGTAGAAGAAGATCGCGGTGCGGAGATCGCGGAACACGCCGTTGTGCATGTACGGGCCGGTGACCGCGACATTGCGCAGGGTCGGAACCCGATAGCGGCCGGACTGCGCCGGGTCGGCGACGCGCGGGTTCCCTGCCAGGCCCGCGTCGCCCTGCGCGGCGGCGGGGAGCACGGGATTGGCCGGCACGCCGATGTTGAAGTACCGCTGGTTCGAGAAGGTTTCGTGGCTCTCTCTGCCGGTGCTGCCCGCCAGGTGACACGCCGTGCAGTTGGTCAGGGTGGAGAAGAACAGTCGTCGACCTTCCTCCTCGGCTTCGGTCAGTCGCGCCTCGCCGCGCAGCCAGCGGTCGTAGCGCGAATCGAAGGCAGCGAACTCGGGTGTGCGCTCGAAGGCGGCGAGCGCGGCGCGCAGCGCGGCGAAGGCCGCCTGGTCATCGCTGAAGATGTGGGGGCCGAAGCGCGCCTCGAACGCGCGCACGAGCGCCGCGTTCTCGCGCACGCGCGCCACCACCGCTGCCGCATCCGCCATGCCCATCTCGGCGGGATTCAGGATTGGCTGACCGGCCTGCTCGACCAGGTCGCTGGCGCGGCCGTCGTGGAACAGGCCGCCGCGCAAGTGGCCCTCCGCGTCACGTCCGAATGGCGGCACCTGGGAGACGTAGGCGAGGCTGGGCGCGTTGCGCGTGCCGATGGAGTGCCCGTCATCACCGAGCGAGGCCGCCGCGCCCACGCCGTTCTCGCGCCCATCGCTGAAGGCACGGGCCGGATCGTGGCAGCTCGCGCAGGACTGGCTGCGGTTGCGCGACAGGTTGCGGTCGAAGAAGAGCGCGCGGCCGAGTTCGACCAGTGCCTGGGCGGCGCCTGCTTCGGCTTGCGGTGCGACGGGCGCGGCGACGCAGGGCACGCTCGACAGCGCCAGCAGCAGGAGTGGGAGTAGACGAGACATCGAGAGCGTTCCGCGATCCCGCCGGCAGCCATCGCCGGCGCACAGGCATGATGCCACAGGCCTCGTGTTCTGGTGTCGCCCACGCGCGCGTCGCTTAGCGGGCGAACGCGCCGTCGCTATCGGGGCGCCAGAGATGAATTGCGTTGGCGAGAAGCGTATGCATCGCGGAATCAGCGCGGCCCGCGCATTCGCGAGCGTCGCTGGCCAGCGCGGCCGATAGCGCTTTTCGTGAAGCAGCGGACGCACGCCGCGCTTCGCGGTTCATCGTTGCCAGGGAGGATGCTGATTCGAGCTTGCCCGCTCACCGTGCCGGCGAGCATGCCATGGCCGCAGGATGCCGACCACGAACGGTCGGGGGACGAGCCGTCGCTCAGACGTTGAAGGACACGGAGCGCGCAAGCGCCGGGGAAGGCGCCACCGCCAGCCGCCCGAGGGCGACTGACGGTGGGCGGACGATCAGAACGTGCGGGATACCGTGAACACGAAGGTGCTGTTGGTCAGGTCCTTGTAGGACGTGTCGCCGTCGGTCGAGTAGTTGTAGTCGTTGTAGAAGGTCTTGAAGCCGCCGTTGAACTCGCACAGTTCGGTGGTCGGCGCGCCGCAGGAACCGCCCGGCGTGACCCACACCCACGACAGGTCGAGCGTGAAGCCCAGCACCGCGTAAGCGGCGCCCACCTGGAAGTACTCCCAGTTGTAGCCCTTGGGCGTGCCGAAGTACGCGGAGAACTCGTCGCCTTCCACTTCCTGGTGGCCACCCTTCACATAGGGCGAGAGGCCGTTCGGCAGGGTGATGGCCAGCGAACCGCCGAAGTGGTGGCTGTCGCCATCGTCACCGAAGAAGTCCGGCGAGAAGTGGTAGTTGAAGCCGAGCGTCGGGCTGAGCGGCATCTCGAAGGTCTTGGTGATACCGACGTTGAACTCGACGTAGTCCGCGTTGATGTCCGCGATCTCGGTGTCGTAGGGCTGATCGAGCCCAGGCTGACCACCGTTGCTGAACAGGCCCGGCAGGGGCTGCGGGAAGGTGGTCGAATTGCCACCCGAGAGCGTCGGGTCGAAGCCGGGCGGATCCAGGCCCTGGCTGCGGTCGGACTGCTCGCCGGGGAAGTGGTAGTAGATGCCCTGCACCACGAAGTTCAGGCCATACATCTGCCAGCCGTAGCCGATGTTGTAGTCGAGTTCGATGTTGCTGTCGGAGAACTCAGTATTGGAACCCCACACGCCGACGAACATGCCGTTGTACGACCACGTGATGCCACCCTGGATTGCCGGGCCATCGGAGTTGCTGATGCCGCGGTTCCGATAGTCGGAGGTCAGCGCCATGCTGCCGGTGAAGTTCTCCAACGCGAAGATGCCGCCGCTGGGGGCGCTGGCGGCCTCCTCTGCGTGCGCGGCGCTCGAAGTCGCGATCGCCGCGAGCACGGCGGCGGCAAGAGCAGTACGTTTCATTGACGAATCTCCCAAGCTAAATGGACGTGAAAAGTCTTTACCGCCCCGGGTCTGCGTTTCGCGCGCGGCGGTCTGTGCCGTTGCAGCGCGCGGACATGCCGGTTTCGCTGGCAGTTGATTTGTGAGTTAGCAACATTCGAGCCATCCTTGTTTTCGCGGCTCTCGCCACACTGGCCCTAGCGAACCGGGCAGCAGTAAGCGTGTTCAGAGTGTAAACTAAATTTCAGTTAAAACAATGTTTTGAAAACGCACTCTAATAGTGCTTGTGAGGTTTGATTGCGCTGTTTGGGTGCGCAAGTCGTGGCCGGGAAAATTCCGATGTGGTGGTCTCACAACAGTCTATTTTTGCCGCTGGCGCACTGCTGTGGTGCGGCAAATTCGATTCGGGGGCAAGCCGATGGACAAGTTCGGCAATCAGGACGTCACGTGCCGGCGCACCGCGCCCGAGCGGTCATGAACGACCGGAAGCGGCTCAGTGGCTCGCGTCGCGCGACGCCGTGAGGTTCGAGTCGTCGAGTTCGCCGACGCAGGTCAACGCGAGGCGGTCGGGCCCGAACTGGATGGTGAAGGGAGCGACGCGCTTCAGCGCCGTCAGGCCGAGGATGTTCTTGCGTGCTCCTGGAAGTGCGACGGCTTCGAAGTCGCGGATCACGCAGCCGTTGCCGAGATCCAGCGCCGACACGCGGTAAACCGGGGCGCGCACCGAGGCGTTGTTGGCCATCACGGCATTCAGTTCCCGCAGGCGCT
>JBFWYG010000003.1:93718-146984 GCA_050186725.1 Gammaproteobacteria bacterium | reverse complement strand
GGCGACATCGGGACAGCGCCTGGTCTACGTCCCCCACAAGAGCGGCTATCCGTTCAATTTCTTCTACGTGCCGAACGAACGCGCGGAGTTCGCACGGGTGGAGATCGATCCCGCCAACCGTCCGAAGCGCATTCTGCCGTCGCCGAAGAGCGGGCATCCTTTCCTGACCCGGGATTGACGGCCCGGATACCCGCGCGCGCTCGACTCAGCCAACAGGACCCGAGCGCGCGCTGGCGGGGGGGCGTGACACAATGCGCCGCCCGGCCGAGCGCGCCCCGCCATGCGTCCTTGCAAGCTTTTATCCCCGGCCAGCGCGTGCCTCGCGGCGCTGCTGACAGTCGCCGGCAATGTCCCGGCAGACACCTTCCAGACCTGGTACCAGCACAGTCTCTGGTTACGCCTGGACCCGCGTTGGAGCGTCGGCACCTATGCCGACTTTCGCGTGACCGACGCCTTCGGTGAGCACGCCACCACCTTGCTGAGCCCACGCGTGCGCTACGACCTCACGCCGAACTGGGCGGTGCAGTTCAACACCACCTGGGTCGACGCGCAGGGAGTGGACGGCCGCGGCCGACAGGAATCCCTGCGGCTCGAAGTCGAGGCCAACCCGCGCTATGCGATCTCCGAGTCGCTGACCCTCAGCGCCCGTAATCGCTTCGAGGCGCGCGACATCGAGGACACGCCTGGCTGGAATCACCGGCTGCGTCTGCGTCCGCAGCTCGACTGGCACACGCCCTGGGCGCGGGCCGTGCGAGGGGTGTTCGTCAATCACGAGGTCATCTATGACTTCGGACGCGACCGGGTGACCGAGCACCGCTTGATCCCCTTCGGCCTGGTGATCCAGCCGGCGCGGCACACCGAGTTGCGCGCCTATCACCTGTGGCGACGCGCGACCGGTGGCGCCGGCTGGTTCGACTTCCACGTCTTCGGGCTGCAGGCCAACACCACTTTCTGAGCGACACGCGCGGCGCGCTCAGAAGCGCAGGTTGACACCTCCCTGCACCAGCAGCGGCGCGCCGACCCGAATGCCACGCGTGCGGTCGACGATGTAGTCGCGATCCAACAGGTTCTTGATCGTCACGAACACCGTCGCCGGCAGGTCGGGCACCGGGTAGGTCGCCGCGAGGTTGAACACGAGGTAGGGCTTGATCACCCCGCGCAGGCCGTCTCCGCCGAGGGGCGCGACCCGCGTATTGGCGAAGTCCGAGAACTGGCTGTCGATGTGGACCGCTTCGAGGCGCACATCCCAGCCGGCGGCGGCGGTGAAGCCGAGGGTGGAGGTGACGGTGTGCTTCGGGGCGTAGGGCAGGCGATTGCCCGCGGCGCTGCCGTCGGCCGCGAGCCCGTTGTCCAGGCGGCGGAACACGTTTTCCTGGCGGGCTGTCGGCAGCAGGGTATAGGCCGTGTGCAGGTACAGGTTCCAGGGGGTGTTGGCGAGGCCCCTGCTGTCCATGCGCGTGCCGAGTTCCAGTCCTTCGTAGAGCGCCTTGCCCTGAGATAGCGGAATGTTGCCGCCCGCCACCGAGCCGACCGCGATCTGATTGCTGAACTCGTTCCTGAAGTAGCTGCTCTCGAGCGCCACGCCGGGGTACGCCTGTGCCCGGACGCCGGCCTCGAAGTTCCAACTCTCCTCGGCGTCGACCTCGGTGAAAGTCGCGATCGGCGCGCCGCCTGGCGTGACGATCAGGTCCTCCACCCGCGGCGGCGCGAAGCCTTTGTGCAGGCCGGCGAAGAAGGTCAGATCCGCGCGCGGATTGAAGGTGGCGCCGATGCCCGGCACCACCTCGGTCAGATCGCTCGCGCCCGAGGCGCCCGTCAGGTTGTTGTCCCGCGCGGTGTCGACGTACTCCACCCGCACGCCCGGCGTGAGGGTGAATTGGCCGAGCAGCAGGCGGTTCTGGGCAAAGAACGAGTAGGCATCCACCTCGCGTTCGTTGTCTTCGACTTCGACACCGCGCCGCGCGTCGGGTGTCGCGCCGTTCACCTGGCTGCGGTCCTGTCTCTCGAAGTGCGCCCGTCCGCCGGCCTGGAACTCGCTCGTCACCCCGAGCAGCCGATGGTTGATCACGAGGCGCGGTTCGACGCCGTAGGTGTAGTAGTTGCGCAGTCGGCCCTGCACCGAATCACAGGCGTTGACGTCGACCGCCAGCCCTGCGCGTCGGGCCGCAGAGAAGCCCGGTACGGATGCGTCGCACTGGGTGTCGGTGGTGGTGCTGGACTGGCGCCACCAGTCGCGGCCGAAATAGGTCGCGTAGACGCTGGTCAGGAGCTTGATGTCGGCATCGTGGCGGTACTCGTGGGTCACCGACAGGCCGTAGCGGTCGATCTCGAACTCGTCATTCTCGAACGGGTTGTAGCGATAGCCGAAGTTGCGCAGCTCGGCATCGGTGATACCGGTGTAGCTGACGTCGGAATTCTCCGCGTAGTAGTTGGCGCGGAAGGTCACGGCATGCTGCTGGTTGAAGGCATGGATGGCCTTGAAGTTGACGTCGGTGACCGCGATGTCCTCGTTGTCGCGGCTGCCGTCGCCCTGCTTGCGCATCACGTCCAGCAGCATGCCGTCGCCGCCCAGGGTCAGGTGGCCGTTGAAGTAGTCACGATTGCCGCCCACCAGGGACACTTCGCCGCCGCGTGCCTCGGGTGGGTTGGGGGTGATGTAGTTGATCACGCCGCCGATGGTCTGTGGTCCGAACAGGATCTGCTCGGCACCCTTCAGAACTTCGACACGCGAGAAGCGTTCGATGGGCGGATGGTAGTAGCTGGCATTGTCGCCATAGGGCGAGTAGGCGAGCGGCAGGCCATCCTCCAGCAGCAGTACCTTGGTCGAACGGGTGGGATTCAGACCGCGGATGCCGATGTTCGGGCGCAGCGCGAAGCCGTCCTCGTCCCGCACCTGCACACCCGGCACCTTGCGCAGCGCCTCGTTGACAGTAAAGACGTGGGCGGCTTCGAGTTCCTCGTCCTCGAGCACGGTCGCCGAGCCGGCGAGTTCCGGCAGTCGCTCGGCGGCGCCGATGACTTCGATCACCGGAACCTGCGCGGCCGAAGCGAGCACGGCCTCTTCGGCGGCCGTCGCGCCAGGCGACGCCAGGCCGAGGCTGCACAGCGCGGCACCGAGGACCGCAGCAGAGGAAAGTCTTTTCACGGGTGGACGCTCTCTGGTCGAAACGAGCGCGGATACTAGGCGTAGTGCGAATTAGTCGCAATAACAATAACTGTGGGGTATGGGAATCGGTGTCAACCGCGCACGACGCGCGGAATCAGTCTCGCGGCACGCTCACGACGCCGTCCAGCTTGCCGGCGATCAGAGCGCGCAGACGGCTGGCGAGGTCGCGGAACAGCTGCCGCGAAGGCGAGGTACGGCGCCACAGCATGACGTGTTCTCGATGCATGTCCTGCAGGTTGAGGCCCAGCACCTCGAGACCTTCTCCGGCGCGAATCTCCGCATGGATGTACAGCGCCGGCAGAAAGGCCAGCCCCATGCCCATCGTCACCATCTGGCGCAGGGTGTCGAGGCTCGTGCCTTCGTACTGACGGTTGACGCGCGCTCCGAGATGGTCGCACAGGCGCTGGATCTGCATGTGCAGCTGGTCGTGGTCCTGCAGCGTGAGGATCTCCTCGCCCTGCATGTCGTTGCGGGTGATGCGTGCGCGATTGGCGAGCCGGTGATCGCTCGGCACGACCAGTTTCAGCTCTTCTCGGAACAGGGGATCGACGCTGAAGTCCTCCTGCTCGGCCGGCAGCGGCGCGATGATGAAGTCGTACTGCCCCGAGGCCAGTCCCTCCAGCAGCCTGCGCGGCAGATCCTCGCGGATGTAGAAGCGCACCGCGGCGAACTCACGATGCACATCAGGCAGCACGTGCGGCAGCAGGTAGGGACCCATGGTCGGCGTCACGCCGAAGCGGTAGGTGCCGGCCGGGCCGGCGATCAGCGACGCCACGCTGTCCACCAGGCCGCGGTACTCCTCGATCACGCGCCGTGCCCTTGGCAGCAGTTCCCGCCCTAGCGCGCTCTGGGTGGTGCCGCTGCGGTTGCGTTCGAACAAGCGCGCGCCGAGCGCCGCTTCCATGCTCGCGATCTGCGCTGTCAAGGTCGGCTGGCTGACGTGCAGCTTCTCCGCCGCGCGGCGAAAGCTGCGCGTCTCGGCCACGGCGATGAAGTACTCGAGTTGGCGCAGCGAGACATTGGGCAGTCGGCTCATCGATAGTTTCTCGCTGATAGAAAAACATGATCGATAATTCTCCGATCCTTGTCTATCTTGATAAGAGAGCCGCGCCTACCATCCTGGTTCCCGTAGTCATCGAGTGAAGGAGAAACCGGATGGATCACGTCATCACGGGTTTCGCGAGCTTCAAGAAGCAAGTGTTTCCCCAGCATCAGGAACTCTTTACCGAACTCGCCCTCGGCCAGCGCCCGGAAGTGCTGTTCATCACTTGCTCGGACTCGCGCATCGACCCGAACCTGGTCACGCAGAGCAACCCGGGCGACCTGTTCATCATCCGTAACGCCGGCAACATCGTGCCGCCCCACGGGGGCCCGGCCGGCGGCGTGACGGCGTCCATCGAGTACGCGGTCGCCGTGCTGAACGTCACCCACATCGTCATTTGCGGGCATACCCATTGCGGTGCCATGCAGGGCGCCATCACCCCGGAGGCCTTGAAGGATTTGCCGCACGTGCGTGACTGGCTCGACCTGTCGCGGGCCGCGGTCGAAGTGGTCAAGCATTCGCACCAGGGGACGCTGGACGCCTCGCACCTGCGCGCCATCACGGAACAGAACGTCCTGGCGCAGCTCATGCACCTGCGCACCCATCCGCTGGTGGCGGCGCGCGTCGCCACCAAGCGTCTGTACCTGCACGGCTGGATGTACGAGATCGAGAGCGGCGAGCTGCTCGCGTACGACGATCAGGCGCAGAGCTTCGGGCCGCTGCCGGAGGTCTATGCCCGGATGATGGGGCGCGAAACCGCCGTCGCCGGCACTGCCAAGTGAACCTGCCAGGGACCCCCGCCGCGCATGAATGCGAGCTTGCGACGCGTTGTGCCCTTCAGTCCGAATCGCGGAAGCCTGTGACATGAGCTTGTTCGACCATGCCCGGCAGGACGTGCCGGCCAGTATCGTGGTGTTCTTCGTCGCGCTGCCCCTGTGTCTCGGCATCGCGCTCGCCAGCGGCGCGCCGCTGTTCGCGGGCCTCGTCGCGGGGGTGATCGGCGGTATCGTGGTGGGCGCCATGAGCGGCTCGCCGCTCGGCGTCTCCGGACCTGCGGCCGGCCTGGCGGTGATCGTGTTCGCCGCGATCCAGGACCTCGGCAGCTTCGAGGCCTTCCTGGTCGCGGTGGTGCTGGCGGGCGCGCTGCAGATCGTGCTCGGCATAGCGCGCGCCGGCGTGCTCGGCTACTTTTTCCCCTCGGCGGTGATCAAGGGCATGCTGGCCGGCATCGGCATCATCATCGTCATGAAGCAGGTGCCGCACGCCTTTGGCTACGACGCCGATTTCGAGGGCGACGAGGCCTTCGTGCAGCCGGACGGCGAAACGACACTCACGGCGCTGTCCAGCACTCTCGATCACATCGATGCAAGCGCCATGGGCGTGACCGCCATGACGCTCGCCATCCTGCTGCTGTGGGACAACGTGCTGAAGCCCCGTCACCGCTTCTTCCAGGTGGTGCCTGGCGCACTCACCGCGGTGATCTGCGGCATCCTGTTCCAGACGGTCGCGACCCAGTACATGCCGGACGCGGCACTGTCCGCGGCCCACCTGGTGGCGGTGCCGGTGGCCGACGGTTTCGCGGGCCTGCTGGGCCTGTTGACCTATCCGGACTGGTCGGCCCTCGGCAACCCCGCGATCTACACCACTGCCGCCACGCTGGCGGTGGTCGCGAGTCTCGAGACCCTGCTCTGCGTGGAGGCGACCGACAAACTCGACCCGCACAAGCGCGTCACGCCGACCAACCGCGAGCTGGTGGCCCAGGGCGGCGGCAACATCATTTCCGGCCTGATCGGCGGCCTGCCCATCACCCAGGTGATCGTGCGCAGTTCGGCCAACATCCAGTCGGGCGCGCACGGTCGGCTGTCGGCCATCCTGCACGGCGTGCTGATGCTGGTGGCGGTCATCGCGTTGCCGCGCCTCCTGAATCTCATTCCGCTGGCCGTGCTGGCGGGCATCCTGCTGCTGGTCGGTTACAAGCTCGCCCAGCCGTCCTTGTTCCGCGCCGTGTACCGGCAAGGACTGGCGCAGTTCCTGCCGTTCGTGGTGACGATCGCGGGCGTGGTGCTGACCGATCTCCTGACCGGCATCGCCGCCGGCGTCACGGTGTCGGTGCTGTTCCTCCTGCGCCGCAGCTATCTCAACTCCCACTTCCTGCACATGGAGGCGGTCGACGATGCCGCGCACAAGCATATCGTCACCATGCGCCTCGCCGAGGAAGTGACCTTCCTGAACAAGGGCGCGATCCTGAAGGAGTTCAGCGTCATTCCGGCCGGTTCCCACGTGGTGATCGACCTGCGCGCCTGCGTCAGCATCGACCAGGACGTGCTGGAGGTGATCGACGACTTCCGCGCCACCGCCGGCGAGCGGAACATCACCACCGAACTGGTCGAACGCGCGGCAATCGCCGGGCACGCGACCAGCGCCGTGGCTACCCATCGCGCGGCCTGACCTCGCGCTGCTGCGTGCCGCTCAGAGTCCGAGCGCGGTGGTGTCGAAGGTCGCTGCCTGGTAGTCGACCACGCTCGTGGTGTAGCCGAGGTGCGCGTCGATGTGACGAATGCGCGCGTCGGCGCTGCGCTCCTCGCGCAGGTTGACCAGGAAGAAGTCGCTCGCGCCCGCGCTGAAGCGATCACGCTCCGCCTGCTCCATGAGCGCCGCCTGTTCCACTTCGGCCGAGGTCAGCCCGACGAACTCGCGCGCCGCATCGATGGTGGTCTCGAGCTTGTCGATCTCGATTGCCACCTGGTCCTGCAGAAGCTGGCGATCGAGTTCGAGTTGACGCAGGCGCGAGCGCGCCTCGGCGGCCATGCCTCGACCGCGACGGGTCTCCAGGGGAATGGAGATGGTGACGTCGACCAGCGTATCGAAGTCCTCGCGGCTGCGCGCGCCGCCGCCCAGATCCTGCCCGGCCTTGAGCCCCAGATCGATACGCGGTTTCAATTCGTTCTCGGCCAGCCGCAGGCGGCCGCGCTCGCGATCGAGACCCGCGTCGATGCGCGCGAACTCCGGCCGGCGTTCCAGCACAGCTGCGATGAACGCGCGATCGTGGGCGGGCAGCGGCGCGAGCGGCTGCAACGCGGCCGGCGCGCGCGTGGGCTCGGGTTGCAGCGGCCTGCCCGCGCTATCCCGCAGGTAGAGCGACAGATCGATGGCGGTGGTCTCGAAGTCACGCTCGGCCGTGGTCAAAAGGCTCTGCCGGCGCAGCAGGTTCTGCCGGTTCTCCACCACCTGGATGGCGGCGACGTCACCGGCGGCCACGCGTCGTTCGAGCCCGGCCATGCGCGCATCGGCCAGCGCGGCGAGCTGTCGGTAGATCTCAACCCGCCGGCCGGCCGCGACCCAGCGCCAGTAGGCATGGGCCGCGTTGCGCTGGGTGACAACCCGCGCGAGGGCGAGATCGAGATCGGCCTCCGTGATCGCGAGCCGCGCGCGCAGCAGCTCGAAGCGCCGCGGATCGATGTCCCGATCGCGCCAGAGTGAAAACACCACGCCGAAGTTGATCTCGCCGGCGTCGTTGGTCACGCGTTCCTGCTGGTAGATGGGGAAGTCGTCGTTCGCGATGCGGTAGCCGGCGGTGAGCTTGGCATTCGATTGTGGCAGCGGCTTCACCAGCCGGCTCTCCACCGAGCGTCCTTCGTAGTAGCCGCTCGCCCACAGCAGCGAATCCTGCTCGAGCGCGAGATCGAACGCGCCCTCGGCCTTCTGCAGGTCACCCTCACGCGCGAGCTTCTCCTCCACCGCGCGCTGGATGCGCGGAAAGTGTTCGAGCGACGAGGACAGCACCTCGTCGAGGGTGAGCGGCTCCACCGCCCATGCCGGCAGGCAGAACGAGAGCCAGGAGAACGCAATGACCCTGAGCTTCATTTGGTCGCGGTCTTGGCGGCGCCCTCGGTCGGCGCGGCGGCGCCGTCCACCGGCCGCGGCGGGAACTGGTTCAGCTGACGCCACAGTTCGTAGCCCAGGCGCACGGTGCCGAGCTGGATCCAGGCCTTGGCCTGGCCACCCAGGCGCAGGTAGCGCGCCTCGGGCCAGGGTTCGTCGGGGTCTTCGACCAGGAGCACGCGGAACCGGCCGTTGGGCGACACCGCCGGGTCCAGGCTCTGCACGATGCCGGGAAAGGTGCCGAGCGCCGCGCGCGGCCAGCCGCTGAACTGCACCGCGGGCCAGCCTTCGAACATGATGCGCGCGCGCATGCCCGGCTGCACCAGCGGCGCGTCGAGCCCGCTCACGTAGACTTCCACCGCGCGCCGCACGCGCTCGGGCGCGAAGGTCGCCACCTCGTCACCGGCCTTCACCAGGGTCGCCGTGGTGCCGCCCAGGATGCGCACTATGCGGCCGTCCTGCGGCGCGCGCACCAGCTGCGAGGATTGGCGCGAGACGCCGATGTCCGCCTTGGCGAGCGCCGCGCGCGCGGCCGATTCGCGCGCACGCAGTTCCTTGTAGCGAATCTGCGCCGACTCGAAATCCTTGCGCGCCGCGAGCCCATCCTTGAACAGGCGCTCCTGCCGGTCGGCGTCGAGCTTGGCGGTCTCGGTGGCGATGCGCGCGGATTCGAGCGCATTGGCCAGCGCCTCGCGCTCGGCACCGAGCCGTTCGACGAAACGCGGATCGACGTCCAGCACCTCGACTATCGGATCGCCCGCGGCCACCCGACTGCCGTCCTGCACGAACCAGCGGTTGATGCGGCCGTCGACCAGCACGTTCAGCGCCTGCGGCCGGTCGGCCGGGTCGAGCGCCGCGACCTGGCCCGCGCCATAGGACGTCTGCACCCACGGCACCGCGTAGAGCAGGGCGCCCGCGACCATCAGCAGCACGGCCAGCACGCCGGCACCTGCACGCAGCGGCGTGGGGGCGAGCGCCACGCTGCCGCCGAGGCGCGCGACGTGCTCGGGGCGGGCGAAAGGCGCGACGGCGCGCAGAGCTTCGACGGTGCGCTTCACCATGGCGTGCTCCCGGCATTCGACGCGCGCGCCGCCAGCGCCGCCCGGCGCTCGAGTTCGGCCGCGTCGGGCAGCTGTTCGAGGTGATCGAAATCCCACAGCAGGAACTGGTCGAACTGGTCGACCTCGCGCCGCGTGGAGAAACACAGCACGGTCAGCTCGGGCAGGCTCGCGAGGTGTCGCAGGATGGAGCCGCGCGGCGCGAGCGACACGCTGTCGAACAGGGGCGTCAGTACCAGCATGCGTGGCTTGGCCAGCAGCGCGTGGGCAATCTTGAGCTTGATCATGCCGGCGAAGGACAGCGGATGTCCGTAGGGCGTGAGCATCTGGTCCAGTCCCTCCGGCAGCGCGCTGACCTCGTGCCCCAGGCCCACCAGTTCCACGACCTCGCGCATCCGCGCGCGCGTCACGCCGGGCGAGGCTATGTCCAGGAACTCTGCGATGCGGCACTCGGGCAGGGTGGTGCCGTCGATGACCAGCACCGCGTCGCGCAGCGTCAGCGGATCGACCTCGCTCACTTCGTGCCCGTCGAGCAGCACGGCGCCGCGGTCCGGACGACGATGGCCGAGCAGGAGATCGGTGAAGGCCTTGATCTGGGTGTGCGAACGGGCCAACACCGCGACCTTGGCACCGGCCGGCAGCTCGAAGTCGAGTTGCCAAGGGCCGCCCGGCAGCGCGAGGTGGACGTCCTGGCAGCGCAGGCCACCCCGCCAGTTGTCGAGCTGATGGTCGCCGCGGACTTCTTCCACCGGCATGGCGAACAGCTGGCTCAGCTTGGACAAAGCGGCGTACAGCTCGTAGTAGAGCTCGAGGTAGTAGCCGAGGCGGGTGAGCGAGGCGAAGATCGCCGACAGGATGAGCTCCGCCGCGACCAGCTGCCCGACGGTGAGCTGGCCTTCGATCACCAGCCAGCCGCCGACGCCGAGCAAAGCCGCGCTTGCGCCGGCGTAGAGCGCGAGATAGCCCACCACCTGCGCGAAGGCGAAATGGAAGTGGCTGCGGTGCCGCGCGAGGTAAGTGTCGCGCAGCCGCACGGTGCGCTCCAGCGCCCACTCGGTGGTGCGCGTCGCCTTGAAGAAGCTGTTGCTGCGCGACAGGTCCTCCAGCCATTTCGCGCAGTCGTACTTGGCCGCCGACATCGCCACCGCGGTGCGCGCGGCGGCGCGATCGAACACGCGGTAGACCAGGTAGCCGGTCAGGATCAGCAGCAGGTTGAACAGCAGAAACGCGGGGTGATAGAACGACGTCAAGGTGATGCCGACCACGCCCTGCAGCAGCAATGACAGGCCGCCGGTCAAGAGCGCGGGCAGGCTCTTCTGCACGGTCATGATGTCGAAGTAGCGGTTGACCAGCTCGTCGCGGTTGATGCTCTCCATGAACGCTGAGCGCGCGTAGATGAGGCGCAGGCTCACCGCCGACACCACGCGCGCGAAGAAGCGTCGCTCGAAGAGCTCCATGACATAGGTCTGTGCCGCGACGAACAGGCCCGAGAGCAGCAGCAGCACGAATAGGATGGCCGACAGCACCAGCACCGACTGCAGCAGCGCGGTATTGGCCACCGTGGAGATCAGCACCTGCACCGACAGCGGCACCGCGAGGGTCAGGGCGCTGACCGCGAGGCCGTAGACCAGCAGCAGACCGTAGAGGTCGCGCTCCGGCCCCAGCAACGAGCGCACCAGGGAAGACAGACCTGGGAGCGAGTCGCTGGCGGCCATCAGACGGAGTTCCTGTGAGTCGGTCGGTGCAGGGGAGCGCTATTGAACCAGAGCACGGTGCATCAAGAAAACTCGAATTGCCTGAAAGGTCAGTTCGAAATATCCATAAAAGGGGGCGCCGCTGCCGACCCTCGGACTCGTCGGGCCCAGTCAGTGTGTACGCGCGCGCCCTGTCAGGAGGATCATGCAGGTCGCGGTGCTCGTTCTGCCCGAGACGCTGTCGTATATGACGGTCATATACGACGGGGTGCCGTGACATTTCCTCGGCTGTACCCGCTTCGCGCCTGTGACCAGCGGATTCGCGGCGTTCCTCCGCTTGGCACCTATTCTGCACCGAACGCCCGGTCCACCACCGACGGGAACTGATCTTGTCCGCTCCATCCTTGTCTCGCATCGGGCGTCCACTGCGCCTGGCGGGCTTCATCCTGGCCGCCGCCCTTTCAAATTCCGCCCGGGCCTACGACAACGCTTCCGGGGCGTCGGCCGCGCCGGCGCCGAAGTCCTATGCCGTGAAGGCGCGCAGCCATGGTACCCATCCGGAGACCGATCCGCCGCGCTACGTGCGCAACCTCGGCGCCACCGGCATTGCCGCCTTCGACGGACTGGACTGGCTGGACGCCGGCATGGACTTCCGCGAACGCATGGAATACCGGCGTGACGATCTGCGCCGGCCGTCCCTCGCGACCGACGAGAATTTCCTGCATCGCACCCGCGTCTTCTTAGGCGTACGCGAACTGCTGGACCCGCTGCGCTTCGCGGTGGAATACCAGGATTCGCGCGCATCCAACAGCGAGTTCGCGCGCGATACCCGCGACTGGAACGAACACGAACTGATCCAGGGTTACGTCGAGTTGAACTTCGTCGGCGCGCTCGGCGCCGACCCGCGCGGCAACCAGCGTCCGCTGCGCCTGCGCGCGGGACGCATGTCCTGGGAGTCGCTCGATCGCCGCCTGCTCGGCAACAACCAGTGGCGCAACACCACCAACAACCACGAAGGCTTCCGCTTGAACCTCGGCCAGGAAGCGAACGACTGGGAAGTGGACCTGTGGGGCGTGCAGCCCCTACTGCGCGACATCGAACGCTTCGACGCGCGCAACCACGACGTGTGGTTCTACGGCGGCATCGTCAACTGGCGACGCTGGTCCGAGTTCGTCACCGTGCAGCCCTACTACATGGGGCTACGCCAGCGCGAACGCGGCACGCTGGCGCGCCGCGAGGTGCACTCGCCGGGCCTGCGTGCGTTCGGCGTGCTGCCCGGCACGGCGGCCGATTTCGACTTGGGCCTGCTCCACCAGTTCGGCCATGAAGGCGCGCGCCGCAAATCGGCCTGGGCCTACCTGCTGGAGTTCGGCTACACCGTCCCGCACCCGTGGAAGCCGCGCTTCAGCGCCTTCTATGCCTTCGCCAGCGGCGATCGCGATCCCGACGACGACGTCGACCAGCGCTTCGAACGCTTCTTCGGCTTCGCGCGTCCGTGGTCGGCCGACGACAACATCGTGTTCGAGAACGTGAAGGCGCCGAAGCTCAAGCTCGAGTTCGAGCCGCGCCGCGGGCTCGCCTTCGACCTCGGCTACGCGTGGTACTGGCTCGCGAGCAAGCGCGATCGCTTCAACAACCTGCTGAACGGCATCAATGGCGACAGCCGCTTCAATCGCGATCGCAGCGGCGCGAGTGGCGATTTCCTCGGGCACGCCATCGACGGGCGGGTGCGCTGGAAGGCCAACGCCCATATCGATGCGACGCTCGGCTATTCGCACTGGATCAACGGCCGCTTCGTGCGGCTTCGTCAGCAGGCCGCGCTCGGCGACGCGGCCGGCAGCAGTGATTTCCTCTACCTCGAGCTCTCGTTCAGCGCGCTGCCGCTGTTGTGAGCTTCCGCGCCCGCCGGCGATCCCGGCGGGCCGCCGCGCAACAGCTGCATGACGCTCATCTGGGCGGCGTAGAGCGTCACGCCGAAGGCGCTGCCCGTCGTGCCGAGCATCCAGCGCGCGACGCTGGCGCGGTCGAAGGGCAGAAACCCGTGACCGACTTCCATCAGCAGCGCCACCAGCGCGCCGAGCGCGAGGTTGCGCGCGAACAGCAGGCGCGGCGCGAGCGCGCTGCGGCCGAAGGTCTCGGCCAGCAGGTAGCCGAGCAGGGTGAGCGCGCCGAGCTGTTCGGCGATGCGCAGGGTGAAATCGCGATCGAAGCTGCGTTCCGGGTAGCCGAAGGCCAGGTCGAAGGGCAAGAAGGGCGCCTGATGGGGCCAGACCACCAGCATGGCCAGGTACACCAGGTAACAGGGCCAGACCGTCAGCAGCACCAGGTGCTCGAAGCGCCGCTCGGCGTGCCGCGCACCGCGTTGCACGAAGAGCCGGAGCAGGGTGAGCAGGAAGATGCCCGCCGCGCACTGCGCGACCACCAGCGGCGCGAAGCGCATGCCGGTGACGGCGCCGAACAGGAACCAGCCGAGTACCGCGCCGGCCAGCGCCGGCCGTGGCAGGTGCGCGGCCGCCGAGAAACGGTAACGCCAAAGGCCGCTCAAGGTGAGCGCGCCCATCGCGCCGAGCGGCGCGAGCAGCCACACCCGCGCCGGCTCGCGCTCGACGCCGATGCCGGTCAGCCACATCAGCGGCACGGTCAGGTAGACGAGGTTGAGCAGGGGATGCTCGAGCGTCAGCACCGAGGGCAGGGTGCGGTCGAAGCGGCGCCGCACCGCCGCGCACAGCACCGCGCCGGCGCCGGCGCCTGCACCGTTGCCGAAGACGTCGGCGAGCGAGCAGAGCCGCGCGGGCAGGAACAGCTGCGTGGTCTCGACCAGCGCGCTCAAGCCCGTGCCGAACAGCAGCGCCAGCGGCACCGCCCAACGGCGCTCGCGCGCGAGCGTCAGGCGGAAGAAATAGCCCACCGGCAGGAACAGCAGGATGTTCAGCGGCAGGTCGCCGACGTCCCCCCAGAACGATACTCGCCACTGCGTGGGCCAGGCGAAGCGGAAGGGCGACAGGGTCAGGACCGCGATCACCACCAGCACGTAGCCGAGCAGCGCGCGTTCGATGACGCGATGGGGCGAGGAGCTGGGCATCGGCGCAGTGAGCGGTGACTTTCCTGGTGACTCACGAAATGCGTGCCGCATTGGCACGCGGCGGCCGGGCCGCTCCCTGCGGGAAGCGGCCGAAAGTCCGCGAACTTCAGCTTTCCGGAGGCGGCGCGTTGTCCTCAGGGCGTGAGCGCATGGGCGCCGGTCAGGTCCGCGTGGGCCGCGCACCACGCGTCGCGCGGATTGGCCGCCTTCCAGCGCGCCACGTAATCCCCCATGGTCTCGAACACCACGCCGTCGCGCTTGGCGAAGGCGTCGAGCAGCCGCTCCAGCATCAGGAAGTAGCGGCCGCGCCCGATGGTCTGCGGATGCATGGTCAGGATGAACACGCCGCCCGCGCAGTCGCGATGGGCGTAGTCGAAATCGGCGCGCCAGCACTCTTCCATCTGCGACGGCGCCTGCAGACCGGTGTTCATGCCGAGCACGAACTCCGCCGGCGGAAAGTCGTCGAGCATCCAGGTCACGGGCATCTCCACCAGGCCGGTGGTGGTGCCGAAGCGGTAGGGGCCGTCCAGCGACCAGCTGTCGCTGGTGCGCAGGTAATAGGGATGGAAGTCGTGTCCCATGCAGCTCGAGTCGTATTCGAAGCCGTACTCGATCAAGAGGTCGACGCTGCGCGTGCTCAAGTCCCAGGCCGGGGAACGATAGCCGCGCGGGCGCACGCCCACGACCCGCTCGAGCGCCGTGAGGCCCTGTTCCAGCACGCGGCGTTCGCCGGCTTCGTCGAAGGCCGCGGGATTCTCGTGCACCCAGCCGTGGTGGACGATTTCGTGGCCGCCGGCGGCGATCGCCTCGACCAGGCGCGGATAGGCGTAGGCGGTATGGCCCGGAATGGCGAAGCCGGCGCGAATGCCGCGCGCCGCGAGCATCTTCAGCAGGCGCGGCACGGCGATGGCGCCGAACTGGCCGCGGGAAATCATGCTCGGGTTGTTGGTCTTCATCGAGCCTATCCACGAGGACATGGCGTCGAAGTCGAAGGTGATGCAGCAGGACAGGCGAGGCTCGCTCATGGTTCCACTCCGCTTCGTCTCGAGGGGTTCGTCAGAATATACGAGAACCCGCGGGCCGCGCGCCGGGGCAGACGACGCTGCTATGGTGGCCCCTACCCCGCACCGAGGAGCATGCGCCATGACCCAGCCCTACACGCTCGACACCCTCATCGATCGCCAGGCGATCGCCGACGTCATCCTGCGCTACGCGCGCGGCATCGACCGTCTGGACTTCGACCTGGTGCGCGACTGCTATCACCCGGACGCCTACGACGACCACGGCTCGATGAAGGGCAGCGTCGAGGAGTTCATCGCCGCGGCGCGCGAATTCCTCCAGCGCTGGACCGTCACCCAGCACTTCATGGGCAACATGCTGATCGAGGTGGACGGTGACCAGGCGCGGGCCGAGACCTACGCCGTCGCCTGCCACCGCCGCGAAGACGCCGAGGGCAACGGCAAGGATGATTTCATCGGCGTGCGCTACGTCGATCGCTTCGAGCGCCGCGCGGGCCTGTGGAAGATCGCGCACCGCGTGGTGGCGGCCGAATGGCGCCGGGTCGACGAAGTGCGCGGCGCGCGCGGACGCGGCGCGCTCGGCGTATGGGGCCGGCGCGACGCCGAGGACGTCATTCACTGGATCATGACGGCCCGCGCACCGACCTGACACGGCCGGTCGGCCGGCGGGCGGCGCGGGGCGCCGCGTGTACACTCGCGCCTTGCGCGCCGTGCGGCGTCGGAGAGGTGGACACATGCTCATGCTGTCGGGAATTCGCGTGCTGGATTTCACCCAGTACCTGGCCGGTCCCACCGTCACGCGCCTGATGGCCGAGATGGGCGCCGAAATCATCAAGGTGGAACTCGCCCCGGGCGGCGACCCGTCGCGCCTGCTGCCGATCGCCGCCGAGGGCCGGAGCGGCTACTTCGTGCAGCAGAACCGCGGCAAGCGCAGCCTGTGCCTCGATCTGCGCCAGCCGGAAGCCGACGCCGTGGTGCGCGAACTGGTGGCGGCGGCCGACGTGGTGGTGGAGAACTTCGGGCCGGGCGTGATGGACAAGCGACGACTCGGCTATGCCGAGCTTAAGGCCTTGAAGCCCGACATCATCATGGCCTCGCTGTCGGCCTTCGGCCGCGAGAGCCCGCTGTCGCACAAGACCGGCTATGACTGGGCCGCGCAGGCCTTCGCCGGGCTGATGCACATGACGGGCGACCCGGACGGGCCGCCCATGCCCATGGGCTTCGCGGTCGCCGACGTCGGCACCGGCGTGCACGCGTTCTCCGCCATCGGCTACGCGCTCTTCCATCGCGGCCGCACCGGCGAGGGCCAGTGGCTGGATCTCAGCATGGTCGACTGCATGTTCCACCTGCAGGACCTCGCGCTGCAGGGCCATTCGCTGACCCACGGCGAGTGGCAGCCCACGCGCATGGGCAACCATCATTCGAAGATCTGTCCCTTCGGCGTGTTCAAGGGGCCGAGCGGCTACCTCGTGATCCTCGCGCTCCAGCTGCAGTGGAAGAATCTGTGCGCGGCCATGCAGCGGCCCGATCTCGAGCACGACCCGCGCTACGCCGGAGCCGATGCACGCGCGTTGCACCAGCGCGAGCTGATCCCGGTGATCGAAGCCTGGCTCGCGACCTTCCCCGACAACGACGCGGTGTTCGCCCATCTCGAGCAGCACCGCGTGCCCTCGGCGCCGGTGCTGAGCCCGGTGGAGGCGATCGACCATCCCTACTTCAAGGCACGCGGCACGGTGCAGCACATCGACGACCCGGTGCTGGGACCGATGGTCATTCCGGGCTTTCCGCTGCGCTTCTCGGCCCAGCCGGAGCGGCTCGACCTGGTCGCGCCGACCTTGGGTCAGCACAACGCAGAGGTGCTGGCCGAGGTGCTCGGCTACGATCAGGCGCGCATCGACGCGCTCGGTGCGCTCGGCGTGCTGGCCAGCGCGCCGCGCTGATCCCATGTTCCCGATCCGCGACGACAATCCGCAGCTGCTGACGCCGTTCGCCACCTGGGCGCTGGTGGCGCTGAACATTGCCGCGTGGGCCTTGCTGGAGGGCCTCGGCAGCCAACCCGCGCTGGCGCGCGCGGTGTGCACGCTCGGCCTCGTGCCGGGCGAACTGTTCGGCGGCGCGCCGCCCGGCAGCACGCTGCCGCTGGCGCCGGGGATCGAGTGCGTGATCGGCACGGTCGGCAATCCCCTCACGCTGCTCACCCACATGTTCCTGCACGGCGGCTGGATGCATCTGATCGGCAACCTGTGGTTCCTGTGGATCTTCGGCAACAACGTCGAGGACGCGATGGGCGCCGGGCGCTTCGT
This sequence comes from Gammaproteobacteria bacterium, assembly GCA_050186725.1. Classification (GTDB taxonomy): domain Bacteria; phylum Pseudomonadota; class Gammaproteobacteria; genus JADJYF01. Next base: position 129,738 of record JBFWYG010000003.1, on the reverse strand, counting down.
GGCCTTCTACCTGCTGTGCGGGCTGGCCGCGGCGGCCGCGCAGATTCTCTCGAACCCGGACGCCGTGGTACCCATGGTCGGCGCCTCCGGCGCCATCGGCGGCGTGATGGGCGCCTACGTGGTGCTGTTCCCGCGGGTCAACGTGCACATGCTGTTCTGGTTCGGCTTCTACGTCACGACCTTCGCCGTGCCGGCCTTCTGGATGCTGGGCTACTGGTTCCTGGTGCAGATGCTCGGCGGCTTCAATTCACTCGGCTCCGAGGGCGGTGGCACGGCCTTCTGGGCGCACGTCGGCGGCTTCGGCGCCGGGGCGCTCCTGGTGCGACTGTTCGTCAACCGCCGCCTGCTGGAAGGACATCCCTACTACGGGTGGCGGCACCCTGCGGCCGGCGCCTGGCGCCGCCTGCGCTGAGGCGCGCGCGAAACGTGACGGCGCGCACGCCGGCGCTGCGGGCGGCAGCCACCCGGCCGCTATAGTGCTGGCATAATCCCACCCACCATTACAAGGTAGTTTTTCCATCATGCTCGACCCCGGCGGAGGTGGCGCGCAGGGCGGCGCGGCCGGTCTCGGTGGACGCTGATGGCGACTCGCCTGCTCACCTTCCTGCTGGCCGTCGCCGGCGCCTCGACGGCGCAGGCCGAGTGGCGCCCGACTGCGCTGCTGCGCTTCGCCAGCAGCTACGTCTACCATGGCTACGACAAGAGCGACGGTCATCCCGTCACCCAGGCCCATGCCGGGGTGGTCGATGATCGCGGCGTCTACGCTGGCCTGTGGCTGACCCAGCTCGATTTCGGCGGCGCGCAGCTCGAAGCCATTCCCTACGTCGGCGCGCAGCGCGAACTGGCCCCGGATCTCAGGCTGGACGCGGTGCTGTCGGGCTACATCTACGACGCCAACGTTTTCGGTCGCAATGCCGACTACAGCGAGGTGTCGCTGGCGCTCGACTGGCGACGCTTGCTCGGTGTGCGGCTCGCCGCGGCCTTCGACAGCTACGGCGGGGCCGCTACCACGCCCTCGGCCGAACTTACCGCCCGCTATCCCCTGACCGACGTCTGCGACCTGGCCGCGAGCGGCGGTTTCGACCACCTGGCCCGCGCCACCGGCTACGACGTCGGCTGGTGGAGCGCCGGGGTGCGCTATTTCATTGGCCGCCACGTGGTGGCCGACCTGCGCTATCTCGACCAGCGCTATGTCAACGAGGTCCATCTGCCGCGGGGCGAATCGCGCTTCGCCGCCGCCGAGATCGGGCCGCGCGCGCAGTTCTCGCTGTCGGTGGGCTTCTGAACGTGCGCCCCGCCGTCGCGCCCGCCCCTGAACCTTTTGCCGACCCGCCGCGATACACCGGGACATCAGCTATCGAGCAGCCATGGCCCACGGACCCACCATCGTGAAGTTTCGAGCACCGTCCGCGCAGCCGGGCAATCTCGCGGCGCGCGACGACGATGGCGACTGGGAACTGCTCGCGCGCATCGGGCGCGGCGACGAGCAGGCCTTCGAAGTCTTCTACCGCCGCTACCGCCGCTACCTGGAGCGCTTCGTCTACCAGGTCACCCGGCGCGTGGAACTGGTCGACGACGTGGTCAGCGAGGTGATGCTGGCGGTGTGGCAGCAGGCGGCGCGCACCGAGCGCCTGGCGCTGGCCTCGACCTGGGTGTTGGGCATCGCGAATTTCAAGTCGCTGCAGGCGCTGCGCAAGCAGGGCGTCGTGAGCGGTGCGGACGCACGGGTCGTGGAGCGGGGCGACGACGAGCGCCTGGCAGAGCGCACCGTCGAACAGGACGACCTGCTCATGGCCGCGCTCGAACACGTGTCGCCCGAGCAGCGCGCGGTGCTGGAGCTGGTGTATTTCAACGGCCTGCATTACCAGGACATCGCGCAGCTGTTGAACTGCCCGGAGAACACCGTCAAGACCCGCATCTTCCACGCGCGGCGCCGGCTGCGCGAAGTGTGGCCGCAGCTGTCCGGCGAGGCCGCCGGCGCGAGTGAATGACATGCACACTCCATCGAACCCGAATGCCATGAACGTCGTCGCCGCTCACCAGCGCTGGCTGGAACTGTTGCCCTTCCTCGCCAACGGCACCCTGGCCGGCGACGAGCGGGTCGCGCTGGAGGCGCACCTCGCACAGTGCGCGGCCTGCCGTGCGGAGCTGGCCGCCGAGCAGGCGCTGCTCGAAGCCTTTCAGCACGGCGCGCCGCCGCTGGCCGATGCCGGCGAGCGCTTCGCGGCCATCCTCGCCGCCGTCCGCGCCGAGGCCGCGCCGCCCGCGGCCGAGCGCCACGAGACGCGGCGACGGTTCGGCTGGCCCGTGAGCCGTCCGCTGGCTCGGCGCCTGGCGCTGGCCGCGACGCTTGCCGCGCTGACGGTCGGAATCATCCAGTTCCAGGAGACCGCGCCTATCGCGGTGCAGAGCTTCCATACCCTGTCCCGTGACCACGGCCAGGTGGTCGGGGCCGACGTGCTCTACGTCGCGTTCGAACCCGGGCTCGCGTCCGAGCGCATCGCCGCCGCGCTGCGCGCGGTCGAGGCCGAGGTGCTGGCCGGTCCGACCGCCGACCAGGTGTTGACCGTGCGCGTGCCGGCGGCGCGGCTGGCGGGGGCGGTCGCGGCGCTGGAGGCGCAGCCCGGCGTGCGCCTGGTGGCGCCGGCAGCGCCCGGTGCGGAGCCGCCGCGATGAGGCTCTTGGCCTGGATGCTGGCACTGGCCGTGCTGCTGGGCGGTGAGAGTGCCGTCGGCAACGAGGCGCGGCCATCGATGGCCGCGCAGCCGAGCGCGCGGCTCGCGCTCGTGACCTTCGTCGATCGCGGCCTCGAGCGCGCGCCCACCGGCGGCCCGGGCGAGACCTACGCGCAGGCCTCCGACTACGGCGCCACGCCCTGGGGCCGACGCATGGCCGCGGAACTCGGCGCACGCCATGGTCTCACCGTCGTCACCCAGTGGCCGGTGCTGACGCTCGGCGTGCACTGCGTGGTGTACGCCATCGGCGACGCGCGCAGCCTGGCGGCGGTGCGCGAGGAACTGCGAGCGGAGAAGCTGGTGAACGGCGTCTACCCGATGAACGATTTCCAGACCATGACCCACGATCCCTATCGGCCGCTGCAGCACGCGGCCGCCGATCTCGAACTCGACGCGGCGCACCGTTACGCCACCGGGCGCGACGTGCGGGTCGGGGTGGTGGACACCGGCATCGATCCCGAGCATCCCGATCTCGCCGGGCAGATCTTCCTGCACCGCGACCTGGTCAGCGACAGCAACCGCGCGGTGCCGGGCGAAGCCCACGGCACCGCGGTGGGCGGGGTGATCGCGGCACGCACCGGCAATGCCGACGGTATCGTCGGTGTGGCGCCCGCCGCGCGCCTGGTGGCGCTGCGCGCCTGCTGGCCGAGCGCGCCGGACGCACTCGACGCGGCCTGCAACACGCTGACGCTCGCCAAGGCCATCGACACCGCGCGGCGCCTGAAGATTCGGGTGCTGAACCTGAGCCTCAGCGGGCCGCGTGACGCGCTGCTCGAGACCCTGCTGGACGGGGCGCTGGCCGACGGCATGCTGGTGGTCGGCGCCATGCCACCCACGGGCGCGGGCGATGACCGCTTTCCGACCAGCGTGCCCGGCATCATCCGCGTCGGCGTGAGCGGCGCGCCGGCCACCATGAACGAGATCTTTGCGCCCGGCAGCGATGTCTTCACCACCCTGCCGCACAGCCGCTATGGCTACATCTCGGGCAGCTCGGTCGCGGCCGCACACGTGTCCGGCGTGATCGCGCTGATGCTGGAAGTGGCGCCGCGCCTCGACGCGGGCGCCATCGGCACCGCGCTCGCGAGTCCCTCACCGGCGGCGTCGGGCCTGAGTGCCTGCGCGGCGCTGGCGCGCGTCGATGAGGCAGTGGACTGCGGCGCCGCCCTGAGCCGCTCGGCCGCGGGCGACGGCCTGAGCCTCGCCCGCCACTGAGCTCGTTTCAGAGCGCCGCCAGGCGCACCGGCACGCCGTTCAGCACGGCGTTGCCCGAGGGACCCTCCACCGCGCCCGCGGTCAGATCGTTCGCGCTCACGCCCGCCACGCCGCCCGCCACGCCGAGCCGCACGCCCGCGCGCTGATGCCCGTAACCATGGGGCAGGCTCACCACGCCGCGCGCGATGTCGGCGGTGAAAGCCACCGGCGCGGTGAGGCTTGCGGCGCTGGAGGTGATCTCGGCCAGCGCGCCATCGGCGAGCCCGAGGGCGCGACCGTCCTCGGGATGGATATGCAGTACGCAGCGCGCGTGGCCTGCCGCCAGCGACGGCAGGTTGTGCAGCCAGGAATTGTTGGACTGGAACTCGCGTCGGCCGATCAGCAGCAGGTCCGTGTCGGCGCGTTGGCCGGCGAGTTCGTCGACGAGCCGTGCGAGCTCGCCCTCGATCAATGGCGACAGCAACTCGATGCGCCCGCTCGGCGTGCGCAGCAGGGCGGGCAGTTGCGGTTCCAGCGGACCCTGGTCCACGCCGCCGGGCGCTGCCGCCAGCCGCGCCAGGGACAGGCCGTCCGGGCGACGGCCGAAGGCCTCGCCACGCGGCCCGCTCTGCAGCATGAAATCGAGCACGCGCTCGGCCGGTGTGTCGCCGTCGAGTGCCGCGCGCAGGGCTTGCGGGTCGGCGCCCTGGAGCGCCGAGGCGGGATTGCGCACTTCGCGACCGATGAGTTCATCGAGCATCTCGCGCTCGATCTGCGCGGGTTCGGCGTCCGCGCCCTCGCCGCGCGCGATCAGCGCGAGGCGCGCGAGGATCTCGGTCTCGTCCGGCCCGTCGGCGGCGAACACCGGCGGCGAATAGCGCGCCACGTGGCGCACCGCCAGGCGATAGAACAAGAGGTCGTAGTGCGGGCGCGCCAGCGGTGACGGCGGCGGCAGGATGACGTCGGCGTGGCGCGAGGTCTCGTTCAGGTAGCAGTCCACGCTGACCATGAAGTCGAGACCCTCGAGCGCGCGGTCAAGCTTGCGACCATCGGGCGTGGACAGCACCGGGTTGCCGGCCACGGTCACCAGCGCGCGCACGCGGCCCGGTCCCTCGGTCAGGATCTCGTCGGCGAGCGTCGCGACCGGCAGCTCGTTCATCACCTCGGGCAGGCCCATCACCCGCGACTTCCAGCGCCCGAGGCGAAAGCCCGCGCCGCCGCCGGGTGCGCGCAGCCGGTCGTGGGCGGCGAGCGGAAACATCACGCCGCCGGCGCGATCGAGATTGCCGGTCAGCACGTTCAGGAGCTCGGTGGCCCAGGCGGCCAGCGTGCCGAAACGCGCCGCGTGCGTGCCGAAGCGCGCATAGACCGCCGCGGCCGGGCTCGCCGCCAGTTCGCGCGCGAGACGCTGCGTGTGCTCGGCGGGGATGCCGCAATGCGCGGCCACCGCCGCGGGCGTGAAAGGCGCGAGCAGCGCGCGCAGCGGCTCGAGCCCTTGCGTGATCTTGGCCAGGCGGTCGGGGCGCGCCAGGCGCTCGGCCACGATCACCCGTGCAAGCGCCAGCAGCCACGCCGCGTCGGTGCCGGGACGAATGGCGTGGTACTCGCTCGCGTGCGCCGCGGTGCGCGTGCGGCGCGGATCGATCACCACCAGGCGGCCGCCACGGCGCATCAGCGCCTTCAGGCGCGCGGGCAGATTGGGCGCCGTCCACAGGCTGCCGTTCGATTCCCAGGGATTGGCGCCCAGCATCAGCAGGAACTCGCAGCGGTCGACGTCCGGCACCGGCAGCGCCTGCGGATCACCGAACAAGAGGCCGCTCACCACGTGCTTCGGCATCTGGTCGACGGTCGAGGCGGTGTAGAAATTCTGCGTCGCGAGCGCGCGCACCAGCGGCCGCAGCCACAGGCCGAGGTTCAGGTTGTGGGCGACCGGGTTGCCGGCATAGAGCGCGACCGCGTTGCGATCCCCGGCGGCGAGCACCGCGCCCAGGCCCTCTTCGACGCGCGCGAAAGCCTCGCTCCAGCTCACCTCCTGCCAGCCGTCGGCGCTGCGCAGCAGCGGCGCGCGCAGGCGATCCGGATCGGCATGCAGTTCGCCGAGCGCCACGCCCTTGGGACACAGGTAGCCGGCGCTGAACACGTCGGCGCGATCGCCGCGCACGCGCAGCACCTGGTCGTCCTGCACCGTGAGTTCGAGGCCGCAGGTGGCTTCGCACAGCGGACAGGTGCGCGTCACCACGCGTTCGGTGGATGCGGTCTGGGACATGCTGGAACTCCGCGGACGACTGCCCGCAGTATACCCGGCGCCTGGTGCGCTCAGGCGCCGGCGAGGCGCGTGCCGTCGTGCGCCAGGACCGTGAGCTGCGGCGTCTGTCCGGGTAGCGGCAGGCTGTCCAGCGCGGCGATGGGTTGGCTGGCGAAGCGTTCGATCTCGGCTGCCGGCAGCGGGCGCGAGATCCAGTAGCCCTGGATGTGATCGCAGCCGAACTGGCGCAGCAGCAGGGCCTGGGCGCGGGTCTCCACGCCTTCGGCCACCACCTCGAGGTTGAGCTTGTGGGCCATGGCGATGATGGCGGTGATGATCGCCTGGTCATTGGGATCGGATTCGATGTCGCGCACGAAGCTGCGGTCGATCTTGAGGCTGTCGATGGCGAAGCGCTTCAAGTAGCTCAACGACGAATAGCCGGTGCCGAAGTCGTCGATGGAGAGCGTCAGGCCCATGGCCTTCAGGCTCTCGAGGATGCGGCCAGAGCCATCGCTGTCTTCCATCAGCACCGACTCGGTGAGCTCGAGTTCCAGCTGTCCGGGCGCGAGCCCGTTGGCATCGAGCGCGGCGGCGACGCGTTCGGCGAAGTCGCGTTCCTTGACCTGGCGCAACGAGAGATTGATCGCGACCCTGAGACCGTCGAGCGCGGTGCCGCGCCAGCTCTTCATCTGCGCGCATGCGCGCGACAGGATCCATTCGCCGAGTGGCACGATGAGGCCGGTCTCCTCGGCCAGCGGAATGAATTCCATCGGGCTCACCAGGCCCTTCTCCGGATCGCGCCAGCGCACCAGCGCTTCGAGGCCGATCATGTGATTGGTGTCCAGGCAGATCTGCGGCTGGTAGTGGAGCTCGAACTGCGCCTGCTCGATCGCGCGCCTGAGGCGACCTTCCAGCGACAGGCGCTCGCGCGAGCGCGCGTTCATTTCCTTCAGGTAGAAGCTGTAGCCGTTGCGGCCGTGCTGCTTGGCGTCGAACAGCGCGGCGTCGGCGTTGCGCAGCAACGTCTCGGCGTCCTGGCCGTCGTCGGGATAGAGCGCGATGCCGATGCTGGCGGTGACGAACAGTTCGTCGCTGCCGGTCTTGAACGGCTGGACGAAGCTCTCCTGCAGGCGGCGTGCGACGCGCGCCACGCTGTAGGCGTCGTCGAGGTCGCCGAGCACCAGGATGAATTCGTCGCCGCCGAAGCGCACCACCGTCGGCGCGTGTTCCGCGCCCTCGTCCGCGCTCTCGTTCTCGCGCAGGATGAGGTCCGAGGCGCGCAGACATTGGCGCAGCCGCTCCGCGCTGTGCTTCAGCAGCAGGTCGCCGGCGCCGTGGCCGAGCGTGTCGTTGATGCGCTTGAAATGATCGAGATCGAAGTACAGCACCGCGAGCTGCTTGCCATGGCGCCGTGCCGCGGCCAGCGCGCCGTTCAGGTGCTCCTCCAGGTAGGCGCGGTTCGGCAGGCCGGTGGTGCCGTCGAAGTAGGCGAGCCGGCGGATCTTCTGCTCGGCTTCGCTGCGCTGCGCCTCGTTGGCCTTGAGCGCGCCGCGCAGCGCTGCGAAGCTCGCGGTCAGGCTGCCGATCTCGTCGCTGCGCGGCGCGGGCAGCGGCGTGTCGAAATCGCGCTCCGCGAGACGGCTCGCGGCGCGCTCCAACGCGGCAATCGGGCGTTCGAGCGAGCGCGAGAAGGCGAGGCCGGCGGCGGTGGAAGCGATCAGGAACACCACGCCGAAAGCGATGAAGCGATCGCGCAGGTCGAGCACCGCCGCATCGGCGGTGGCGGTCGAGACCAGCGTGTGTACGAGCCACGCCGGTGCATCGCCGTCGGTGGGCGCGACCGCCGTGCCGATGAGGTAGGCGCGTCCGTCGAATGCGCTCTCGGTGAGGCCCGCCACCGTCGGCAGCGCGGCGTAGGCGGCCTGGTCGGCGCCGATGGTGTCGTACAGCGCCCGCCCCTGCGCGGCGTCGCGCAGCAGCAGGCGGCGGTCGCGATCCTGGCGCGCGCCGAGCACCGTCAGCTCGTCCAGCGTGGCGCTCACGTCGTGCCAGTCGATGATGCCGACCAGGGTGCCGATCACCTTGTCGCGCGCCTGGTCGGCGCGGATCGGCGCGGCCAGGGTCAGGGCCTCGCGGCCGAGGAGGGCGGTCTGTTCCACCTGGCTCCGGTAGCCGCGTCCACCCAGCGCCTGGCGATGGGGCAGGCTGTCGCCGAGTTCGAGGCCCAGGTAGTCGCCGCGGGTCGCGGCCACCACCTTGCCCGCCGCGTTCAGGGCCAGCAGCTCGGTGAAGCTGGACGCCTGGTGGGCGAGGCGCGCGAGCTCGCGCGAGGCCTCGCCGTCACGGTCGTCGTTCAGCACGTCCTGGATGATGTGCAGGTTGCTCCAGGTCGTCAGGTCGGTCTCGGCGTCCGCGACCAGCTGCACGACGGTCGCGAGTTCAGCCCGCGCGGCCGCCAGCAGCTGGTGATCGATCTCGGCGCGCAGCGTGCTGCGCGCGGTGTGAAAGGCGAGCAGCGCCATGCCGAGCAGCGGAATGCTGGACAGCGCCAGCGCCCAGACGGCCGTGCGGGCGCCGAGCTTCATGACGCCCGCGCCGGGCGGTCCGGGAAAGACTGGAAGGGCATGATCGAGTCGCCGTCGTGCATCCGCGCTTCGAATCGTCGGCCTCGCGGCGGCCGATGATTCGCATCACCTCTGTCCTGAGTAGCCTTGAGTAGCGACGGCCCCCGCACCTTTCTTGAACAGCCGTTCGATCCCTGCCCCAAAAAGGGCATCGCCAGCCCCTTCCTGCCAGGGGCATCGAGGACGCGACGCGCGGGGCATAATGGCGGCACGCGGGCCATCGGGCCGCGCATCCGTAACGAACGTCGAAGTGAAAGGGGAGTGAGATGGCCGCGAGCGGACCACTGGTCGGATACAAGATTGTCGAACTGGCGGGCATCGGCCCCAACCCGATGTGCGCGATGATGCTCGCGGACATGGGCGCCGAGGTGGTGCGCGTGGACCGCGTGGTCGACGCCGGCCTCGGCATCGCCATGGATCCCAAGTTCTCGGTGCTGGACCGCGGTCGCCGCTCCATCGCGGTCGATCTCAAGCAGCCGGCCGGCGTGGAGCTGGTGCTGCGCCTGGTGGCGCAGTCAGACGCGCTCATCGAAGGCTTCCGGCCCGGCGTCACCGAGCGCTTAGGGTTAGGGCCCGACGCCTGCTGGGCGCGCAATCCCAGGCTGGTCTACGGCCGCGTCACCGGCTGGGGGCAGGACGGCCCGCTGGCCAAGGCCGCCGGTCACGACGTCAACTACATTTCACTGACCGGCGCGGCCTATGCCATCGGCAAGGCCGATGCGCCGCCGACGCCGCCTCTGAACCTGGTCGGCGATTTCGGTGGCGGCGGCATGCTGCTCGCGGTCGGCGTGCTGGCGGCGCTGCTCGAAGCGCAGAAGTCGGGCAAGGGGCAGGTGGTGGACGCCGCCATGACCGATGGCTCGGCGATCCTCATGGCCGCGCTTTACGGCATGCACGGCGCCGGCATCTTCACCGACAAGCGCGAGGCCAACATCCTCGATGGCGGCGCGCACTTCTACGACACCTACGAGACCAAGGACGGCAAGTACATCTCCATCGCCTCGATCGAGACCAAGTTCTACGAGGAGTTCCAGCGCCGCACCGGCTTCAGCGATCCGGGCAACAAGGATCACAAGGACCGCACCCGCTGGGCCAGTCGCGCGGAGGACATGAAGGCGCTGTTCCTGACCAAGACCCGTGACGAGTGGTGCGAGGTGCTGGAGGGCACGGACGTGTGCTTCGGTCCGGTGCTGTCCTTGAGCGAGGCGCCGAAACATCCGCACAACGTCGCGCGCGAGACCTTCGTCGAGGTCGGTGGCGTGACCCAGCCGGCGCCCGCGCCGCGCTTCAGCCGCACCGCCTCGGCGATCCAGAAAGCGCCCTCGGCCGACGGCGCCGATACCGACGCGGTGCTGCGCGATTGGGGCTTCTCCGCCGACGAGGTCGCGAGCCTGCGTAACCAGCGCGCCGTGACCTGAGCCAACTCGCGCCCGCCGTCACCGGACGGCGGGCGCGCGTTCCGCGCCCACCTCGAGGCCGCCGCCCATGACTTCCCTCGCGCTCGCCGACTATCCCACCGCCCGCGCATTGGCCGTGGCCCTCGCCGCCCGGCGCCTCGGCGCCGAGGAACTGCTGGAGGCAACGCTCGCGCGCATCGCGGCGGTGAACCCCGCGGTCAACGCCATCGTCACGCTGGACGCCGACGCGGCGCGGACCACGGCCCGCGCGCTCGACACCGCCGGGCCCGGTCCGGACCGCCCGCTCTTCGGCCTGCCCATCGCGGTCAAGGACCTCGCGCTCACCCGCGGCCTGCGCACCACCTACGGTTCGCCGCTGTTCGCCGACTTCGTGCCGACGGAAGACGATCTCTTCGTCGCCCGTCTGCGCGCGGCCGGCGCGGTGATCATCGGCAAGACCAACACGCCCGAGTTCGGCGCCGGCTCGCAGACCTTCAACCGCGTGTTCGGCGCGACCCGCAATCCCTACGACCTCGGTCGCACCTGCGGGGGCTCGAGCGGTGGCGCGGCGGTGGCGCTCGCCACCGGCATGACCGCGCTCGCCGACGGCAGCGATCTCGGCGGTTCGCTGCGCAACCCCGCCGCGTTCTGCAACGTGGTCGGCATGCGGCCCTCGCCGGGACGCGTGCCGTTCTGGCCGCGGCAGATGTCGAGCGAACCCCTGTCCGTACTGGGCCCCATGGCGCGCAACGTCCAGGACTGCGCGCTGCTGCTGTCGGCGATGGCGGGCCCCGATCCGCGCGTGCCCATCTCGTTGATCGAGCCGGGCGCGAGTTTTCGCGTGCCGCTGGCGCGCGAGCTGCGCGGCCTGCGGCTCGGCTGGTCGGCCGACCTCGGGGGCTTCGAGGTCGACGCCGAGGTGCGCGAGGTACTGACCCGCGCGCTGCCGACCTTCACCGAGCTCGGCTGCACGGTTGACGAGTCGGCGCCGGACCTGCGCGACGCCGACGAGATCTTCCGCGTGCTGCGCGCCTGGCAGTTCGCGGCGCGCTTCGGCGACGACTTCGAGCGCGTGCGCGAGCAGCTGAAGGACACCGTGGCGTGGAACGTGGAGGAGGGGCGTCGACTGACGCTCGCCGACGTGACCCGCGCCGAGACGCTCCGCACGCAGCTCATCGCGCGCGTCGCCGCGTGGTTCGAGGACCACGATTTCCTGCTTTGTCCCGCCACCCAGGTGCCGCCGTTTCCCATCGAGCAGGAGTGGGTGAAGAACATCAACGGCCGCGAACTCGCGACCTATCTCGACTGGATGGGCGTGTGCTACGCGATCACCGTGACCGGTCTGCCGGCGATTTCCGTGCCGGCCGGCTTCACCGCGGGGGGATTGCCCATCGGTCTGCAGATCGTCGGCCGCCGCTGGGCGGATCTCGCCGTGCTGCAGCTCGCGCATGGATTCGAGCAGGCGACGAGCTTCGGTCAGCGCAGACCGTTGTAGGGCCGATTTCAATCGGCCATGCAGGGCTCCCTCAAATCTCCAGCTGCGTCCCGATCTCCACCACCCTGTCCGTCGGAATGCGGAAGAACTCGTAGGCCGACATCGCGTTCTTGCTCATGAAGGCGAACAGCCGCTCGCGCCACTGCGCCATGCCGTGCTTGAGCGTCGGCACGATCACCTCGCGACTGAGATAGAAGGTCGTCTCCATCATCTTGAGATGATGGCCGTACTGCCTGATCTCGGCCAGCGCCTCGGGCAGGTCGGGGTGTTCCATGAAGCCGAAGCGCACCACCAGGCGATAGAAGCCGTGGCCGATGATGGTGTACTCGACGCGCTCGTCACGACTCACGTAGGGCGTGTCGGTGGTGACGATGGTCACCAGGAACACGCGCTCGTGCAGGACCTTGTTGTGTTTGAGATTGTGCAGCAGCGCGGTCGGTGCGCCGAAGCGGCTGCCGGTCATGAACACTGCCACGCCCGGCACGCGGTGAATCTCGTTGACCGACATCAGCAGCACTTCCAGCGGCACGCTCTGCTCGACCATCTTGTCAAACACCAGCGCGCGGCCGCGCTTCCAGGTGGTGAGCGTGGTGAAGGACAAGAGTCCCACCACCAGCGGGAACCAGCCGCCCTGGGTGATCTTGAGCGAGTTCGAAGCCAGGAAGCAGAAGTCGACCGCGACCAGCACACCCGATACCACCAGCACCTTCCACGGCGACCAGCGCCACAGCAGCAGCATGACGAAGCTGATCAGCACGGTGTCGATCATCATCGTGCCGGTCACCGCGATGCCGTAGGCGGCGGCCAGCTTGGAAGAGGACTGGAAGCCGAGCACCAGGCCCATCACCGCGAGGTAGAGCGTCCAGTTGGTGAAGGGCACGTAGATCTGTCCTTCTTCGTGTCCCGAGGTATGCACGATTTCCATGCGTGGCAGGTAGCCGAGCTGAATGGCCTGGCGCGCGACCGAGAAGGCGCCCGAGATTACCGCCTGCGAGGCGATCACCGTCGCGAGCGTCGCGAGCAGCACCAGGGGCGCCTGCGCCCACTCCGGCGCGAGCAGGAAGAACGGATTCTCCAGCGCCTCCGGATGGGCGAGCAGCAGGGCGCCCTGGCCGAAGTAGTTCAGCAGCAGGGCCGGCATCACGATGCTGAACCAGGTGAGCCGTATGGGCGGCCGACCGAAGTGGCCCATGTCGGTGTACAGGGCCTCGCCGCCCGTCACCGCCAGCACCACCGAGCCGAGGCCGAGGAAAGTCTCGTGCGGATGTGCGTAGATGAGCGCCACCGCCCAGAGCGGACTCAGCGCGCGCAGTACGCCCGGGTTGTGCACGATCTGGTTCACGCCGAGCACCGCCAGCGTCAGGAACCACAGGCACATCACCGGCCCGAAATACAGCCCCACCGTGCCCGTGCCGCGCTTCTGGATCCAGAACAGCCCGGTGAGAATCGCGGCGGTGGTCGGAATCACGGCGTGCTCGAGGCCGGGCGCGATGATCTTGATGCCCTCCACCGCGGACAGCACCGAGATGGCCGGCGTGATCATGCTGTCGCCGTAGAACAGCGCCGCGGCGAATATGCCGAGCGCGCCCACCAGCCACACGCGGCGTCGCGAGTTCTTGAGATGGTCGCTGACCAGCGCCAGCAGCGCCAGGCTCCCGCCCTCGCCGCGGTTGTCGGCGCGCATGATCAGGGTCACGTACTTGATCGTGACCAGCAGCATGATGGCCCAGAAGATCAGCGACAGCACGCCGAGCACGCGCGCCTCGTCGAGACCCAGCGCATGTCCGCCGCTCAGGGTCTCCTTCAGGGCGTAGAGCGGGCTGGTGCCGATGTCGCCGTAGACCACGCCGATGGCGCCGAGCATCAGCGTCTTGATGTTTTTTCGATCGTGCATCCCGGCTCCCACGCGGTGATGATTCGGACACCGCGTGTCCGCGAAACGAATATCCCCGAAAGCGTGGGTTCTGGCTTGATCCCCCTCACGCGACGGGCAGTTGTCCGGCCGGCCGCGCGGGTCGCGCGCGTTCCGATCGAGTATCCTTGCCCGCGACGGCGCGCGTCGACGTCGCGGGCATCAGCATCGGGCCATCAGCATGAGTGAACCAGCCACTTCCAGCAGCGACGCGCCGCGCGAGCGGCGCACCACGCCTTCGGGCATCGAGGTTCCGGTGGTGGCGACGCATGCGTCGCGGCGCCAGCCCGACCTGTCCGGGCCGGGAGAATACCCTTACACGAGGGGTATTTTCGAGGACGGCTTTCGCGGACGTCTGTGGACCTTCCGCCAGTACTCCGGTTTCGGCAGCGCCGAGGCGTCCAACGAGCGCTATCGCTTCCTGCTCGAACGCGGCCAGACCGGGCTGTCGGTGGCGCTCGATCTGCCCACCCAGTGCGGCTACGACCCGACCGATCCGATGGCGCGCTCGGAGGTCGGCAAGGTGGGCGTGCCGATTGCGACCCTCGCCGACATGGAGACCCTGTTCCGCGGCATCGATCTCGCCAAGGTCTCGACCTCGTTCACCATCAACGGCTCGGCGGCGATGATCTTCGCCATGTATCTCGCCGCCGCCGACAAGGCCGGCGTGCCGCGCGCCAAGCTCACCGGCACCATCCAGAACGACATCCTCAAGGAATACGTTGCGCGCGGCACCTGGATCTTCCCGGTGCGCCCGGCGCTGCGCCTGGTGGCGGACAGCATCGTCTATGCCAACCAGGAGTCGCCGCGCTTCAATCCCATCAGCATCGCCGGCGCGCACGTGCGCGACGCGGGCTCGAGCGCGGTGGAGGAGATGGGTTTCACGCTCGCCAACGGGCTGGCCTACGTCGACGAACTGCTGGCGCGCGGCGCGGACCTCGAGCGCTTCGCCCAGAGCCTGTCGTTCTTCTTCTACGTGCACATGAACTTCTTCGAGGAAGTGGCCAAGTTCCGCGGCGCGCGCCGGCTGTGGGCGCGCCTGATGAAGGAGCGCTACGGGGCCAAGAGCGCGCGCGCCCAGCATTTCCGCTTCGGCGTGGTATGCGGCGGTTCGTCCCTGACCGCCGCCCAGCCCTACAACAACGTCGTGCGGGTAGCAGTGGAGACCATGGCCGCGGCGCTCGGCGGCGCGCAGTCGATCTTCACCTGCGCCTACGACGAGGCCTTCCAGCTGCCCACCGAGCAGAGCGCGGAGCTCGCGCTCCGCACCCAGCAGGTCATTGCCTACGAGAGCGGCATCGCCGACACCGTCGATCCGCTGGGCGGCAGCCACTACGTCGAATACCTGACCGACGAGATGGAGTCGGCCATCGAGGGCGTGATCCAGGAGATCGCCGACTATGGCGGCGTGGTCAAGGCCATCGAGGACGGCTACCTGCAGCGGCGCATCGCGCGCAGCGCCCACGAGCGCAAGAGCAAGGTGGACCGCGGTGAGTCGGTGGTGGTGGGCGTGAACCGTTTCCGCAACGAGCAGGAAGAGAAGCAGGTCGGCGAAGTGTTCGCGAGCGATGCGCACGCGACCGCCGCGGTGATCGAGAAGTTCGAGCGCATCCGCGCCGAGCGCGACGCCGCCCAGGCCGAGAAGACCCTCGCGGCGCTCGAGCTCGCCGCGAGCGACAACGCTGCCAACCTCATGCCCTATCTCGTCGACTGCTGTCATGCCTACGTCTCGGTCGGCGAGATGGTCGAGCGGTTGAAACGCCAGTGGGGCGAATTCATCGAACCGGTGAAGCTGTGATGACGACTCTCAAAGGCAAACGCATCCTGATCGCGAAGCCGGGACTGGATGGTCACGATGTCGGCGCCAAGGTCATCGCGCTCGCGCTCCGCGACGCCGGCGCGGAAGTGATCTACACGGGCCTGCGCAAGACGCCGGACTACATCGCGCGCGTGGCGGCGGAAGAGAACGTCGATGCGGTGGGCCTGAGCATTCTCTCGGGCTCGCACCTCGAGCTGGTTGCGCTGACCTGCGAGGCGCTCAAGCGCGAACAGGCCGAGGACGTGCCGCTGTTCGTCGGCGGCACCATTCCGCGCGGCGACTGGGACGCGCTGCACGCGGCCGGCGTGGCCGCGGTGTTCGACAGCGAGATGAGCCTCGAGCAGGTGGTGGACGAGGTCGCGCGGAGGCTCACGTGAGCGAGGCCACGCCGCGCGCGCCGATCAACCGGCGCGCGCTGGGTCGCGCGCTGTCGCGCCTGGCCGATGCCAGCGTCGCCGAGGCGCTCGCGGTGCTGGACGGCGAACTGGCCGGCGCGCGTCCCGCCTGGCGCTGCGGCATCACCGGTCCCGCGGGGGTCGGCAAGTCGACCCTGGTCGGGCGTTTCGTCAACGCGCGCCTGGCGCACCGCCGCCGCGTCGGGGTCGTCGCCGTCGACCCTTCCAGCCCCTACAGCCAGGGCGCGATCCTGGGCGATCGCATCCGCATCGACGCCCATGGCGACGACGCCGAGCTGTTCGTGCGCTCGCTGGCCAGCCGCCGCGCCCACGACGGGCTCGCCGACAACATCGGCAACGTGCTGGCGCTGATGGAATCCCAGGCCTTCGACGACGTCATCGTGGAGACCGTCGGCGCCGGCCAGTCGCAGTACGAGGTACGCGAGCTGGTCGACACCCTGGTGGTGGTGCTGATGCCGGGCGCCGGCGACCTGGTGCAGGCAGTCAAGGCCGGCATCCTCGAGACCGGCGACGTCTACGTGATCAACAAGGCCGACCGGCCGGGCGCGAAGGAGATGGTGGCCGAGATCGCCTCCGTGCTGCGCCATCCTGCCGGTGCCGATGACTGGGCGCCGCCGGTGGTGCTGGTCTCGGCCCTGTCCGGCGAGGGCCTGGACGCGCTGGACGCCGCGGCGGAGGCTCACCGCGCCTGGCTCGCGCGCCATGTGGCGAGTGACGACGCGCGCCGCCGCCGGCGTCGCGCCCACGTGCGCGCGCTCGTCACACGGCGTCTGACCGAGGTGCTGGACGGCGCCGATGCCGCGCTGTGGGATAGCGACCTCGCCAGCGCCTATCATGCCGTGGTGGCGGACCTGTCGCGCGCCTGAGACGCTGCCCGTCCCGCCTGGAATTCACGCTTGCTCGCCCCGATCTTCATCCACGCCCGCGCGCGACGCCGATCCGCCGGCCCGCACGTTTCGTAGCAACAGCCGCGCGCCGCCGGGCCGCGCCTTCACGGAGAAACCAAGGTGTTCAGTTACGTCGACAAATCCATCCGCGCACAGCTCGAAGCGGAGGGCATGATGGTCACGCTCGACCGCCAGTCGCGCGTGGTGCCCTCGGACGACGCCAACGCGTTTCTCTCGGTGCTCGGTCCGGTGCCGATCCCGCGGCTCATCGGCGGCGAGGAAGTGACGCTCGAGTGGTATCCCTTCGTGCGGCGCACCGAGCTCTCGGCGGTGCAGAACACCGCGCGCGACGGCAGCCCGGACGCCATTCGCGAACTCCTGCACAGCTCCATGTCGGTCAACTCGGTGTTCGCCCTGCCGGGCCTGCGCGGCGCGCCGTCGCCGCTGGTGCGCATCCATTCCTGCTGCCTGACCGGAGACGTGTTCGGCTCGCGTCGCTGCGATTGCGGCCCGCAGCTCGAACAGGCCTTCGAGCAGATCAAGGTCGACGGCCAGGGCGCGGTGGTCTACATGAGCGGGCACGAGGGCCGCGGCATCGGCCTGTGGGCCAAGGCCGTCACCTATCTACTGCAGGACGCCGGCCACAACACCTACCAGGCCAACACCGCGCTCGGCCTGCCCGAGGATTCGCGCGACTTCAGCGACGCGGCGGTGGCGCTGCGCTACCTCCTCGCCGGCCGCGCGCTCCGACTCTTGTCGAACAACCCCGACAAGCGCCGCCAGCTCGAGGACAACGGCCAGGCGGTATCTTCCACGGTGTCACTGATCGCCGGCGTGTGCGAACACAACCTGCGCTACATGCGCGCCAAGCGCGCCAAGGGCCACATCATGCCCGAGGATTTGTGATTAATCGGGGACAGACCACGGTTTCGCAGAAACCGTGGTCTGTCCCCGTTTGTCCCGTGCAGCGGCCCGGCGCCGGGAATGATGCCGGTGAAGCCGTAGGGCTGCGGCTCGACGAAATCGATGTGTCCTTGGCTCTCCAACGGCTGGTTCTGGAGAGCCGAGTCTACGCCGCCCGCGCGCGGCGTGGCCAAGCGCGGGCGGCGTCGCGTCTCAGCGCGGCGTGATGGTGACCGGCATGCCGGCGCGGGTCTTGAAAGTCACCACCGCCTGCGGCACCACCGGGAAGCCCGGCACCGGCCGCACCACGAAGCGCTGCAGCAGCTGCGCCAGCACGAGCTGGATCTCGAGCATCGCCATGCCGGCGCCGATGCAGGCGCGCGGGCCGGCGGAGAAGGGGATGTAGCAGTAGGAATGACGCTGCTCGTTGCGCTTGGGATCGAAGCGTTCCGGATCGAAGCGGTCCGGATCGGGCCAGTACTCGGGATGGCGCTGCAGCGCGTACATCGAGATCGAGATGTACGAGCCCGCCGGCACGCGATAGCCGCCGAACTCCGCTTCTTCGTTCGAGCGGCGCGCGATGCCCCACACCGGCGGGTAGAGGCGCATCGCCTCCTGCACCACCATCTTGAGATAGGGCAGGCGCGGCAGATCGGCGCTGGTCGCGGCGCGGCCGCCGAGTTCGCTCCGCAGTTCCTCCACCAGTCGCGCTTCCACCTCGGGGTGCTGACCGAGCAGGTGATAGGTCCATACCAGGGCGGTGGCCGACGTCTCGTGGCCGGCGAGCAGCAGCGTGATCAGCTCGTCGCGCATCTGCTCGCGATCCATGCCTTCGCCGGTGTCCTCATCGCGTGCGGCTAGCAGTCGGTCGAGGATGTCGTTGCGGCTCGAATCGCCGCTCGCACGGCGCTGCTCGACCAGGCCGTCGACCATCGCGTCGAGCCGCGCCTTGATGCGCGCGAAGCGGCGGTTGCTCGGCACCGGCAGCCACGGCACGAGCGTCATGAGCGAGGAGAGCTTGAGCGGATGCTGGTTGACGATTTCGAGGATCTCGACCATCTCGTCGGCGGCGTCGTCGATGGCGGTGCCGAACAGCGTGCGGCTCACCACCTGGAAGGTGACGCGGCTCATCTCGCGATCCAGCCACACCGTCTCGTCGGCGCGGCGCCGCGCCCAGGCCTCGCACAGTTGCGTGGTCATCTCGTTGATGACGACGTCGAACTTGTCGATGCTGCGGTTGGCGAACACGGGCTGCATCAGGCGCCGCTGCCTGGCCCAGTCCGCGCCCTCGTTGGTCACCAGTCCGCGGCCGAGCGTGCGCCCGACCACGCGATAGTCGATGGTGTCCTTGGTGTAGCGCGGATAGGACTGGGTCAGCACCTGGCGCACGTGCTCGGGATGATTCAGGCAGTAGATGGTGTTCAGCGGCGCGCGCCAGCGCACCACGTCGCCGTAGTCCTTGGCGAGCTTCAGCAGCGCGTCGGGCGGGCTCATCTTCAGCAGGCGGTAGCTCTCCGCGAGCGACGGGCCGGGCGGCAGCGGCAGGTGGGACGGATCGGTCGGCTGGACGGCGGACATGGACCTCTTCCTCGATGAGGGGCGCGCCATCCTAAATCGGGTAGGGCGGGACGCCAACTGCCGTGGGTCATGAAACGGGCGGGCGGCGCCGCGCAACTGTCAAGCAATGTCACGTCGCGGGTGTTGCCACCCACCCCGCGGCGGTCGAACGCGGCCGCTCAGGACGCGGCCGGCGCACGGCAGGCGGCGAGCTTGGCGGCCAGCGCTTCGACGCCGAAGGGCTTCTGCAGGAAGGCGGCGGCGTCTTCCAGTACGCCGCGCGCGGTGAGCACGCTGTCGGTGTAGCCGGACATGTAGATGACCTTCAGCGCCGGCAGCAGCGCCCGCAGGCGCTCGACCAGTCGGCGTCCGTCCATGTCCGGCATGATCACGTCGGTGAGCAGGATGGTCGGACGCAGACCCTCACGTTCGACCATGGCCAGCGCCGCGTGGCCATCGGCCGCCACGGACACCACGTAGCCGAGCTCCGATACCAGGATGCGCGCGAGTTCGCGCAGCGGCGCTTCGTCCTCGACCACCAGCACCAGTTCGCCGGCGGGAGCGGCCTGCGGCGCGTCGTGGGTCTCGGCCGCGGACGCTTCGCGAACCGGCGGCGCGCTGGCCGGCAGGCTCACGCGGAACGAGGTGCCGGCCCCCGGTGCGCTGTCCACCTCGATGCGCCCGCCGTTCTGCAGCACGATGGCGTGCACGGTGGCGAGTCCGAGGCCGGTGCCTATCCCCGCGTCCTTGGTGGTGAAGAAGGGCTCGAAGATGCGTTCCAGCAGCGCGGCGTCCATGCCGACGCCGTCGTCGCTGACCGTGAGCTCCACGTCGGCACGACCGTCCGCGACGACGCGCTCGGCCAACGTCACGCGCAGTCGGCCACCGTCGGGCATGGCGTCCCGCGCATTGACCGCGAGATTGACCAGCACTTGCTCGATCTGGCCGCGGTCGGCCTCCACCCAGCACGGCGTGCCGGGCGTCGCCACCTCCAGCGCCACGTCCTCGCCGAGCAGGCGGCGCAGCATGGTGCTCAGGGTCGTGACCGTATGCGCGAGATCGAACACGCAGGTCTCGATCATCTGTTTGCGACCGAAAGCCAGCAGCTGGCGGGTCAGCGCGCTCGCCTTGTCGGTGCAGGCCTCGATCTCGGCGAGCTGCGCGCGCGCCTCGGCGTGGCCAGCGAGCCTTGTCGCCAGCAGGCTGCAATAGCCTTTCTGGACTTGCAGCAGGTTGTTGAAGTCGTGCGCCACGCCGCCGGCCAGGCGGCCGAGGGACTCGAGCTTCTGCGCCTGCAGCAGCTCGACCTGCAGCGCCGCGCGCTCGGCCTCGGCGCGGCGTCGCGCGCTGATGTCGCGCGCGAAGGACAGCAGCGCCGGCGCGCCATCGAACTCGATGCCGGTGACGGAGGCTTCCACCGGCACGCGCGTGCCGTCCAGGCGCAGGAATTCCTGCTCGTTCACCGGCAGCCGCGCGGCGCTCGACTGCTGTTCGGCGATGCGCGTCAGCGCACGCGTACGGTTTTCCGGCGCAACCCGCAGGAGCACGTCGCTGCCGAGCAGGTCGGCGGCGTCGTGCGCGCCGAACAGCGTAAGCGCGGCGGGATTGACGAACAGGATGCGCTGGTCGCGGTGCACGACGATGGCCTCGGGCGCGTCTTCGATCAGCGTGCGGAAGCGCTGTTCGCTGGCGGCCAGCGCCTGCTCGGCCCGGCGTGACGCGGTGATGTCGCGCCCGACCGCCACAGCACCGACGATGGCCTGCTCCGCGTCACGTATCGGCGCGAAGCTGTAGCTGCCGAGCCAGGATTCGCCGCTGTCGCGGCGGCGCAGCCGGAACTCGAGTCCGGTGGCGGTCTCGCCGCGCAGGGCGCGCGGGATGGCCCATTCTTCGAGCGGCAGCAAGCGCCCGTCCGGTGCCAGCACTTCGAGCACGTCGGGGTAAGCCTGCAGCGTGTGCAGGCAGGCCTCGCGGCTCGCGAAGCGATGGATGCGCGCGAAGGCGGAATTGAAGTCGACGAAGCGGCCGTCGGCGTCGGCGATGAACACCGCGTCTTCCATGCTCTCGAGCACGGCCGCGAGCTTCAGGCGCGAGACGATGCCGTCGGGCGGCGGGGGTGCTGGACGCGCCGGATGCAGCGTCACCACCACTGAATCGAGCGCGCCCGCGTCATCCAGGCGCGGCGTGGCGGTGACGCGCCAGTGATCGGCGCCGATGCGCAGCACGACGTCCTGCACGCTGTGACGGGTGCGCGCGGCGTGCGCCACCGGAGTGTCGGCGCTGGCGAGCGGCGCGCCGTCGAGATCGAGAAACGTGGCGTCCGGCGCGTTCGGCGCGAGCATGTCCGACACGCTGCTTGCCCAGCAGGCGGCCGCGCGCGGATTGAGGTGGCGCAGGGCGAGGTCCGGCCCGAACACCATGACCCCGACATCCAGGACTTCGAGCACCGAGCTGTCGCTGTCTTGCCGTGACACGGCGCAATCTCCGGCAATCCCCTTGCTCGGTATGGGCGGTCCCTCGATCTGGATTCGTGCAGCGCGTGACGCTTCAGGCCGCGCGCGGATGAGTGGCGCTAGCAAACTGCGGGGTGCCCTGACGGGTCAAGTCCGCGACTTGACTTCGATCAAACCTGGGCGTGAAGTTGGCAAAAGGTGATATCCCAAATGTGCAGGTGTTCGACCGTCTGCGACCGGCGATCGAGCATTTGAAGACGAGGGAGGTGACTCGCGCCTCTCAGGCCAGCCTGACGGCGACATCCGTATCGATCAGCAGCGTCGCGCCAGCCTGGATGTAGGGCTGGTAGACCTCGCTCGCGATGTTGACGGGACCGCCCGGGGACACCGACCAGCCACTATCGGTGATGAGCACCGCGTCGCCGGCGCCGCCGTCGACACGCAAGGTCGCGCCAGCGTCGAGGTCGATGAGGTCCGCGAGCGTGAGCGCGACGGTGTTGTCGCCGCTGCCCGCGAGGTCGAGCGTCTCGATGCCGCGCACAGTGCCGCGCGGCAGGTGGGCGCAATCGAGTAGCTGACCCGCGCCAACAAGCCTGAGGACGTCGTTGCCAGCGAGTCCCAGCAGCACGTCATTTCGTGACGTTCCGCGTAGCTTGTCCCTCGCGGCTGTGCCGCGCTGTGTTGCCATTGCAAAGAACTCCGATGCAATGGCAGATCCGGAGAGCGCTCCGCAACCGCCGAAGACACTCGCACTGGTTTTCCGTTTGATGGAGTCGAGAACCCGGCATGAAGGGTGAGCTTGATGTCTTAATCGTTCGCAGTTCTGTGAGTCGCGCTATTCGAGCGCCTGCCTCGAACGATCGTGACGTGCGGGATGCGTGTTCTCGAGAGACGCACCCGCTGCGGGTCTCTCTTGTACTGACCAATCTCGGCGGGACGATCGACTCTCGACCCTCGATGGCCGGGCACCAGGACCCGGTGGAACCCCCGAACGCATATGAGCGCCACACTCTCGTAGAGGCCCTGTCCTTTCGCGCAGCGTGCGCGAGGGGCGGCCAGCCTGGCAAATTATCGGTGTATGGGAAGGACTTCGGTTCGACACTCCTGTTCCCACGGCGCGGCTACCACTCATCAGGCATAATTCGACATGTCCGCCTTCCACGGTCTCGGCATGCGAGCGACAGCACCCATCGTCATGGACGTCAGCCAGAGAACCAGCACGAGTCCCACTTCCATCGATGCGACACTGCCAGGCGGTTCGCGCGAGCGGGCGGTGTTCGCCGAGCGTCTGCGCGTACTGAACAGCAATGGTCCTCCGATCATGCTGGTCAACATGACCATCGCGCTCGTGACCTGGTGGCTGAATCGCGGCACGACACCCTCTTGGCTGACCGACACGTGGTTGCTGGGCATGACTCTGATGGTCGGAGTACGCCTGCAGCTCTACTGGCACATCGCCAAGGCCATCGAAGCGCCCTACCAGGACCTGATCTGGCTGGCGCGACGGCTGGTTGCCGGCAGCGCGGCCGCCGGCGTGCTGTGGGGCAGTACGGCGATGCTGTTTTTCCACCCCACGCCCCTGGAAAACCAATTCTTCGCGGTCGTCGTGCTGATCGGCATGGGCGCTGGCGCGGTGGCCTCGCTGACGCTCTACATGCCGGTGTTCTATGGATTCCTCATCCCGGCACTGCTGCCCTTGCTGCTGGTATGCCTGTGGCACGGCGGTCCCGTGTACCTGGCGCTGGCGTTTTCCACCCTGGTCTACGCCATCGCGCTGTGTTACTTCGGTGGCAATTTCTCGCGGGCGCTGGTCGCCTCGATGGCTCTGCGCTACGAGAATCTCGACCTGGTCGAGGAGTTGCGCACGCAGAAGCAGCAGTCCGACGAGGCGAGCGCGGCGAAGTCGCGTTTCCTCGCGGCCGCCAGTCACGACCTGCGTCAACCGGTGCATGCGCTGGCGCTGTTCAACAGCGCCTTGCAGCGCCGCCTGCTGGATGCGGACACCGCGCGCATCGCCGGTCAGGTCGGCGCCGCGGTCGAGGCACTCGACCGCATGTTCGACGCATTGCTGGATATTTCCCGTCTGGAGTCGGGCGGGCTCGAGGTACGACAACAGGCCATCGACCTGGCGCCGCTGGTCACCGAACTCCTGTCGGAGTTGCAGCCCATGGCCGATGACAAGGGCCTGACGCTCGAAGCGCAGAACGTCGAGCAGTGGGTGTATTCGGATCCGGCGCTGCTCGAACGCATTCTGCGCAATCTGTTGACCAACGCCGTGCGCTACACCAATCGCGGCGGCGTGCAGTTGCGCTGCAGGGATGAGCAGGGCAGCGTGCGCATCGAAGTGGCCGACACCGGCATCGGCATCGCGGCCGATGACATCGAGGAGATCTTCCAGGAGTTCCGCCAGGTCGGTAACGCGCCGCGCGATCGCGCCAAAGGGCTGGGGCTGGGGCTGACCATCGTCGACCGGTCAGCCAAGCTGCTCGGCACTCCGGTCGAGGTCAGCTCCGAGCCGAACCGTGGCTCGGTGTTCTCGGTGCTCGTGCCGCGCGCGCCGACGCCGAGTGGCCGAGAAGTGGCGCTGCGCGCATCCGTCGATGCCAGGCATCACACAGTGCTACCGGCGATGGACGTGCTGGTGCTCGATGACGAGGTCAATATTCTGCAAGGCATGCGCGTGCTGCTCAGCGATTGGGGCTGTGTACCGACCTGCTGCGCTACGTACGAAGCGGCCATGGCGACGCTGCGCGATGGCCTGCAACCGTGCGCGATCATCGCTGACTTCCGTCTGCGCGGCGCGAGCAACGGCTACGACCTCATCCGCGATGCGCGAGCGTTGCTCGGCGCTGGCCTGCCGTCGGTGCTGGTGACCGGTGACATCGGCGCAGAGCGTCTGCGCGAGGCGGAGGCGGCCGGGATCCCCATCCTGCGTAAGCCCGTGCCGCCAGCCAAGCTGCTCAGTTTTCTACGGAGCGCCGCGCGCACGGCCCAGGCGCTGTCCGTGGTGTCGTGACGGCGTCAGCCATGCCAGCCGTCATCGTCGACCAGGCCGAGGCGATGCGCGAGCTGGGCGGCCTCGGTGCGATTGCTCGCGCCGAGCGCCTTCAGGATGGCCGTGACATGGACCTTGACGGTGGCCTCGGCCATGCCGAGTTCGCGTGCGATGGACTTGTTGGGACGCCCCGCGGCAAGTCGCACCAGCACCGCGCGTTGGCGCGGCGTCAGACTTGCGACGCCGTCGTCGGCTGAGCGCGCCGCGTGGCGGCTGAGCAACTCCGGTACGTAGATGTCGCCCGCCAGGACCTGGCGTATGGCGGCCAGGGTGACTTCCGGATCGGCCGACTTGGGGATGTAGCCCATCGCGCCTTCGTCCAGCGCGTGCTGCGCATCGCTCGGCAGCTCGGAAGCCGAAAGCACGATGACCGGCAGCAGTGGCAGTTCGCTCACGCAGCGGCGCAGCGCGGACAGTCCGTCCGCGTCCGGCAGACGCAGGTCGAGCAGCAGCACGTCGAGCTCGGGATGGCGATGCGCGATCTCAAGTGCCTCGAACGCGGTCGCGGCTTCGAATACTTGCACGTCTTCGTCGAGCCGCTGCAGCAATTGCGCAAGTCCGCTGCGGATCAGCGCATGGTCGTCGGCCACGAGTACGTTCGCCATGAGGTGGGAGTCGTGTTGCGATGCGAACGCGCCTAATCCGGGGCAACCGTGCGCGCGTCCATACCCTAGTCCGGATTGCAGTAGTAAGTGGGGAAGCCGGTGCAGCTCAGGTTGACACCGGGGAAGTCGCAGCACGAGCCCGAACTCCCTGGGCCGCAGTAGCTGCCGGGCGCGATGCAGCCGCTCTGGATGCAGTACTTGGTGCTGCTGCCCGGCTTGCCGATGCAGCGGTCGCTGGCGCAGTCACTGTTCTGCGAGCACAGGCTGCCGTTGCTGCAGTTGCCGAGGTCGCCGCAGGTCGGCGGCTTGGGCGCGCAGTAGCCCTGCTGACAATTGTTGCTCGCGCAGTCGGCATTGGCGTCGCAGCGGAAGCCGTTGGCGCAGGCGCCGCAGTCGCTCTTGCAATAGTCGCCAAGACCGGCGATTACATTGGTCGTGCACTTTTCCCCACCCTCGCAGAAGCCGTCGCCGCAGCGGGTCTGGCAGGCGTAACTCAACAGTTCGAGACCGCAGTCGCCGCTACGGCAGTCGCTGTCCAGCCCACAACTGTGGCCGGCCTTGCACTTGCCGCAGTCGGCCTGGCAGCGCTCGATGGGCGTGCTGTACTGGCTGACCACTGTGCCACAGCTCTCGAGTGAACTGCACACGCCATCGCCGCAGCCGTTCACCGAGCAGATCGGCACGCCGTTCACGCCGCACTTGCCGCTGGCGCAGGTCGCGTCGGTGCTGCAGGGTACGCCATTCGGCAGGCCGCCGGCCTGCACGCAGAAGCCGAGATTACAGTAGAAGCCGTCGGCGCAGGCGGCGTTGGTGGTGCAGGGCACGCCGTTGCTCTGCCCGGGAGGCATGCAGAAGCCGAAGTTGCAATTGCCACTCGCGCAGTCCGTGCTTTCGAGGCAGGGCGCCCCGTCGACCACTGGGCCGGAGGCGCAGAACGCAAACAGATCGACGCCCTGCGTCGGGATGTACATCAGGAAGTTGTGGCAGATTCCCGAGGAACATTCCTCGTCTTCGGAGCAGGGTGTGCCGTAGCCGCACTTCCTGGCGTGCAGCGGTGGCGCCCCACAGTCGTCGACCAGCGGCTTGTGGCAGATGCGCCGCTCGCGACACAGGTCGCCGTCCTGGCACTGGGCCTGGGCGGCCTCACGCGGACCGAAGTAAAAGAAACCCGGATCGCACGCGGTCTGCATGTCCGAGCACAGGCCCTGGAAGCCGGAGTTCTTGTACATGTCGCCGACGAAGGCGTACTTGTCGCACCAGTCGTCCCCCGGGCAATCGGAGTCTTCCACGCATAGCACGTCCGGATGGTCGTTGTAACAGCGTCCGACGTCCATGCACAGGTTGCCGGCCGTGCAATCGCTGTCGCCGATGCAGTAATCGGCGTTGACGCCGTCGTTCGGGTCGTCGTTGGCCTGGCAGGGTCCGCAGTCCTCGAAGCAGCCGAACAGGCCGCTGCGCGAGCAGCTCTCCTTCGGATCGCAGATCCCGTCCCCGCAGCGGCGGGTGTAGGGCACGCCCGGCACGCTGGCCGGCGCGGCGCAGATCTGGCCCTGGCAGAGGCCCGTGCTGCAATCGGCATCCTCGATGCAGGCGGCGCCGACCTGGCAGCGGCCGCAGTCGTCGGGGCAGCTGTCGGCCGCGCAGCTCTCACCGCCCGTGCAGCGGCCGTCGCCGCAGCGCGCGCCGTAGCCCTCGGCCACCTCGCAGGTCTGAGCGAGGGTGAGGTCACCGACCGTCACCGCGCGCTCGATCAGGCTCGCCGTCAGCACGTCGCAGCCGGCGCCGTCGGGATCGACGGCGCAGCGGCCGAGCTCGGGCCCGGTCAAGGCCGCACCCTCGGGATCGGCCAGGGCCTGGCGGATGCGGCCGGCATCGGCCAGCGTCACCCGGCCATCGCCATCGAGGTCGCCGCACTGGCAGGCGTCGCCGATGCCGTCCGGCGCGCTGCCCGTGCCCACGCCACCGTTGTCCGTGTTGGGGTTGTTCTGGATGAAGGGACAGTTGTCGAGGCGGTCCAGGATCTTGTCCTGGTCGGTGTCGCCGGCCACCTCCCAGGCGACCAGCTGGTAACGCCCCTCGCCGGTCGAGGTCGACTGGCCGGCGCCGAAGATGACCCGTGCCGGCACGCTGCCGGCGGCGAAGCCGGCGTACTCAGTGAAGGCGGTGGTCACGCCGTCGACGCGCAGCGTGGCGCGCGCGCGGGCCGGGTCGTAGACGAGTTCGTAGAGGTGATAACCGAGCGCGCCACCGGGCACGGTGTAGACCTGGTTGGACACGCCGTCGTGCAGGCGTACCAGCGCGTCGCCGGCGGCGTTGCTGCCGAAGGCCAGCACGTAGCGCGTGACGCCGGTCGAGTATTCGCCGAATACCGAGAAGTCGATAGCGTCGCTGAGATTGGCTACGCGCAGGCGCAGGCGCAGCGCCCAGCCCGAAGTGTTGCCGTCGGCGATGTCGTCGGCGCTCGGCGTGCGCAGGTAGGACGTGGTCGAGCCGCTCGCGGTCGAGTTGTCGTCGACTCGCCAGGCGGTGATGTCGCCATCCTGCACCGGGCCGTAGACGACCTGCGCATGCTCGCCGACGCGGCTCCAGCCTTCGTTGACCGGATCGGCCTGGCCGAGATGCTGGTGACGCACATCCGCCGCGAGCGCCGGCTGCGCGAGCGCCAGCAGTACCACCAGCGCCAGCAGAGTCGCGTGGCGCAGTACGTTCATGGCGCCACCCCCGAGGGTCCGGGGGCCTGGAAGAAGCGTGACTTCATCAGCCCGAGGTCGATGAAGTTGACCGCGCCGTCGCCGTTCAGGTCGGCGTGCGGATCGGTGCCGAAGAACTTGCTCTTCATCACGCCGAGATCGAGGAAGTTGACCACGCCGTCGTTGTTCAGATCGGCGTCGCACACGTTGCCATAGCCGTCTTGGTCGCTGTCGCGCTGATCGGCGTTGGCCACGGCGGTGCAGTTGTCTTGGTCGTCCGTGATGCCATCGCCGTCGCCGTCCGGCGCGGTGCTCGCGGCCAGCACCTGCGCGTCCACCGGGCGTCGATGGAGCCCCGCGTCGACATACTGCACACCCGTCACCTCGAGGCTGGCCGCGCCGGTCGCGCGCACGGTCACATCGCCGACCTTCTGCGCGCTCACGTCCGGCTGCTGCGCGCGCCCGCCGTTGGCGCGCAGGGCGTGGCCGTCGGCCAGGTGATGGACCACGTCGGCGGCCGGGGTGAAGGCCAGGATCTCGATCCCGGCGCCGCTGGTGAGGTGCAGATCCCAGCCGCAGATCTCGCTGCCGGTGGCCGTGGTGCCGCCGCAGGGCGTGCCGCTGGGAGAGGGGGTGGGCGGCGTACCGCGCAGGTAGAGATGCAGCACGGTCGGCACGGCGTGGGGCAGGGCGACGGGCGCGGCAGGCGCCGGCTGGCCGTCGTCGGCGGGGCTGACATAGACCTCGAGACCCTCGGCCTGCGCGAGCGGCGCAAGCAGGCAGGCCAGCAGCAGCGCCAGCGCGACGCTTACGGGCGGCACGCGCGCCTGGTCGCGTGACATACCTTGGATGCGCCGTCGCGTTCGGAACATGACGTCAGCTACCCTGGCCCAACAGGCGATCGATCTCGGTGGCGAAGACCTTGGCGGGCTGCGCCCCGAGGATCTGCTTGCCCTTGACCTTGCCGCCTTGTTCGCGACCCAGCACGAAGGTCGGGGTGCCGGTGATGCCGAGACCGTTCAGTTCCTGCGCCTCGGCGGCGATGGCCTTGGTGAATTTGCCGCTCTGCATGCACGCCCCGAAAGCCTCTCGATCGAGGCCGGCGGCCTTGGCGTAGTCCTCGAACTTGGCCGGGTCGAGCTGCTGCGCATTGCTGTAGAGCATGTCGTGCATGGCGACGAACTTGCCCTGCTCACCGGCGCAGCGCGCGGCATGGGCCGCGGCCGCGGCGTGGTCGTGGAACTCGAGCGGCAGATCGCGCACCACCAGTTTCAACTTGCCCGTGTCGATGTACTGTTCGCGCAGCGCCGGCAGGGCGTTGCGGAAGAAGCGCGCGCAGTAGGGGCACTGGTAATCGGTGAACTGCACAAGAGTGAGTGGGGCATCCGCGCGGCCGAGCACATTGCCGCCGGCCGCGGAGACCTCGAGATCACGGGGGGGCGGTGGCGTGGGCGCGGCCGGCGCGCGCAGGCCCTCGATGGCGCTGCGCAGCGCACGCAACTCGCCCAGGATCTGGTCGCCCTGCTCGCGAGTGATGCCCTCGGCCTGTGCGACCGACGTGCCCGCGCCGAGCGCGACGGCGAGCAGCAGCCAGGCGCCGTGCTTCATGCGTCCGTGCACCGGGCGACGCTCAGCGCCGCCGGGCGACCAGCCCGAGCAGGGCGCCGCCGAACAGCCACAGCGCGCCCGGCAGAGGCACGGCGCTCACGGTGACGTCGGTGGTGGCGAACGTAATGGCCTGCAGATCGAAATTGGTGGCCGAGACGAAGGGGCCGGGCGCCGGCTTGGTGTTCAGGCTGAGCAGCAGTTCGGTTGCGCCCGGGGCGAGGGCGCGGAAACTGGCCGTCCCGATCACGCCTTGCCCAGCGAGCCCGGCGAAATTCCCGAAGCCCAGACCCTCGACCTTGCCCGTCAGGCGGTCGGGCTGGCGCGAGAAGCCCGGGTCGAGCGCAAAGCTGGCGCTGCCGAAGTCGAAGCCCAGGAACTCGAGCAGGCCGGCGTCGAAGGCGATGTCGATCCCACCGCCGAGGGTGGCGTCGCCGGTGAAGTCCCCGAGCAGCTTCACGCTGAAACTCTCGCCTACGGTGGTGGCGACGCTTGGCTGCTCGAAGCGAATGCTCGCGGCCTGCACCGCATTGCAGCTCAACAGGGCGAGGCTCAGCGTCGCCATGAGTACCTTCCAAGTTCGCAATGCGCGCATACCTGCCTGCTCCAGCACCGGTGTTGAACTCGATGGTAGGCAGGCCACGAGGCGAGCGGTATACGACCATGGTCGTAGCTGGAGGCGGTGCTCGCGCCGCCTCCAGCGCACTGCCTGCCAGCGATGGAATTCTTGCAGTTGCAACAATTGCAGTTACAATCAAATCATGCCTGCTGACCAGATTGCGCCTCGCGGCTGCACCAACTACAAGCTGCGCCAGCTGCTGCGCGGCGTTTCGCGGCTCTACGATGCCGAGATCGCCCACGCCGGGTTGAAGGGCACGCAGTATTCGCTGCTCAGCAACCTGGCGGTGTCGGGTCCGGTGGCGCCGGGGACGCTGGCGCGGCATATGGGCATGGATGCGTCGACCTTGACGCGCAACGTCCGGCTGCTGATCGACCAGGGCTGGGTGAAGCAGGGACCCGGGGCCGACACGCGCAGCCGCAGCCTCACGCTCACCGCCGCCGGACTGGCCAAGCAGGCCGAGGCCAAGACCCATTGGAAACGAGCTCAGCTGGCGCTGAACGAGCGCCTCGGCGTTGATCAGGTCGCCGCCCTGCACGCGCTGATCGATGGCGCGCTGACGCGCCTCGCCCCCACCGACGGATCCGACGAGGAAAGACGCCCATGACCACCAGCGCCTGGCACAAGAGCGCCTGCAATCTCTGCTACCTGAACTGCGGGCTCGAGATCGAAGTCCGGGGCACGGGCCAGGACGCACGCATCACGCGCGTGCGCGGTGACGAGGACAATCCCCGTTCGCGCGGTTACCTGTGCAACAAGGCGCAGGCGATCCCGGCATACGTGCATCATCGCGACCGGCTCACGACGCCGCTGCGCCGACGCGCCGACGGTGGCTTCGAGCCGATCGACTGGGACACCGCGTTCAGCGAGATTGCCGCGCGCCTGCGCGAAATCGTGGCCCGCCACGGTGGGCAGACCCTCGCGCTCTACGGCGGCGGCGGCCAGGGCAACCACGCGGGCGGCGCCTTCGCCAACGGTTTCCTGCGCGCGCTCGGTTCGCGCAATGTGTTCAATGCGCTCGCGCAGGAGAAGACCGGCGACTTCTGGGTCAACGGTCACCTGTTCGGCGCGCAGACCTGTCACACCGGTGAGGACATCGAGCACTGCGACCTGCTGCTGGTGCTGGGCGCGAATCCGTGGCTCGCCCATGGCTTCACCAACGCGCGTCAGCAGTTGAACGCCATCGTCAAGGATCCGAACCGTAAGCTGCTGGTGGTCGACCCGCGGCGCAGCGAGACCGCCGAGATGGCCGATCTGCACGTCGCGCCCCGTCCCGGCGGCGATGCCTACCTGCTGGCCGCGCTGCTCGCCACGCTGGTGCGCCAGGACTACGTGGACGAGGCCTTTCTCGCCGCGCATTGCACCGGCTGGGAAGAGGTCAAGGCGGTGCTGCTCGACGTGCCCATCGCGCGTTTCGCGCGCGCCGCGGATGTGCCGCAGAAGACCTTGAAGCGCATGGCGCAGATGATTGCCGAGTCCAGGGCGATGGTGGTGCGCGCCGAACTCGGCATCCAGCATGGCCTGCATTCGACGCTCAATTCCTACCTCGAAAAGCTCCTGTTCCTGGTGACCGGCAATTTCGGCAGACAGGGCACCAACCTGCTGCATGGCTGGCTGCAGCCGCTGTGGGGCAACGGTCGTGGCCACCGCTACGCGCCGAACGACACGGAGATCATCGCCGGGCTGCTGCCGCCGAACACGCTGGCCGAAGCCATCGAGAGCGATCATCCGGACGCGCTGCGCGCGCTGTGGGTGGACAGCGGCAACCCGCTCAATACCGTGGCGGATACCCAGCGCCTCGAAGCGGCGCTCGCGCGTCTGGATCTCATGGTGGTGGTCGATGTTGCGTTCACGGAGACCGCGGCGCGCGCCGACTACGTGCTGCCGGCCGCGTCGCAGTACGAGAAGTGCGAGTACACGCTGTTCAATTTCGAGTACCCGACCAACTACCTGCACGTCCGTCG
Organism: Gammaproteobacteria bacterium; assembly: GCA_050186725.1. Taxonomy (GTDB): domain Bacteria; phylum Pseudomonadota; class Gammaproteobacteria; genus JADJYF01. The sequence goes on along the minus strand of JBFWYG010000003.1, from coordinate 97,566 downwards.
CCCGGTGCTGCCGCCGCTCGCCGACACGCGCGCCGAGCCGGAGATCTATTGCGGACTCGCGCGGGCGCTTGGCCTGCTGCCGCCGGCTGAAGCGCTGGCGCAGGCCGCCACCGTCGCGCGCGAAACGCCGGCAGACTTCGGGGCCGCGTTCGAGGCCTTGCAGCAGGAGCATCCGGCCAGCGCGCCGGCAGCGGCCCTCGTGCTGTACGCCACCCTGGGACAGGGCTTGCCGGCGGGTACCGCCTCCGCCGCGCCGCTGTGGTCGTCCGCGCAGCGGCTCGCGAGCACGCGGCCGGCGGCCGTCGCGCGCGCGCTCGGCGCTGCGCCTGACGCGGATCCGCGCGTGCTCGGTCAGCAGTTGTTCGAAGCGGTGGTCAACTCGCCCTCCGGCGCCGCGATCAGCGTGGACGAGTCGGTGTGGGATCTGATCGAGACCGCCGATCGTCGCGTGCATCGCGCGATCCCCTTGCTGCTGGACGCGTTGCGTGACCTCGACCCGGCCGCGGTGGAGCCACGCGCCGAGTTTCCGTTCGTGCTCTCGGCCGGGCAGCGCCGCGCGCAGAACGTGAACCAGATCCTGCGCGCGCCGGGCTTTCGCAAGCGCGATCCGGACGGCGCGCTGTACATCCATCCCGACGATCTAGCCGAGCTCCGCGCCGGCGATCTCGGCTGGCTGGTGGTGACCTCGTCGCGCGGCGAACTGGTGGTGCGCGCACAGGCGGACGAGGGGCTCAGGCGCGGCTACGTAGTGCTGCCGCACGGCTACGGCCAGGCCTATCCCGGCGCGGACGGCGAGCGCCGCGTCGCGGGCCCACGCATCAATCACCTGACCGACGCGGCGTGGCGCGACCCCATCGCCGGCACGCCCTACCACAAGCACGTGCCGGTGCGCCTGCGCCCGGCCGACGAGGCGGAGGCCGCCGCGGCGGAGATGAATTCGCAGGCCGTGCGGGCGTTGTAGGGCGGGTTTCAACCCACCATGTAGGGCCGATTTCAATCGGCCGCGCACGGCATCGCGCGATGCGCCGTGCATGGCGGGTTGAAACCCGCCCTACAATCCATCGATGCTCGACACCCACAGCCACAAGTACGTCCAGCCGCTGTTGACGCTGATCGCGCGGTTGTGTCGGCGACTGGGCATCAGCGCCGACGCGTTGACGCTGGCCGGCCTCGTCTGCGGCGTGCTGGCGGCCCTGCTGGTGCTGCTCGGCCAGCCGCTGGCCGGTGTCGCGACACTCTGGCTCTCCGGACTGCTGGACGCGGCCGACGGCACGCTCGCGCGCATGACTCGCCCGAGTCCACTCGGCGCGATCATGGACATCACCTTCGACCGGGTGGTGGAAGTGGCGATGATCCTGGCGCTCGCCTGGCTGAATCCCGAGGCGCGCATGGCGCTGCTCGCGCTGACCGCGATTATCGTGGTCGGCATGTCCTTGTTCCTGTCCATCGGCGCGGCGGTGGCCAACACCTCGGCCAAGAGCTTCCACTACGCGCCGGGGCTCGCCGAGCGCACCGAAGGCTTCATCTTCCTGTCGGTCATGGCCCTCGACACGCCGCGGCTCACGGCCTGGGCCACGTTGTTCGCCGCCGCCATCCTGTTCACCATGTACCAGCGCTTCCGCGACGCGCGCCGCGCGCTGGCGGGTGTCGACGCGCCCTGAGGTTCAGATCGCCCGAAGCGCTCCGCGACGCCCGGGCGTCCCAATGTGCGACACTGTGGCGAGCCGCGCCGGCGTGTCGCGTTGCCGCCGCCGAGCGGCCTTGCCGATACTCGACTCCCACCTGGGCTAAAGTGCCGCTCGGCGGCGCGATGGGGATCGCGTCCGTCCGCGCCGCAGGAATCCGCCATGAGCACTACCGATCTCGGCCGCACGCGCCGTCAGTCCAGCAAGCTCTACCGCTCGCGTGTCGAGCGCGCCTGGGAAACCATGGCCACCAGCGGCAAACTGGTCGACCCCGGCCTGCGCGACCTGGTGAGCGACTCCTGGCGCCGCTGCCTGGAGGCCGGGGTGCAGCCGGCCATCCGCCAGCCGCCCTGCGCGGCCGACGACGAGACCCGGCTCGAGGCGCTGCGCGCCGCCAACCACGAACTGCTGCTCGCCTCGGAGAATACCTGGCGCCTGCTCGCCGACCTGCTGGGTGGCATCGACGGCATGCTGCTGGTGACCGATCCGCGCGGCGTGATTCTCGATGCGCGCGGCAGTCCCAACGTACTCGACAAGGCCGGCGAGTTCTTCATTCGGGCCGGCTACGAGTGGAGCGAGCCCGGCGCCGGCACCAATGCGGTCGGCACCGCCATCGAGATCGGCTTGCCCGCCGAGGTCGAAAGCGTCGAGCATTTCTGCGCGCTGGCCCGCGAGTGGGCCTGCGCCGCCGTGCCGGTGCGCGACAGCGTCGACGGCTCCCTGCTCGGCGTGATCGATGTCACCACCTTCGGCATCACCCAGCACGGCCATTCGCTGGCGCTGGCCACCGCCGCCGCGCACCAGGTGGAACAGACGCTGCACGCGCGTGAACTCGCGCGCAACGTGCAGCTGATGCAGTGGTACCAGTCCAATTTTCCGCGCTGGTCGCACCACGCGCTCATGCTGCTCGACCGCAAGGGCCGCATCGTCACCAGCAACGGTCACGCCCAGTCGCTGTTCCGCGATCATGCGCTGCTCGACCGCCTGCAGCGCGGCCGGCCGCTGGTCGATTTCGCCCACGGCGCGAGTGCCGCGGAGTGCCTGCACGGCCTGCCGGCGCAGCTCCGCGCGCTGGCGCTCGAGGGCTATGGCAGCGGCTCGGAATGGCAGGGTGGACTCCTGGTGCTGGACGGCATCCGCCGCGCGAGCGTGGCCGGCGCCGGTCCGCGCGGTGGCCTGGCGGCGGCGGAGAGCGACGGCGTCCAGGCCCTGCGCGACGTGGTCGGTGACAGCGGGGTCATGCAGGAGCTGAAGCGCCAGGCGCTGCGCTTCGCGCGCACCGATGCGCCCATCCTGCTGTGCGGCGAGACCGGGGTCGGCAAGGAGCTGCTGGCGCGGGCCATCCATCGCGCATCCACGCGCGCCAGCGGTCCGTTCGTGAGCGTCAATTGCGCCGCCCTGGCCCGCGAGCAGGCGGCCGCCGAGCTGTGCGGCCACGAAGGCGGGGCGAGCGCCGGCGCGCTGCTCAAGGGCCGGCCCGGCAAGTTCGAGGACGCGGAGGGCGGCACCCTGTTCCTGGACGAGGTCGGCGCGCTGCCGCTCGAGGTGCAGGCGCAGCTCCTGCGCCTGGTGACCGACGGCGTGGTGGTGCGGGTCGGCGGCGCGCGCGAACGCAGCGTCGGGCTACGCATCATCGTCGCGAGCAGTGAAGACCTCGAGGCGGCGGTGGCCGCCGGCCGCCTGCGCCAGGACCTGTTCTACCGCCTGCGCGTGCTGCTGCTGGCGGTGCCGCCGTTACGCGCGCGGCGCGGCGATCTCGCCGCGCTGGCGGAGACCTTCATCGCCGAGTTCAACGAACACTACGGGCTCGGTCCGAGGCGCCTGGGCGCGGATCTGCGCCAGGCGCTCGAACAGCAGGAGTGGCCGGGCAACGTGCGCCAGCTGCGCGCGGTGATGGAGAGCATGTACCTGCTCGCCGAGCGCGATACGCTCGGCGTGGACTGCCTGCCGCCGGACTTCGCGCCGGCCCCCGCCGGCGACGCCGAACCCGCCAAGCGCACCATCGCCGATCTCGAGCGCGAAGCGATCCAGCGCGAACTCGCGGCGCAGGACGGCAACCGCTCGCGCGTCGCCCGCGCGCTTGGCATCTCGCGCAGCACCTTGTATCGCAAGCTGGTGGAATACGGCCTGTAGGGCCGATTTCAATCGGCCTGCGCCAGCCGC
>JBFWYG010000003.1:77659-93618 GCA_050186725.1 Gammaproteobacteria bacterium | reverse complement strand
CGGGTTGAAACCCGCCCTACAGGCGATCACGCCGCCCACACCTCGGCGGCCACGCTGAGCGCCCATTCCACCGCCGGGTAGCCGCAGTGGGGCGCGAGGTTCAGCAGCACTTCCTCGATTTCCTCGCGCGTAGCGCCGGCGTTCAGCGCGGCGGCGACGTGCACCTTCAGCGGCGTCGCCATCACCTGGCTGCCGGCGGCGGCGAACGCCGCGCAGGCCGTGAGTTCGCGGGTGCGCAGGTCGAGCGCGCCGCCGGCGAACACCTCGCCATAGGCATGCTCGACGATGGCGCGACCGAGATCGGGCGCGAGATCGTCGAAGCTCGCAATCACGGTCGCGCCGGCGCTGGCCGAGCCGCGCGCGAGCACTGCCTCGCCGCGCACCGCACGTGCCGCGCGCGCTTCGTCCGGCGCGATGTCCGCAGGCGGCGCGGCGCCAGGCGCGGGCGCGGGGCGCGCGAACACCGCGGTCGCCACCGCGATCGCGTTCAACGCGTTCGGGAAACCGGCGTAGCCGGCCAGCTGCATCAGCGCCTCGGTCAATTCCAGGCGCGTGACACCGGCGCGCAGCGCCGCGACGACGTGGCGTTCGAGCTGCGGCGCGCGATTGCCGACGGTGGTGAGCATGGCGACGATGGCGAGCTGGCGAGTGCGTTCGTCGAGGCCGTCGCGCGCCAGCATCTCGCCTTGTGCAAAGGCGATGGACCACTGCGCGAAGCGCGGCGCGAGCGCTGCCCAGTCACGCTCGAGCGCCGCGGCATCGTCGACCAGCGCGGCGAGCGCGCGCCAGCCGGTGGCGCTGCGCGCGCTGCCATCGTCACCGGCGGGCGCGATGCGCAGCGCCGTCAGGCCACGTTCGACGAACAAGGTACGCAGCAGCGGCAGGGCGTGGATCGCGGCCGGGAAGCCGACCACCGCCACCGCCACGTAGAGCAGCTCGAGCAGCACGCGCGGTTCGCCGCCAGCGTTGAGATAGCCGGCCATGTGGTAGGCGAGCTGACGCTCGGCGTTGCGATGCGCGAACAGCGCGGCGACCGTCACCGCCTCGCGCAGCGGCAGCGCGAGGCCGGGCCGCGAGATCAGGTCGCCGTAGCCGAATTCGACCGTCAGCCAGGCGAGATCGGGCGTGGTCTCCGCCGCGGCGCGCAGCTGCACGTCCCAGTCCGGCCCGCCGATGCGACGCAGCACCTCGAGGCCGCGCGCATAACGTTCGTTGCAGGTGAGCGCGCCGCGCGTCGCGGCTGCGGGATGATCCATGCTGCGGCTCCTGGGGGGCGGGCGAGCTTCGAGCATAGGGTGGCGCGGCGACGAGCCGCAAGCGCGCGTCGACCGCGGCCCGCGCGCCCTTCAGGCGGTCGCGCGCAGTGCCGCGTCCATGTCGGCCGGCGCGGGGTCCGGCCAGCCGATGCAGGAAGGGTGGGCGCGGAAGTTGCGCAGCCACCAGGCCCAGTCCTCCGGCACCAGGCCGAAGGGATCGGGATGTTCCAGCTCGCGCGCGGCCCACACCGGCCAGTGCGGGTTGGACAGCGCCGGGCGGCCGAGCATGACGACATCCACCAACTGGTCGCGCACGATGCGCTCGGCGAGCGCCGGGATGCCCAGGTTCCAGCTGGTCGCGACCGGCATGCCGACTTCGCGGCGCAGGCGCTCGGCGCGGGCCAGCATGAAGCCGAGTTCATCGAAGGGCTTGTCGCGCATCTCGTCGGTGTTGATGCCGAGGCTCAGGTCGGCGAGATCGAGGCCGTGCTCCTTCATCCAGCCGACCGCGATGATCGACTCGTCGAATTGCACGCCGCGTTCGTTCAGATCGTCCGAGCCGAGACGCATGGTCAGCGGAAAGCGCTCTGGCCACACCGCGCGCACCGCGTCGATGGCCTCCAGGTGATAGCGCGCGCGGCCCTCGAGGCTGCCGCCGTACTCGTCGCTGCGCTGGTTGGCGAGCGGCGAGAAGAAGCTCGCGCCGAGGTAGCCGTGGGCGAAATGCAGTTCCAGCCACTCGAAGCCCGCGTCCACCGCGCGCCGCGCGGCGTCGGCGTAGGCGCGATGGATGGCCTTGATCTCCTCGCGGGTCAGGGCGTGCACCGGGTACTGGTACTTGCCGCCGTAGGGCAGCGCGGAAGGACCCACCACCTGCCAGCCGTTGGGATGATCCGGCGGTAGCTGGTGCCCGCCTTCCCAGGGCTTCACCTCGCTGCCCTTGCGCCCGGTATGTCCGAGCTGGATGGCCGGCACCGCGCCCATGTCCTTGATGAGATCCGTGCAGCGCTTCCAGCTCTCGATCTGGGCATCGTCGTACAGCCCGCCGCAGCCGACGCTGGTGCGTCCCTCGGGCAGGATCGCTATCTGCTCGGGGAACACCAGGCCGAAGCCGCCCGCCGCGCGCGAGCCGAGCAGCATCACGTGGAAGTCGTTGGCCTTGCCGTCGACCGAGCGGTACATGGTCATGGGCGACATGGCGATGCGGTTGCGGAGCGTCACGCCCTTCAGCGTGTAGGGAGACAACAGGACGGACATGGGGCGCACTCGGTTTGAATGGCCCCAGTATGGCGAGCGCCGCTCTCAGCGCCCAGCGATCGCGCTGGTGGTTTGGTGACAGTGGCTCGGCTTTCGATGACAGCCGCGCGCGCCACCGCGCATAGAATGCCGGCATGAGCGCCGCCGTCCCCGCCATTTCCGCCGAGCGTGTCGCGGTCGTGGTCGTGACCTACAACCGTCGCGCGCTGCTGCTCGAATGCCTGGCCGCGCTGGTCGCGCAGAGTCGCGCGCCGGATCACCTGCTGGTGGTCGACAACGCCTCCACCGACGGCACGGAGGCCGCCGTGCGCGACGCCGGCTTTGCCGCGCATGCCGGCTTCGAATACCTGCGCCTGCCCGACAACCGCGGCGGCGCCGGCGGTTTCGCCGCGGGCCTCGCCCACGCGCTCGCGGCGGGCGCGGCGCGGGTGTGGATGATGGACGACGACGCGCTGCCCGCGCCGGACGCGCTCCTGCGCCTGCTGGAGGCCGCGCGCGGCGCGCGCGACGTGTACGGCTCGGTGGCGATCGCCGGCGAGCGCCTCGCCTGGGCCATGCAGCTGCTCGCGGACGGGCGGCGCGTGCTGGACCCGCGCAGCCTGCCGGCGGTGGCCGAGGTGGGCTTCCTGCCGTTTCTCGGCATCCTGGTGCCGGCCGCGCTGGTCGCCGACATCGGCCTGCCCGAGGCCGGCTACTTCCTCGCGGCCGACGATCTCGAGTTCTGTCTGCGCGCGCGCGCGACCGGCGCGCGCATGTGGCTCGTGGCGGCGAGTCGCATCGCCCATCCACCCGCCGTGACCTATGAATTCGGGGTGCCGGGCCTGCGCCTGCACTGCCTCAGGCTCGCGCCGTGGAAGCGCTACTACGACACGCGCAATCGCATCCTGCTCGCGCGCCGCCATTTCGGCCTGCGGTTGTGGACCGCCACCCTGCCGAGCATCGCGCTGCGCCTCGTCGCGACCCTGCTCCACGAACCCGACCGCGTCGCGCAGCTACGCGCCACCCTGGCCGGCGTGCTGGACGGGCTCGCGGGCCGCGAGGGCCGGCGTCACGAGCGCTGGCGACTCGGCGCCTGAGCGCGACGCAGCGCTCGCGCCCGCGTGGAAACTACCTAGGTCGCTTGATCACCCTCAACTCCGCGTCACTTCGCCGGCCTTTAAGAGGCATTTGGTTTGAATCTTTAAGCGCGCTTGCCGACACTCGAACACGTCTTTTCCACTTCATGTTCGAGAACCGCATATGCAACCCACACGCAAACTCTGGTGCTGGCTGGGCGTGGTCTTCGTCGCGTCCTTCGCCGTGCTCGGCTGGTTGGGGCGCGAGATCTACCTCGCCGCGCCGCCGATACCCGCCCTCGTGCAGGACGCCGACGGCAACACCGTCTACCGCGGTGAACAGATCCAGCACGGTCAGCGCGTCTGGCTGGCCGCTGGCGGCCAGCAGCTCGGCACGGTCTGGGGCCACGGCAGCTACGTTGCGCCTGACTGGTCGGCGGACTGGCTGCATCGCGAAGCTGTCACGCTCGCGGATCTGCTCGCCCACAAGGACTACGCCAGCGGCTACGACGCGCTCACCCCGGCCGGCCGCGCCGCCATCGACGCGCGCGTGCGGGTCGAGATGCGCCATAACGGCTATGACGCCGCCCATGGCACGCTGCGCGTGTCCAGGGAACGTGCCGCGGCCATGGCGGCGGTCGCCGCGCACTACATCGACCTGTTCGGTGACGCGCCGGCGTTGGAGGAACTGCGCGATCAGTACGCGATGCCGGACGCCCTGGTGCCTGCCGCGCAGGATCGCGACGCGCTGGCCGCGTTCTTCTTCTGGTCGTCCTGGGCGGCCGCCACCGACCGGCCCGGCGAGAGCGGCCTGTCCTACACCAGCAACTGGCCGCACGAGCCCCTGGTCGGCAACACGCTGACCACCGGCGCCGCGCTGTGGACGGTCGCGAGCATCATCCTCTTGATCGCCGGCATCGCTGGGATGCTGTGGTACCACGCGGCGCATGGCGAGACGGTCGATCCCAAGCCGCCGGCCAGCGATCCCCTGTTCGGCGCCCAGCCGACGCCGTCGATGCGCGCGACGCGCAAGTACTTCTTCACCGTCGTCGGCCTGTTCCTGGTGCAGATCGGCCTCGGCGCGCTGACCGCGCATTACGCGGTGGAAGGGCGCGCCTTCTTCGGCATTCCGCTCGCCGAGATCCTGCCCTACAGCGTGAGCCGCAGCGTGCACACCCAGTTCGGCGTGTTCTGGATCGCGACCGCGTGGCTCGCCACCGGGCTCTACATCGCGCCGCTGCTGTCTGGACACGAGCCGCGCTGGCAGAAGCTCGGCGTGGACGTGCTGTTCTGGGCCTTGATCGCCATCGTGGTCGGCTCCACTGCCTGCGGCTGGTTGGGCGCGCTGGCGCGCCAGGGCGTCGACTTCAGCTTCTGGCTCGGCGCGCAGGGGCTCGAGTTCACCAACATGGGCCGCGTGTGGCAGGTGCTCTTGTTCATCGGCCTCTTGTTCTGGCTGTTGCTGATGGGCCGCGCGCTGTGGCCGGCCTTGAAGCAGCCGTCCGAGACGCGTGGACTGGTCGCCATGGTGTTCCTGTCGGCGGCCTGCATCGGCGCGTTCTACGCGTCCTCGCTGATGTGGGGACGCCACACCCACTACTCGATGATCGAGTACTGGCGCTGGTGGCTGGTGCACCTGTGGGTGGAAGGCTTCTTCGAAGTGTTCGCCACCGCGGTCGTCGCGCTGATCTTCACCCGCCTCGGCCTGGTGGCCGCGGCGAGCGCCAACCGCGCCATCGTCATGGAGACCACCGTGTTCCTGTTCGGCGGCATCCTCGGCACGCTGCATCACCTGTACTGGACCGGCACGCCGACCGCGGTGATCGCGGTCGGCGCGGTGTTCTCGGCGCTGGAGGTGGTGCCGCTCGCGCTGCTCGGCCTGGAGGGCTGGAAGAACTACCAGCGCAGCCAGGCCGCGCCCTGGGTGCGGACCTACCAGTGGCCGATCGCGTTCTTCGTCGCGGTCGGCTTCTGGAACACGGTGGGCGCCGGCCTGCTCGGCTTCGCCATCAACCCCCCGGCCGCGCTGTACTACGTGCAGGGACTGAACATGACGCCCGCCCACGGCCATGCCGCGCTGTTCGGCGTCTACGGCATGCTCGGCATCGGTCTCATGCTGTTCTGCCTGCGTGGGCTCTACGCCCGCGCGCTGCACGTCGATCGGCTGCTCGGCTGGGCGTTCTGGACATTGAACGGCGGCCTCGCCCTGATGGTCTTCCTGTCGCTGCTGCCGGCCGGCGTCTACCAGGCCGCCGCCAGCGTGTCCCACGGCCTGTGGTACGCGCGCTCGGCGGCGTTCGTGCATTCCCGGGTGATGGAGACCCTGGTGTGGCTGCGGGTGCCGGGCGATCTCCTGTTCGCGCTCGGCGGCGTGCTCCTGGCCTGCTACGCCGCACGGCTGCTGTGGCGGCCGCGCGCCGCCGCGGCGGGCATCACGCCCGCGCACGCGTCATGAGCTTTCAGTAGACTTGCCAGCCGCCGGGCGGCAGTGACGCCGCCCGGCCCTAAGGAGGAATGCGCAAGATGCGTCTCACGAGCTTCACGGACTACAGCCTGCGAGTGCTGATGTACCTCGCCACCGATCCCGACAGGCGCGCCACCATCGCCGAAATCGCCACCGCCTTCGACATCTCGCGCAATCACCTGATGAAGGTCGTGCAGTTCCTGGGCCAGGCCGGCTGGCTGGCCAACGTGCGCGGGCGCGCCGGCGGCATAGAACTCGCCCACGCACCCGAGGACATCAACATCGGTGGGGTGGTGCGCGCCGCCGAGGGCGATCCGCTGCCCGCCGAGTGCTTCGACCGCGCGCACAACACCTGCGGCATCGTGCGCGCCTGCAAGCTGAAGGGCGTGCTGGCCGAAGCCGTGGCCGCCTTCAACGACGTGCTCGACCAGTACACGCTGGCCGACCTGGTGGCCAATCGCAACGCGCTGGCCAGGATGCTGTTGTCGGGTTAGGGACAGACCCCGCACGGGGTCTGTCCCGTCAGCCCACGCCAATCAATACTGCACCCGCCGCGTGAAGCCGCCGTCGACCACCAGGTTGGCGCCGGTGATGAAACTCGCGGCGGGGCTCGCGACGAAGGCCACCGCGTTGGCGACTTCCGCCGGCGTGCCCATGCGGCCCATGGGATTCTGCGCGAGCGCCGCGGCGTAGATTTCCGGCATGTCGCGCTTGCGTTGACCCCACACGCCGTCGTCGAAGTAAATCGTGCCCGGCGACACCGTGTTGGCGCGGATCTGCTTCGGCGCCAGCGAAGTGGCGAGATTGGACATGTAGTTGATGACCGCGGCCTTGATCGCGTTGTAGGGACGCGGGCCGCCGAAAGCCTCCAGTGCCGCGGTGGAGGACACCGCGACGAACGCGCCGGCGCTCGACTTCTCGACGTGCGGCATCGCCGCCTCGATGGTGCGCACGGTGCCCAGCATGTCGAACTCCATGCCGGCGCGCCAGGCGTCCTCGTTCGGCATGCCGGCCAGCGCGCTGACGTTCGCGACCACGATGTCGATGCCGCCGAGCGCCGCCGCGCACACCGCCACCCAGGTCTCCACCGACGCGCGCTCGCCGACGTCCGCCGCGCCGCCGCACACCACGGCGCGACCGGCGTTCAGTGCCTGCAGTTCGGCCACCGCGCGCTCCACCTCGTCCGCCTTGCGCGCGCAGATGCCGACCGCCGCGCCCTCGCGCACGAAGCGCTCCGCGATCGCGCGGCCGATGCCGCGGGTCGCGCCGGTGACAATGACACGCTTGCCTTCGAGTTCGAGATCCATGCCTGCTCCCCGCGGTTGATGCTGGTCTCGGACTATAGCGAGGACGGGGGTGGGAGGGGAGTCGTGTGGAAGGGTACTGTATTCTTGGGTTGGGGCGCTGGAATCGAATGGCGGGTTGAAACCCGCCCTACAGGTGCCGCGGTTGTAGGGCCGATTTCAATCGGCCATTCCGTTCCAGAGCGCCAAACAATCGCGGCGATCGAATGGCGGGTTGAAACCCGCCCTACAGGTGCCGCGGTTGTAGGGCCGATTTCAATCGGCCATTCTGTTCCAGAGCGCCAAACAATCGCGGCGATCGAATGTCGGGTTGAAACCCGACCTGCAGGTGCCGCGGTTGTAGGGCCGATTTCAATCGGCCATTCCGTTCCAGAGCGCCAAACAATCGCGGCGATCGAATGTCGGGTTGAAACCCGACCTACAAGACACCGATCAAGGACACACACCATGCGCATCACCCGCCTCGGCAGTCTCGAAGTCTCGGTCATCGGTCTCGGCTGCATGAGCATGTCGCAGTCCTACGGCCCGGCGGATCCGGCCGAGTCGGAGCGCACGCTCAATCGCGCGCTCGATCTCGGCGTGACCTTTCTCGACACCGCCAACGCCTACGGTCTCGGCCACAACGAGGAACTGCTCGGGCGCGTGCTGGCCGGACGCCGTCACGAGTTCCGCCTCGCCACCAAGTTCGGCATCGTCAAGTTCCCCGACGGGCGACGCGGTGTGGACGGGCATCCGGACCAGGTCGCGGCGCGCTGCGAGGATAGCCTCGCGCGCCTGCGCACCGATTACATCGACCTCTACTACCTGCATCGTCTGGACCCGAACGTGCCGATAGAAGACACCGTCGGCGCCATGGCGCGCCTGGTCGAGGCCGGCAAGGTGCGCCACCTCGGGCTGTCGGAGATCTCGTCCAAGACCCTGCGTCGCGCCCACGCGGTGCATCCGATCACCGCCGTGCAGTCGGAGTACTCGCTGTGGACCCGCGACCCCGAGGCCCACGTGCTGCCGGCCTGCCGTGAACTCGGGGTCGGCTTCGTGCCCTTCAGCCCAGTCGGCCGCGCCATGCTGACCGGCAGGCTGAACGACGGCGGCGCCTGGCCGAAGCACGATCTGCGCGCCGACATGCCACGTTTCGTGGGCGAGAACTTCACCCGCAACCGCGCGCTGGTCGCGGAACTCGAAGCCTTCGGCGCGGCGCGCGGCCACACCGCGGCGCAGGTCGCGCTGGCCTGGCTGCTGGCCAAGGGCGAGGGCATCGCGCCGATCCCCGGCACCAAGCGCGTGAGCTACCTGGAGGAGGACATCGGCGGCGCGGAGATCGCGCTCGGCGCCGACGACGTCGCCACCCTCGATGCGCTGTTCGCGCCCGCCAACATCGCCGGCGAGCGCTACCCGCCCGCGCTGCAGGCTTCCATCGACAGCGACTGAGCGTCGCGGCGCTATACTGCCGCTCACTGCCCCCAGCGCGAGCGCCATGTCCCGACACCGCATCGCCGTCATTCCCGGAGACGGCATAGGCACCGAAGTGATGCCCGAGGGCGTGCGTGTGCTGGACGCCGCCGCGCGCCGCTTCGGACTCGACCTCGACTTCGAATGGTTCGATTTCTCGAGCTGCGCCTACTACGAGCGCCATGGGCGCATGCTGCCGGAGAACTGGTTCGACCTGCTCGGCGGCTTCGACGCGATCTACTTCGGCGCGGTGGGCTGGCCGGACAGCGTGCCGGATCACATCTCGCTGTGGGGCTCGCTGCTCCTGTTCCGCCGCGAGTTCGACCAGTACGTGAACCTGCGCCCGGTGCGTCTCCTGCCCGGCATACGCGGGCCGCTGGCGGGCCGCGAACCGGGCGACATCGATTTCCTGGTGGTGCGCGAGAACACCGAGGGCGAGTACACCAACGTCGGCGGTCGGCTGTTCGCCGGCACCGAGCGCGAGGTGGTGATCCAGGAGACGGTCATGACCCGCACCGGCGTCGATCGCATCCTGCGCTACGCCTTCGAGCTCGCCGCGCGGCGTCCGGCGCGGCATCTGACCTCGGCGACCAAGTCGAACGGCCTGTTCATCAGCATGCCCTACTGGGACGAGCGCGTGGCGGCGATGGCCGCCGACTATCCGCAGGTGAAGGTCGACAAGTTCCACATCGACATCCTGTCCGCGCACTTCGTGCTGCACCCGGACTGGTTCGACGTGGTGGTGGCGAGCAACCTGTTCGGCGACATCCTCTCGGACCTGGGACCAGCCTGCACCGGCACCATCGGTGTCGCGCCGTCCGGCAACATCAATCCCGAGCGACACCACCCGAGCCTGTTCGAACCGGTGCACGGCTCGGCGCCGGACATCGCCGGGCGCGGCATCGCCAATCCCATCGGCCAGATCTGGTGTGGCGCGATGATGCTCGAGCATCTCGGCCACGCCGAGGCAGGCGACGCGGTGCTCGCCGCCATCGAAGACGTGCTGCGCGCCGGCCCGGCCCATGCCCCGCTCACGCGGGACATCGGCGGCAGCGGCTGCACGGTCGATCTCGGTCGCGCCATCGCCGCGGCCGTCGCGCCCGGCTGAAGGCCGCGCGCCGTTCCCATCGCCAGGAGGACTTCCCGCCCATGATCATCGACCCGCGGTCCACCGATCCGCTGAACCTCTACAAGCTGCTCATCGGCAGCGTGCTGCCGCGCCCCATCGCCTTCGTCTCGACCGTGGGCGCGGACGGTATCTACAACCTCGCGCCCTACAGCTTCTTCACCGCGGTCAGCGCCAACCCGCCGATACTCGCCTTCGCACCGCAGCTGTCGGCCGAGGGTCGGCGCAAGGACACGCTCATCAACTGCGAGCGGCTCGGCGAGTTCGTGGTGAACGTCGTATCGGAGGATGTCGTCAGGCAGATGAACGAGACCGCCGCGGACTTTCCGCCCGAGATCGACGAGTTCGAAGTCTCGGGCCTGACGCCCGTGCCGAGCGAGGTCGTGGCCGTACCGCGGGTCAAGGAATGCCACGTGGCGATGGAGTGCAAGCTGCGTGAAATCGTGCAGCTGAGTTCGCTGCCCATGGGCGGCAGCCTGGTGCTCGGCGAAGTGGTGCGCATTCACGTCGACGACGAATACTTCGACGACTTCCGCATCGACCCGGACAAGCTCCGCGCGGTCGGGCGCATGGCCGGTGCGACCTATGCGCGCACGACCGACAGGTTCGACCTGGTGCGGCCGGGGGCGGTGAAGAAGGGGTGACGGCGGCTCTGGAACGAATGGCGGATTGAAATCCGCCCTACAACGGAGCCTCCCTGTAGGGCGGATTTCAATCCGCCATTCGATTCCAAAGCGCGAACCGCGGCCCCATCACGGCAACGCGATGTTCTCGATCCTGCCGAGACGATTGCCGACGAAGGATCCGAGCAGGAGCCGCGCGCCCATCGGCACGGCGACCGTCACCGCGCCCAGGGGCGGCGGCCCGCCTTCCATGACCGTGGTCTTCACGCCACTCGCGGCGTCGATCGCGACCACCGCGAAGGGCAGGGTGCAGGTCTGCGCCTCGGCTCGCGCGCACTCGATGACGTCCTTCAGGTTCGCGCGATGGGAAACGTCCAGCAGCATGCCCGGCCGCGCCCAGCTCAGGTTGTCCGGCGCGGACAGATCGGCGCTCCACAGCTGCTTGCCGGTCGCGCGTTCCACCGCCACCACCTCGTCGCCGTAGTAGTAGTTGACGTAGATGACGGCGCCGTCGGGGCTGACCTCGATGCCGTTCGGCAGCGCGCCGTTGGTGCCGCGCACCTGGTCCCAGCCGTCGCCCGGCTGCCACTGCCAGACGAATCCCGAATCGGCCTTGGACTTCTCCAGTTCGAGCAGCTCCTTTTCCGGTGTGCCGCGCCGGGTCATGTGGCCGGTGACCAGGCCGCCGTCCGGCAGGTTGGCGACGTCGTTCAACCAGGCATTGGTCGGCGTGGTCACGCAGCCGCGCCACACCAGGCTCGCGTCGCGGCCATCGGCGCTCGTGCGCACCTCGAACATCTCGATGGTCTCGCGCCCGCCGTGGTTCACCACCAGCAGGCGCCACACGCCGTCGACCTCGGCGAGATGAATACCGTGCGGCGAGAGCGCCGCGCCCGGCGCGCCGGGACAGTCGCGCGTGCCCCAGGCGGGGCCGTCGCTGACCTCGGCCACCTCACCCGCGCGCGGCGGGTAGAGGCGCGCCGTGCTGTCGTCGTCGGGGCGATAGAGCGTGAGCTTGCCCGCGCGTCGTCCGTCCAATGATCCGTACTCGCTGACGATCGCCGCCTGCCCGCCGGGCAGCGCAACGATGTCTTCCGGCCGGTCGAACTTGCACACCGGCACGATGCCCATGCCCGGCGTGCAGCCGAGGTCGATGGCGCCGACCGGCGACTGCGCCAGCGTCGTGTCGGACAGCGCGAGCCCGGACAGCACGAGCAGCGCGCGCAGGCGCTGGCTCACGGCAGCGGCCTCGCGAGGATCTCGCGCAGGCTCATGCCGCCCACCTCGCTCGCCGCGAGGCGTGCCCGGTAGCGCACCGTGATGCGCAGGAAGGTGAAGCGCCAGCGGTCGGGGTCGCGGCGCATGCGATGCTGGTAGGTGCCGATCAGCACCTGGTCGTTGGCCACGATCTCGAAGAAGTAGGCGAGCGTGGTGGCGCGGTCGCCGTCGAGCGTCACCTGCATGTTGGTGCTGATGTGGCCGGTGGCGAACAGTCCGCTCGCTTCCTTGGCCGCGCTGTCCATGGCCGGTGCGTAGAAGCGCTGGATGATGTCCTCGCGGCCGCGGTAGACGCCGTCGATGCCGGGCACCAGTCCGTTCAGCCCGACCATCTCCAGCGCGCCGTCCGGCGCGTAGACGTCGGCCAGGCCCGACCAGTCCTCGGCGTCCAGGCAGCGGCAGTAGTCGCGCCAGGTGCGGCGCACGGCTTCTTCGTCTTCCAGCCGTGCCAGCCGCGCCTCGAGCGCGGCGATGCGTTCATCGGACATGCGTGCAAGCTCCCATCGAACCTGCTCGCATTGAACTCAAGCACGGGCGGGCTGGCAATGCCGCGCACGGGTAGGCGGCGGCGTCACGCGCGTGCGACAGCGTTTGACTCGTGGGCGAGATCGGGTTCGTCACAGTGCGTGAGGACGTGCGCGCGCGCGGTGTCGCGCAGGGCCAGCGCTGCCTGCCACACGCTGGCCGTCGTCTCCGCGCGCGCCGGCGGGCCGATCACCAGGCCGACGGCGCCATGCCGCGGAAAGCTGCTGCCGTCGCGCAGGATGGCGCGCGTGCCAGAGAGCGCCGCGGGCAGCAGCGGCACGCCGCTCTGCGCGGCAAGCGTGAAGGCGCCCAGGTGAAACGGCAGCACGCCCGGCATGCGCTTGAACGTGCCCTCGGGAAACACCACCAGGAGCTCGCCGGCCGCGAGCTCCGCCGCCGCGGCGCGCAGGCTCGCGATGCCGCCCGCGGCGTCGAAGCGATCGACGAACAGCGCCCCGAGCCGGGCCAGCGGCCGCGCCAGCAGCGCCGACCGCGCCAGCTCGGCCTTGACCAGGAAGCGCGGCGCGCGCGGCAGCGCGGCGGCCATCAGGAGACCGTCGAGATAGCTCTGGTGATTGACCACCAAAACCACGCCCTGGCCGGCGGGTGGCACATGCTCCAGTCCGGCCACGTTGAGCGGCGTCGCGCTTAGACGCGCAAGCCCGCGTGCGAGGGCGCGCGTGGCGCGCCACACTGTGGCGCGTTCCAGCGGCAGCGAGGCCACGCCCAAGGCCAGGCCGCCGAGCACGGCGAACAGCGTCCAGGCCCAGGCGGCGAACAGGCCTTCGCGCAGTTCGCGCAGCGCGCGGCGCACGCGCGGCAGGACGCCGGCCAGCGCCAGCCGCGTGAACTGCAGCCACAGCGGTGGCGCACGCTCGCCGATGCGCCCGTCCTCCCACAGCGTGCGACAGGCGCCGCGTCGAATCTTGCCACTCGAGGTTCGCAGCACGGTGTTGGGTGGCGCCAGCACCACCACGTCGGGCGGCGTGGCGATCAGCGTGGCGGCGAGTGACTTGATCGCGCCCTCCAGCGCCGCGCGCTGCGCTTCGCCGCGCTTGCGCGTTTCGGCCAGCACCACCACGCGTTCGGTGCCGTTGTCCGGATCGGGCGATCCGAACACCGCCACGCGTCCTTTGCGCACGCCGTCGAGGTCGCCGATCGCGTCTTCCAGCTCCGCCGGGTAGATGTTGCGGCCGGCGCGAATGATGATGTCCTTCACCCGCCCGGTGATGAACAGCTCGCCGCCGGCCAGGTAGCCGCGATCGCCGCTGTCCAGCCAGCCGTCGGCGCCGATCAGGCGCGCGCTCTCGGCCGGGTTGCCGAAATAGCCGCGGGTCGCCGACGGTCCGCGAAAGTGCACCTGGCCCTCGTGCCGGTCGGGCAGTTCGCGCCGTGCCGCGTCCACCACGCGGAGCTCGTGGCGCGGCAGCGGCAGGCCGCAGGTCACCACCCGGCGGCGGCGCGCCGCCGGCAGGTCCGGCGCCGCCGGAACGGCGCGCCCCTCGCGCGCCAGCGTGTCGCGTTCGATCTCGTCGATGCGTGGCGCGCGGCCGATGGGTGAGAAGCACAGGCCGACCGCGCATTCGGCGAGCCCGTAGACCGGCAGCATCGCCGTCGGGCGCAGGCCGTAGCGCGCGAAGCGCGCGCAGAAGGCCTCGAGCGTCTCGGCGCTGATCGCCTCCGCGCCGTTCAGCGCCAGTCGCCAGCTTGAGAGATCGAGGCCCTCGAGTCGCGCGTCGTCCAGGCGCGTGACGCACAGTTCGTAGGCGAAGTTGGGCGCCGCGGACAGCGTGCCGCGATGCCGATGCATCGCCCACAGCCAGCGCTCGGGGCGCGCGAGAAAGGCCAGCGGCGACATGATCACGAGCTTCACGCCGTGGTAGAGACTGCCGAGCCAGGCGCCGATGAGCCCCATGTCGTGATAGAGCGGCAGCCAGCTCACGAACACGTCGTCGGATGTCACGGCGATGCCCTGGCCGTCGGCGCGGATATTGGCCAGCAGGTTGGCGTGGGACAGCATCACGCCCTTGGGATCGCCGGTGCTGCCGGAGGTGTACTGCAGGAAGGCGAGGCTGTCGGCGGCGGGCGCCGCGCGCTCGAACTGCGCGCCGTGCCCGCTGAGCGCTTCGACCGTGGTGACGCTGCCGAGCGTGTCCACCTGCGCCGTCAGCAGGCGCGCGACGGCGCTCGCCTCGGCGGTGGTGATGAGCGTCGTCGCCTGGCAGTTGGCGAGGATGCGGCCCTGGCGGCGCAGATGCTCTTCCAGCTGCGCGCGCCGCTGCGGCGGGTAGATCGGTACCGGCACGCCACCGGCGAGCAGCGCGCCGAAGAAGCCGAAGAAATAGTCTTCGCCGGTCGGCAGCATGAGGGCCACGCGCGCGCCCGGCGCGAGCCCGTCGCGCTGCAGGCCGGCGGCGACCCGCGCGGCGCCGTCCCACAGCGCGCGGTAGGTGAGGGTGGGGCCGTCGCCCGCGTCGCTGTGGAACTCCGCGTGGAGGCGCTCGCCGTGCCGTTCCGCGTGCCAGGCGAGCATGTCCACCAGGTTGTCGACGGAGTCCGGCAGTGGCAGCGCGGCGCGTGGCCCGGGCGCCGGCGTCGCGCGCGGCGGCAAGGCGAGGCTCGCGCGCCCGGCGCTCGCGTCGAGCGCCGCGAGCAGGTCGCGCGGCGTCTCGGCGTCGAACAGGTGTTGGTCGGCGAGCGTGCAGCCGAACACCTGCTCGAGGCGCTGGCCGAGTTCCACCCGCGCCAGGCTGTCGATGGCGAGTTCCTCGGCCAGCGAGCTGTCGAGCCGCGCGGCGGGAAGGCCGGCGTGCCCACGGTGCAGTTCGCGCGCCACGGCGTCGATCACCGTCAGCAGGGCGCGGCTGCGCTCGTCGGCGTCGCGCGCGGCGGCTGGGTCGAGAGTGGCACTCATGGCGGCGCACTATACCGGCAGCGATGGGGCGCCGGCCGCATCAAGCCGCGCGCGGCGCCGCCGCTACAGCGTCTGTCGGCGTAACGCGTGTGCGCGCGCCGTCCTGGCGCTCGGCGGCGCGGCATGCGGTGCAATTCACATCAGCGCATGCGCAGTGTCGCGCAGCCGGACACGATCGCTATCATGAGCAGGCGCGGCGTCACTGCGAGGCCGCGACGAAAGGACAGACGCATGTTCGGTGCCTCGACAGTTTCGTACTCTGCGAGCCGCGCGGCGACACTCGTGTTGTGCGCGCTGCTGGTGGGCTGCGCCAGCGCGCCGCCCGCGCCGGTCGCGAACGCCGCGCTGGCGCCGTCCGCCGCGCCGGCCGCGGTCGCAGTGGAGGACACCGAGGCGCGCGCCCAGCGCATCTTCCTCTACGAGAGCCGCGTCGCCGACGCGCTGCTCGATCGCTTCCCGATGCGCGATGACTTCATCGCCGCCGAACCGGGCCTCGCCGCCGCCGAAGCGCGCATGGCGGAAGCCTGCGGCCCCCTGACCCGCGCGGTGCTGCGCCATCTCGAAGGCCGCAAGCAGTCGGTGAAGCAGAAGTTCAAGGTCGCCAACAGCCTGGACGCCTGCGAGAACGCCGCGCGGCACGTCGAAGGCCTGCTCGCGCAAAACTCCGACGGCCTGGTCGCGACGGGCAACTGAGGCGCGGCCTGGCGC
>JBFWYG010000003.1:68127-77559 GCA_050186725.1 Gammaproteobacteria bacterium | reverse complement strand
CCGCCATTCATCCCAGAGCCTTTATCCAGGCCAGTTTGTAGGGCGGACTTACACCCGCCATTCATCCCAGAGCCTTCACCAGGCCCACACCAGAGTCACACAAAGCCGCCCGCGCCGCATCGATTCGGCGGCGGTTGGCGTTCTGGAACGAATGTCGGACTGAAGTCCGACCTACGGGGACGCTACACTGCCGCTCATCGGACCGGGGCGGCGGGGGAGAACGGAATGTCGGCGCGAGCTTGGTTGTGCGCGACGTTGCTGTGGGCGTGGACTTCGCTGGCCATGGCGGCGGCGCCGCTGCCGATCGATCAAGTGCCGGCGCCGCTCGCGCCGTGGACCGGCTGGGTGCTGGACGGCGTGCCCGACCACGACTGCCCGGTGCAGTTCGACAGCGGTGCGCGACGCTGTGCCTGGAGCACGCCGCTGCGCCTCGCGCTCGACGCGAGCGGCGGTGACTTCGGCTTCGAGGCGCTGCTGCATGCGCCGTCCTGGGTGGCGCTGCCGGGCGGCCCCGGCCAGTGGCCGCAGGACGTCCTGGCAGATGACCAGCCGGCAGTGGTGGTGGCGCGTGGCGGACGTCCCGCGCTGTTCCTCGCGGCCGGCCGCCACGCGGTGCGTGGCCGCTTCGACTGGTCGCGCCTGCCCGAGAGCCTGGCCGTGCCCGCCGAAACCGGCGTGGTGCTGCTCGACACCGGCGAGGCCGGCGCGCCGCGACCGACCACCGCGCGCGAGGGTCGTCTGTGGCTGGCCGCCACGCCGCGCGCGGACGCGCAGGGCGAGCACCTCGACCTCGCGGTATTCCGCCGCGTGGAGGACCAGCTGCCGGCGCTGGTCACCACCGTGCTGGCGCTGGACGTGGCCGGCCCGGAGCGTGAATGGCGCGTGGCCCGCACCCTGCCCGCGGGGCTCGTTCCGGTCAGCCTCGACAGCCCGCTGCCAGCGCGCCTGGAGGACGATGGCAGCCTGCGTGTGCGTCTGCGCCCCGGACAGTGGCGCCTGACGCTCACCGCGCGCGCCGTCGCGCCGCTCGCCGAACTCGGCCCGCCGCCCGCGGCCGCCGATTGGCCCCAGGAAGAAGTCTGGAGCTTCGCCGCGCGCACCGACCTGCGCGTGGTCGAGGTGGCCGGCGGTCAGCCGGTGGACCCGCGCCAGACCGCGCTCCCCGAGGATTGGCACGCGCTGCCGGCCTGGCGGCTGGCGGCAGGCGAGAGCCTCACCTTCGCCGAGCAGCGCCGCGGCGATCCGCTGCCGGAGCCCGACCAGCTCGGCCTCGAGCGGCAGCTGTGGCTCGACTTCGACGGTGGCGGCTACACCGTGCAGGACCACCTCACCGGACGCATCACCCGCACCTGGCGTCTCACCAGCCATCCCGCGCTGGAACTCGGCCGCGTGCAGCTGAACGGCGAACCGCAGTTCATCACCAGCGTCGGCGGTGGCGCGCGCGGCGTGGAGGTGCGGCACGGCGAGCTCGACCTGCTGGCGGACGCGCGCCTCGCGCGCGGAGCGCTGCCGGCGGTCGGCTGGGCGCTGGACGTCAAGTCGTTGCGCGCCCAGCTGCATCTGCCGCCGGGCTGGCGCCTGTGGGCCGCGCGCGGCGTCGACGAGGTGCCGGGGACGTGGCTGCAGCGCTGGACCTTGCTCGACTTGTTCCTGGTGCTGATCGCGACGCTCGCCACCGCCCGCATGCACGGCCTGGCGCTCGGCGCACTGACGCTGGTGACGCTCGCGCTGGTGTGGCACGAGCCGGGCGCGCCGCGCCAAGTGTGGCTGCACCTGCTTGCCGCGCAGGCCCTGCTCGGCGTCCTGCCCGAGCACCTGTTCAAGCGCGTCGTGCGCGGCTATCGCAACCTGGCGCTGGCGGCGCTGGTGCTGTTGAGCCTGGGCTTCATGATCGACCAGGTGCGTACCGGGCTGTACCCGCAGCTCGAGCGGCCGTGGCAGGTCGCCACGCGGCAGGGCGCCGCGCCGCCGGCGCCGGTCGCGATGGCGCCGCCACCCGCGGCGACCCTGGAAGCCGCGCCCGCGATGGAGACCGCGCCCGCCATGGCCGACGCGGCGCTCGACAAGCTCCCTGGCGGCAGTGTCACGCGCGGCGCGCGGCCTTACGACTACGCGGGCGACACCGCGCCCTACGCGCGCGACGCGCGGGTGCAGACCGGTCCTGGCCTGCCGGCCTGGGACTGGTCGACGGTGACGCTGGCCTGGAACGGTCCGGTACTCGCCGACCAGGAGGTCGAACTGCTGCTGCTCTCGCCGCGCGTGAACCTGCTGCTCGCCGGGCTGCGCGTGCTGCTGCTGGCCGCGCTCGCCTTTGGTTTCCTGCGTCTCGCCTTCGCGCCCTGGCGCGGCGCGCGACCGCCCCAGGCCGCGCTGCTGCTGGTCGTCATGGCGACGCTCGGCAGTGCTGCGCCGGCGCGCGCCGACCTGCCGTCCCGTGAACTGCTGGACGAACTCGCCGCGCGCCTGACGCGCCCGCCCGAGTGCCTGCCGGGCTGCGCCACGCTGCCGCGCCTCGCGCTGAGCGTGGAACCGGGGCAGGTGGTCATGATCGGCGAATTGCACGCCGCGACGGCGGTGGCGGTGCCGCTGCCGGGCGGGGCCGACCACTGGACGCCGGCCGAGGTGCGGATCGACGGTGATGTCGGGCGCGGTCTCGCGCGCGACGCCGCCGGCACGCTGTGGGTGGAAGTGCCGCCCGGTCACCATCGCGTGGAACTGCGCGGCCCGGCACCCGCGGGCGCGAGCTTCACCCTCGCGCTGCCGCTGCGTCCCGAGCGCCTGCGTCTGGCGCTCGAGGGCTGGAGCGTGAGCGGCCTGCGGCCCGATGGAGGCTTCGAGGCGCAGCTCATCTTCACCCGCCGTGCGGCAGCCACGGCCGGCGCCGACGCCGGGCTCGAGCCGCGCAGCCTGCCGGCCTTCTTCCAGGTCGAGCGCGTGCTGCGCTTCGCCCACGAATGGCGGGTGGAGACCACCGTCACGCGGCGCACGCCGGCCGACAGCGCCGCGGTGCTGGCCATTCCCCTGCTGCCGGGCGAGGCGGTGACCAGCGCCGGCGTGCAGGTGGTCGACGGCAAGGTGCAGGCGGCGCTGGCGGCGAGCGACACGCGCTTCGCGTGGTCCTCGGTGCTCGCCGAGCGTTCGCCCCTGACCCTGGTCGCGCCGCCGAGCCGCGAGTGGGTGGAGACCTGGCGGGCCGACATCGCGCCGCTGTGGCACGCCGAACTGGGCGGCCTGGCCGTGGTGCATCACCAGGCCAACGGTCGCTGGCTGCCGACCTGGCAACCCTGGCCGGGCGAGCAAGTGAGCCTCGCGCTCAGCCGCCCGGCGGGCGTGGAGGGCCGCACGCTGACCATCGAGTCGAGCGCGCTCGACTATGCGCCCGCGCAGCGTGCGCGGGACGCCACGCTGACGTTCACGCTGACCAGTTCGCAGGGCGGTCAGCATGTGGTCGACCTGCCGCCTGGCGCGGCGGTGGAGAGCGTGGCCATTGATGACGTGCCGCAGCCCTTGCGCGCGGATGGCGAACGGCTGGCGCTGCCGGTGCAGCCCGGCACCGCGAGCTATCGTGTCACCTGGCGGGAGTCGGAAGCCATGGCCGGCCTGCTGCGCCTGCCGCACTGGTCGCTCGGCGCGGACAGCGTGAACGCCACGCTATCGCTGCGCATGCCGGCCGATCGCTGGGTGCTGCTGGCCGGCGGGCCGACGCTCGGACCGGCGGTGCTGTTCTGGGGCGTGCTGCTGGTGTGGAGCCTGGTCGCCGTGGGCCTCGGCCGCACCCGCATCACGCCGCTCGGCACCGGCCAGTGGCTGCTGCTCGCCGTGGGCCTGACCCAGGTGGCGCTCGGCTACGCGCTGCTGGTGGTGGCCTGGCTGTTCGCGCTGGCGCTGCGCGGGCGCCAGCCACCGCTCACCCAGCGCTGGCGCTTCAACGCCGGGCAGGTGGCGCTCGCGCTGCTGACGCTGGCGGCGCTGCTCAGCCTTTTCAGCGCCATCGAGCGCGGTCTGCTCGGCCAGCCCGACATGCAGATCGCCGGCAATGGTTCCAGCGCGGCGCTCCTGCACTGGTTCGCCGATCGCGTGAGCGGCGCCTATCCCGAGCCCTGGGTGTTGTCCGTTTCGCTGTGGTTCTACCGCGGGCTGATGCTGGCCTGGGCACTGTGGCTGGCCTTCGCGCTGCTTGGCTGGCTGCGCTGGGGCTGGGGGTGCTTCAGCGCCGACGGCCTGTGGCGACCGGCGCCGCCTCGCGCGCCGGCGCCCGTGAGCGTCGATCCGCCGAGCGTCGGCTAGCGCCGGCGTCCGTCTGCCCCGAAGTCGTGCGTATGGGTGGCTGTTCCAATATCAGACAGGGTATCCTCGCGTCCCCGGCTGACTGTCGCGAAGCCGCCCGCCCGCCATGCCCCGTCGCTAGACTCGCGGGCGGCGCCGCGCGGCCCTCGGCCAGTGCTGCGGTCCTCGAGTGTCCCGAACAGGAGAATAAGATGTTCAAGTCTTTCCGTTACACCCTGCTGGCCGCGGTGGTTGCGCAACCATTCGCCGCGCAAGCCTTCAGTCCAGACGATCACCTGGCGTGGCTCAAGGCCAACCAGGAGGCCCAGCCGCAGTTCGTCGATGGTGACACCATCACCTTCGACAAGGCTGACCTGGTCAAACCCTTCATCCCGGCCGAGCAGCAGAGTGAAGTGCTGTTCGAAGGCATGGACATGAAGATCAAGGATGCCGGCGACCTGAGCCCCTCGGACAGCTACAAGGCTGCCACCGAGAAGTTCAAGGGCACGGCGACCATCGCCGCCGACGGCGCGATCGAGAACTACACCGCGGGGCGGCCGTTCGATCCCGAACAGTTCCAGCCCGGCAGCAAGGACGACGGCTGGAAGGCCGTGTGGAACTGGACCTTCCGCTGGCAGCAGGCCGGTCTGAAGGTGAACGAAGTGCACTGGGTGTGGGTGCGCAAGGGCGGCGACCACAGCAAGCACGACATCATGGGCACGGACGGCGGCAAGTACCAGAAGTACTACACCGGCGGCGGCTCCTTCGAGCGCGTGCTGGCCGGCCCCTACCACCGCGTGATCATGTCGCATCGCGCCGACCTGCCCGACACCGACTACAAGTTGGATGGCGGCAAGGGCTTCGCGAAGGACACCAACTTCCGCGAATACACCGGCTTCTCCTCGCCGTTCGACATCGCGGGTACGGCGTTCCTGATCCTGCGCTACGACGATCCGCGCAAGGCGGACGACTCCTGGGCGTACATCCCGTCCCTGCGCCGCGTGCGCCGCATCTCGGTGGAAGTGAAGTCCGACTCCCTGCTCGGCACCGATCACACCCTCGAGGATTTCTACGGCTTCAACGGCCGCCCGCTCGAGCATGACTGGGAGTATGTCGGCACCGCCCGCATCCTGGCCGTGGCTCGTTCGCGCACCGTCGACACCATCTACTACGGTCCCAATGGCTGGGCGCCGCTGGACGACTGGGCGCTGCGCAAGACCGACGTGCTGCGCATGTATCCCAAGCGCTCCAACCACCCGTACTCGACCAAGTTCCTGTACATCGACCGCGAGTCCGGCGAGTGCTATTACGCCAACGCGTTCGACAAGGGCGGCGAGCTGTGGAAGGTGTGGCAGATCCAGAAGGCCTGGACCGAGGATCCGCAGTACGCCGAGCAGAAGGCCTACAAGGGTGACGTGACCCCGCCCGGCACGCGCATGGAGTCGTTCCAGTCGATCAACGTGGTGGATCTGCAGAACGGTCGCGGCACGCTGGTGCCGACCCGCGGCGCGAGCTTCCCTATCGTCGAGCTGAAGGACGTCAAGCGTACCCACGACGTGAACTACCTCACCGAGGGCAAGTAAGCGTCTCGAGGCGATGCCCGCGCGAGCGGGCATCGCCTTTTTCATGCCCATGGCGCCATGAATCCCGCCTCCCTGCGCGCCGCGCTGCTCGTTCCCTGCACCCTGTTCCTCGCCGCCTGCGCGCGCACGCCGGCCGACTGCGCGGCGCCCGACGTCGTCCCCGCGCCGCCGCTGGCGCACGCCGAGCGGCGCATCGTCGCGGCGCTCGACGGTGGCGGTGATGCCTGCCACGTGCGCCTGCACCTGCCCGACGACACGCGCGCCGAGGACTGGGCCGTGGCGCGCGACGCCGCATTGCGCGAAGCGACGCTCGCGGCCTCCGCCGCGTGCTGCCCCGCGGCCGCGCCGCAGAACGCCGAGCGCTGGCCGGCGGGCGCGACCAGCTTCGAACTCGCCTTCGGCTGCGCCACCGCGCGCTGAGCCGGCGCGCTATGATCGCGCCTCGCCCGTCCCGGACATCTTCATGCCCCTGCGCCGCTGCCTGCTCTGCCTGATCGCGATGCTGCTGTGCCTGTCGGCGGCGGCCGAGGACGACACGCTCGAGGTCGTGGTCGGCGGCCGTGCGCAGCGCTTCGATCGCGCCGCGCTGGCGGCGCGGCTCGAAGTCCACACCGTCACCATCGACGACCCGGACTACGACGCGCCGGTGACGTTCGACGGCTTTGCCTTGCGCGACGTGCTCGCGCTCGCCGGCGCCGACGCGACGCACGGCGACGAACTGGTGTTCGGCGCGCGCGACGGCTATGCGCCGACCGTGGCCTACGCCGCGGCGCAGGCCCACGACGCCTTCGTCGCGTTTCGCGAACACGGCAATCCCGACGGTTTTCGGCCCGTGCGCCAGGGCAAGGCGCTGGTATCTCCCGCGCCCTATTTCCTGGTGTGGCGCGAGGGACGGACGCTGGGCCCGGACTTTCCCTGGCCCTACCAACTGGTGCGCATGGAAGTGATCGACTTCGCCACGCGCTACGCCGCGCTCTATCCCGCCGACCTCGCCGCCGACGCGCCCGCGCGCCGTGGCTTCGACACCTTCAAGCTGCACTGCCTGCGCTGCCATGCGATCAACCTGCAGGGTGGCGATCTCGGGCCCGAACTGAACGTGCCGCGCAACGTCACCGAGTACTGGACGCCCACGCACCTGCGCGGCTTCATCCACGACGCCACCGCCTACCATGCGCGCAGCAAGATGCCGTCCTTCCGCGGCGTGCTGGACGAGGCGCGCTTGAACGACCTGCTCGCCTACCTGGGCTTGATGGCGAGCCGCAAGGTGAGCGTGCCGACGGAGGCCGCGCCATGAAGGACCAGTACCCACGCCTGCTGGTCGACGAACGCGAGGACGACGGCAAGGTCCTCGAGGTGATCTTCGACACCATCGAGAACCAGGTGCGGGACGGCGAGCCGCCCGAGGTCGCCGCGACGCTCGCGCGCCTGCAGGGCGAAGGGCATAGCCGCGAGCAGGCGCTGCGCTACATCGCCTGCGCGCTGTCGGTCGAGTTCTTCGAGATCCTCGAGCATGGCGCGCGCTTCGATGGCGAACGCTACGCGGACAACCTCGCGGCGTTGCCGGCGCTGCCCTACGACGAGGACGCGATCTGAAGCCGCGCGGTGCGGCTTGACGTCATCGCGCCGGGCGGCGATAACGACCGACGTGGCGCTTCGAGAGGGAAGAACATGATTACCAAGGGCATCAAGCAGCTCTGCGCAGAGGCCGAGCGCGACATCGAGACCATGACCGTCGAACAGGTGATGGCGGTGAAGGACGACCCCAACGTGCAGCTGGTCGACATCCGCGACATTCGCGAGCTGTGGCGCGACGGCACCATTCCGGGCGCAAGCCATGCGCCGCGCGGCATGCTCGAGTTCTGGGTCGATCCCGACAGTCCCTACTACCGCGAGGAGTTCGGCTCGGGCAAGAAATTCATCTTCTACTGCGCGGGCGGCATGCGCTCGGCGCTGGCCTGTCGCGCGGTGCACCGCATGGGCCTCGCGCCCGTGGCGCACATGGCCGGCGGTTTCGGCGCGTGGGTCAAGGCCGGCGGCGCGGTGGAAGCGCGCGAAGCCAAGCTGCCCAAGCCCAAGTCCTGATAGGGGAGCGCACGACATGATCACCAAGGGCATCAAGCAACTCTGCGCCGAAGCCGAGCGCGAGATCGAGACCATGAGCGTCGAGCAGGTGATGGCGGTAAAGGACTCACCCGACGTGCAGCTGGTCGACATCCGCGACATTCGCGAACTGTGGCGCGACGGCACCATTCCCGGCGCGGTCCACGCGCCGCGCGACATGCTGGAGTTCTGGGTCGACCCGGACAGCCCCTACTATCGCGCGCAGTTCGGCTCGGGCAAGAAGTTCATCTTCTACTGCGCGGGCGGCATGCGCTCGGCGCTCGCCTGCCAGGCGGTGCACGAGATGGGTCTCGCGCCGGTGGCGCACATGGCGGGTGGCTTCGGCGCCTGGGTCAAGGCCGGTGGCGCGGTGGAAGCGCGCGAGGCGGAGCTGCCCAAGCCCAAGTCGGCGTGACGCCCCGCGCGGCGTCGGGCCGCGCGTCGCGGCGGCCCGTGCTCGAAGCGGCGCTGGTGCTGCCCGGCCTCGCGCTGCTGCTCACCTCGGCGTGGCGCGCGGCGCCACGGGCGGCCGCCCTCGAACCGAACCTGCTGCTCGCGCCGGGCATCGCGCTCGCGCTGCTGTCGTTCTTCGTCTACGCGCTCAGGCTGCAGAGCGTGCTGCGCATGCTCGATCTCGAGGCCGGCATCGGCGACGCGCTCCGCATCGTGAGTTTCGGCGCCTTCTGTCACTGCTTCGTGCCGCTCGGCGCCGGCGCCGATCTCGGCAAGTACCTCAAGCTCCGCGAACTCGCGCCCGAGCGCCGCGCGCGGGTCCGGGCCGCCGCGCTGATGCTGGAGCACCTGGTCGGGGTGTGCGTGCTGGTGGCGCTGGCGTCCGCCTGCTACCTGTGGCTGCGTCCCGTCACCATCGCGCCCGCGCCGAGCCTGCCCGCGCTCGGCGCGTGCGCGCTGCTCGTGCTAGCCGTGGTCGGCGTGATTGCGCGTGGATCGCGGCTGGTCACCACGCTCCGCCAGGCGATGGCGCGGCTCGCGAGCCATCGCCGCGACGCCCTGCGCGCGCTCGCGTGGTCGGTCATCATGCAACTATTGCTCGCCGCCGCGGTGCTGTTGGGCGCGCGTGGTCTCGGCCTCGGCGTCGACTACGGCATCGTGCTGTTCGTGCTCAGCACCGCCAACCTGCTGCAGGCCGTGCCCGCCAGCCTGCTCGGACTCGGCGCCGCCGACGTGGCCGGCGCCGGGCTCTACGTCGCCGCCGGCCTGCCGCTCACCACCGCGCTCGCGCTCGGCGCGCTGCTGTACGGGTACCGATTGCTGGTCGCGATCCTGGGCGGAGTGTGGGCGTTGGGGCGCGCAGGCCGTGCGCGGCCGAATGAAATCGGCCCTACAACGGAGCCGCTTGTAGGGCGGGTTTCAACCCGCCATGCACCGCGTGTCGATACGCAGAGCACGGCCGATTGAAATCGGCCCTACAACGGAGCCGCCTGTAGGGCGGGTTTCAACCCGCCATGCACCGCGTGTCGAT
>JBFWYG010000003.1:56727-68027 GCA_050186725.1 Gammaproteobacteria bacterium | reverse complement strand
TGTAGGGCGGGTTTCAACCCGCCATGCACCGCGTGTCGATACGCAGAGCACGGCCGATTGAAATCGGCCCTACAACGGAGCCGCCTGTAGGGCGGGTTTCAACCCGCCATGCACCGCGTGTCGATGCGCCGTGCACGGCCGATTGAAATCGGCCCTACACGTCCTGAAAAATCTTCCATTGCGGCGCGTCCTTCAGCGCCATGAACTCCGGCAGGCGGCGAATGAGCCAGTTGAGCGCGGCGTGGCGGGTCTTGCAGTACACGTAGAGCGGCTCGATGTCGGCGCCGACCAGGGACTTGGCGTCGTAGGAGCCGAGCCCTAAGTGGATGTAGCGGCTGCCGCGTTCGATGCCGAGGCGGATCGCTTCGTTCATGAGACTGAACCATTCGGCGCCGGGCGGGCCGGCCTCGCGGCCGAAGAACGTGGTGACGGTGTGCTCGTCGTCGGTGAGCACCATGCCGTGCGCCACCTGGCGACCGTCGCGGTTGGCGATCAGCATCAGGCTGCGCGCCCCCAGGCGTTCGTCCATGCAGGCGTAGTAGGCGGCGGTCGGCCGTTCACGCTTGAAGCGCTGCGCGCGCGCCAGCACCACCTCGGCCTGCGCGAGCCAGATGGCGGCCTGCGCGCCGAAGTTCGCTTCGCGTGACACCGTGAGGCCGCGCTCGGCGGCGCGCTGCAGTCGGCGCCGCACGTCCTTGCGATAGCGTGTGCGCATCGCGCCGAGATAGTCCTCGTAGCTCTTCCAGCGCACGCGTATGCGCGCGAGCGGCATGTTGAGGCGCGGCGCGTAGCCGTGCTCGAGCAGCACGGCGTTCGCGGCGCACTCCTCGGTGGTGAAGTCGCGGATCACGATGAGTCCGCTGCCTTCGCGCGCGGCGATGGCGGCGATGGCGCGCTCGAGTTCGATGAGCACCGCGGCGCGATCGACGCCGGCGCGAATGGTGATGCCGTGACCGGCGGCCATCGGCGCCGCGCACTCGGTGATGCGGGTGGCGGCGAGCGAGGGCCACCAGCGCCGCAGCCGCGCGACCCAGCGCGCGAGGCGCGGCGGCAACAGTTGGGCGAAGTCGGTGACGATGGTGTAGACGCAGGCGCAGGCCACCAGGCGCTCGTCGGCGTCGTAGATCACCGGGTAGAAGTAACGGCTGTCGTTCAGACCCGCGCGCTCGATGGCATCGAGGTAGGCGTGGGAGCGCAGCACGGCCGCGCCGCCCACCGCTTCGTCCCAGCGCGCCGCGTCGATGTCGCGTATCGAGGTCAGGATCACCGCCCGGTAGGACGGTGTGGCGCGGTCGGCGAAGGTCCGCGCGCCGCACGCCGCCTCGAGCGGCAGGAAGGGCGTGGTACTCACGCCGCGCGGCTCAGGACCACTGCCCGCCTCGCGCCGGCTGGTACTTGCCGCGTTTCACCGCCGGCGCCGCGGCGCGCCCGCGCGCCGGCCCGCCCTGGCCGCGCTTCGGCACGCGCGTCGCCGCCGGCACCAGCTGGTGCTCGCCGTCGCCGATCAGGTCGCGCCGGTTCATGGCGATCAGCGCTTCGCGCAGCACCTCGAAGTTCTGCGGGTCGTGGTAGCGCAGGAAGGCCTTGTGCAGGCGGCGCTGTTCGCGCGAGCGCGCGCTGAACACACGCGCGCTCTTGTAGCTCACCTTGTGCAGCGGATCGCGACCCGAGTGGTACATGGCGGTCGCGAGCGCCATGGGCGAAGGGTAGAAGGTCTGCACCTGGTCCAGGCGAAAGCGATGGCGCTTCAGCCACAGCGACAGCTTGAGCATGTCGCCGTCCTCGCAGCCGGGA
This sequence comes from Gammaproteobacteria bacterium, assembly GCA_050186725.1. GTDB lineage: Bacteria > Pseudomonadota > Gammaproteobacteria > JADJYF01. Next base: position 66,233 of record JBFWYG010000003.1, on the reverse strand, counting down.
TGGGCGGCGATGAAGTAGGGGATGAGGTACTGCTCCTTGCCTGCCTCGCGCGAGTAGCGATCGAAGAGCTTCTTGAACGCGTGATAGCTGCCCATGCCGGGCTTCATCATGTGCTTGAGCGTCGACTCTTCGCTGTGCTCGGGCGCGATCTTGAGATAGCCGCCGACGTGGTGCGTGACCAGTTCGCGCACGTATTCCGGATCGCGTACCGCGAGGTCGTAGCGCAGGCCCGAGGCGATCAGGATGCGCTTGATGCCCGGCAGCGCGCGGGCCTTGCGATAGAGCTGGGTGGTCGGCGAGTGATCGGTGTCGAGATGCTCGCAGATGCTCGGGTAGACACAGGACGGCCGCCGGCAGCTCGCCTGCACCGTGGGACTCTTGCAGTTCAGGCGATACATGTTGGCGGTCGGCCCGCCGAGATCGGAGATCACGCCGGTGAAGCCCGGCACCTTGCGCGCGATGTCCTCCACTTCCTTCAGGATCGATTCCTCGGAGCGACTCTGGATCACGCGGCCCTCGTGCTCGGTGATCGAGCAGAAGCTGCAGCCACCGAAGCAGCCGCGCATGATGTTGACCGAGGTCTTGATCATCTCGTAGGCCGGGATCTGCGCGTCGCCGTAGCGCGGATGGGGTCGACGCTGGTAGGGCAGGTCGAACACGCCGTCCATCTCGGCGGTGGTGAGTGGCACCGGCGGCGGATTGATCCACACCTCGCGCTGGCCATGGCGCTGGATCAGCGCGCGCGCGTTGTGCGGATTCGCCTCCTGGTGCAGCACGCGCGAGGCATGGGCATAGAGCGCGGCGTCCTTCACCACCTTTTCGAAGCTCGGCAGGCGGATGTAGGTCGTCTCGCGCGCGTCGCGCGCCTGGCGTGCGAGCGGCATCGGGATGACGCGTATCGGCTTGCCAGCGTCGGATTCGGCCTCGTCGGCGCAGGGCGTGGTCTCGGTGAGATAGGGGTTCGGCAGCTTGTCTATCTGCTTCGGCCAGTCGATGCGGGTCGAGTCGAGCTCGGTCCAGCCGGCGGGTGGCGTGCGGCGCACGACCGCCGTGCCGCGCAGATCCTGCATCTCGGCGATGCGCCTGCCGTCCGCGAGGCCGTGGGCGATGTCGGCGATGGCGCGCTCGGCGTTGCCGTAGAGCAGGATGTCGGCGGCGCTGTCGATGAGGACCGAGCGACGCACCTGGTCGCTCCAGTAGTCGTACTGCGCGATGCGCCTGAGACTCGCCTCGATGCCGCCGATCACCTGCGGCACGTGCGCGTACGCCTCGCGCAGCCGCTGGCAGTAGACCAGCACCGCGCGATCCGGCCGCTTGCCCGCTTCGCCGCCCGGCGTGTAGGCGTCGTCGCTGCGCAGGCGCAGATCGGCGGTGTAGCGGTTGATCATCGAATCCATGTTGCCGGCGGTGACGCCGAAGAAGAGATTCGGCGCGCCGAGCGCGGTGAAGTCGGCCGTCCCATGCCAGTCGGGCTGCGCGATGATGCCGACGCGAAAGCCCTGCGCTTCCAGGAAGCGCCCCATCACCGCCATGCCGAAGCTCGGGTGATCGACGTAGGCGTCGCCGGTGACGATGATGATGTCGCAGCTGTCCCAGCCGAGCGCGTCCATCTCGGCGCGGCTCATGGGCAGGTAGGGCGCGGGCCCGAAGCACTCGGCCCAGTACTTGGGATAGCCAAACAGGTCGGGCGCGGTGACGGGCATGGCGGGGAAATCGCGGCTCAAGGGGCGCTATTTAAGCACACTGGGTTGCGCAGGGCGGCCACGCGGCCGCGCTCAGGACTGGTCGCCGCGCAGCTCGCCCAGGCGGCGGAACAGCACGCGCGCGGCCTTGGGACCGCGACCATGCTCGCGCGCCGCGCGCGCTTCGTCGACCAGCCGGCGCAGTTCGTCCGCGCGGAGCGTCGGAAAGCGCGCCAGGAGCTCTGCTTCGAGCGCAGCGTCGCCGGCCAGGAGCCGCTCGCGCCAGTCTTCCAGCTCGTGCATCGCCGCCACCGCCGTCCGCTGCGGCTGCTTCAGGCGCTGCACGGCGGCCGTCACCGCGGCGTGATCCTCGGTGGCCAGCAGGCCACGGGCGTAGCGCAGCTGACGCTTGCGTGCGGCGCGGGTCATGGGGCGCGCGGCGCGCAGCGCCGCGGCCAGGCCCTCGGACAGCGGCAGGCTGGCGAACTGGCGTTCGGACAGCTCGACGATCTCCGCGACCAGCGGATCGAGCGCGAGCAGTTCGCGCTTGCGCTGCGACTTGCTCTTGTCGCCGTCGTCGGCGGGCGTCGCGGCGTCGTCCTCGTCGGCGAGGAAATCGTCATCGGCGTCGCGGCGGGCTCGGCGGCGGGACATGGGAGGCGGGTTCCGAATGAGGGCGGGCGCATTGTAGCCGCTGCGCGCGCAGGCGGCTGCTACACTGCGCGGCCCCATGCGCATCGACCTGCACACCCACTCCACCGCCTCCGACGGCAAGCTCGCGCCGGCCGCGCTGCTCGCCGCCGCGCTCGAGGCCGGCGTGGAGGCGCTCGCCATCACCGATCACGACAGCGTCGGCGCCTACGCCGGCCTGACGCCGCCGACCGGTCTGCGCCTGGTGAACGGCGTGGAGTTCTCCACCGCCTGGCGCAGGCTCGGCATCCACGTGGTGGGCCTCGGCGTCGATCTCGCGAGCGCGGCGCTCGGCGAGGCGCTCGACTTCCAGCAGGCGGCGCGCGGCGCGCGCGCCGAGCGCATCGCCGCCAAGCTCGAGAAGCGCGGCATTCCCGATGCGCTGGCCGGCGCGGCGCGCTTCGCCGGCGAAGGCCGCATCGGCCGTCCGCACTTCGCCCAGTACCTGGTCGAGATCGGCGCCGTCGCCAATGTCGAGTTCGCGTTCCGCAAGTACCTCGACGCCTCGCGGGTCGGCGGGCTGCAGGAGGGCTGGGCGGAGTTGCCGCGCATCGTCGCGTGGATTCGCGACAGCGGCGGGGTGGCGGTGCTCGCCCATCCAGCCAAGTACCAGCTCACCCAGCGTCGCCTGGATGAACTCGCGCAGGAATTCGCCGCCGCGGGCGGCGAGGCGCTCGAAGTGATCTCCGGCCAGCAGCACATCGAGCAGACGCGCGCGCTGGCCGCGCTCGCGACCCGCCACGGCCTGTTGGCGTCACAGGGCTCCGACTTCCACGCGCCCGGCCAGCCGTGGGCGCGACTCGGCGCTGCGGCAGCGCTCCCAGAGGGCTGCGCGCCGGTGTGGACGCGCCTCGGCGTGTGAAGCACTTCACGAAATGCATACCTGGATGGGTATGATTCTCAGCGGTACTTGATCACGATCGTCATTACCCGGCGAGCCGCTGCATAGCATCGCCGGCAGCGGCACATGCTTTCTTGAGCAGTGCGCCGCGCTCTTCAAACGACGATAAGCCGCCACGCGCGCGGCGGGGAGGATTCTCTTGCCTAACTCTATCCATGGTCTGGCGGCCCTGGCAGCCGCGACCCTGTTCGCGGTCGCGCCCGACCCGGCGCAGGCCTCGGTCATCGGCTTTCTCGGCAACTTCGACGTCATCAACGACAGCGGTCACACCGCCCACGGCTTCGAGATCGAACTCGAGGGCCTGCACGTCGAGGACATCACCGACACCTTCGGCGGCCCCGGACGCGGCTTTCCGTCCGGCACCGGCTTCGATCCGTCGACCGCCGTGCAGCGCTACGGCGCGCCGAGCATCACTGCCTATTCCTTGGGCTCGATCTTCGGCGTGCGCGTGACCTACCAGTCGACCTTCGACGCGCTGGCCGGTACCTGGGCCTTCGGCACGCCGAGCGGCAACTTCGTCACGCCGGGCGACAACTGCTGGACCGGCGGCGGCGTTGGCTACGGTCCCGGCACGCCCTGCGATCACTTTGGCGTGGGTACCACCAAGAACGCCTCCAAGACGACCTACAGCTGGCTGGTGGAGTCGCCCGTCGCCGGGCAACTCGAGCGCAACACCGCGACCCTGCCGGCGCCGGTTTACGAAGTGCTGCCGAACCCCGTGCCGCCGGCCGATCCGAACGAGGTGGCGCCGCCCATCGTGGTCGCACATATCGAGGCGCCAGAGCCGGAAGCAGGCGCCGAGTTCGGCGACGCGCTGTGGGTCAAGGTCTATACCACCGAACTAGAGAGCGAGGTCGAGCTGGAGGACCTGGTCGGTGGCAACCCGGTGATCGAAGAAGCTGAGACCGAGATCGAATGGCAGCTCCTGCAGGTGGAATTCGGCAAGCCGGGATCTGGCCAGCTGGAGAGCGGCCTCGGTGTGCCGGTGGGCCCCAAGGCCGCCTCGATCATTCGTCGCTACGAGTTCTTCGAATACGCAGGGCTCTACGACCCGGAGAACCACGAGGCTCAGCCTTTCGGCGACGATTCGAACCCCGGCGAGGGTGACGTCGGCGCCTATCTCGGCGCGCAGAACGGCGCGGTCAACCTCGCTGCCGTGCAGCCGGTGCCGCTGCCGGGCGCCGCGCTGCTGTTCCTGCCTGCCCTGGGGCTGCTGACGCTGCGTCGTCGCCGCGTCTGAGGCATTGTGGTCGCGCGGGCCGCCACGGCTCGCGCGACGCCACATCCGCCTAGTCGAGCCCGAGCGCCAGCTCGAGCAGCACCTCGTCGCTCCCTTGCCAACCGAGCAGCGACAGCCCCACCGGACAACCCTCCACCTCGCCGGCAGGCACGCTCAGCTGCGGGCGCCGGCTGAGGCCGGCGGTGCAGGTGAGCTGCATGGTGCGGCGGCGGAAGTCCTCCGCCGCGCTTGCGTCCAGCCCGCGGGGCGGCGCAATGCACGGCGCGCTCGGCAATAACACCAACATGCCGGGTGGCAGGCGCGTCTCGATCTCCGCGCAAACCTCCTCGCGTACGGCCGCCGCCCGCGCGTAGGTCGACGCATCGATCTCGCTCGCGAGCGTCATGCGCTCGCGGATGCCGGGGCCGAGGGCGGGGCGATGAGCGGTGACCCATGCGCCCAGTTCGCGCCACACCTCGAAGCCCTGGCACAGGCGCATGCAATCGCGCCAGCCGTCCAGGCCAGTCGGCGCGAGGGTGACTTCCTCCAGCGCGCCGAAACGCGCGCGGCGGTGCTCGACGAAGGCGAGGAGTCGTGCCGCGACCGCGCCATCCGCTACTTCGAAGGCGTCGCGCGCGATGCACACGCGCGTGACGGGCGTCGGGCTCGCCGGGCCGTCCAGCAGGATCCCGCCGAGCCGGCGCGCCAGGCCCGCATCACGCGTGAACCAGCCCGCCGTGTCGAAGCTCGGCGCCATGGCGAAGGCGTGTTCCAGCGAGACGCGACCGTGCGTCGGGCGCAGTCCGAACAGGCCGCAGAAGGCCGCCGGCACGCGCACTGAGCCGCCGGTGTCGCTGCCGAGCGCGAAGTCGGCCAGTCCGCCCGCCACCGCCGCCGCCGAGCCGGAGCTCGAACCGCCCGGAATGCGCCCGGGGGCGCGCACGTTGTTCGGCGTGCCGTAGTGCGCGTTCTCACCCGCCACGCTGTAGAAGAACTCGTCGCACACGGTCTTGGCGAGGAAGTCCGCGCCGGCGGCCAGGAGGCGGGTGACCAGCGGCGAGGTGGCGGTGGCCGGACCGTGGGCCGCCAGCCAGTCGGGCGAGCCGACGCCGGTGACGTGGCCTTCGATGTCGAACAGATCCTTCACCACGAAACCCAAGCCCGCGAGCGGCCCGTGCACCGCGCCGGCTATCGGTGGCGGCGTGTGCGGGACGAAGGCGCCCAGGGTGTCCGCGGGGCGCTGTGGCGCGCGGCTCATGGCGCGCTCGCCGGCGTCACGCGACAGGGCAGGCCGCGCAGCAGCCACGCGCCCAGCACCGGGTCGCTGTGGCGGTCGTCGCCGGGTGTGCAGACGTTGATGTTGGTGGCGAGCACGCCGAAGGGATCCGGCGCCACGCCTTCGCCTTCCGGATACCACCAGCGGTCGGCGATCACCGTGTCTTCACGCAACTCGCTGCTCAACTCGGCCACCTGGCGCACCATGCCGTGGGGCGTGTGCAGGCTGATCCATTCGCCGTCGCGCACGCCGGCGCGCGCTGCCGCGGCCGGATGCAGTCTCGCGATCGGATGCGGGCGCCGGCGGCGAAAGCGCGCCGAGATCTGCGCGCTCTCGTGAAAGCCCTCCAGCGCCCGTCCGCCGGTGGTGAGCGTCAGCGGATAGTCCTGGCCATCGTCCGCGCCGGGCGGCGCGGCAGCCGCGGGCAAGGCTGGCCGACCCCAGGCCGCCAGCAGGCTGGAAGCGAGCTCCACCTTGCCGCTCGGCGTGCCGTAGCCGCGCGGTGGACTGTCGGCGGCGTGGTCCGGGTGGCGCGCGGCGGCGCCCGTCAGCATGCCGGCGGCCGCGACCGTGGCGAAATCGAGACCCGCGGGCGCCAGGCACTGGCTGTAGAAATCTTCCTCGCGCTCGGGCCAGGCCTCGGCCTGGCCGAGACGGCGGCCGAGGTCGCGCCACAGCGCGTAGTCGGAGCGCGCCTCGCCGACCGGCGCCACCGCCGCCGGGTTGGCGGCGACGAAATCGCCGGCAGGGGCGACGAAGGCGATGCCGAGCGAGAAATAGGGCTTCTCCAGCCAGTGGCTCGCCGGCAGCAGGTAATCGGCCAGCGCGGCGGTGGGCGTCATGAAGAGGTCCTGCACCACCAGCAGTTCCAGCGCCGGGTTCGCGAGCGCGCGGGCGGCGATCGCGGCCTCGGGATTCGCGCCCAGTGGATTGTGGTGCTGCACGATCAGCGCCTTCACCGGGTAGGGCTCGCCGCGCTCGATGGCAGGCCACAGGCTCGGCGTGTGGGCGGTGGCGATCCACGCCTGGCTGTGGCGATGGCCGTGCCAGGCCGCGGCCACCGCGTCGTCCACGTCCTGGTAGCCGGCGCCGAGGAAGGGGAAGCGTTCGGCGCCCAGGCGCCTGGCGCGCTGCGTGTGGGGCAAGTGATCGGCATCCAGCAGCTGGCCGTTGGCGCGCAGGTCGCGCGGCGGGCCGGCCAGCTGGTGCGCGCCGGCGCGGCCGAGGTTGCCGCTCACCGCGATGAGCGTGGCGATGGCGCGCGCGGTGTCGAGTGCCGGCCGGCCGCTCTGGCACAGACCGTTGCCGGCGTTGATCACGCTCGGCCCGGCGGCGATGTCTCGCGCCAGCGCCGCGATGTCCGCGAGCGCGATGCCGCAGTCCGCCGCCAGCGACTGCAGGTCGAAGCCCGCGAGGTGTGCGCGCAGGTCATCGAAGCCCACGCAGTCCCGCGCAACGAACTCGGCGTCGTGCAGGCCTTGCTCGATGAGCGACTTGAGCAGCGCGATGGCGAGCGCGGCATCGCTCCCTGGGCGCGGCGCCAGCCACCGGTCGGCGCGCCGCGCCTCCTGGGTGCGCAGCGGATCGATCACGATCAGCCGCGCGCCGGCGCGATGGGCGCGCGAGATGGCGCGCCACAGCAGCGGCGCGGAGGCTATCGGTCGCATGCCCCACACCACGACCGTGCGCGTGACGCCAGCAGTCGGCCAAGCGAAGACCGTCGGTCCGTGCCCGTAGGTGAGGGTCTCGGCGAGGGTCAGGCTGGCATAGCAGACCTTGTCCTGGCCGCAGGCGTTGGGGCTGCCGTGACGATTGAGGAAGCGCTCGCCGATGCCCCAGTCGCCGCCGCGAAAGGTGCCATAGGCATAGGCCAGGCTCTCGGCGCCGTGGCGCGCGGTCGTGTCGCCGATGCGCGCGGCGATTTCGTCCAGCGCGGTGTCCCAGTCGATGGCCTGCCAGCGACCTGCGCCGCGCGGGCCGACGCGCTTCATGGGCGTGGTGACGCGCCGCGGGTGATAGAGGATCTCGGGGGCGTCGGTGGCCTTGGGGCACACGTAGCCCTGGCTGAAGGGATGCTCGGCCGCGCCGCGCACCGCGAGTACTCGGCCGGCCTCGACGTCCACCTCGAGTCCGCATTGCTGCGTGCAGCCGCAGCAGGTCACGCGGCGGACGTGGAGCGCTGGCGTCTCGGGCATGGAGGCTCGCTCGCTGGGGCAGGGGCCTCGAACCTTAGCCCGAGCGACCGGCGTCGCGCCAGCGTTCAGCGGCCGGCGTAGGTGCCCGTTGCGCGTGCCGCCATCGGCGGCGCCGCGCTGACCACCCGATCGCGGCCGCCATGCTTGGCGGCGTAGAGCGCGGCGTCGGCTGCGGCCAGCAGGTCTTCGAGGTTGTGTGCGTGTTCCGGATAGCTCGCCACGCCCACCGACACGGTGCTCGCGATGCGCTGACCGGCGTAGTCGAAAGAGCTGTGGGCGACGCCGAGCCGGATGCGTTCCGCGGCGTCGAGCGCGGCGCGTGCGTCGGTGTCGGGCAAGAGCGCGACGAACTCGTCGCCGCCGTAGCGCGCGCAGTGATCGATGCCGCGCAGCGCGCCGCGCATCACCTCCGCGATGCGTGCCAGCAGGCGATCGCCGGCGGCATGGCCGTGGAGATCGTTGGTGGGCTTGAGACCATCGGCATCTATCATCACCAGCGTCAGCGCGCGGCCGTGGCGCACGGCGCGCTCGTATTCGCGTTTCAGCACGCCGCGAAAGGCGCGACGATTGGGCAGGCGCGTCAGTTCGTCGGTCTCCGAGGCGGTCTTCAGGGCCACCTTGGAGAAGCGCATGTCGGCCGCGAGCAGCATCACGAGATAGGTGGTGAGCACGAAGGGCGCGAAGCGCGTGAGCAGCAGATGCAAGGTATCGGCGTCGAGCGCGAGATGGCCGTCGGCGCGAAAGTCCACCAGCAGGTAGAGCACGAAGATCAGCGCGAGCTGCAGCAGCGTGGTGGTCTTGCCGAGCGTCAGCCCGCTGATCACCAGCACCAGCAGGTAGAGGTTCAGCAGCGGACTGTCGGCCATGCCGGTCTGCCACAGCAGCCAGGTGATGAAGCCGGTCATCAACCAGGTCTCGGCCGCCAGTCGCCAGCGGGTCTCGCGGCGGAACAGCCCGCAGTAGCGATGCAGCAGCACGCCGAGCGCGTACAACACGGTGACGCCGATGAAGCGCGGCGGGTCGGCGACCTGCGCGTGGGGCGCGACGTAGTACAGCACCACCAGCGCCACCAGCAGCCAGTGCAGCTCGGCCAGAGTGCGCGAGAAGCCGCGCAGTTCGAGCTGCTCGATGCTGAACAATCCGGTCGAACTCCCGGCGTCGGGGAGGGGCGCCTGCATGGCGGCGGTACTCGTGGCCACGATGGAAATGACGAAGCGTTAGCGGCCGGAACGCGGAATTCTGCATTCAGGGGTAGGCCGTCGTGGCGGCGCTTGCTTCAATAGCGACCACCCCGGATTGGCAGGAGCGAGACCATGGATACCGACGCGCGCGCGCTGCGCCCCGAGACCTTCAATCGCCACCTGGCCAACGTCTACCCGGCGCTGGCGATGCTGGCCGGCATGCAGCTCGAAGTCTTCACGCCGCTCGCCGACGGGCCGCTCACGGTGGAGCAACTCGCCGCGCGCCTCGACGTGCAGGCGGTCAAGCTGCGCCCGCTGATGTATGCCCTGGTGGTGGCGGGCATGGTCACCGTCGACGGCGA
>JBFWYG010000003.1:33035-56627 GCA_050186725.1 Gammaproteobacteria bacterium | reverse complement strand
ATGGCGGGTTGAAACCCGCCCTACATGTTTCTCGCCAACGCCCGCGCAATCACCAGCTTCTGGATGTCGTTGGTGCCTTCGTAAATGCTCAGCACGCGCGCATCGCGGTAGTACTTCTCCACCGGATGGGCGCGGGTGTAGCCGGCGCCGCCGTGGACCTGCAGGCTAGCGGAGCAGACCGTCTCGGCCATCTCGGTGGCGAAGGCCTTGGCCATCGAGGCGGCGAGCAGCGCCGACTGGCCGGCGCTCGCGAGCGCGGCGGCGTGCCAGGTGAGCTGGCGCGCGGCTTCGAGCTGGGTGGCCATCTCGGCCAGGCGAAAGCCGACCGCCTGGTGTTCGATGATCGGCTGGCCGAAGGTCTCGCGTGTCCGCGCATACGCGAGCGCCGCCTCCAGCGCGGCGCGCGCCACGCCCACCGCCTGCGCCGCGACGCCGATGCGTCCGCCTTCGAGATAGGCGAGCGCGATGCGGTAGCCGTCGCCGGCGCGGCCGAGCAGGTGCGCGTCGTCCAGTTCGAGATCTTCCAGCAGCACTTCGGCGGTGTCGCAGTTGCGATGCCCGAGCTTGTCCTCGAGGCGCGTGACGCGATAGCCGGGCGCATCGGTCGGTGCGAGGAACGCGCTGATGCCGCGTTTGCCCGCAACGGGGTCGGTGACCGCGATGATCATCGCGAGCTGCGCGCTCTGCCCCGCGGTGACGAAGCACTTCACGCCGTTCAGCAGCCACTTGTCGCCGCGGCGCGTGGCGCGGGTCGTGATCGCGCTGGCGTCGGAGCCGGCGTGGGGTTCGGTCAGCAGGAAGCAGCCGCGCAGTTCGCCGCGTGCCAGCGGCGCGAGGAAACGCGCGTGCTGCGCGGCGCTGCCGTGATCGCGCAGCGCCGCGCACACCGGCGAATTGGACACGTTGACCAGGTTGCTGAGCCCGCAGTCGCCGGCCGCCAGTTCCTCGGTGACGAGCGCGTAGCTCAACAGGTCGAGGCCCGCGCCGCCCAGCGCGGCCGGTACCAGCATGCCGAAGTAGCCCAGCCTGGCGAGGCCGGCGAGCACCGAGGCCGGTATGCCCGTGCCGATCTCTTCCCAGCCCGCGGCATGCGGCGCTATCTCGCTGGCGACGAAGTCGCGCGCCGCGGCGGTCAGCGCCGCCTGTTCCGCGCTCGGGATCACGGGCTCATAGCGCGGCCAGCACGCCGTCCAGGGTGTCGAGCAGCAGGTCGGCCTCACTGACGCCGATGGGCAGCGGCGGCCGGATCTTGAGCACGTTGTCGAACTCGCCGATGCGGCCCATCAGCACGCCGCGCGCCTTCATCTCGTTCACCACGCGCTGCGCCTCGCTCGCGGCCGGCGTCTTCGCGGCGCGATCGCCCACCAGCTCGATGCCGACCCACAGGCCATGGCCGCGCACGTCGCCGATGATCGAATGCTTCGCGGCGAGACGCGCGAGACCGACGCGCAGGTGGTCGCCCACGCGCTTGGCGTTCTCCATCAGCCGATCCCGTTCCAGGATGTCGAGCACCTTGGCGGCCACCGCGCAGGACACCGGGTTGCCGGCGAAGGTGTTGAAGAAGAACACGCGCTCGCGGAACTCCTCCAGCAGCTCGGCGCGCGTCACCACCGCCGCGATGGGGTGGCCGTTGCCCATCGGCTTGCCGAGCGTGACGATGTCCGGCACCACGCCCATCAGCTCATGGCCCCACATGCGCCCGGTGCGGCCGAAGCCGGCCTGCACCTCGTCGGCGATGAACAGCCCGCCTGCGCGGTGCGTGAGCTCCAGCGCGCGCGGCATGAAGTCCGCCGGCACGTCGGGCAGGCCCTCGTTGGCGAAGATCGAACAGAGCAGCAGGCCGGCGAAGCCGACGCCGCTCTCTTCGAGGCTCGCTATGGCGCGTTCGAGCGCCGCGAGGTAGTGGTCGGTCAGCGCTCGCCCTTCGAGCCCCGGCGGCGCGCGGTAGCGGTCCGGGTAGGGAATGCTGCGCACCTCGGGATTGACCACGTCGCGGCCGTAGAACAGGGGCGACACCGCGTCCACCGCGGTGGTGTTGCCATGGTAGGTGAGGTTGGTCACCACCATGCCCTGCTTGCCGGTGTGAGTACGCGCGATACGCAGCGCCTGGTCATTGGCCTCGCTGCCGGTGCAGACGAACATCACCATCGAGAGCGACGGATCGAACTTCGCGACCAGGCGCTCGCCGTAGTCGAGGATGGTCTCGTGCAGGTAGCGGGTGTGGACGTTGAGCGTCGCTGCCTGGCGCGCCAGCGCGTCCACCACTTCGGGGTGGCAGTGACCGACCACCGGTACGTTGTTGTACGCGTCGAGGTAGCGTCGCCCGTCGGCGTCGTAGAGCCACACGCCCTCGCCGCGCACGATGTGCAGCGGGGTGTCGTAGAACAGCGGCGCCTTGGCGCCCAGCAGTTTCCCCCGGCGCGCGAGCAGGGTATCGATGTCAGCCATGGGTCGCCGCGCGGTATAGGTTGTTGGGGGTGTGATCGCCGGCCAGCCAGCGCGCGAGATCGGCATGGGCCGACGCGCGCTTCTCCGCCGCCCACGCCTCGAAGCCCGGCGCATCGACCGTGAACTCGATGATGCAGCCGTTCGGATCGGTGACGTAGATCGAGTGGCAGTAGCCATGCTCGAGTTCCATGAAGCGCGGCGCGGTGATACCCGCCGCCAGCACGCGTGCCTTCACTGCCGCCTGCGTCGCGGCATCGACCTTGTAGGCCTGGTGACGAAACAGGCAGACGGCGTCGTCCGGCACGAGTTCGGCGTGATCGGCCGGGTCGGCGAACTGGAAGAAGGCCAGCGCACCGCCGTCGCCGATGGCGAAGAACGCGTGGCAGTAGGTGCGTTCCTTGCCGAGCAGGGTTTCCCGCTCGCACCAGGTCGCCACCAGCGGCAGGCCGAGCAGGTCTTCGTAGAAGTGCCGCGTCGCTTCCAGGTCGCGGGTCACCGCCGCGGTATGGTGCAGACGGCTGGGCAATGCGTTGGTAGTCATCGCGGCTCCCCCTCGCGAGTGAACAGGACTCAGGCGTTCAGGGCCTCGAGCGATTCGGGTTGGACCTGGCCGCCATCGACGACGATGGTCTGACCGGTGATGTAGGCCGCCTCGCGCGAGGCCAGGAACAGCGCGGCGTGGCCGATGTCGTCCACCGTGCCGAGGCGCTTCAAGGGAATCGAGGCCGCCATGGTACGGAGATAGTCCTCGCCCAGGTCGGCCAGGCCCTCGGTGATGATATTGCCGGGCAGCACCGCGTTGATGGTGATGCCGTGCTGGGCGAGTTCGATGCAGGCCGTGCGCATGAAGCCGAGCTGGCCGGCCTTGCTCGCGCCGTAGTGCGCCCAGCCGGGAAAGCCGGTGATGGGGCCGGTGATCGACGAGGTCAGGATCACGCGGCCCTGGTCGGACTGCTTGAGCGCGGCGAGGCTGGCCTTCAACGCGAGAAAGCTGCCCTTCAGATTGGTCGCCATCACCTGGTCCCATTCGTCGGGCTCCAGGCTCTCGATCTTGGTCTGCGGAAAGACACCGGCGTTGGCGCACAGCACGTCGATGCCGCCGAGTTCCGCCACGGCCGTCGCGGCCATGGCCTGCATGGACGCCCAGTCGCCGACGTCGGCCGCGCAGCTCGCGGCCGCGCCGATCTCGAGCGCGCAGGCCGCGGCAGCCGCGCCGTCCCGCGCCACCACCATGACCTTGGCGCCGTGGCGGGCGAACACCCGTGCGATGCCCTTGCCTATGCCCTTGCTCGCGCCGGTCACCACCACCGCGCGTCCTGCGATCGACGTCAGCATGCCTGTCCTCCGCGGGCCCGCGTGCCGGGCCGGTCGACCGCAGGATAACCGATGAATTGTCGTGCCCGGAATGCTTTAATCCGGCCATCACCGGTCACCGCCAGCCGCTCGCAAAGGGAGGAGACATGAGCACCGCGTTCGATCGTCTGGACGAACAAGCGCGCATTCGTCACCTGGCAGACGTCGCGGCGCGCGCCGCGCCCGCCTGGGGCGTGTCGCCGGCCGCGCGCCTGCGGCTGCTGAACATCTCCGAGAACGCCACCTACCGCATCGACGATCCCGCCAGGCCCGCGCCGCTGATCCTGCGCGTGCATCGCACCGGTTATCACAGCTACGACGCGGTGCGCACCGAACTCGCCTGGATGAAGGCGCTGAAGAGCGAGGCCGGCGTGGAGACGCCGCAGGCCGTGCCGGCGCTGGACGGCGAACTCATCCAGCGCGTCGCGACCCCGGCGCTGGACGAAGAGCGCTTCGTGGTGATGTTCGCCTTCATCGAAGGCCGCGAGCCCGCGCAGGATTCTCTCATCGAGCCGTTCGAACGTCTCGGCGCCATCGCCGCGCGCATGCATGCGCACGCGCGCCGCTGGCAGCGCCCGGTGTATTTCGAGCGGCTGGTGTGGGACTTCGAGGGCGCGGTCGGCCCGCGCGGCAACTGGGGCGACTGGCGCAACGGCCTCGGCCTCGACGCCGAGCGCATCGACCTGCTCGAGCGCTTCGTCGATCGCATCGGCGCGCGGCTCGCGCGCTTCGGCATGGACGACGCGCGCTTCGGCCTGATCCACGCCGACCTGCGACTCGCCAACCTGCTGGTCACCGACGACGACACGCGCGTCATCGACTTCGACGACGCCGGTCTTGGCTGGTACCTGTACGACGTCGCGACCGCGGTCAGCTTCATGGAGGAGCGCGACGATCTCGAAGACCTCATCCGCGCCTGGGTGACGGGCTACCGCCGTGTCGCGCCGCTGTCCGCGGAAGAGGAAGCGGAGATCCCGACCTTCTGCATGCTGCGGCGCATGGCCATCCTGGCCTGGATCGGCTCCCATGGTGAGACCGACCTCGCGCGTGAGCTCGGGCTGCCCTACACCGAGGGCACGCTGCGCCTGGCGGAGCGCTACCTGTCACGTTTCCGGCGCTGAGAAGCCGGATCTCCTGCGCGCCTACGCGCGTCCGGGGTGAAACCACGACTGCGCGGCGCGCCGCGTTGCGCGACAACTCCTTGCATGTGAACGGGCGCATCGGGCGCCCGGTGCAACCTGCGAGGTGTCACCATGGCAAAGTACTACGGCAGCGACGACGACGATCAGCTGGAGGGCGGTCGTGACGACGACATCGTGCGCGGCTTTGACGGCGACGACGCGCTCAGCGGCGGACGCGGCGACGATCGTCTCCTGGGCGACGACGGTGATGACGAACTGGAGGGCGAGCGCGGCGACGACGACCTGTTCGGCGGCGGCGGCGAGGATCTGCTGGCCGGGGGCGCGGACGACGACGATCTCCACGGCGGCTTGGGCGACGATCGCCTGAGCGGCGCCACCGGTGACGACGATCTCTTCGGCCAGGCGGGCAACGATCGGCTGGCCGGCGGCGGCGGGCGCGACCGGCTGGCGGGCGGCATCGGCAACGATGTGTACTTCATCGATCATCCGAGCGAGATCCTGCGTACCCAGAGCGACCCGGGACGTGATCGGGTGGTGACGGACTTCACCTATCGTCTGGGCGCGAGCCAGGAAGACCTGCAGCTGCTCGGCGACGAGAACCGCAATGGCTTCGGCACCAACGCGCGCAACAAGCTGCTCGGCAACGAGGGCGACAACGGCCTGGTCGGCCGAGGTGGCGACGACATACTGAGCGGTGATGACGGCGACGATCGACTGTACGGCATGGTGGGCGACGATACCCTGCTCGGCGGCGATGGCGACGATCGCCTGAACGGCGGCGTCGGTGACGATCGCCTGGACGGCGACGACGGCAGCGATGTACTGCTCGGCGCGGCCGGCGACGACCTGCTGGTCTACGATGAGGACGACGCGCTCGCCTTCGGCAGCGTAGGCTTCGACACCCTGCTGGTGGATGCGAGCGACGACCTGGTGCTCGACCTCGACAACCTGGCGGGGGACGAACTGCGCGGCTTCGAGCGTATCGACCTAAGTGGGGAAGGCGACCACGAACTGCGCTTCGACCTGGGCGACCTGCTGGCGATGGGCGCCACCGGCAACCAATTCTTCGTCACCGGCGACGCGGATGACAGCGTGGTGTCGACCGGCCAGAACTGGGTGGCCGACCCCGGCGGCAACGAGGTGCGCGACGGCGTGAGCTACGCGGCTTTCGGCGCCGGCGCGGTCACGCTGTTCGTGGACGTGGACCTGGCCACCACGCTCAGTTGAGACCTGGCCGCGCGCGCAAAGCGTGCGCGACTTCGCATTCATCGCCATACCTCGGCGCAGGGCAATTGATTCCGGTCATCCCGGCTGGAACTCTTGCCCGCCAACATGTACCCAGCAGCGGGCGCCCTCGGCGCCCGCGACCAACCACGTTAGAGGTAGATAGAGGATGGCGAATCGAAGCGCGCTGGCGAGCCGGCGCAATGGCGATGACGATGATGACTCGATCCGCGGTGAGGATGACGACGACATCATTCGCGGGCGCGGCGGCGACGACCGCCTGGACGGCGGCCGTGGCCGCGACCGGCTCGACGGCGATGACGGCGACGACTCGCTTTCGGGCGGCGCTGGCGACGACGACCTGAACGGCGGCGTGGGTGATGATCGGCTGAACGGCGGCGTCGGCAATGACGATCTCAACGGCGGCCGCGGCCGCGACCGGCTGACCGGCGGCAGCGGCCGCGACGACCTGGACGGCGGCATCGGCGACGACGTGTACTTCGTCGATCACGCCGGCGAGATCGTTCGCGGGCGCTCCGATCCGGGCGACGACCGCGTCAACGCCAGCATCACTTACAGCCTCGGCCGCCACCAGGAAGACCTGGTGCTCACCGGTACCGGCAACCTGAACGGCAATGGCAACAGCGGTGACAACCGCATCACCGGCAATGCCGGCAACAACGGCCTGAACGGCGCCTCCGGCGATGACATCGTGTCCGGCGGTGACGGCAATGACCGCGTGTACGGCGCGTCGGGTGACGACAAGTTGAACGGCAATGACGGCGATGATCGCCTGAACGGCGCGTCCGGCGCGGACGTACTGGACGGTGGCGATGGCGTCGATGTGCTGCTCGCCGGCAGCGGCGACGACACCCTGGTCTACGATGAGGACGACAGCCTGGTCGCGGGCGGCAGCGGCGACGACACCCTCGTGATCGGGGGCGAGGACGTCTCCCTGGACCTGTCCGATGTCGCGGGCTCGGTGCTGACCGGCATCGAACTCATCGATCTCACCGGCACCGGCAACAACGCGCTCAGCCTCTCCATCGCCGACCTGCTCGCGCTGAATGCAGAGTCCGACGAACTCTTCGTGTTCGGCGACGCGGGTGACAGCGTGGACCTGGTCGGCGGCGGCTGGGCCCTGAACGGCGGTGGCACGCAGGTCGTGGACGGCGTCACGTACAACGTCTATGACGGTGGTGGCGGCGCGGTGTTCGTGGACACTGACCTGACCCAGGCGATCGTCTGACCCGCCCTGCAACTGTCGAAACGCCGCGTACAGCCGCTCAACGGGCCGTGCAAGGCCGATTTGAATCGGCCTTGCACGCATGCGCTCGCGAAGAGGGGGTCGCCTCGGCAGGCAGGCCCAGATTGCGTGGGGCGCAGTGCTCGACCGATAGCCACCAGCGCGCTGCCGCCGGGCTGTCCAGGCCCGCGGAGGGCCTGTGTTCTCTCCAGTTCCGAGGCAACTGCTCGCGGAAACAGCGGATCGAGGCGAACCCACCGTGATGGCGGGGCACACTGATCCGCGCCCCAGCCGGCCATATGGGCAGACATCGGGAGATGTCTGCACGGCCACGCCCTTGCGTACTTCGAGCGGAACCAGCGCGATGGTGAACCAGTTCGAACAGGGCCGCATGCCGATGCGCTCTTGACGCCGGCCCGCGGCAGCGCGGCGCGTGCTGGCAGGCGACGAACTGACTGTCCGACTCGTCCTGTGATGCCCCGCTGCGCTCCTTAAGTGGTGCTGCGTACCGACGGCATGCTTGCGCGGGACTACCATCGCTACTCATTCGCGGCACGGTCCAGGCAAATTCGCCTTTCTGCGTCGCGGACAGAGGTAAGCATGAATACTCAAGACCTCCCCAATAACAACAATTCCGTGATGTCCGCCGCCGTCATGCCACGCGTCCTGCTCGCCCGTCCCCCCTTGGTGGTCGGCACGGCACTTCCGAGGATTCGGCGCCGGCCCCCGACCGATGCGCCGCCAAGGCCGTGGCCGCCCGCCCAGGCCGGCGCGGCGGTCATCCGCTTCAAGCAGCTCCTCCTTGTGGCCCTCCTGGGCAGTGTGGCTGCCTGCGGCACTACCTCGGGCGACCGCATGCTGAGCGGTGCCGGCCTAGGCGCGGGTACCGGCGCCGTGGTGGGCGCGGTGACCGGCATCGGGCCAGGCACGGGCGCGGCCATTGGCGCGTCCGTCGGCGCGGCGACCGGTGGTCTGACGCAGAAGAAGCAAGTCAATCTTGGCGAACCCCTCTGGCGTTAGACGCGCGGCGCGCGCTTCGATCCGGCGGCGCCTGCGGGCGCCGCCGTCATTTGAGATGTTCAGAAGACCATTCTGAGCAGCGCGGCGATGCGCCGGCCGCGCATTACCCAGCCAACCACGTGGCGCACGGGCATGGGCCCCAATACCTGTGCCAGGCCATAAACGGCCAACAGCGCCAGGGGATGTCGCCTCACGATCCTCGAGGCCGCCAACGCCACGTCGACCAGTGCGAGGGGCTGTCGCCAGGCGCGCGCCGCGACCCGCAAGCCGTGACGTTGATCGGCAATACGATCCAACAGTCGCTGGTGCTCCAAGGCACGTGCTGTGCGCCTGGCGATCATGGGCAGCCGCCCAGCGCTCGGACATCCTGCTGCAACTGGGCGAGCGTGTCGGCAAGCGGTGCCGTCTTGTCGCGAAGTTTGGTCATGGTGACCAGAGCCAAGCCGCCTCCAAGCAGCGCGTAGAGGCCGGCCAGGGCAGCCAGTACGGTCAGACGATGCGCTTCGTCGCAGGCGAGCACCAGGGCGACGGTGGCGAGCAAGATCGCGAACGCGAGACAAGCACCTGCGGACAGCAGCAGGCCGAGCACGGTGACGAAATGCCTGGCTTCCTCGTCGATTTCCAGCGCCAGCAACTGCAAGCGCGTATGCAGGAGGTCCAACCCGCGCGCCGCCAGCCTCGCTAACGAAGCAGCCAGGCCACTGCTGCGTCCGTCCAAGGGCGGGGCCGACGAGGCGCTCAGCGCTTGCCGCCCAGCAGGCCCAGCAGAAGACCGGCGCCAGCCGCGATACCGACGGCGGTCCAGGGATTGTTGCTGATGTAGTCCTGAGTGACGCCCACGGCCTGCTCGCCGCTGTCCTTGAGGTTCTTCTGCACGTCGCCAAGGCGACTCTTCATTTCCGTAAGCGAGGCTTCAGCGCGCTCGCGAATCTGCGCGAGATCGGCGCTGCCATCGCTGGCGCTGGCTTCGATCAACGCTTCGGCGTCAGCGATGACGCGTCGAAAGTCGTCCATCAACAGGTTTCTTGCGGCTTTGCTCGATGTTTGCTTCATGCGGTACTCCGAAATGGGGGCGTAAGGATCCAGGGCGTGTGCCGATTGACGACGTGATCGCAACGGCAAGACAAGGTCATGTCGAAACCGACGACCAACGTCGAGTCAGCATGAGTCCACCACCGATGGCGATAGCGCCGATGCCGGCCCACACAGGAATGTTCACGGTCTTGGTCTCACTGACCGTCAACTCGATTGGGCCGATCTTGGCTGCCTGCGTGTCTTGGCTATAACTGAACCCACCGTAGATGAGTGCCAGCACACCGCACACAATCAGAACCAATGCCGAGGTTTTCAACGCATCCATGGGACTTTCTCCAGGGAATTTCGCATAAAAAATCCGACTCGCCTGTGGCGCCATCTCTAGATGCGCCGCCCTTGTATAACCCGCACCAGGATGACGATGATGGCAATCACCAGCAGAAGGTGAATCAGGCCGCCCATGGAGTACGAGGACACCAGGCCCAGACCCCAAAGAACGACGAGTACGACGGCGACTGTTTCGAGCATGACAAGGTGCTCCAGGCGAGACTCGGTGGCATCGGCCAGGCCATGGTGGGAGAGGTGAATATGAGCGCGCGAGCGCGGCAGTGTTCACCGCAACACATGATGTGCGGCTTTGACAGGGCGCATGTTGCGCTGACCCGGCACAGTCCTCTGTCTGGTAGCGCACCGAGCCCATGTAAGTCGACATGTGCCCCGTAGGTTCGCTACCGCACGGCAGAGCATCGCGTGCCAGCGATAGTGTGCACGGTCACTCGCTCGCGATATCCCGCCATCTCCATGCCACTGCCCCTCCGCATTCGCGCACGACAGCGTGCTGCCACCGCGCGCCGTGCATGGCTGATGCTGATGTTGCTCGCGCTCGCGCTCGCGCTCGCGCTCGCGGGATGCGGGCATCTGCCGCCGGGCGCGGACTATCCCAGGCAGTACTCGACGGCGAGCGCGCCGGACGCGACTTCGCGCCTCGCTACTCGAGTCGGTGTACTCGCGCGCGCGCATGGAGGTCTGTCTGGCTTCCGCCTGGTGCCGGTAGGGGTGGACGGCTTTCTCGTGCGAGCGCAGATGATCGACGCTGCTGAACAGACGCTCGATCTTCAGTACTACATCTTTCGGGCTGACGAGACCGGGCGCCTGCTCGGCAGGGCGCTGAAGCGCGCTGCGCTGCGCGGGGTGCGCGTTCGCCTCCTGATCGACGATGGTGACCCACAAGGCAGCGCCGCGCGCATCGTGGCCCTGGACAAGGTGCCTGGCATCGCGGTGAGGATATTCAATCCCTTCGCCTATAGAGGGCATTCCAAAGTCCTGCGGGGCGCGGAGTACCTGCTGGACCACCGCCGTCTCGATCGCCGCATGCACAACAAGCTGCTGGTGGTCGACAATGCGGCGGCGATGATTGGCGGGCGCAACGTGGGCAACCAGTACTTTCAGATGGACCCCGAGTCCCAGTTCGCCGACGATGACGTGTTCGTCATCGGGCCCACTGTGTCCTCCCTGTCGGCCACCTTCGACGAGTTTTGGAACAGCCCGCTCGCGATTCCCGCCGCGGCGCTGGCCAACGCGCCTGAGGCCGTCACGACCGGTGCGTCAGCGGTGACGGGCACGCCAGCGATGGCGTCCAACTACCTCGGGGACCTGGAGGACGATGGCATCGACTACGGTCTGGCGCTCGCCTCTGGTGAGCCTTATGCCGGCATGCTCTCCGGGCGACTCGATCTGCAATGGGCACGCGCTGAGGTCCTGAGCGACAGCCCTGCCAAGTCAGCGAAGGACAGCGCCGACCGTGGCGGCCGACTGTTGATGCCTGCATTGATCGCGGCGCTCGGCGCGGCGCGCAGTGAGCTCGTGATGGTGACGCCATATTTCGTGCCTACGGCAGGTGAACTGGCAGTGTTCTCGGCATTGCGCGAACGCAAGGTACGTGTCCGCGTACTCACCAATTCCCTCGAGTCATCGAGAGGTTTGCTGGCACATTCGGGCTACATGGGTCATCGACCGGCGCTGCTCGGGAAGGGCGTCGAAATCAATGAGATTCGTTCGCAGCTGAGTTCCGCCCACGGCAGCGGCCAGACCAGCGCCATGTCAGCTCATGGAAACTACTCACTGCACGCCAAGCTATTCGTCATCGATCGACGCTTTCTGTTCGTGGGTTCCATGAACTTCGACCAGCGTTCGATACACCTCAATACGGAGATCGGACTCATCATCGATAGTCCGGTGCTGGCGCAGCAGACGGTTGCGCGCTTCAATGCAATGACCGCGCCGCAAAACTCCTACGCCTTGTCGTGGCGCGAGAATCGGACAGGCGGCGCGCCAGATCTCCTGTGGCGAACCAACGAAGCCGGCCGGCCGGTGGAATACTGGCAAGAACCCGTCCGCAACGCCTGGGACCGCTACCTCGCTCGGCTGTTGTCGTGGTTGCCCATCAAGCACGAGCTCTGAGGGGCGCAATATCCGCTTCGGCGTCCAGGGCGGTGGCAATGGGTGGGGTAGCGTACAGACCCGAGCGCATGGATGCGTAGTCTTGGCCTTCCAATCAGGGTGGCGCTGTGCCAGCGGGGATGCCGCGCAGTGAGGCCAGATCGGCTCGGCCGGCTCGAACCTGTGAGCATGACCTGCCTGGATCATGGCGCAGGCAATCCGGACTTTGAATTGTGACGATCAAGAAGGCGCCGACATTGAAGACCAAGCTTGCGCAGCCCATCGCGCCGGACGGCGCGCGCGTTTCCTTGCGCCTGTACATAGCGGGCAACGCCCCGAATTCGCGGCTCGCGATCGGCAATCTCACCGCCATATGCGCGGAACGCCTGGCAGGGCGTTATGAACTGGATATCATCGACGTGCTCATAGCGCCGCAGCGAGCCTTGGCCGATGGCATCCTGGTCACGCCGAGCCTCGCCGTGCTGGGCCCCGGACCGGCAGTCCGCATCGTCGGTAACCTCAACGATCGCGCAGGTGTTCTGCACGCCCTGGGAATCGAATGAACAACAAACGTCGTTCGACCGGGGAGGCCGCCGTCGCAGCGGAGCGTGGTCCTGCACCACGTTTCGAGACGCGCATCCTGCGCCTGGTGCGGGGCGCGCGAGAACGCAACGCGATTGCCCACGGAGAAGTTGATGCGATACTCGACACCGAGAGTGGCCGCGCCATCCTGTTGCCGGACGCGCAAGCAGCGCTGCTGAAGCTCAAGCGTCATTATCGCCTGCTGGTCAATCTGGCGTCCGATGGCCACTGGGAGCAGGACGAACATTTCCGCTTCATCGCCTGTACCGGTGTGCCTGTCGGTGCCGCGGACTGTGCGGACATGCTTGGTCGCGCCTGGTGGGATCTCGAGTTGGACGACGTCAAAGACGGGGACTGGCGGAGCTTGCGCGCCGAGCTCGTGGCGCACCGGGCGTTCCGAGATTTCGAGCTCAGGCAATGTGGGGACTTTGGTGCCGTCAGTCATTTCACGGTCAGTGGCGCGCCGAACTTCGATGAGTTTGGCCGCTTTCGCGGTTATCTCGGTATCACTCGTGATGTCACGGCGCGCCGTGCGACTGCGAGCGAGATACTCGAAAGCCTGCCCGGGTTGCAGTCAACGCTCAATGCGCTCGGCTCGCCGGCCTGTGTGTTGAACGAAGACGGGACCATCGTGGCTTGCAACGATGCCTGGCCGCAGTGTCCCGCGGGGATGGGCGGAAGCCTGAGCGTCGGCAGCCATTACCTGACCGCGTGCCTCACGCGCGAATCTCGTACCCCGCTCGCGACCGAGGTCATCGGTGCCGGAATCGCGCAGGTGGGAAGGGGCGAGCGCATGCTGTTCGCTTTCGAGCGAGAGTTGGATACCGATGCCGGGAGGCGTTGGGTGCTGGTGGCCGCCACCGCGCTGCGCCGTGATGACAGGGCGTACGTGGTGCTCGCGCATGAGGATATCAGTGCGCGTCGACGCGACGCCCAATGGCAGGCCCTCGAGTGCAACGTTGCAATGCGTCTCGCCGGAGCTGCAGAGCCCAGCGCGGCTCTGCTTGCTGTGCTCGCGGCGGTGTGTGAGGCCCAGCGTTGGGACTGCGGTCAGTACTTTGCGCATGATGCGTCCAGTGCTTCGCTGTCCCGCGCAGCGCAGTGGAGTGTTGGCGACGCCCCGGAAGTCGAGATGTTCCTGGCACGCGCACCGCAGGGCAGGTTCCCGGCTAATGCCGGGCTCAGCGGCCGAGTGTGTCAGACCATGCAACCGCTGTGGCTGCGTGACGCGCGCGACGATCAGCGTTCCGCCACCGCCTGGCCCCACGAGATTGGCCTGCGCGGCGTGTTCGTCTTGCCAGTGAGTGCCGAAGGCCGTATGCATGGCGTGCTGGTGTTCGGCAGTCGGGCAGGACTCGAGGAGCCGGACGAATCCTGCTTGCGTTCGGTGGCGAGCATCGGCCTGCTGCTCGGGCACTACCTGCGCCGAGAGACGGAGCGACAAGCCTTGCTCGTGAGCGAGCGGCGACTTCGACGCTACGCGGCGCTAGGCTGCGACTGGCAGTTCGAGACCGACAGCGAGTTGCGCCTGGTTGCCTGCACGGAAGCCAGAATCACTGAGGTCGGCGACATTCTCGGCAGGCGTCTGTGGGAACTGCCCCACTTGAGCCCCGCCGATGAGCCCTGGGTGCGCGTCAGGGCCGAACTGGCCGCCCGCTGGTCATTCTGCGACTTTGGCGTGAGCGCGGCGCAGCCAGACGGCCGCGCGACCTGCTACCGCCTGAGCGGCGAACCGATGTTCGACGAGTCGGGGGTGTTCCGCGGATATCTAGGTATCGGTCTCGAAGTCCCGCCGCCCTGAACTGCTCGCTGTTACCGGCCGCGCGTAACCCTTACTTCTGCGTCCAGCGCCCGTCCGCAGCCTGGAACCAGGTGCCGGCGGGCGCCTTCTGCAGGATTTCCGCCGCGTAAACCTTGCCCACTTCCTCGATCGGCGCATTGGTGACGGCGGCCTGCTTCTCGTAGATCTTGCGCCGTTCACTGTTGGTGGAATCGACAAGGCTGCGAATCGCGGCGCTGGCCGAGCTGTCGTGTACCGCCGCGTAACCGTCAAAGCGCTCGCCGATCAGGCCTTGGGCACGCGGCGCGTCCAATGGACGGTCCTCGCCCCAGCTGCCGGCGGCCGACAGCAGCGCCCCGGCCGTAAACAATACGCGCGTGAATTGGCGTAGGCTCCGTGGGAAATGTTTCGTGTGCATCACGGTCATCCTAGAAGATCGGCTTGGTGGCGACGTCGTCTTTCGCCTGCTGCTCGAGTTTGACCCGCACGTCGGCGTCGAGCTTGATGTTGAGATTGATGGTGATGGGTTCACGCGGTGCTTCGACCTTGACGGTCGGCGTGCACGCGCCAATGAGCACGGCCATCGTCAGCGCCGCACTGCGGCACGCAACGTGCCGGAAGGCATGAACTCTATGCACGACGGCCTCGATGAGCATTTCTCTTGTGCGCCACCTTACTGCAGTCGGCGGCGACTACCAAGGACCACGGCGCCTAGTCCTTGAGCATTGCGCCCGCGCTCCAGCCCAGCGTGCTGGTCGTGAGCCCGGACAATTCGAACAGAAGACCGGCGAGATAATCGAAGTCGGTCTCGAGATTGATATTGAAAACGAACGGCTGTGCATCCATCACCAGGGGGTTGTTGCCTTCGAGATGAAATAGCGCACGACCGGCGCCAGCGAGTGGCTTCTCGGCGCTGATGGCGAGCTTCTGGTAATGGAAATCCGACAGAGCACGGAGCGCAAGGTCGACGTCTCTGCCCTGGCCTTGCAGGGCATCGGTCAGCTGAGTGGCGCCGATCCTGATCACGCCCGGCCCGCTGGCCGCGAGGCGCCCGCCAAGTACCGCGATACGTCCCGCCTCGAAACGCAGCGGCAGGTGGCCGGACAGGCGACCGGTGCCTTTGACTTGTTCGAGATCGAGAACCGTCAAGGCAGAGGCGAGGTCCAGGTCCAGAACTTCGAGGTCCAACTGCGTGACGCCGCTCGCGATGTCGACGTCGCCATCGTGTACCGTGAGGGCGCCGCCGAAGACCGCGGCGTGCAACTGGTCGATGCGCAGCCGTCGTTGGTCGACGCTGTAGCGCATGGCGATCGGCACACGCTTCAAACCGGGCAGCGCCAGTGTCGCTTCGACGCGTTGTCCGGGGCCACTGCGCAGCGGCGCGAGACCGGTGAGATCGAGCGTGGCATTGAGACCGCTGATACGGGCGGCGGACGTGTCAAAGGACAGGTTCTCGAGGCGCAGCGACAGCGCGCTCTGCGCATCATCCTTATCCCAGTGCGCCTCGCCCCATGCCTCGATTTCACCACCCGCCGCGCTCACGCGCGCCCCTAGCGCCGGAGCCAGGTCGGTGAGGCTTTTGCGGCCCGTGAGGGTGATGGGCTTGAGCGTGATGCGCGCATCGCCCCTGCCGTCGTGACGCGAATGTCGGCCGGTCAGACCGAGTTCCAGGACATGGGCTGCGTCATGGACACTCGCCTTGAAAGTAACCAGCGAGCCGCTCTGCCGGGCACTCACGGTAGTCTTCAGAGGAACCAGCAAGGGCGGGGCGCGAGTACTGCGCAGGTCGTCGACGCTTAGCTCGATGCTGTTGGTCTCGGCAGCGTGGAAACTGCCGTGCCAGGCGTTCGCTACCCACCCTTGCGCCGGCAGATCGAAATGGCCTGTATCGAGCACCAGCGTGCGCAGGCGCCGCGCCACATCGAGCGTGTAATGCCCCGCGAACTCCAGGCGAGGCGCGAGCCACGGCGTCCCAGGCGGATGCTCCGCATCGGCGTCGGCCTTCAGCGTGTAGCTTCCGTGGCCTTCATTGGGTGGCGAACCGCCTTCGACTGTAAGGGTGGCCGTGAGCGGCGCATCGAGCGCCAGCTGTCGTCCGTGCAGTCCGAGCCGCGCTGCGAGCGCGAGCGTTGTGTCCGGACTCGCGGCAGCGAGGGCCAGTAGGGGCTGCGCCTCGACGGCCATAAGCCGCAGTGACAATGGACCGGACAGCGGCGAGTCAACGGCGACGACATCCTTCTCCAGTGTCAAGTCGGACACCTCGAGCGGCGTCGCCTGCACGCAGATCAGCGCGCCGGCGCCCAACGCACAGGACACCTCGCCCGTGACGGCGTCGGCCCGCGCAATCGCTTTCAGGTTGACGTCCTGTGCATTCATCGTCGCCGTGGCACGCAGGCTGCCGCCGCGCAGCCAATCAGAGAAGACGAAGGGTAGTGCTGGCACGTCGCCGGCGCCCTCGACTCTCACCGTGCCGGCGCCGACCAGCAGGTCGGGCAGGACCGTCACCAAGGCGCGCGCATCGCATCGGCCATCAAAGGTGAAAGGGCGCGGCGCGGCCGCAGTAGGCAGCGCGGTGTGCAGCGTCACCGCCAGTGGTGCGAGCGTCAGGTCCACGGTCAGCGCCTCGGGCGATGACTGGCTGATGGCGAGCGTGCCCCCACCCCAGGCCTGTCGAGCCGCATGCACGGCCTCGACGGCGAAGTCGCCGTGGAGACCGGACAGCACTTTACCGTCGGTCCGTGCCAGCAGACTGCCCGACAGGCCCTGTGCATTGAGCCACGCCGTGTCTATCGTGCCGTCGGTGAACGTGAGCGTGGCTTCGGTGAGGCCGCCTCGGGGCGTGACGGCCGCGAGTCGTCCGTGCACCGCGCTCTGCGCCATGCGCAGCGTGAACGCGAGGCGCGCCGCGGGCTGTGGGCCGCTGGTCAAGCTGCCCGATGCTTCGACCTCGAGTGTGGCGTCGCCAAGCGGCAGTACCAGCCGCGCATCGTCCAGGTCGACCAGCATTGTTGGCAATATTGCCGATGACGTCTCGCCGCCGGCGTTGAACGTGTCCTGGGCGCTACCGCCACCCCGGGGCAGGCGTAGACGCGCGCCCGTAATCTGCGCTTGGCGCACCACCGGGCCAGTGCGCGGCGTCCAGCCGTAAGCGATCTCGACGCGCTCGATGGTGCCTATAGACGATGCTCGGAGTCTCAAGCTTGCGTTGTGCAGATCGAGAGCGTGGATCTCGACCTGCGCTGGACCAAGTCCCGCGCGCGACAGCGCGGCTTCGCACAGCCACGCCAGCAACGGCGCGCGCAACATCCAGACCGCGGCGATCGACAGCACGCCGAGCAGGGTCAGCGCGTACAGGATTCGAGGGATCTTGATGCGCAGTGCCATGCCGAGGACCGGGGTATCAGTGGCGAATGGCCGAAGCAAGGGGCGCCGCGGTCGCGGTAGTACGCCCGTTCCGCACCGGTGCGCGCGCCTGCCGTCTGCTGGACGCGCGAAGCTCAGCGCGCCGGTAGTCCGGTGCCTGCGCGCTCATGCATGTAAGGCAACAGCCTGTCGGTTTCTCTCTTCACTACCGCATAGCACTCGCACGTCAGCAGTTCGAGGCGCGGACGGTCCAGCACCGTGATATGACCGCGACTGTACTCGATGACGCCGAGCTTCTGCAGCTTGCCGGCGGCGTCAGTCACCCCCTCTCGTCGCACGCCGAGCATGTTGGCGATAAGTTCCTGAGTCATCACAAGCTTGTTGCTGGGCAGTCGATCGAGCGACAGCAGGAGCCAACGGCACAACTGCTGATCGATGGAATGATGACGATTGCACACCGCAGTCTGCGCCATCTGCGTGATGAACGACTGGGTGTAACGCAGAATCAGCAGCAGCAGATCGCCATGGCGATGGAACTCGTCCTTGAGGAGTTGGCCCGGAAGACGATAAGCGGAGCCGGCACTCTGCACGATGGCTCGTCCGGACGTGCTCTCGCCCCCCATGAACACCGCGACGCCGATCAGGCCTTCATTGCCCACGACCGAGATCTCGGCCGAGGCGCCGGATTCCATCACGTAGAGCAGCGACACGATGGCATCGGTAGGGAAGTAGACGAATCGCAGTCTGTCACCGGACTCATAGAGCACCTTGCCGAGCGGAAGAGCGATGAGTTCGAGCGCGGGGTAGATGCGCGCTTGAACGTCGGGTGGCAACGCGGCGAGCAGGTAATTGGCAATCGCGGGGGGCATGGGAACTCCAAGGGGATCGAATGTCGACCTCGCCTGGTAGGGCGTCGCCGCGACGCATTGGTGCGGGCGATTGTACAGGGCCGCGAGGCGATGTGCGCGGCCTGGTCGGGACTCGGCACCTGCCATGCGCGGACGCCGTGCGTTGCTCGCTGACGCTGTCATGCGGGCTCGCGGTAGCGCTTGCGGGCAGTGCCTGGGCTGATGTGAGGGTGCGGATCTTCCCGGCGGGAGAATGGAGGCGCAGCCTGGATGTCGTACGAGAGTGGTGGCGCGTCGAGTTGACCGCGATACGACGATTCAATGCTTGTCGCTCGTAACGTTGGCGCGTGATGAAAGTCTTGTGTTGGCGGCAACGCGACATCTCGCGCCAAGGTGTCGCGGCGCACCGACAGCTTCCGGCAAGTCATTTATCTTCCTTCCATTGAAGCGCGCCGCACAGACCAGTACGACGGTCAGGTGCTGCGGACGAGCACTGTAAGCACGCGGCTCCAGGCCCTCCATCAAAGCGGTCGACAACGCACCGTCGAGCGATCGCCTTCATCACCTTTCCACTGTCGCGGCATCGTCGCGAGTTCGAGTTCCATTGCGTGCGCCCCGACGCCCAGGAGCTCCCCATTGTTCGCGGGGCGGAGTTGAGTACATGAGAAAATCACTGATCGCGGTCTCTCTGCTGGCCCTTGGCCACTTTGCCACCGTCCGCGCCGAGGGCATGCCTCCCTATACATCGGATCCTGGGCCTCACGCCGGAAACTACGAGGCGACCTTGACCGGAACCGGCCAATCGAACACCGAGTTCGATCGCTCGAACTTTGGCGTGACCGGCTCTATGGGCTACTACTACACCAAGAACTGGTTGTTCAGTCTGAAGCAGGGCTTGCAGGCCAATGACAGTGGCGATGAAACCCTGATCAATTCGCGCACCATCTTCCAGGCAGCCTACCAGTGGGACCTGGCCAAATGGCAACCCTACCTCGGCCTCAACGCGGGCGGCGTCTATGGCGCAGGCATTCACGACCAAGCCTTGTTCGGACCAGAAGTCGGCGTGAAGTACTTCGTCAACGAAAGCACCTTCATGTTCGCCAATATCGCCTATGAAGTGCCGTTCGATGCGTGCTGCAACGATGGCAACATCCCCTATTCGGTGGGTGTCGGCTTTGACTTCTAGATGGAACTGCAGCGCTGAGCCCGGTCGATCGCACGCGTGGCGCGTGGTGGTCGGCGTCCGTCCAACCTGGAGCAATGTTTCATGAATCATTTCCAACGCGCCAGCCCGGTACTGGCCGGCGCCATCGTCCTTGCCATGGGGCCACCCGCGGCGATGTCGGCGAACGATGGGCAGGCGACCGCCAGTCGTGCCTTCGAGCAGTCGCTGGCGAGTGACTACCAATCCTTGTCGACGGCAGAGCGCGCTGCGGGTGACGGGCGCGATGCCGACACCTACGCGGCTCGCGCCGCGGCCGCGAGTAGCGGACAAGCGACGGCGCCGGACGATGTCTCCCTGCGCCGCGAGTTCCTCAAGCAACACTATGTCGAGGAACTGACTGCGGCGCGCGCGCGCCTGATGGCGGCCTTCGCCGGCACCGCCCGCACCGATGTGCCCACGGCGGCTGCGCGCGCGCAGACGTCCTATGACTGCTGGCTGGAGCAGGCGTCCGAGGACCTCCAGCCGGACGACATTGCCGCCTGTCGGCAGTCGTTCATGACGGCGATGGACACCCTGGAGACGCGCGCGACCGCCGTCGCCGAGGTTGTGCCTGCCGATGCCGTGGCTGCAACTGCGGTTGCGCCTGCGGCGGCGCCGGTAAACGAGAGCTATCGCGTGTTCTTCGCCTTTGACAGTGCCGTGCTCGATGAACAGGCGCATGGCGTTCTCGAACAGGTCAGGCGCGACGTTGAGGGCGGCGCACCGCGACGGCTGAGCGTGGAAGGCCACGCCAGCACGGTAGGCACACAAGACTACAACATGCATCTGTCGCGTCGCCGCGCTGACGCGGTCAAGGCAGCGCTCATTGCGATAGGCATCAATGCTGAAAACATCGATGCACAGGCGCGCGGTGAAGGCGACCAATGGGTGGAGACCGGGGATGGCGTGCGCGAGCCGCGTAATCGCCAAGTGTTCGTCACCATTCTGCCGTGACATGCGAGCTTTGAGCCGTGACAGGGGCGCAGCCCGCCGTGCTACCGCCACGGCGCGTGGGCCGCGGCCAGTGGCGGCTGGCGCGCCACATGCAGCCACGGCGCCGGGCCGCCGGCCCGCGCTTGGCAAGCCCGATTCTTCCACGCCGGACGCCCAGCGCGCCGGCTTCACAACAAACCATCGAGTAGCGTCATGAACACACATTTCAAGAGATTGATTCTTACCTCCAGTGTCGCCCTTGCGGTGGCCAGTACCGCGCTCGAGGCCGCTGTCGTGCCGAGCGCCCAGGACGTCGTCGATGCGCGGCAGGAAACTCAGATCTGGACCACCTTCGCGCTCAACCCCTATCTGCGCGCCAACGATCTGCAGGTTTCGGTGCGGCAGGGCAAGGCGACCTTGACGGGCAGCGTCGAGGAAGGAGTTAACAAGGAGTTGGCCGAAGAGATAGCGCTGGGCGTAACCGGCGTGACAGAGGTCGAGAACGGAATCAGCGTTGCCGACGACTATGTCGCGCCGGCCAGGTCCACCGCTCGAACCTACGGCGACGTCATTGACGACAGCACGATCACGGCGGTAATCAAGTCCAAGCTCGCCTGGAGCAGGTACGCAAGCGGATTGAAGACCAAGGTCGTGACCGTGGGCGGACGGGTGGTGCTCAGTGGCAGTGCGGACAGTGGCGAGAGCCGCGAACTGGCGGGACGACTCGCCCAGAACTCGCACGGTGTGGTGGCGGTGGATAATCGCCTGGTAGTGAGCGCGCCAGCACCGGCTCTGGCTGAAGACGCCAGGCAAACGGTCAAGACCGCGGGCCAGGAAGCGGCGGACACGTGGATCACCGCCAAAGTGAAGTCGACCCTCCTCTATTCGACTCATGTGGAAGGTCGAGACATCGAGGTGAGTACGCATGACGGTGTCGTGACCTTGTCCGGCAGGGCAGGCAGTGGGGCGCAACGCGCACTTGCAATCGAGCTTGCGACCAACATCCGCGGCGTGCGCAGCGTGGTGTCGACGGGCCTTGTGATCTAGTCACGGCGCAGCACGGCTTCGCTTCCTGCGGGCGACTGGGGCGCCTGTCTGCAGGCCCCCGTGCCTGGCGCCTGGGTACCGGATGAAAGCCCCGCAGGCGGTTCCGTTCGGCAGACTACGGTGGACCAAGCGATGTGAGCCACTGTGCCTGCGGCCAACATCCCGCGCGCTCCAGTCGTTGAGCGCGACCCGGCCACGGGTGGCACGCGCACATCCGTCGTTTCGCGGTGCACGTCTGCGCCAGCGCGCGGTCACGGTCCTACCGACGTCGGTGGCGACCCAGTCCGAGCAGGCCCAGACCACTGAGCAGTAGCCAGGCGCCACTAGGCAGTGGCACCGCCGACACCGCTTCGGTTACCACCAGGCGCACATCGCCAAGTGCCAGATCGTATTGCACCTCGAATTGTCCGGTGGCGAACCCGAACAGCGCGACCGAGAAGAATTCGCCGGCGAGCCCGCCGGCGGCGGCGTCGACGATGGTCAGCGCGTCTCCTACATCCAGCGCGCAGGACGCGAAGCAGTGCAGTGCCAGGGTGCCATTGAGCGTCGCATTGCCGGTGATCGCCAGCTTGTCGCTATTCGCGAGCGAACCGACATCGATGTCCAGGAAGCCGCTCGCGGCCTGGGTGTAGTTGCCGCCTATGGTCAGTATCCCCGGCGACGCACCCGGCGCGACGTGGCCCTCGTTGACGAGGCCCGCGGCGCCCGCGGGCGCGAGCACGGTGCCGCTGCCGGTGACGACGCCGTCAGCGGCGTTCAAGAACGAACTGGTGAGCGCGAGCGTGCTGCCCGCGACAGTGCCGAGCACACCGTGATTGACCACTGCGGAGTCGACGAAGCTGAGCGTACCGCCCGCGACGTCGGCGAGGATGGTGCCCTCGTTGACCAAGGTCTGCGTGCCCGCGATGTTGATTTGTCCGCCGAGCGTGCCGTTCTCGCCGCGTATGGTCATGCCGGCGCCGATGGTGGTGGTGCCGTTGCCGTCGAGGTCGAGACGATTGCCCGCGCCGCCGCCGAACACCACCTCGCCATTGCCGGACAGTGTCTGACTGCCCTCGAAGCTCAGGCTGCCACCGTTGTCGATGCGCACGCGGCCATCGAGTTGCAGGCCGCCGGTGACCCGTTCTCGGGAGCTGCCAGCGCTCAGATCGACCGTGCCCGTAATCGTGGTGGCGCGCAGGAAGTTCGCGCTGCTGGTGTTGGCGAGCAAACGGCCGTCACCCTCGCCTGCGATGGTCACGCCGTCCAGGGTCACTCCGGACTGGATCACCTCGCTACCCGCCCCGGCGTGCAGCACGCCGCCGTTCACGCGGCTGCCCAGTACCAGCTTGCCGCCATTGACGGCGCGCATCAGGCTCTGATTGACGACCGCAGAATCGAAGATGCTGAGCGTGCCGCCGGCGACGTCGGCAGAAATCAGGCCCTGGTTCACCAGGGTCTGGGCGCCGGCGATGTTGATCTGCTGGCCGATGGTGCCATTGTGGCCGCGAATGGTGATGTTCTCGCCGATGGTGGTGGTGCCATTGCCGTCGAGGTCCAGGCGATTGCCCGGCCCCGCCGCGCCGAAGATCACGGTGCCGGTACCGCTCAGCAGGCCGGTGCCCTCGAAACTCAGGATCGCGTTATTGTCGATGTTGATCGTGCCATCGAGGACCAGGCCGCCGCCCTTGACGCGTTCGCGCGCGTCGGCAGTGGTCATGTTCAGCGTGCCGCTGAAGGCCACGTCGTCCAAGGTGTTGGCCGAATTCGATGTCACCCGGAACAGTCCATCGCCACTGGTGTTGATGATGCCGGCCAGCGTGACGCCGTTCTGGATCACGCTGCTGCCGGCGCCGGCTTCGATCGCGCCGCCGGCGGCGCCCGTGACGTGGCTGCTGAGTACCAGGGTGCCGCCATTGATGGCCTGCAGCAGGCCATGGTTGGTCACG
>JBFWYG010000003.1:10817-32984 GCA_050186725.1 Gammaproteobacteria bacterium | reverse complement strand
CCGTGGTTCACCAGCGTCTGGGTGCCGGCGATGTTGATGTTCTGGCCGATGGTGCCGTTGCGGCCGCGGATGGTGATGTTCTCACCGATGGTGGTGGTGCCGTTGCCGTCGAGGTCGAGCCGGTTGCCCGCGCCGGCCGTGCCGAATACGACCGTGCCGTTGCCGTCCAGCGAACCGTTGCCTTCGAAACTCAGGCTGGCATTGTTGTCGATGGCGATGCCGCCGTTCAGGGTCAGACCACCGGCCTTGACCCGCTCACGAGCATTGACGAGGGTCAGGTCGAGGTTGCCGGTCAGGCTGACGCCGTCGAGGAAATTGGCCGAGTTGGAACTCGCACGCAGCAGACCGTCACCACTGGTATTGATCGCGCCGGACAGCGTCACGCCGTTCTGCAGCACAACGCTGCCGGCGCCGACGTCGATCGCGCCGCCGGCGGCGCCCGTGACGTTGCTGCTGAGTACCAGGGTGCCGCCATTGATGGCCTGCAGCAGGCCATGGTTGGTCACGACGGAATCGGTGAGGGTGATCGTGCCGCCCGCTTCATCGGCGCTGATCACACCGTGGTTCACCAGCGTCTGGGTGCCGGCGATGTTGATCTGCTGGCCGATGGTGCCGTTGCGGCCGCGGATGGTGACGTTCTCACCGATGGTGGTGGTGCCGTTGCCGTCGAGGTCGAGGCGGTTGCCCGCGCCGGCCGTGCCGAATTCGACCGTGCCGCTACCGCCCAGCGTCTGGTTCCCTTCGAAGCTGAGAATGCCGCCGTTGTCGATCGCGACGACGCCGTCGAGCACGAGGCCGTTCTGCACGCGTTCGCGCGCGTTGCCGGCGGTCATGTCGAGTTGCCCGCCGATCGTGCTGGCGTCGAGGAAATTCGCCGAACTGGCACTGACGCGCAACGCACCGCCGTTGGCCGATGTCAGGACAGCGTCTGAGATGCGCATGCCGTTCTGCAGCACGACACCATTGTTCGCATCGATCACCCCGCCGCTCACGCCGACGTCGAGTCGCAAGGTGCCGCCATTGGTCGCGCGCAGCGTGCCGTGGTTGGTGACGGCCGATTCCTGCAGGATGAGCGTGCCGTCGGTACCGTCGGCGACGATCAGTCCGTCGTTGATCAAGGTCGCCGTACCGGCGACGAACAATTGGCCGCCGATCGTACCGCTGTGTCCACGCACGACGTTGCCCGCGCCGATGGTCAGACTGTGATTGCCGTCGATGTCGATGCGGCTGGAGGTGTTGGTGCCGAGCACGATCTCGCCGTTGCCGGACAGCGCGGTGGTGCCGCGTACCACGAGGATGGCGCCATTGCCGTTGTTGAACGTGCCATTGTTGGTGAAGCTCGGACCGAACAGCGAGAACACCTGCCCGCTGGTGTTGTTGATGACGTCCCCGGCATCGAGGGTGAGACTGCCCGCACTGGCCGCCACGTTCACGGTCACCGCGGAGGCGGTGCCGTTCTGACCGCCGTCGACGAACACGTGATCGGCGGCCGTCGGCAGCGCGCCCGTGCTCCACGACGTTGCCGGGCTCCAATTGCCCGAGCCGCCGAGCCAGGTGACGTCTGCCGCCAGCAGCGGGGCGGGCGCGAACTGCAGCGCGGCCACTATCGCGACGGCGGTGGTCGCACCCGCAGCGCTGAGCGGCGACGTGCAAGGCGTTGCGGCCCGTTTGCAAATGTTTGCAATCGAGCGCGCGATGAACGAGCGTTCTACGACGAGTCTGGGCGTGCGCATCGAAGTTCCTCCTGCCGTCTGCGGTCGCGCGAAGCTTGCGCGGAATGTGGGAAACGCGAGTTTTCAGCGTGAAAATCGCGTGCGTGCGGCGGATTGGCGCCGCGGCAGTCAAGGGTCGCGCCAAGCTTCGCGCGCCATCGTTCGGAATCTAGACCCGGTCCGACGCGCGGTGCAACCGCGCTTTTCGCCAAGCATTACCGTTCGACTTGCGCGTCCGCGCGGGCCAGGAAGATCGTCTGCGTGCGCGCCACGGCGCGAATGCCTGCTGTTCGGTAGATTACGACGAGCTTCGCACCGGTCACGGCGCCGCTCCGCTGAATGCCGGGGTCGCCCACAGAGAAGTCCTGAACCCGCTGCGGAGGTTGCCGCGCGCCGGGTCGCTCGACGGTCCCTGAATGGCGGTATCGGTGACGACCGGCTGTATGGGGCGTCGGCAACGATGAGTGGACGGCGTGACCTGCAACGTCTACGCAGGCGGCGGCTCGGTGTTCATCGATACGGATCTGACGCAGGCAATCGTGTAAGTCGGACTTGCGCCCGCAATTCCACCAGCGCCAGCACCGTGTCGATGCTTGGCGTCAGCACGCCGACCAGTCGGCCCAGTTCGGCGACCGAGGCGACCAGCGCGTCGGTTTCCAGCGGGCGGCCTTTCTCCAGATCCTGCAGCATCGAGGTGCGATGCGCGCCCACCGCCGCCGCGCCGTCGATGCGGCGTTCGACGTCGATGGGAAAGCGCACGCCGAGTTTCTCGGCGATGGCCTGCGCTTCCAGCATCATCGCGCGCGCCACGGCGCGGGTGCTCGGCGTGCCGCAGATCACGTCGAGCGTCGCGCCGGTCAGCGCGCTGATCGGATTCATGCTGAGGTTGCCCCACAGCTTGATCCAGATTTCCTCGCGTATGGCATTGCGTACCGGCGCCTTGAAGCCGGCCGCGCGCAGCGCCTCGGCGAAGGCGACGACGCGCGGTGACTTCTCGCCCGAAGGTTCGCCCAGGGTGAAGCGATCGCCCTCGACGTGGCGAATCACGCCGGGCTCGATCACCTCCGCGGCGGGATACACCACGCAGCCGAGGATGCGCGCCGGATCGATCACACGCCATTGACGATCGCCGGGGTCGAGCGTCGCCAGGCGTCGATCACGCCATTCGCCCTCGAGCCCATGGAAGTACCACCACGGCAGGCCGTTCACCGCCCACACCACGGCGGTGTGCGGCGCGAACAGCGGCGGCAGGCGCTCGACCAGCGCGCCGACCGAGTGGGCCTTGAGCGCGATGACGACGTAGTCCTGCGGCCCGAGTTCGGCAGGGTCTTCGGCGCAGCGCGGCGTGACGGTGATGTCGCCGTCCGCGCTCAGCAGCGTGAGGCCACGCGTGAGGATCGCGTCGCGCTGCGCGCCGCGCGCGACGAGCGAGACGTCGACGCCGCTCGCCGCGAGCCGTGCGCCGAGCAGGCCGCCGATGGCGCCGGCGCCGACGATCGCGACCTTCATTCGAGGCCGAGCAGCTTGGCGAGCCCGATGCGCGTCAGCTTGCCGGTCGCGCCCTTGGGGATCTCCTCGACGAACACCACCTTGGCCGGCACCTTGAAGCTTGCGAGACGCGTGGCCGCGTAATCACGCAGGCCGCGTTCGTCGAGCGTCGCGCCGACGCGCAGCACCACCGCCGCCGCGACGTCCTCGCCGAGCTTGGCGTGGGCGACGGCGAAGGTCACGGCCTGCGCGATGTCCGGATGTTCGGTCAGCACATCGTCCACTTCGCGCGGCGCTATCTTCTCGCCGCCGCGGTTGATGATCTCCTTGATGCGCCCGCTGATGGCGAGATAGCCGTCGGCGTCGAACACGCCCAGGTCGCCGGTGCGGAACCACGGCGCGCCGCCGTCCGGATCGGGCGCGAAGGCGCTGGCGTTGGCCTGCGAGTTGTTCGCATAGCCGGCGGTGACGTTCGGACCACGAATGACGATCTCGCCTTCCTCGCCCGCCGCGCAGAAGCGCCCATCGACGTGCAGCGTGCGCACCTCGGGACCGGCGGGCAGGCCCACCGCGCCCGGCTTGCGCGCCGTCGGCGGCAGCGGATTGGAGGTCATCTGGTGGGTGGCCTCGGTCATGCCGTAGGCCTCGAGCACCGGGCAGCGGAACACTTCTTCCAGGCGCGTCATCACGGCCGGCGGCAGCGAGGACGAGGACGAACGCACGAAGCGCAGGCGCGCGCGTTCCACCGAGGCCTGGTTGCGCGCGGCGCGATCGAGGATCACCTGGTGCATGGTCGGCACCGCCGTGTACCAGGTGGGCGCGACCTCATCCAGCCAGCCGTAGAAGGCCGTCGCGCTGAAGCCGGGCGAGCAGCTCACTTCGGCGCCGGCGGCGAGCGAGGACAGCACGGCGGCGATGAGGCCGTGGATGTGGAACAGCGGCATGATGTTCAGGCAGCGATCGGCCGGGCCGAGCGCGAGCGTCTGGCCGATGTGCCGCGCCGAGGCGCACAGGTTGGCCTGTGACAGCGGCACGATCTTGGGACGCGAGGTGGTGCCCGAGGTATGCAGTACCAGCGCGATGTCGTCCGCGCCGGGCGGCGTGGCGCTGATGGGCTGCGCGTCGGCCGGCACCGCGAGCGTGAATCCACCCGCGGGCCCTGCGCCATCCTCGGTGAGCTCCAGCAGCAGGATGCCCAGGCGCGTCGCCACCGCGCGCGCGGGCGAGGCGTCGCCCCGCGGCAGGATCAGCGCCTTGGGGCGCAGGTCGTCCAGGTAGAACTCGAATTCCGCCTCACGATAGGCCGGGTTCAGCGGCGCCGCCGTGCAGTGCGCGGCGACCGCCAGGAAGCAGCTCGCCATCACCGCGCCGTTCGGTAGCACGATGGCGACGGTGTCGCCGCGATCGATGCCGGCCCGCGCGAGGCTTGCGCCGGCGTCGGCGAGCAGGGCGGTGAGTTCGGCGTAGCGACGTGACACGCGACCCGGCGCGCCGAGCGCGGGCGCGTCGGGCTGCCCGCCGAGCAGGTCGACGAGCGGCGAAGACGAAGGACTGGACATGCTGGGTCTCGTGAGCGGCGGAGCCGGATGATAGAGGTCGCCGCGCGCGGCCTTCAAGCGCGAGTCAGTTGTCGTCGAAGATGTGCAGCGTGGACTTCGGCTTGGTGTCCGGCTTGCGGCGCGGATCGAGGTGCTGCTCGGCGCTGCCGCCCGCGCCTGCGCGCTTGCGCGGCGCGCGCGCGGCCGGGGCCGCGGGCGGCGTGAGTCCTTCGATCGAGAGCAGTGAGCTCAGATCGCCGCTCGTGGCGCGCTGCCCGGCGAGGGACGGCAGGCGATGACGCCGCGCGATGAGCTTGGCGATGGCGCCCATGTCGTTGAAGCTCGTGTCGCGCAGACCGTCGCGCGCGAAGGGCGAGACGAGCGCGAGCGGCAGGCGTGCGCCCGGCCCGCGCGCGTCGCGCAGCCGCGCCGGCGGCAGTTGCGCGGGACCGTCGGGCGCCAGCGCCGCGAGCACCACCACCAGCGAGGGCCAGTGCCGGCTCGCGCGCAGTGTCTCCAGCAGCGTCCGCAGTTCGGCATCGCGCGCATGCGGTTCGCTCTCGCCGGGCTGGCGCGCGGCCGGCGGCCCCGGCTCGTAGAACACGACCTCTTCCAGCGCGGCGGAATTCACCGCGGCGAGGAACTCGTCGCCGTCCTTGAGATGGGTCGCCCGCGCTTCACCGCGGGGCGCGTAGCGGGCGAAGGCCGCGTAGGGCTGGCGCGCGAGATCGAAGCCGTCTGCCTCGCCGTTCGTGGCCGCGGCCCAACCGTCGACGTACCAGGCCCAGCGCACGCTGCGTTTGCTCAGCTGGTCGCCAAGCGTCTCGACGCGTGACGACGAGGCGCCGTCCGGCGCGCAGGCACAGGCCAGCCAGGCGCGCTCCGCGGCTGGGCCGGCGGTGGTGGCCGCGTAGAAGCGCGCGGCTCGCGCGTAGGGCATGTCCGGCGCGAGGTGGCCGCGGTTCGCGTCGCGCCCAGGCCCGGCCTTGTCGGCCTTCGGTGGCGCGGCCGGCAGCAGCCGTTCGAGGCTGCCCGCGTCGACCAGCAGCACGACGATGTGCTGCACGAAGTTGAGCGACTTCGCGGCGTAGCGCTCGCCCGCGGCGACAGCCTGCGCGGACAGCAGCAGGGCCGCGAGCAGCAGCGCCCCGCCTATCGGGGAAGCGGCCCGACGCGACCCGCCCGTTATACTCACCCGCTTCGCAGTTCGCCGCGGCCCGCCGCCGGAAATCATGAATCTCACCATCGAAAAGAATCTCGAGGTCGCGATGCAGGACGGTGTCGTCCTCGCCACCGACGTCTACCGGCCACAGACCAGCGCGGCCCTGCCGGTGGTGATGCTGCGCCTGCCTTACAACAAGGAAAACCCGGTACTCCTGTTCCTGGCCGGCGACATCCTGCGCGTCGCCCAGGCCGGCTACGCCGTGGTGGTGCAGGACTGCCGCGGCACCTATGCCTCGGGCGGCGAGTTCAGTCCCTACTTCCAGGAAGCGCGGGACGGCGCGGACGCCATCGCCTGGGCCGCCGCGCAGCCCTGGTGCAACGGCACGGTCGGCACCATGGGCGCATCCTACTACGGCGCCACGCAGTGGCTCGCGGCCTCAGAGCAGCCGCCGGCGCTGAAGGCGATGGCGCCCTTCATCACCACCGACCAGTACTACGAACGCTGGACCTACCAGGGCGGCGCGTTCCAGTTGGGCTTCATGCTGCAGTGGGCGAGTTCGACCTTCGCGGTCGGCGAAGTAGTGCGGCGCCTGGGGCGGGGCGAGGCCCAGCCGGCGGATCTCGGCGCGGCCGTGGCGGCGGCCGACGCGGTCGCGCAGAACTACGCGCACCTGCCATTGACCGACATGCCGGGTCTCGCCGACCTCACGCCCTACTACCGCGACTGGCTCGCCCACCCGTCCTATGACGACTACTGGCGCGCCGCCGCGCCGTGCGAGCACTACGAGAAGATCACCGCGCCGGCGCTCAACTTCGGCGGCTGGTACGACCTCTTCCTCGGCGGCACGCTCGCCAACTACGTCGGCATGAAGGCGCGCGGCGGCAGCGAACTCGCGCGCCGTCACCAGCGCCTGGTAATCGGCCCCTGGGTGCACGGCTACAACGGCGGCGTCTATCCCGAGCGCAACTTCGGGCTGCTGGCGATGGACGCGGTGGCCGACGTCACCGGCATGCAGATCCGCTGGTTCGATCGCTGGCTGAAGGACGCGGACAACGGCGTCGAGCGCGAGAAGCCGGTCAAGATCTTCGTCATGGGGCTCGACCAGTGGCGGGACGAGGACGACTGGCCGCTGCCCGACACGCGCTACGAGCGCTGGTACCTGCACAGCGGCGGGCGAGCGAACAGCGCGGCCGGTGACGGCGGCCTGTCCACCGTCGCGCCCGGCGCCGAGCAGCCCGACACCTATCTCTACGATCCTCGCGATCCGGCGCCGACCTGCGGCGGCGCGACCTTCCTGCCGGGGCTCTTCATCGCCGCCAACGCCGGCCCGCGCGATCAGCGCGCGGTCGAGCAGCGCGCCGACGTGCTGTGCTACACCAGCGCGCCCCTGGCCGCGGATCTCGAGGTCACCGGCCCGGTGACCTTGCGCCTGTTCGTCAGCACCTCGGCGCGCGACACCGACTTCACCGGCAAGCTGGTCGACGTGCATCCCGACGGCCGCGCGATGATCCTGACCGACGGCATCCTGCGCGCGCGCTACCGTGAGTCGCTGTCGGCGCCGCAGCCGATGACTCCCGACGAGGTCTGCGAAGTGGAGATCGATCTGGTCGCGACCTCCAACCTGTTCCGCGCCGGCCATCGCCTGCGACTCGAGGTCTCGAGCAGCAATTTCCCGCGCTTCGATCGCAACACCAATTCAGGCGGATGCATCGCCACGGAGACCGAGGCCGATTTCGTCGTCGCCACCAATCGCGTGTGGCACGACGCGAGCCGGCCATCCCATCTCCTGCTGCCCGTGATCGCGCGTTGAGCGCGCCTCCAATGGGCCGGAGCCGCGCGCCGGCCGCGCGCGGGCGCGTGGCGTGAACCGCGGCTTTCTCCTCGGCTTCCTCGCCGCGCTGTTCGCGGTGGTGTGCTGGGGCGTGCAGCTGCCGGTGGCGAAGGACGCCTTCATCGCGGTCGACCCGATGTACATGAGCCTGTTCCGCTACTGCGTGGCGGTGAGCTGCCTGG
This sequence comes from Gammaproteobacteria bacterium, assembly GCA_050186725.1. Lineage (GTDB taxonomy): Bacteria > Pseudomonadota > Gammaproteobacteria > JADJYF01. The sequence continues at coordinate 25,068 of JBFWYG010000003.1, read as the reverse complement.
CCCCGCTGCTGGTGGCGCGCGAGGGCGTGGCCGCGCTCTCCTACCGCGGCGTCGGTCGACGCGCGATATGGCTCGGTCTGATCGGCATGTGCCTGTCGCCGATGGGCGCCTTCATCGGCATGTCGCTGTCGAGCGCCGAACATTGCGTGGTGCTGGGCGCGCTGCAGCCGACCATGGCGGTGCTCGCCATGTGGGTCCTGCAGCGCAAGCGCCCGGCCAACTTCACGCTGCTGTGCATCGTCGCCGCCTTCGCCGGCGTGGTGCTGGTGGTGACCAAGGGCGACCTGCGCTACTTCACCACCTCGGGGCACCTGGTCGGCGACCTGTTGATCCTGGGCGGTTCGGGCTGCTGGGTGGTGTACACCGCCGGCATCGGCAAGCTGCACGGCTGGAGCACCTGGCGCATCACCGTGCTGACCATGATCCCGGGCACGCTTGGCACTTTCGTCGCCACCCAGGTGATGGTTGCGCTGGGGCGATCGCATGCGCCCGACCTCGCGGCGCTCGCGAGCGTCGGCTGGCAGCTCGCCTACCTGTCCCTGGTGGGTGTGACGCTGTCCATGGTGCTATGGAACTTCGGCTCGCGGCACATCGGCGTGTTGAACTCGAGCCTCCTGATCAACTTCATGCCGGTGGTGACCTTCAGCTACCGAGCGCTGCAGGGGCACGCCTTTCACGCCATCGAGCTGGTTGGCGCGGCGCTGGTGGTGGTGGCGCTGATCGCGAACAACGCGTTCCTGCGCAGGCAGTACCTGGCGGCCAGGCGTTGAGGCGCCGTGCGTGGCCGATTGAAATCGGCCCTACAATGAATACCCATGCCCTCGGCGGTGCGTTCTGCACGGCGCTCCCGGTGGCTGTGCATGGCCGGCTGAAGCCGGCCCGACAGTGAAGTTCAGCAGAGAGGGGTTCCCATGCAGCGCGCCGTTCCCGAAGAAGTGGGCCTGTGTTCCAAGCGCCTGGCGCGCATCGGTCCGTGGATGCGCGGCTGGGTGGACAGCGGGCGCCTGCCCTGCATGACCACCCTGGTGGCGCGGCGCGACCGCGTGGTGTTCCTCGAGTCCTTCGGCAAGCGCGACGTGGAGCGCGGGCTCCCGGTCGGCGAGGACACCGTGTTCCGCATCTACTCGATGACCAAGCCCATCACCAGCGTCGCGCTGATGATGCTGTACGAGGAAGGGCGCTTCCAGCTCGATGACCCGATAGCGCTGCACCTGCCGATGTTCGCCGACATGCGCGTGTTCAGCGGCGGCACGGCCGAGGACTACAGCACTGAGCCGGCCCGGCAGCCGATCACCTTCAAGCACCTGCTGACCCACACCGCCGGCTTCACCTACGGCTTCTTCGAGGCCACGCCGGTGGACGCGCTCTATCGCCAGCACGGCGTGGATTTCCAGGCGGCCGAGAAGCCGCTGCTCGACATGATGCCGACCCTGGCCGCGCTGCCGCTGCTGTCGCAGCCGGGCGAGGAGTGGAACTACAGCGTCGCGACCGACATCCTCGGCGCGCTGGTCGAGGTCATCTCGGGCGTGCCCTTCGCGCGCTTCGTGCGTGAACGCATCCTTGGCCCCCTCGGCATGCACGACACGGATTTCTTCGTGAAGCCCGACAACCACGCCCGCCTCGCCGCCAATTACACCCGCGGCCGCAACGGTGGGCTGCATCTCATCGACGACCCGGCCACCAGCCGTTTTCTCAAGTCGCCCGTGCTGACCTCCGGTGGCGGCGGCCTGGTGTCCACGATCGCCGACTACTACCGCTTCACCAGCTTCCTGCGCAACCGCGGCGAACTCGACGGCTTGCGCCTGCTGGGCCGCAAGACCGTGGAGTTCATGACCCTCAATCACCTGCGTGGCGACATGGCCGACATGGGCCAGCCGCGCTTCAGCGAATCATCCTTCGCCGGCATCGGTTTCGGTCTCGGCTTCTCGGTGATGATCGACCCGGCCAAGGCCGAAATCGTCGGCTCGCCCGGTGAACACGCCTGGGGCGGCGCGGCCAGCACCGCGTTCTGGATCGACCCCGTGGAAGACATGACGGTGATCCTGCTGACGCAGCTCTTGCCGTCCTCCACGTATCCGCTGCGCAGGCAGCTGCGGGTGCTGAGTTACCAGGCGCTCACGGATTGAGGGCGCGCATCGCCAGGCGCCCTGCCTGGCAGATTGAAATCGGCCCTACAACGGCGCTCGTGGGGGGAGAAGGGACAGACCCCCTACGGGGTCTGTCCCGTCATACGCCGCTCAATACCGCGCGTCCTTCGGCTTGCCGCCCTGCGGCCAGTCTTCGGCCTTGCGCGCGAAGTCCGGGCGAGGCTGACGGGTGAAGTAGGCGGCGATGTCGTAGGCGTCCTGGTCGGAGAGCGCGCCGGCTTTGCCCTGCGGCATGTTGGCCTTGATGAAGGCAGCGGCGTTGGACAGTCGCGCGAGACCCGCACCGATGTTGTAGGACTTCGAGCCCCACAGCGGCGGCACGAACTCGGCGGTGCCGCTCTCGCCGCGCCCCGCGCCGTCCTTGCCGTGACAGCTCGCACACTGGCGGCCGTAGAGCACGAGCCCGCGCTCGGCGCTTGGCGGTTCGGTCGGTTCGAAGCGCAGGAATCCGCGGCCCGGCACGCTCTCGCCGGTCGGCACTTCGCGTGACAGCCATTGCATGTAGGTCAGCATGGCGGTCATCTCCGGCGCGTCCAACGGCAGGCGCTTGCCGTTCAAGGAACGTTCGAAGCAGTCGTTGATGCGATCCGCCAGTGAATTGACCTTGGCATTGCGCGAGCGGTACTCGGGAAACACGCCCCAGATCCCGACCCATGGCGCGGCGTGACGCGTGCGCCCGCCATCGAGATGACAGTTGGTGCAGGTGAGCGCGTTGCCGCTGTACTCGGCCGCGTACTTCGGCGCATTGCCGAGGATGCGGCGACCGTGCGCGATGGCCGCGCCCACCGGCCCGTCGGGCAGGGGCGCATCCAGCCAGCCGGGCGGTGGCGGAGGCTTGGGCGTGACGCTCTCCGCCGCCACCACCGTTGCAGCCAGCGCCCAGGCCGCGAGCAGCAGCAGGGCTCCACGCAGGCCTGCCTGGCGCACTGTCACTCAGCCCGCGAAGCAGTAGGTGCAGCCACGGCTCTGCGCGCCGTGCACCGCCAGCACCCCAGACGGGGCGACGTACACGCCGGGCATCACGCCGGCCAGCCAGTCTTTCTTGGTCACCTCGGCATCGCCGCCGAACTGCTTGGCGTGGGCCACGCTGTAGTGATGGATGGCCATGCCGCAGGTGACGAACTTCACGCCGCGCGCGATCAGTTTCTCCATCGCCGCTTCTTCCAGCGGCAGGTCGCCAGGCTTGAGATGGGCGAAGGGATTGCGCAGCGCCGGTTGCTTGGTCTGCGGATCGGTGATCTTGAAGAACTCGCCGAACTTGTATTTCGCCCACACCGCGTCACCGAGCGCGAGCGGCATGGAGGCGTGGCGCAGCGCGACCACCACGCCGATGTCGCTCTCCGGCACGCCGTAGGCCTGCGCGCCGGTCATTTTGAACACGTGCGACCACATCAGCGCCATGCCGCCATGGGGTTCGGGCATGTCGTAGAGCTGGCGGTACTTGCCCGGAATGCTGTCCAGCCACTGGACGAATTCGCCGCTGCCCGCGGCGGCCTCGTGGGCCTGCGCGGCCGGCAGCGCCAGCGTGCCCAGCGCCGCCGCCGTCGCGGCAGCCACGCTGCCGAGAAAACCGCGCCGCTGTTCCAGTAGGGGATCGTCGTTCATCGTGCACTCCTGCTCGTTATGGTGATACACCCACCCCTATGTTAGCGCCTGCCCGCGCGCTTGTGCCGACGGCGGTCAAGAATCAGGGCGCGAGGGCGGGCGCCGGCAGCTGCTCGACGCCGAGCGCCCCGCCGCCGAGCGCGACGGCGACTTCGTGCAGGCAATCCCACAGGTAGAGGGCGAGCGAGGTGTCGACGTAGACCCGGTAGACCGGGCCGAGCCGCGGGTCACGCAACACGATGGCCCCGGTCAGCGCGACCTGGGTCTGGGCCACGGCGTCGGTGGCGAAGCGCGCGGGTCGCAGGTCCACCGCACACAGCCGCGCGAACAGGTCGGCGGCGCGCGCGCCGCCGACGAGAAAGCTCGCGAGCGCATGCTGGCGCGGCACGAGCTGTCCACGTCGACCGCTGTCGTCCGACCACAGCGCCGTGAGGCGCGCGAGTTCGCTGCTTTCGGGCTCCGCTTCGAGCAGGAAGTCCTGCGCGCCGAGACGCGCCACCCGTACGCCTGTCGCATCGCGCAGCCACAGGTTGGGCGCGGCGGGCACCGTCAGGCCCGCCGCCGCCAGCCAGTCCGACGCGCCGCGGCCCTTGAGCCCTACGCGCGGCAGGTGGGTCTGATCCGAGAGCCAGGGATCCGCAGCGGGCGCAGCGCCGTGCAGCTGCGCGCAAACCTGGTAGCCGTTCGACGCGCGCCAGGCGCGCGCATGGGGCGCGAGCCTGGCATGCAGCGGTCCGCGCCGAGGCAATGCGAGCGCATCGTTCATAGCTTCTGCCTCGCGTTGTCCGGGTCGTAGAAGGGCAGGGATACGACTTCGGCCTGCAGGCGTTCACGTCCGCCGGCGAGCTTGATGGTGATGCGGGAGCCCGGCGTCGCCATGCCCGGCGCGACATAGGCGAGCCCGATGATCGCGCCCACCGCCTGCGAACGGGCCACCGAGGTCACGCGGCCGACAATCTCCTCGCCCTCCAGCGTGAGGCTCGCTTCCGCCGGCAGCGGCGCGCCGGCCGGCAGGCGAAAGCCCACCAGGCGACGCGTGAGCCCGCGACGCTCGAGCGCGGCCAGCGCGCGTTGGCCGACAAAGAACGGCTTCTCGTTCGCGACCGCCCACTGCATGTCGACTTCGTCCGGATAGCTGAGCCCATCGGTGTCCTGGCTGACGATGAGATGGCCCTTTTCCAGGCGCAGCAGGCGCTGCGCTTCGATGCCGACCGGCGCCACGCCGAGCGCGCGGCCGTCGGCCAGCAGACGCTGCCACAGCGCTTCGCCGTGATGGGCCGGCACGTGTACCTCCCAGCCGAGTTCGCCGACGAAGCCGACGCGCATGAGGCGCGCCGGCACGCCCAGCACGTGCCCTTCGCGACAGGCGGAGAAGCCGAAGGCCTCGGCGCCGAGGTCGATGTCCTCGACCAGCGGCGCGAGCAGTTCGCGCGCGCGCGGCCCGGCGACGTTGATGGCCGCCCAGGCGCTGGTCACGTGGTAGAAGTCGACGTCCAGCTGCCACTGCGCCTGCCAGCGCAGCATCTGGCGGTACACCACGTCGACACCGGTGGTGGTGGCGGTCACGTAGTAGAAGTCCTCGGCGAAGCGCGCCGCCACGCCATCGTCGGCGATCACCCCGGCCTCGTCGGTCATCAGCACGTAGCGCAGGCGGCCGATCGGCTGCTTCGCGTAGCGGAAGGTGTAGAAGCGCTCGAGGAACTCGGCGGCGTCCGGGCCGCGCACTTCTACCTTGCCGAGCGTCGAGACGTCGATGAGTCCGACGCGCTCGTGCACCGCCGCCACTTCCGCGGCGATGGCGACTTCGGGCTCGCCGCCGTCGGCGTAGTGCGCCGGACGCTGCCAGGCGCCGGCCGGCATCATGCGCGCGCCGAGCGCGAGATGGCTGTCGTGCATGGGCGTGCGCCGCAGCGGCTGGCGATCGCGCCCGGCAAGATGCGCGATGGGTTCCGGCAGCATCGGCGGCCGCTGGGTGGTGAGTCGCGCGTCATCCAGCGACGCGCCCTGCGCGCGGCGCGCGAGGCGCAGCGTGTTGGTCGCCGAGTAGCGTCCCTGGGACGGGCCCATGACCGCGGTGGAATAGCGTTTGACGAGATCCAGGTCGGCGTAGCCGGCGTGCACCGCGTTCTCGATGTCGGCGATCTGCAGGTCCTCGTCGACATCGACGAACTCGCGACCGCGGGCATCGGGAAAGATCGGCCAGGCCGGCGCGGCGGGGGCGTCCACCGGCGGTGCCGCGGGCGCCTCCGCCGCGAAGCCGGCGGCGGCCGCGGCGCGCGCGCCGGCGTGGCGACCGTCCGCGAGCGCCGTCGGCAACGATGCGCGGCCGTGCACCGCGCCGGCCAGCAGGGCGCGTGGATCCGCCGGCGGCTGCACGGCGAAACTCGCGCCCGCATCGCGCACCCGCAGTTCGCCGCCGGCCATGCTCACCAGCTGCGCCGCGGGCAGCCAGCCGGCGCTCATGCAGATCAGATCGCAGGGCAGGGTGCGCGTCGGTCCGCCTTCCACCGGACGCACCACTGCGCCGGCCAGGCGCTGACCGCCGTGGGTGGCCAGCGCCTCCACGACCGCGTGGTGGGCGAGGATCTCGACCCCGGCCGCGCGCAGCGCGTCGGCGCGCCCGCCGTGGGCCGCGACCGGCTGCAGATCGACCAGCGCCGCGACCTCGACACCGGCGTCCTGCAGATCGAGCGCCGCGCCGTAGCCTTCCTCGTCGGCGCACAGCACCACCGCGCGCTCGCCCGGTTTCACGGCGTAAAGCTGCATCAGCCGCTGTGCGGCGCTCGTCAGCATCACGCCCGGCAGGTCGTTGTTGCGGAACACCGCCGGCTGCTCGATGGCGCCGGTCGCGGCGACCACCGCGCCGGCGCGAATCTTGTAGAAATGCTCGGCGTCCAGCGCCGCCAGCCAGCGATCGGCGAACCAGCCGGTGCAGGTCGCCCCTTGCAGCACCGCGATGCGCGGCTCGGCGGCGACGCCCAGGCGCAGTTCGTCGAGCAGGCGGGCCTGTTCCGCGCGTCGCGCGTCCACGCGGCTCCAGCACAGCGCGCCGCCGAGCGCAGCGCCATCGTCCAGCAGCAGCACCTCGGCGCCGGCCGCCGCCGCCGCGAGCGCCGCGCTCATGCCGGCCGCGCCGCCGCCGATCACCGCGACGTCGGCGAACAGGTGCACGTGATCGACCGTCTCGTGCACGTCGCTGCGCGCCACGCGGCCGAGGCCGGCGAGGCGTCGAATGATCGGCTCCCACAGGCGCCAGGCGCGGCCCGGCTTGTAGAACGCGTGGTAGTAGAAGCCGACCGGCAGGAAGCGGCTCAGCGCTTCGATGGCGCGCCCGAAGTCACGGCGCGCGCTGCCGAACACGTTCTGCGCGCTGACCACGAGACCAGGCTCGATGAGGCGCGTGTCGGCGCGCACGTTCGGCTCGGGTCCGACCTGTACCAGCAGGTTGGCGTCGTTGCCGGCCAGCGACAGGATGCCGCGCGGGCGGTGGTACTTGAACGAGCGCGACACGGTGCGCACGCCGTTCGCCGCGAGCGCGCTGGCGATGGTGTCGCCGGCGAGTCCTCGGTAGATATCGCCGTCGAAACGGAAGCTCAGCGTGCGCCCGCGATCGATGCGCGTGCCCCAGGGCGGCGGCAGTCGCATGTCGCTCATGCGTCGGACTCCACGCTGGCCTTGCCGAATTCACTCGCCGGGTAGGTCTTCAGGATCTCGTCGGTGGCGGTGTCGCGTTCGGCGATGAACCAGAACGCGGTCGGCGCGTGGAACCACCACTCGCGCACCACGCCGCGGGTATTGCTCTCGATGAAGAGATATTCGGCCCACGCGCGGTCGTCGACCGTCGCCGGATCGGGCGCGGCGGCGACCACGCCGCCGTAGACGAATTCGGCGATATTGCGCGGGCCGTTCAGCGGGCAGGGCATCAGCTTCATGCTCAGTGCCCCACCGAGGCCGCGCCCTTTTCGCCGACCTGCGCATAGTTGTAGAAGCGCTCGAGCGAGAACGGCGCGCACAGTCGATGCGGCTTGCCCGTCGCGATGGTCTCGGCCATGCAGGTGCCGGATACCGGCGTGGCCTTGAAGCCCCAGGTGCCCCAGCCGGCGTCGATGTAGTAGTTCTCGACCGGCGTCAGGCCCATCACCGGGCTGAAGTCCGGCGTCATGTCGGCCATGCCGGCCCACTGCCTGAGCACGCGCAGCCGACCGATGAAGGGAAACAGTTCCAGCATGTGCATCATGAGGTCTTCCTTGAACTCGAGCGTCGAGCGCGTCGAGTACAGGGGATAGGGATCGGTCGAGCCGCCCATCACCAGTTCGCCGCGCGCGGACTGCGAGACGTAGATGTGCAGCGAGCCCGAGACGATGATCGGATCGAGAAAGGGCTTGACCGCCTCCGACACGCAGGCCTGCAGGGGAATGGTGCGTATCGGCAGGCGGAAGCCCGCCAGGCGCGCCAGCTCCGAGCTCATGCCCGCCACCGCCTGCATCACCTTGCCGCAGGCGATGTCGCCGCGGTTGGTCTTCACGCCCACCACGCGGCCGTGCTGGATGTCGATGCCGGTGACCTCGGTGTGGGTGTGGATCTCGACGCCGAGTTCGGCCGCGCGCTGCGCGTATCCCCAGGCCACCGCGTCGTGGCGCGCGATCGCGCCGGGCGGATGGTAGAGCGCGCCCAGGATGGGATAGCGCACGTCCTCGCCGAGGTTGAGTTCGGGGCACAGGCGCGCGATCTCATCTGGATAGACCAGGCTCGAGTCCACGCCGAGATGCTGGTTGACCTCGGCGCGCCAGCGCGCGGTGCGCATCGCCGCGTCGGTGTGGGCGAGGGTCAGGTGACCGCGCTCGCCGTACATGATGTTGAAATCGAGTTCGTGGGACAGGTTGCGGAACAGCCGCACCGACTCGTCGTAGAAGCGCACGCCGTCCGGGGTCAGGTAGTTCGAGCGCACGATGGTTGTGTTGCGCGCCGTGTTGCCGGACGCGAGCCAGCCCTTCTCCAGCACCGCCACCTTGGTGATGCCGAAGGTGCGCGCGAGGTAGTAGGCGCAGGCGAGCCCATGGCCGCCGCCGCCGATGATCACGACGTCGTAGCTGTCCCGGAGGGCGCGCGGCGCCGGCAACTGCCGCGGCGGCCGGCCGCCGGAGAGACCGCGTTTCAGGAGTTCGAACATGCAGATTCAACAGTTTTCATGGGCATTGTAGGGCCGATTTCAATCGGCCGGGCACGGCATCGACATATACGTCGCGCGGTGCTTCGAGGTTCCACGCATGGCGGGTTGAAATCCGCCCTGTAGGGCCGATTTCAATCGGCCATGCACGGCATGTCTAGGCGTCCTGCATGGCGGGTTGAAACCCGCCATGCAATCGAAATTTCGATCGGCCAGGCACGGATCAGCAATCGAGCGTGTTCCGCCGCTCCCACTCGCTGAGAAACGCGGTGTACTCGCGCCACTCGCCCATCTTGAGCTTGATATACGAATCGACGAAGTCCTCGCCGAGCGCGGCGCGCATCTCCTTGTTCTTCTCGAACAGGCGGAGCGCGTCCAGCAGGGTCGCCGGCAGCTTCTTCGCCGACTTCACCGTGTGACCCTCGGTGTACATATTGATGTGCAGCGGCGCGCCGGGGTCGCGCTTCTGCTCGATGCCCTCCAGTCCCGCGGCCAGGATGCCGGCCTGTGCGAGGTAGGGATTGGTCGAGCCGTCCAGCAGGCGCAATTCGAAGCGGCCGGCGTCCGGCACGCGAATCATGTGGGTGCGGTTGTTGCCTGCGTAGGTCACCGCGTTCGGCGACCAGGTGGCGCCCGAGGTGGTGACCGGCGCGTTGATGCGCTTGTAGCTGTTGACCGTCGGGTTGAACAGCGCGCAGAGCGAGGTCGCGTGCTGCATGATGCCGCCGAGGAAACGGTAGGCGAGCGGCGAGAGGCCGAGCGCGTCCTTGGCGTTCACGAACAGGTTCTTCGCGCCCGTCTTGTCCCACACCGAGACGTGGGCATGGCAGCCGTTGCCGGTCAGGTTGGTGAAGGGCTTGGGCATGAAGGTCGCGCGGTAGCCGTGCTGCTCGGCGATGGTCTTGACCATGTACTTGAAAAACACGTGGCGATCGGCGGTGACGAGCGCGTCGTCGTAGTCCCAGTTCATCTCGAACTGGCCGTTCGCGTCCTCGTGGTCGTTCTGGTAGGGCCCCCAGCCGAGTTCCAGCATGGCGTCGCAGATCTGGCGGATCACCGGGAAGCGGCGCATCAGCGCCTGCTGGTCGTAGCAGGGCTTGGACTGCGCGTCCGCCGGGTCGGAAATGGTGCTGCCGTCCGGGCTGATGAGGAAGTACTCGCATTCGACGCCGCTCTTCATGCGGTAGCCGAGCTTCGCCGCCTTCTCCACCTGGCGCTTCAAGACCACGCGCGGCGAGGCCTCGACCTCTTTGCCGTCCATCCACAGATCCGCCGCGAGCCAGCCCACTTCGCGGTTCCAGGGCAGCTGCACCAGGCTGTCGGGATCGGGCCGGCCGAACATGTCGGGATGGGCCGGCGTCATGTCCAGCCACACCGCGAAGCCGGCGAAGCCCGCGCCGTCCCGCTGCATCATCTTGATGGCGCTCGCCGGCACCAGCTTCGCGCGCAGGGCGCCGAACAGGTCGACGAAGCTCACCAGGAAATACTTGATGCCCTTTGCCTTCGCGACTTGCGCCAGATCGGTAGCCATGCCTGTCTCCGGGAGTGATGCGTGGATGGGGTGGAACGCTGCTCAGAACTTGCCGTGACCGGGGATCCAGTCGGTGCCCGCGAGCGGCACCTTGGCCATCGCCGCGGCCTCGATGGTCAGCGCGACGAGGTCCTCGGGTTCGAGGTTGTGCACGTGGCTCTTGCCGTTGGCGCGCGCCAGCGTCTGCGCCTCGAGCGTCAGCACGCGCAGGTAGTTGGCGAGGCGCCGGCCGCCCAGCACCGGGTCGAAGCGAGCGGCGAGTTCGTCGTCCTGGGTGGAGATGCCGGCCGGATCGCGGCCTTCGTGCCAGTCGTCGTAGTAGCCGGCCGAGCTGTCGAGACGGTTGTACTCGTCCTCGAACTCGGGGCCGTTGTCGCCGAGCGCGATCAGCGCCGCGACGCCGATGGACACCGCGTCGGCGCCCATCGCGAGCGCCTTGGCGACGTCCGCGCCGGTGCGGATGCCGCCCGAGACGATGAGCTGCACCTTGCGGTGCATGTCGAGTTCCTGCAGCGCCTCCACCGCCTGGCGGAGCGCCGGCAGGGTCGGAATGCCGACGTGTTCGATGAACACGTCCTGGGTCGCCGCGGTGCCGCCCTGCATGCCGTCCAGCACCACCACGTCGGCGCCGGCCTTCACCGCCAGCGCGGTGTCGTAATAGGTACGCGCGGCGCCGATCTTGATGTAGATGGGCTTCTCCCAGTTGGTGATCTCGCGCAGCTCTTCGATCTTGATCTTGAGATCGTCCGGGCCCGTCCAGTCGGGATGGCGGCAGGCGCTGCGCTGATCGATGCCGGCCGGCAGGTCGCGCATCGCCGCCACGCGCGGCGAGATCTTCTGGCCGAGCAGCATGCCGCCGCCGCCGGGCTTCGCGCCCTGGCCGACAACCACTTCGATGGCGTCGGCGCGGCGCAGATCGTCGGGGTTCATGCCGTAGCGCGAGGGCAGCAGCTGGTAGACCAGGATCTGCGAGTGCTCGCGCTCCTCCGGCGTCATGCCGCCGTCGCCGGTGGTGGTGCTGGTGCCGGCGATGGTCGCGCCGCGGCCGAGCGCCTCCTTGGCCGGCGCCGACAGCGCGCCGAAGCTCATGCCGGCGACCGTCACCGGGATCTTGAGCTCGATGGGCTTCGTCGCGTAGCGCGTGCCGAGCACGACGTTGGTGTCGCAGCGCTCGCGATAACCTTCGAGCGGGTAGCGCGACATGCTCGCGCCCAGGAACAACAGGTCGTCGAAGGTCGGCACGTGGCGCTTGGCGCCGAAGCCGCGGATGTCGTAGATGCCGGTGCGCGCGGCGCGCTGGATCTCGGCGATGACGCTGCGCGGAAAGGTGGCCGATTCGCGCAGGCGCGAGCGCAGCTCCTGCTTGTCGTTGTCGTGCTTGCGACGGCGCTTAGTAGGCATCGGCATTGTCCACGTTGAAGTTGTACAGCTTGCGCGCCGAGCCGAAGCGGCGGAACTCGGCGGCATCCGCGCCGGTGATCCCCGCCTCGCAGAGCAGCTTCTCGAGTTCCAGCTTGTGCTTGTCCTTCATCGGCTTCTCGACGCAGTCCGCGCCGAGCCCGGCGACGTTGCCGCGCACGTAGAGCCGCGCCTCGTAGAGCGAGTCGCCGAGCGCTTCGCCGGCGTCGCCACACACCACCAGCCGCCCGCTCTGCGCCATGAAGGCGCTCATGTGGCCGATGGAGCCGTGCACCACGATGTCGACGCCCTTCATCGAGATGCCGCAGCGCGAGCTGGCGTCGCCCTCGATGACCAGCAGCCCGCCGTGGGCGGTGGCGCCGGCGTATTGCGAGGCGCTGCCGGTGATGCGCACCAGGCCCGACATCATGTTCTCCGCCACACCCGGGCCGGCGTTGCCGTGCACCGTGACCTGGGCGTACTTGTTCATGCCGGCGCAGTAGTAGCCGACGTGGCCTTCGATATCGACGGTCAGCGGCGCGTCCAGGCCGACCGCCAGGTTGTGCGCGCCGTGCGGGTTCACCACCTGCCAGGCCGCGGACTCGCCGGTGCCGTTGTAGTGATGCAGCCAGCTGTTCAGCTCGCGCGTGCTGCCCTGCGCGAGGTCGTAGCGTTGACTCATGTCAGTGGCTCCAGCTGTAGATGCGGCCCGGCGCCGGTTCCCAGCTGTCGGCCTGCTCGGCGCCCGGCAGCACCGCGAGCGCGCGGTACTCGGAGGCCATCGCCACCCACTGGTCGGTCTCGGCGATCACGGCCGGCTTGCACGCCACCGGATCGCGCAGCACCGCGAAGCCGTCGCGGGTGCCGATGGCGAAGGTGTAGAAGCCGTCCAGTTCCACCAGCGCGCGTTCCAGCGCCGCTTCCAGGCTGTCGCCCTCGCGCAGTCGCCAGGTGAGATAGCCGGCGGCGACTTCGCTGTCGTTGTCGGTGGTGAAGTGGATGCCGCGGCGTATGAGCTGGGTGCGCAGGCGGTTGTGATTCGACAGCGAGCCGTTGTGCACCAGGCAGAGATCTTCGCCGGTGGAGAAGGGATGGCTGTGCTCGGTGGTGACCGCGCTCTCGGTCGCCATGCGAGTGTGGGCGAGCGCATGGGTGCCGACGAACTGGCCGACGCCGAAGTTGCGCGCGACCTCGGCCGGCAGGCCCTTCTGCTTGTAGATCTCGATCACCTGGCCGGAGCTGTTGATGCGCAAGGTCGGATGGTTGGCGCGCAGCCAGGCGATCAGTTCCGCGCTCCAGGCGTAGGCGGTCAGGATGGCGTGGTTGCCGTTCAGCCACAGGCCGGTCACGCCGGAGAAGGCCTGGCGCAGGCCGTACTCGAAGTCGCCCCAGCCGAAGTCGGGGGCGGTGGCGAGCAGGGTCAGCTTCACCTGGCCGTCCGGCACCGGGTTGCGGTAGACCGCGACCCCGGCGCTGTCCGGCCCGCGGTCGGTCATCTCCAGCAGCATGGGCGCGAGGTAGTAGCCGAGCTGGGTTTCGAATTCAGGCGTCTTGGCGAACAGGCCGACGATGCCGCACATGGGGCTGCCTCACGGGAAATTGCATTCTGGGAACAAAATTATCCCAATAGGAAAATTCCGGCAAGGCCCGCGCGGGCCGTCAGTCGTGCTCGCGCGCCCGGCTCAGCACCGCGATCATGCGCACCGGCAGGCTGATCAACTCCTCCGGCCCGTGGGCCGCCTCGGAGTCGAAGAACAGCGAGTCGCCGGGCTTCAGGTGGTAGGTCTTGCGCCCGTGGCGGTAGAGCACTTCGCCGGCCAGCAGGTAGATGAATTCCACGCCCGCATGCTGGAACAGCGGAAAGACTTCCGACTCGTCGGTCAGCGTGACCAGGTAGGGCTCGACCGTGATGTGGCTGCGGATGCTGTGGCCGAGCAGGCGGTATTCGTGGCCGGCGCGGGTGCCGGCGCGTTCGATCACCAGGCCCTCGCCGGCGCGCACGTAGGCGCAGTCGCGCTGCTCTTCGTAGCGGCGGAAGAAGGCCGTGACCGGCACGTTCAGGGCCGCGGCGATGGTGGTCAGCGTGCTCAAGGACGGCGAACTCACGCCGCGCTCGATCTTCGACAGCATGCCGACCGACAGCCCCGCGCGGTGCGCGACCTCGGCCATGGTCACGTCGAGCTGCTTGCGGAACTCGCGGATCTGCGCGCCGATGGCCTCGACCAGGCGGCGCTCGTCGGCGCGCATCGCGCTCTGGTCGTCGGTGGCGGCGGGCGTGTCGGACATGGCGGCTGTTATAGACGAGCGACGGGGGAAGGGACAGACCCCGCACGGGGTCTGTCCCCTCTGAGCCTCGCCATGCGCAAACTGGGACAGACCCCATGCGGGGTCTGTCCCTTGGTC
>JBFWYG010000003.1:6973-10717 GCA_050186725.1 Gammaproteobacteria bacterium | reverse complement strand
TGTCGGACATGGCGGCTGTTATAGACGAGCGACGGGGGAAGGGACAGACCCCGCACGGGGTCTGTCCCCTCTGAGCCTCGCCATGCGCAAACTGGGACAGACCCCATGCGGGGTCTGTCCCTTGGTCTGTCCCTTCCAGCCGCGGTCGCCGCCATACAATGTCCTCGCCCGCAAACGGAGCCCACGCCATGATCGGCCTCGCCTACACCCTCGCCATCGCGCTCCTGTTCCTCGGGCTGCTCGCCTGGGAGAGCGAGGAGGGCGCGACGCGCCTGCGGCGCTCCGGCGAGGGGCTGCTCGGCTGGCTCGGCGCCGACAACTGGCCGGCCAAGGTCGGCGGCGCGCTGGTCGTGATCGGCGTCGGCGCGCTCCTGCGCTATGTCCTGCTGCACGTCGCCGTGCCGCCCGACTACAAGCTCGCGGGCGGCGTACTGGCGTCGGCGCTGCTAGCCCTGCTGGCCTGGCGCCTGGAGGGCAATGCGGCGCGGCGTGGCCTGCAGCTCGCATTGGCGGGCGCCGCGGCCGGCGTCGCCTATCTGACCGCCTACAGCGCCTTCGCCTTCTTCGGCTACATCGACGACGTGGCCGGCGCCACGCTGCTGATCCTGGTGGCCGCCGCGGTGTGGTGGTTCGCGGTGCGCGCCGAGGCTGTGTCACTCGCCATGCTCGGCATGCTCGGCGCCTACGCGGCGCCGGCCTTCGCGCTTGGCGATCCCGGACCGCTGGTGGTCTACGGCTACTACGGCGCGCTGTCGGTGCTGGTGCTGGCGATGGTGATGGCGCGCGGCTGGCGGCCGCTCATACATCTCAGCTTCCTCTTCACCCTGGCCGGCGGGCTCTTCTTCGGCTGGGCCGCGCAGTACTACCGGCCGGCCTACTACGGCCTGATGCAGCCGACGCTCCTGGTGATGGTCGCGCTGCATCTCGCCATGCCGCTGGTGGAGCGCTACCACGGCCGGCACATCGCCGGCGCGCCCACGCCGTGGCTCGAGCGGCTCGATCACGGCTACTTCATCGCGCTACCGACCGTCGCGCTGCTGCTCACCTACTGCATCGCGCCGCGCACCTCGCCCGAGGCCGCGTTCGGCACGCTAGGCCTCGCCGCGCTGTGGGCGGTGGCGGCGCTCTGCGTGTTCGGTGATCGGCGCGAGGCCGGGCGTCACGCGGTCGTCGCGCTGCTGCTCGCGACCGCCTCCGCGCTGGCCTGGTTCGACGATCTGCCCATGACGCTGCTCGGCATGTTCGTCATGGCGGCGGTGCTGACGCTCGCCGTGCGCCTGGAACTGTCGGCGGCGCTGGAAGGCTTCGCGGCCTTCATGCTGACCCTGCTCGCCGCGCTCTACGTGCTGCAGTCGATGTTCGAGCGCGGCCACGGCATGGTGCTCGTCAACGGCTGGTTCGGCGAGCGCCTGCTGGCCGCGGGACTGATGACCTGGTGCGCCTGGCTGCGACGCGAGCGCGCGCCCGGCTTCTCGCAGTTCATGCACCTGATGGCGACGCTGCTCTTGTGCGCGAGCGTGGTGGTGGAACTCCTGCGCGCGCACATCGACCTCACCGCCGAGTTCGTCAACCTGGTGGCGATCGCCGCGCTGGTCTTCGCCGCGTGGCGTGCCGGTCGCTGGCCGGTGGCCGGGACCGTCGCGCGCGTCGCGCTGCTGCTCGCGTGGTTCTCCGCGGCGTGGGCCGCCGACCAGGCGCGTCTCGCCACCACGCTCACGCTCGCGGCGCTCGACGTCGCCGCGCTGGCTTTCGCGGCGCAGCGCTTCGCCGGCCACTCGCGGCGCGACGACAGCAGCGCGATGCTCGCGCTGCTGGCGCTGCCGCTGGTGGTCGGGCACTGGTGTGTCGGCCTCGCGCCGCTGGTGGACGACCGCGCGGTGTTCCTGCTGCTGACGGTGGTGACGCTCGCGCTGCTGGTGGTGGCGGTGTACGGCGCGATGCTCGCGTGGATGGAGACGCGCTGGCTGCAACTCGTGCTGCCGGCGCTGTTCTGGCTCGCGGCCTACGGCCTCGCGGCGGTCACCACCTGCTACATCGCGCGCGGCGGCTGGCCGGTGGCCTACGAGCTCAGCGCGGCGCTGCTGCTCGCAAGTCTCGCGCGCCTGCTGCGCGAGCAGCGCGGCGCCGACGGTCGGCTGCTGGCGGTGATGATCGCGCTCGCGCTGGTGTTGCAGGCCATGCTGCTGCGCGCCTTCGCGCCGCTCGAAGGCGCGGTCATGACCGTGCTCGACCTGCCCAACATGCGCCTGCCGGCGGTGGTGTCCCTGACCTGGGCTATGCTCGGCGCGGCGCTCGCGGCCTGGGGCGGGCGCCGCGCGCAGCGCGGCACCTGGAGCGCGGGCTCGGGGCTCATGGCAGTGGCCGCCGCCAAGCTCGTGCTGTTCGACTTCGGCGCGCTCGGCGAACTCGGCAACATCCTCGCGCTGCTCGCCGCGGGCGGCGTGTTCCTGCTGGTCGCGTGGGCGGTGCCCATGCCGCCGCGCGCCGCGCCATCCGCGCCGCGCACGGCGCCGGACGCGCGACCCGAGACCAAGGTGCCGAACGCAGAGTTCGGCATGTTCAACCTGCGTCCGCGCGAGGATGGCGCGCCGCCGCCGGCGAAGGACGCCTAGCTCTCCGCGTTCCGCGCACGCTTCGCGATCGCCGCGACCCGCGCATCACTCGCGCGCCGCACGTCCTCGGGCGCGAGTTCCAGCGTGCGCGTGCGCAGGCCCGCGCCGCAGCGCAGCCAAGGTTGCGCGAGCACCGCCTCGTCCAGCACCACCTCGCTGTGCGCATCGAGCGCGAAGGGCCCGAGCCCCCCGACTTCAAAGCCGAGTTCCGCTTCGACCCGCGCGGCGGGCATGAGGCGCAGCGCGCGGCGGTTCACGCCCAGGCAGCGCGCCAGCGCGGCGTAGTCCACCTGCGCGTCCAGCGTCACCGCCGCGAGCACCACGCGCGACGTGCCGTCGAGTTCGAAGGCGATGGTCTTGACCAGCCCCTCGAGCAGGTGGGGCGCCAGCACGCGCGCCTCGTCGATCGTGCGCACCGGTGGGTGCTCGTGCACTCGATAGGGTGAGTCGACGTGGTCGAGCAGGGCGAGGATGCGCGTGTGGATGTCGGTCACGAGGAGCGCTGTGGCGTGGACGAAGCACCGAGGCGGCCGGCGGGCTGCGTCGCGCCCGGCGTTCGTCGTACCATGGCGCGATACGCGGCATCGTACTGGAGGGGAAAGGCCATGGCTGCTGTCGATCCGAACAACCAGTGGCGCGCGGCCACGCCGGGCAGCGATGGCTGGCCGCGCTCGCCGCGTCCGCAGGCCACCAACAAGTACTTCATGGTCTCGGCCGACTGCCACGTGCAGGAACCGAACGATTTCCTGTCCGCGCGCATGGACGCCAAGTACCAGGACCGCCTGCCCGGCATCGTGCTCGGCGGTGACGGTGCCAAGCTGCAGAAGACCGAGGGCTTTCGCCCGATCCGCATCGGCAGCTTCAAGCTCGAGGGCGAGGATCTCGAACGCAGCGAATCGGGCCTGACACCAGACGAGCGCCTCGCGGCGCTGGACCGTGATGGCGTCGACTGCGAGATCCTGTTTCCCAACAAGGGGCTCACGGTGTGGGCCACGCCGGACAGCGAGTTCAGCCAGGCGATGTGCCGCGCGTGGAACGACTGGGCGTGGGAGACCTTCGGTCCCTACAACGACCGCATGGCGCCCATGGCCTGCATCGCGGCCGGTGACATCGAGGGCGCGATCGCCGAAGT
>JBFWYG010000003.1:0-6873 GCA_050186725.1 Gammaproteobacteria bacterium | reverse complement strand
AGTCTGCGCGGTCGCACCGCGGTCGTCGGTCTCGGCGAGACCACTTATTACAAGCGCGGCCAGTCACCGGACGCGGAGATGAAGCTCGCGCTCCAGGCCATCGTGCGCGCCTGCGAGGATGCCGGCATCTCGCCGCGTGAGATCGACGGCTTCGCCTCGTTCAGCAACGATCGCAACGATCCCTCGCAGCTCGCCGCCGCGCTCGGCTGCAAGGAGCTCAAGTTCTCCAACATGCAGTGGGGCGGCGGCGGTGGTGGCGGCTCGGCGGCCATCGGCAACGCGGCGGCGGCGGTCGCGACCGGCATCGCCGACTGCGTGGTGGTGTTCCGCGCGCTCGCCCAGGGCCAGTTCGGCCGCTTCGGCCAGGGCGCGACCGCGAGCACCATCAGCGGCAACTTCGCGCACACCATTCCCTACGGCCTCATGTCGCCGGCGCAGATGTTCGCGATGAAGGTCAATCGCTTCATGCACGACCACGGCGTGAAGCAGGAGGCGTTCCGCGCCATCGCGCTCGCCTGCTATCACCACGCGCAGTCGAATCCGCGCGCGGTGATGTACGGGCGACCGCTGGACGAGGCGACCTACGACGCCTCGCGCTGGATCACCGAACCCTTCCATCTCTACGACTGCTGCCTGGAGAACGACGGCGCGGCGGCGATGATCCTGGTGAGCGCCGAGCGCGCGCGGGACTTTCCCCATCCGCCCTGCTACGTGCTGGCCTCGGTGGGTGGCAGCCACTACCGCGCCGGTGCGCCGGTGCACAACGTGCCGGACTACGCGACCTCGACGTTCAAGACCGTGGCCCCGCGCCTGTGGCAGATGGCGGGCCTGAAGCCCGACGACGTCGACGTGCTGCAGAGCTACGAGAACTTCACCGGCGGCGTGCTGATGAGCATCGTCGAGCATGGCTTCGTGACGCCGGAGGAGTGCAACGACTTCTTCCAGTTCGACAACCTCATCGCGCCCGATGGCGACCTGCCGCTCAACACCAGCGGCGGCAACCTCGCCGAGTGCTACATGCATGGTCTCGGGCTCAACATCGAGGCGGTGCGGCAGATCCGCGGTGTGTCGACCGCGCAGGTGCCGCGCGCGGAAGTGTCGATGGTGATCTCGGGGCCGATGGTCACGCCGGTCAGCAGTTCCATCTTCGGTGCGGAGGCGACGCTGTGAGCAAGCCCTATCTGAATCCCGGCCTGCCGACGCCGGTCGCGACCGAACTCGATCAGCCCTACTGGGACGGGCTGCGCGCCGGCAAGCTCATGCTGCAGCGCTGCCGCGCCTGCCAGCGCTTTCAATGGGGCCCGGAGTGGATCTGTCATCACTGCCTGTCCTTCGACTTCGACTACGTCGAGGTGCCGGCCACGGGGCGCATCTACAGTCATCAGCGGGTGTGGCACCCGGTGCATCCCGCGCTGAAGACCCAGGGACCCTACGTGATCGTGCTGGTGGAACTGCCGCAGGCGGACAACCTGCGCATCGTCGGCAACCTGCTCGGCGATCCGCAGCAGCCGCTCACGATCGGCGCGGAGGTGGAGGGCGTGTTCGAGCAGCACCCGGACGCCGATCCGCCCTTTGCCCTGCTGCAGTGGCGGTTGGTGTGAGCATGCCTGTGGGGCGGATTTCAATCCGCCGCGCACGCGTTTACATCGAAGCCGTGCATGGCGGATTGAAATCCGCCCTACAGGGCGCCTGCATGCTGCTCGCCGCCACTGCGGCCCACGCCGACACCACCGCCGCCCAGCTCGCCGACGCCTGCGCGCGGGCGCTCGCGCAGAACTTCGTCGGTCTCGATGCCGAGGCCTGCAAGTGGTACGTGGCGCCCTGCCCGGTGTGCGGGCCGGGCGCGAGCGCGGCGCCGGGCTGGTGTCCGCCCGCGGGCGAGTCGGACCTGACCATCGCTGGCAAGGCCATCGAAGGCCTGCGCGCGCGGCCCGACGCGCAGCAGGCGCCGGCCAAGGCGGCGGTCAAGGAAGTGCTGGAGCGCGCCTATCCCTGTCCGTGAGCGCGGTGCGCGATCGCGCCATCCGGCTAGCCGTTTCGAGCGTGGCGGCCGTACCGGTCTCGCGCCTATGCTGGGCACTCTTGCCAGCGTGGAGCGGAAGCCATGGCCCATTTCGAATTCGGCCTGCTGTATTCGTTTCGTAACCCGCCGCGCTGGAAGGCGCCGTGGCCGCAGGTCTACGACGAGCACATCCGCCACATTATCGAGATGGAACAGGCGGGCTTCGACACCATCTGGCTGACCGAGCACCACTTCAGCGAGGACGGCTACCTGCCACAGATGGCGACCATGACCGCCGCGCTCGCGATGGTCACTTCGCGTGTCACCCTGGCGCAGGCCATCATCGAATTGCCGCTGCACCACCCGGTCGCCCTCGCCGAACAGCTCGCCATCGCCGACATCCTGTCCCACGGCCGGGTACGCGTCGGTGTCGGCCTCGGCCGCATGAACTACGACTGGCGCGATTCCTTTCGGCACGAAGGCCTGGTGTTCGGCGCCTCGCTCGAACCCAAGGTGCGCGCGCGCATGTTCCAGGAGCAGATCGAGATCCTGCGCAAGTGCTGGGCCGACGGTACCTTCCAGCACACCGGCGAGTTCTACGACTTTCCACCCATCGAGGTCACGCCCAAGCCCGCGCAGGCCGGCGGCCCGGAGATCTGGTTCGGTGTCGGCGACCAGGCTAGGAAGGCCATCGATCGCGCCGCGCGCATGGGCCAGGGCTGGACCGGCTTCCCCGGCGGCCTCGACAACTATCTGAACAAGGTGCGTGAAGTCGGGCGCATGGCCGAAGCCGGCAAGGCCGTGGTGTTCATGCCGCAGCTGCCGGCCGACGATCCGGAAGCGATGAACGCCAGGTACGGTGAACACCTGGCCTACATTCCCAACTGGTACAACCCCGGCGGCACCCTCGACGTGCCGGGCTGGGAAGAACCCGATGCGCCGCCGGTCACCGGCTGGTTCGCCGAGCCGGCGGTGATCGCGCGCCAGCTCGACGCGCTGCGCGCGCGCGGTGCGACCGGCGCGCTGTGGTTCGCGCCGTTCGCCGGCCGCAGCGCGCTCGAGGCCAGTCCGATCATGGCGGACATCATCACCAAGGTGAAACCGCTGATGCGGCGGCTGGCGGGTGAGGGCGCGTAGCGCTCGCGGCGATCACCCGCCCGTCCGGGGGGGGCGCCGCGCGCCGCCGGCTTCCGTATGCTCACTGCGCCTGCACGAGGGAACGACCCGATGGACATCGATCGCGCTTATCTCGAACGCTGGGTGGCCGCCATCAACGCCAGCCCGGCCTGCGCCAACACCGGTCGCGGTTTCGACTGCGACTTCACCCTGGTCATCGCCGACCACCGGCATACCTTCCAGGTGCGCGACGGGCGCGTCCTGGGGCTCGTGCACGACGGCGGCCCGCTGGTGCACAGCGTGTTCAGCCTGGTGGCCGACGCGCCGACCTGGGCGGCGCTGCTCTCGCCCACGCCGCCGCCCATGGGGCACGCGGTGTTCGCCGCCATCGCCACCGACAACATGCATTTCGAAGGCGACATTCGCCCGCTGTTCCAGTTCATGGCCGGCCTGTCCGCCTGGCTGGAGGTCGCCCGCGGGCTCGGCGGCGCGCCCGCGCGTGCCGCCGAGCCGGAGTGGCACGACGCGTGGCAGGCCACCGGTCGCTACGTCAACGTCACGCTGGACGGCGTGCGTCACAAGGTCTTCTATTTCGAGGCGGGCAGCGGTATCCCGGTGCTGTGCCAGCACACCGCCGGCAACGAGAACCGACAGTGGCGCCACCTGCTCGAAGACCGCGAGCTGACCCGCCGTTACCGCTTCATCGCCTACGATCTTCCCGCCCACGGTAAATCCGATCCGCCCGCGGACCGCGATTTCTTCACTGAGGATCAGCCGCTGACCTCGGACTGGGTGACGCGTTTCATCCTGGCCTTCAGCGCGGCGCTGCGCCTGGAGCGCCCGATATTCATCGGCTGCAGCATCGGCGGCGTGATCGCGCTGCATCTGGCCGAGCGTTACCCGCTGCACTTCCGCGGGCTGATCGGGCTGGCCGGCGCCGTGCCGACCTACGGGTTCTTCCACGACTGGTGGATCGACCCGGCGGTCAACGTGAATCAAATGATGGCCGGCATGATCGACGCCGTCACCGCGCCCAACCTGTCCTTGGCCGACACCCAGGTCGGGCGCATCATCCAGAGCGCGCATCCACGCACGCAGCGCAACGATCTCTACCTGTGGGGCGTGGACAACGCCGATGCGAGTCGCGCGGACCGCATCGACGCCACCAAGGTCCCGCTCTATCTGTACGCCGGCGAATACGACTTCACCTGTCCGCCGGCCCATGTCGAAGCCTGCGCGCGACGCATCGGCGCCGGTGTGCACTACGAGATGTTGAAAGGACTCGGGCATTTTCCCATGAGCGAGAACTACACGCTGTTCCGGCCGGTGCTGCTGCGCACCCTGGCGGACATCGAGGCGCGCGACGCGCGCTGAAACGCGCGGCGCGTCAGGCCACGCCGCCCCAGACGCGGCGCGCCACCTCGACCACGCGTTCGAGCTTGCGCCACTGCTCGTCGTGGTTGAGCGCATTGCCGTGGTGGGTGCTGGAGAAACCGCACTGGGGTGACAGGCACAGCCGCTCCAGGGGCAGGTGGCGCGCCGCTTCGTCGATGCGGCGCAGGAGATGCTCGGGGGCCTCGAGGTCGCCCACCTTGGTCGTCACCAGGCCCAGCACCACGCGCTTGTCGTTCGCCTGCTCCGCGAGCACGCGCAGCGGTTCGAAGCCGCCGGCGCGGGCCGAGTCGAATTCCATGAAGTAGCCGTCGACCTCGGTGGAGAACATCGCCTCAACCACCGGCGCGTAACCGCCCTCGGCGACCCACGCGCTCTTGAAGTTGCCACGGCAGGTATGCAGCGTGACGCGCAGATCGGCCGGACGCCCGGCGAGGGCCGCATTGATCACCGAGGCGTAGGTCGCGGGCAGTGTCGCCGGGTCGTCGCCGTTGACGCGACAGCGGGCCTGCACGGCTGGGTCGCACAGATAGGCGAAGGTGATGTCGTCCAACTGCAGGTAGCGGCAGCCGGCGGCGTACAGATGGGCGATGGCCGCGCGATAGGCCGTCGCCACGTCGCTCCAGAAGTCGTCGAGATCCGGGTAGACCTCGCGCGCGATGGCCGCGCGTCCGCCGCGCAGATGCAGCATGGACGGTGAGGGGATAGTCATCTTCGCCGTGCGCGTGGTGCTGGCGGCGAGGAAGGCGAAGTCCGTGGCCATGATCGGTCGCCGGCAGGCGACGCGGCCGGTGACGGTCGCGATCGGTGGCTGTTCTTCGCCTGCGTCGCGGAAGCGCGGGCCGGCGTGCGTGCTGACCGCCACGCCGTCGAACTGCGCGAGGAAATCGAGATGCCACCAGTCGCGGCGGAATTCGCCGTCGGTGACGGCTTCGAGTCCCAGTGCTTCCTGCCGTTGCACGGCGGCGCCTATCGCCTGGTCCTCGGCGGCGCGCAGCGTCGCGCCATCGAGCTCGCCCTGTCGGTAGCGCGCGCGCAGCGCGGCGAGTGCCGCCGGCCGCAGCAGGCTGCCGACCTGGTCGGCGCGGTAGGGGGGCAGCAGCATGCGCCTGATTCTCCTGGATGGGCGGCGCGAGCTTACGCCAGCGCGGTCGCCTTGGGCAGCGGCGACGACGCTGCCCGCGCTGCGCTAAGCTGCCGGTCGACAGCCTTGCCGCCGTGTTGGGGAGACACTGATGACACTGATGCTGGACGAGGAATTCGCCGCGCGTTTCGCGCCCTTCGCCGCCGCGCTGGCCGGCGCCACCTTGCCGCCGCCGGGCGACGTCGCCGCGCGCCGCACAGCCTTCGAGACCTTTCAGCGCCGCGCCCACGAGGCGCTGCCGGCGCCCGACGACGTCGACACGCGCGACTTCAGCGTCACGACGAGCGACGGCGCGCGCCTGCTGCTGCGCTGGTACACGAAGCGCGGCAAAGCGCCCGGCTCGGCCGTGCTGTACGTGCACGGCGGCGGCATGATCCTGAGCAATGTGGGCATCTATGACCGGCCGGTGGCGCGCTACGTTTCCGCGACCGGCGTGCCCTTCCTGTCGGTCGAGTACCGCTACGCGCCCGAGTATCCGCACCCGATCCCGGTGCAGGACTGCTACGCGGGCCTCGCCTGGCTCGTCGAACACGCGAGCGAACTCGGCGTCGACCCGGCGCGCATCGCCATCATGGGCGACAGCGGCGGTGGCGGGGTGGCCGCGGGGCTCGCGCTCTACGCCCGCGATCGCGGCGGTCCGGCCATCGCGCGGCAGATCCTCATCTACCCCATGCTGGACGATCGCAACACGCGGCTCGATCCGCGCCTGCAGCCGTTCATGACCTGGAGCTACGACGACAACCTGACCGGCTGGGGCGCGCTGCTCGGCGACGCGGTCGGGGGGGCGAACGTGAGTCCCCATGCGGCGGCGGCGCGCGTGGTCGATGCATCCGGCCTGCCGCCGACCTACATCGACGTCGGCGAGCTCGACATCTTTCGCGACGAGGACATCGAGTATGCGCGTCGCCTGTCGGCGGCCGGCGTGAGCGTGGAACTGCACGTGCATCCCGGCGTGCCCCACGGCTGGGAAGTGTTCGCGCCCGACATCGCGGTCACGCGCCGCGCCTTCGCCGACCGGCATCGCGTGCTGGCGAGCCTTTAGGCTGGCGCTAATCGGGGACAGACCACGGTTTCTGCGAAACCGTGGTCTGTCCCTGGCAGATCCCCACGAATCTAAGCGCATGGAACCGGATGCCGAACGATGAGTTCGGTCATTCGGCTCTGGGCACCGCGCAGAACGGACAAAGCGCATCGAACCCCTTGTTTGAGCAGTCGAGTG
>JBFWYG010000002.1:73984-166956 GCA_050186725.1 Gammaproteobacteria bacterium | reverse complement strand
CACTGCGCTATTCGAAGACGCGACGTGCATGGCCGATTGAAATCGGCCCTACAAGGAGAGCACCTGTAGGGCGGGTTTCAACCCGCCGTGCACTGCGCTATTCGAAGACGCGCCGTGCATGGCCGATTGAAATCGGCCCTACAGTCCGACCTGCGAGGCCTTCACATTTTCATCGAGGACCCACCATGACCACCTCCCTCATCCTGCCGGTGGACGCGATCCGCGAACGTCTGAACGCCGATCCGGAGTTCAAGCTCGCCGCGCGCTTCTGGTACTGCGACCTGCGCTTCAAGGTCGGTGACGACCTGTACTTCATGCACGTCGAGAACGGTCGCGTGCAGAGCTTCGTGCAGGGCACGCACGGCTTCGATCCCTACACCATCAACGTCGGTGGACCGGTGGAAGTGTGGGAGCAGATGCTGGCCGCCAAGCCCAAGCCCTTCTACCACGACTGGTTCGCGGCCTCGTTCCACCATCCCTTCGAGTTCGGCGGCGACCTCGAAACGGCCTATGCCTACTACTACGCGCTGCGCCGCATCCACGCCCTCATGGGCGAGTGCTGGCGCGCTGAACGCCAAGCGGCCTGAGGAGAGCACACCATGGCACGTTTTTCGCCCATCATCGGCCGCTATATCTACCTCGATGTCGACGGCGTCGAGTACCGGGTCTATCTCGAAGAGGCGGGGCAGGGCATACCGCTGGTGTGCCAGCACACCGCCGGCTCGGATGGCCGCCAGTACCGGCATCTGCTAGAGGACCCGGAGATCACTTCACGCTTCCGCGTGATCGCCGCCGACCTGCCTTACCACGGCAAGTCCCTGCCGCCGATGACGGTGCGCTACTGGGAGCAGCAGTATCGCCTGACGCAGAAGTTCTTCATCGACTACTGGGTGAAGCTCGTCACCGAACTCGAGCTCGACCGCCCGGTGTACATGGGCTGCTCGATGGGAGGACATCTCGCCGCCGATCTCGCGCTGTACAAGCCCGAGCACTTCCGCGCCTGCATCGGTCTCGAGGCATCGATGTGGAGCGGCAACATCGATCGGCTGATCGAGCAGTGGTGGCATCACCCGCGACTGTCGAACGAGTCGAAGCCGGCGGCGATGATGAGCCTGTGCTCGCCCCACGCCCCCGAAGCCAACGTGCGCGAGACCATCTGGGCCTACAGCCAGGGCGCGCCGGCGGTGTTCGCGGGTGATCTGAACTACTACGGCATCGAGCACGACCTGCGCGAGAAGGCCGGACAGATCGACACGAAGAAGTGCATGCTCTACGTGCTATCAGGCGACTACGACTGGTCGGCCTATCCCGAGGCGTCCAAGGCGCTGGCCGACGCCGTGCCGGGCGCGACCTACACGCTGATGGAAGGCATGGGCCATTTCCCGATGGCCGAAGACCCGCGGCAGTTCAAGAAGTACCTGCTGCCGGTGCTGGACGCGATAGAGACATTGTAGGGCGGGTTTCAACCCGCCAGTCGTGGCGCCTGTCGAAGCGCCGTGCCTGGCCGATTGAAATCGGCCCTACAGGGCGCTTATCAGATCGATGTGTCGTGGGGCGGGTTTCAATCCGCCATGCATGGCGCCTGCCTAAGGGACAGACCCCGTACGGGGTCTGTCCCATCATCGACGCGCCGGCGAAGCGTCACGGCTTCGGCGCCACGTCCTTCACCTGCTCGGCATACTTCGCGATCACCTCGCCGACCTTCTGCATGATCTCGGCCTGCATCTTCGGATGGAGCGATTCTTCCGGGAAAAATCGGGGTTCAAGGGTCTCGGCGGGTGAGCCGGGTACACAGCCGGGTACACCGAAATCGCGCGCTTCCCTGCGACGGCATGACACAGATGCCCACCGCTGCGTTGCCTGCGCCCACTTGGGCGACGCATGGGCGTCGGTCAGCCGCTCCCCACCCCCATCAGCCGAATCTGACGGCGGCGCCCGCTGAAGTCTCGGCACCCCAGCACGTGTCGCTCCGCGGCGCACCTGGACGCTGCACAGGATCTTGAGCACCATCGCGAGGCTTATCGACTGCACGGCGCGGTCCGCGCAGCGTGCATGGTCTCGCGGCAGGGGGAACCGGCGGCCCAAAATGAACCGCCGCGGGGTGTATGGTGTCCGGCTAGGGGCACTCCAGCGCAGGCGGGACATCGGGCAGCGTGCCCGCGCGGCACGCCGGACACCATGACTGCACGATCTCTCGCCCGTCGCCCATGTTGCGCCGGCCGAAATGGTCCTCACCATAAAAGACGTGGTGGCCTGCACGACCAGAGCACTCTGGGCAGCTCTTTAGCCTAGTGGTTCCCGCGTCCATCGCGATGCCCTCTCTAAGTTCCTCGCCACACGAGCAAATCGCCATGTTCGTCACCGTTGAAGCGTTGAATCCCTCCGAACACTTTAGGAAACCAACCTCAGGCGGGAACGTGAATATTCACGGTCCAATGACAGATTTCGCGCCGCCATAACGGTCCATGCAGCGCACCAAGTGCCGCACTTGCTGGATCCGGACCACTTCGCCCTGCCGATCGATCAGCATGAGCAGGCTAAGCTGGCCGATTTTCATGTACGAGACGTTAATAAAAGCGATTCGGGCGCCAGCTCGGATCACTTCCTCAAGTGTGAGTTCGTTTGCCCAAGCTAAGCCGAACCTTAGCGACCGACACGGCGGCGGCCTCTCGTGGATGCCTTCCATTTTGCTTCCGACCATGCGAAATAACTGGGCATTCCGAGGTAAAACTGCTGAGTAAGATCGGCGAGCTTTGATAGGTCGTCGATTTGTTCATGATTACCAATGGATGCTCTTAATCCGCCCGCCGCCTTCCAAGATGAGCGGAGATCAGCGCTTGAGAAAAGCTCAGTAGCAGTAAGTATCACTACTGGCGATCGTGTCTGGCGCGAATCTCGGTTGTAGTGCCTTCCCCACTCAGCCAGCCGTCGGATTCGCTTAATCTCCGTCTCCGCTAGCTGAGATGCTTCCTTAAGCGTTGCAAATACGAGTATCGAGCCTGGAAACTCTTCCGCTAGAGCTTTCATTCGATCAATATCGTCGTCTTTGAACGCATCCTTACCCAGGCTCTTTGCCTCGCCGAATACGATGTTTGTGGGGTAATCCGGATCCAGTAATCGTTTCCTTTGATACCAGACTAGAAAGTCTGCCTCAATTTTTTTCCCGTCGCTCTGCCATGTCAGTTCTTGACCCGAAGCCCACGTAACTCTGGAGCTATCGAAGGGCCTCAATACCTCTGCAAAAAACCTAATTGCGAGAGACGCGGCATAGCCCCCATTTGCGAACCGGGGAAGCGCAAACGGACCTACTACACGATAGGCCCACTTCGCTTTAGATGAATCGCCGGGGTTCGCCGAAGGAAATTTGAACTTTTGCAGACACAAATCGCAGGTGACCGAGTAGTCGAGTTGGTCTATTGCATGCCAGCTCCAACTGCCGCATTTGCTGCATTTCACTTCTAGCCCAAGCTGTACTGCATTCCTTTCTACCAACGTCTCATGCTCGCCGCCACGCCAAATTTCATCATCCCGCGTTGCGGCTTGGATCAAGTTGCTGAACTTCTTGTAATGAAGGCTACGAGACAGACTGCGCGCCATCTCATCCAGGAGGTCTATTACCCCGCGACTTGCGATGCTTCGCACTCCCCAGAAACCGCCTAGCGATTGAATGATTTGCTGAGTAGCCCTTCCAGATTCCGACAGTCGAGAATGAATTTTTTTGGATTTAAGCCACTCAGAAATTGCGGTGGAACCGTCTGGGACACTCCAATGCTGGCTCATTCCTATGTACTCTGGGAAGAATACAAGGCCCTCCGTCGTGGAAAGCAATAGATCGCCGCCAAGCCTAATTCTTGAAGGCACCTTCGTTTTGTAATCACACGGAAAAATGGTGGCCATGGAATCCGACGCATCCCAGGAGGACAGCCGCACTACGTTCGCCCATCGACATTTCCCCCCAAGGGGTTCAGCGAACTCGGGCGTTAGTGGTTCGAACTGAAGATTCCTCTCGTCGGGGCCTATGTCCGCGGTAATTTTTTTCTCGCCGGCAGTAAGGGTTGGCCTCGTTGCCCGGACGGTATAGGTCGGTGTCGGACGCCAAATCGGCGGATACCAAAACTGGATTGCGTTTGCATCGCGGTCATTGACCTTCATGTACTTTGCGTGAAGTTCTTTCGACTCATCAGTCGAAATTGACCGGGCGAACATAACTACTGCCTTGATCATTACTCCGTTAGAGTTCCCCGGAAGCGGTCGATATGCTCGCCTGATAAAGGCTCGCAAGTGGGTCGCCATTTCTGGAACCCATTGTTTTGGCACCGGCATGACGGAGCTTCGGACGGCGCGGAGGTTCCAGAAATCTATCAAGTCGCGGGACTCAAAGGCGTCCAATACGAAGATTACTGGTTCGAATCGTTCGTTGTAGCGTACGTCAATACGTGCACTTGCTACTTCCATTGCAGAGACCAGTGACTGGTTGAATTCACCTTTAAGGGTTTCCGGATCGATGAGGCAATTCCGCGGTTCGAATGCATCGCGGAAAGCCTGCCGGAAGTAAGTGAGTCCACTAGCCCGTGGAAAGTCACCAAACACGCATGCAGTAAATGGCATGTATTCGGGAGAGGCCGGTGCCGCCTCAATAATGTCGCTCTTCTGCCGAACAACGAACTGATATTTTTTCTCGTATAAACCCCGATACAGGTCAAATACACTAAGCCCGTGACCTCTGACGTCAGGGTTATCTGAGCTATGCAATATTCCCGACAGCGGTATGATTTTCTCTTTGGCTAACCCCAGATCCCTGGCTAAACCCGATTCCGACTCGACTACGAAATCGGGCTCGAAGTGGTCAAGGTACCCACTTACGATCTGCTGAGCGCTCTCTCGACCATAGCCTTCACGTTCCCACCATGACGGCACGCGTTTGAAATAGGGAATGATTGGATTGTACTGACCGCCCCAGAGGCATGTGCACGTCCGAAAGATTTCCAGTGCTTTCCTGACGTTGTCCGGGCGAACGAGAAACCCGAAGCGTGTCGGTCGGAGACGAAGATCAATGCTCACGCGCGCCATTTTTTTTCCCCAGTGCTTTCACCATGGCCGGCCCTTTCCGAGCACGGGCCTTGGTTGCCCCCAAAACGCTTCGCCCATTGTTGATTGCCGTGACGGCTCCCGTGTGCAATTTACCGAAGGACCGCTCTCAAGTGTCCTCCGCCTTGCATTTCGACGGTGCACGGTCTAGCCTCTTCGCTCAAGGGCCTAATCAACCCTTCGTTAAGCGGAAACCGCACCCGAAAGATATGCGGTTTTTTTGCGCCTGCGCGTAGCGTCGGCGACGCCTCATTGTCGGGTCGGCTCGGATAAAACACCCTTCGGGGAAAGAAGAGCGGCCGTCTTAACGCGGTTGATTAAGGCCCGACTCCCTATCCTTAGGAGGCGTCGAGCCATGACTGTGATCTCTCCCCCTGCCGCCGAGAGCGGCGATTCCCTCTCTCCCTTCGAGCTGGCCGTGTTGAGAAGACTGACGCCGGCCTGGTGGCGCCTGGACGCCGCGAAGCCGGTGCACGATCCCGAGGTGCTGACTGACGTCATGCACATCTTCAGGGGGCGTGTGGCGTCGGTCGCCGAAGCGCTCAAGGATCGCGCAGAGGAAAACCACGACCGGGTCATGACGGAGATGGCCTACGTGCTCTGCGACACCGCTGAGGAAGCGTTGCAGTTCCTCTACCAGTGGGGCGAGGCGCGCACCGCGGCGGAACGCGCGGAGGCGAAGGGCGCCACCGTCAGAAGAAGACGCGGCGTCGATGGCGCCGATCACCATGACCAGGTGCTCGGCGCCGAGGCCTCCAGCGGCCGCCAGCCCGACGCCGGGCTGGTAAGCGCGGTGCGGGCAGGCCTGGCGCGCCTGGCCGCGGCCGTGGCAACGCTGCGCGCCTTCCAGGGCCCCGAGTTCGTCGACGTGCAGGGAGTGGCCGACCGGCAGCTCGAGCTCATCCGCGAGCTGGACGACGTTGCCGCGGCCTATGAGCCATGCCAGGCGTGCGCGGCAGAGGAGGGGAAGGCATGAAGACCAGAAGACCGACCGCGGCCCCGCCCGCGCCGGTGGCGGCGGCGTGGTTGCCTACCCTGGATGGCGCAGGCGGCGCCGCCCCCCTCGCCGAGGCTTTCAGCGCCTTTCTGGACCGCGCGCGCGCCATCGCCCACCTGATCGCCGTTGAGCCCGACGCCTCTCTGGACGTCAACGCCGCCGGCGAGACTCTGTGGTTCCTCGCTGTCGAAGCTCGGGAGTTTCTCAACGCCTGGCGCTCGCTCCAGCACTCTCGTCGGCGTCAGGCCGCTGGAGGTGCCGCATGAGCGCCGCGAAGCTCAAGGTGCGGACGCAGTGGCTACCGGACCTGGAAGAGGACGAGGAGCCCAGTGTCATTGGCCTCTGGACGGCGAGCGACGAGTTCCTGGACCGCGCGCAGTGCCTGGCTTACCTGATCTCGGAAGATCGTCAGAGCAACGAGGAAGCGAGGCTAGCGGCCAATACGCTCTACTGGTTGGCTCTCGAAGCGCGTGAGTTTCACCAGCTGTGGTGGAACCTCTGGGAGAGATCACGCGGCCAACCAGATCCACTGGCCGGACAAATGGGTGAACAGCGCCGCGCCGAGGAGAGAAAGCGGCTGCGCGAAGCTCGGGTGTGTGACCACGACGATCCGCCATGCGACGGCGCCGCAAGCACGGAGGGACAGTCATGAGCGCGGCGAAGATCAGAAAGGCGATCGCGGCGCTCACGCTCACCAAGAACGGCGTTCGGTATCGACCGCCGCTGCTCGATGGCGATAGCCCCGAAGAGATGCTCCAGGAGGTGCGCACTATGCTTGGTTTCCTTCAATCGCTGGCGGCGGCGAGGGCGGAAATCGAGCTGCACAGCCTACCGGGATCCCTGTCCACGCAAGACTACATCGCAACGGAACACATGCTACTCGGCATGCTTCAGCACGCGCTTGTGGTGGCCGAGGTGCTGATCGAGGACGAGAAGGCCGGCGGAGCGCGACCGGCGGATCGCCAGCCGCCGGTCAGCTGATGGCCTACGTGTGAGCGCGCTATTGCTGAGTGTCGGTCACCCAGCAGTCCGACTTCAGTCAATCCACAGGCCGAGGGACAATCGCCGCGCGGGCCGCTTCCTCCTCCCCCTCGGGCCCGCGGAACTTAAGGACCCTGCCCCGCCCTAGAGGCGGGGTTTTTTTGTGGTCGCGGGTGTCGCGGCGCGTTCCGCGTTCCCGCGTGAGCTTCGCCCACGTACACGTCGCTTCGGCCTTACGCTTTGGTTTTCGCAACCTCGGCTCGAATGGAGTCCGCGACGGTGCGCTTCCCCTTCTCCCGGTTCTGATCGAGCGCCGGCCGCAGATACGGTCGAGGTGGAAGGTTGCGCTTGTCAGAGCCATATTCGACCACCGCCGGGTAGTAGCCTTTGGCGTCCGCCGGGATACCCAGCTCTGCTCGGGTGGGCGTGACCACCTGGACGCCGAAGCTGCCCCGCTTCGGCTTCAAGGCCTTGACGGCGAGCCCGTCGCGCAGCGCGCCAGTGTCGACTGGCACGATCGCGCGAGCGCTCTCCAACACGTCCTTCGCTGCCTTGCGCAGCCCGCGCCGCACGATGGCCTTCTGCACCCGCTTGTCGAGCTTGTCGAGTTTCTTCTGCAGGCGCTTGTCGCCGAGCTGCGAGATGTCGATGAGCTTTGCCATGGATGCGTCCTCGGTGGGTCAGTTGATCTCGATGGCCTCGGGTCGGAAGTCGGCCCTGCCGAGCCTCTTCGATTCGGCCGGCGTGAGCAGCGCGAGGCGCTTGAGGTAAGTCGCTTCCGACTCGAACACGGGCGGGTCTCGCGGGTCGACCGGCACGCCGCGCGCCATGCAGCTGCCGGCATGCGCGGCCGTCTGCCAGCTGTCCGGCACGCCGAACGCCAGCCGGGCGAACCGCAGCGGGTCACCGGTGCCACCGAGCCGGCGCCGTGGCTCTGGCGCATCGGCCAGCCACCAGGCCCACGGCCGGGTGCCAGGGTGGTCGCGCACGAAGCGTGCGAGCACGCGCGCGCCGTGCTCGCGCCACGCCTCGATCGCCGCTTGCCCGGGGTCGATGAAGATGAAGATGTTCACGCCTGGCGCATCCATGGCCGGCTCGGCGCCATCGACGAGGAAGTCATCGAGCCAGTCCACCACCACGCGGCGGCGCTTTCCTCGGTGGCGACGGTACGGCACGCCAGCACCTACCGCCCGCCTGGCCGCGGGATGCGTGGGTCGGGATCCGGCCCGCCGTCGAGGTCCAGCTCGCGCAGCAGCCGGGCGAACGCGATCTTGGAGTCGCGCTCGATGCCCACAGACGGATGCGCCTTCGGCTGGCCGAACCTGTCCTGGAAGATTGGCCCCTCCGTCGCAATGGTCTCTCGTGCCTGCTGGCAGCGGTCGAAGGCCTCGGCGGCCAGCGTGAGCAGGCGAACGTGATGAGCCTCCAACTCGAACTCGGACACCACCGAGGCCCACCAGCGCTTCGTCGCCGGCTGCAGGTGCGCGGGAGGCTTCGGCGTGCGCGCCGTCATCGCGCCCGCGCCCGAAAGGGGGTACCCGGGGGGGTGCAGGCAGCGCGCGGCGCCTGGCCGGAAAAAGTTTTGAACCGGGGAGCGCGAAAATTTACGTGCCTTCCGCGGCGGTCCCTGCACGACAGGTCAAAAGTTTCCGACACCCCCCTCCCCCCGGGGGGTATGCGGTCGGCCGCGCCGGCGCGCGGCGATCGGGCGTGCGCGTGGGCACCGCGCGCGGCGCTCACGCTCGCGGTCTCCCGAAGCCGCCGTCCTCGGTCGCCGTCTTCCGGTCGTGGTGCCGCTTGCACAGCGCTTGCCAGTTGCTCGAGTCCCAGAAAAGCACTGTGTCGCCCTTGTGAGGTATGACGTGGTCGACGACGGTCGCAGAGGTGAGCTGGTGGTCTTCTCGCTCGCAGGCCACGCAGAGCGGATGGACTCGCAGGAACGCCGCGCGCGCCTTCTCCCACTTGTTGGTGTAGCCGCGGGCGCGGGCAGAATCTCGCCGCGGTACGTGCGCGTGCACAGGTGCGGATCGGGTGCCGCCATGCTTACGAGGCGCAGTCGGCATCGCTACATCGCAGCCCGGTGATGGTGACGTTTCGCCTTCGTCCACGCAGCCACTCGCGTATTGAAGTCACTGACCAGGGCCTCGGCCTCGCGCACCTCGCCAGGCGTCAGCGCTCGCAGCCCGGTGGCCTGGTATTCATGCCTCACCGCATCGGCCTTAGCGATCACTGCTTCGAACTCGCTTGAGGTTAGGTGCCCGCTGCCGCTCAGCAGCGCGCGTGCAATGGCCTCAGCTCGGTGCCGATGGTCGTGCAGTAGGCAGACGGCTCCCAGGCGTGCGCGTCGCAACGTGACGTCGGGCAATGTCGCGGCCGCTGAAAGCCACTGCACCTTCTCGGCATCGTGGCGCCACATGGGTCGGTCGAGCGCGCCGGGAGTTGGAAGCCCTTCCGCTTGGCATTGTGCTATAGGCCCTGCAAGAGCGCGTATCAGCAACGGCTCGATGTCGTTCGACTCGCCTCTATCCGCTACGCGGCGGGGCAGAGCGAGGTCGACGCGGGCGCCTTCGAAATACGTCACGCCCCCACCATCCTCGTCGATGGACACGCTGCGCACGCGCCAGCCAAGCACGTGACCGGCCACGGCATGACCGGCTTCGTGATGCGCGACCAGCAGCAGGAGACGGTCCACAGCGCGCTACCTCGGCCGGTACAGGGTGCCAATGGGCACGCCGAGCTGTCGCTCCACTTCTTCGAGCCAATACCTGATCCGCGAGGCACTGTCGTTCAGCGCACCGAACCACACCGGCCGGAACGGCTGGAGGCCGGCCATGCCATAGCCGGCATCATGCAGCCCTTCGAACAGCGCACGCTCTTCCTCGCAGAGCTGGGCGAAGGCGAGGGCCGCCGCCGCCATCTCCCGGGCGTGCTTCTCGTGTGCCGGGCGCAGCTTGTCGGCGAGTGCCGACCCTAGCTGCTGGCGGGTGTCGTCCATGTGGCGCTTGTGGATCTCGATTGTGCGCCGCTGTAACTCGATCGCGTCGTTCAACTCGGTCAAGTCACGGCGAAGCCTCGTGACATCTAGCAGGCGTTCCTCGCCGCCGAACACACGGGCGCGAGCGGCCTCCTCGAAGGCATCGTTGCGTGGCGCGGCCAGGCCCTTGATCACGTCTTCACGGCGGCGCTCGAGGTCAGCCAGTTCGAGCTGGAACGCCACCAGCCGCTCTGACATCTCTCGATAGGCGGGCGTGTCGGCCAGGGCCGCGATAGTTGGCCAGCGGCTCATGACCAGTCGTCTCCATCCATATCAGCGCCTGCGTCGTCGCCCGCATCGGAGAACTCTACGATCCGCACCGCCCCCGTGCCGCGAGCCTTCTCGCGCATCGCGTGCGCCTCTACGTCGGTCAGCGCGCGTGCGTTACCAGACGACACCAAGGCCTCGCCCAGCTCGGTCGAGACCCGCACCAAGTCACCGGCGAGCGCGCTGCCCGACGGGCTGGCGACGTTGCCGCTTGCCAATATCCACATGTTGTCCTCCTCGAATGCCCAGTGGAAATGCCAGGCCGGCGCCGCCTGCGGAGAAACCAGGTGACGCCGGCCCGGCGAGCCTCAGCATTGGTAGTCCGCTGGGCGAGGCCATTTCTTACCGACCCATCGAGATCTTTCTGCGCGCGTCCCACACCCTCTTATCGAGCGCGCTGCGCGTGATCCCCATCGAGCGCGCGAGCTCGTCGCGACTCAGCGCGGTGGCCGCTTCCGCCAACAGGCCGATCTCGGCCGGGTACCGCGCCGCCAGGCGCTCCAGCTCGAGGGCGGACTCACCCGGAACTACATGGGCCGGCGCCCATCCGTCCCCCGCGCCGCTGCCCGCCGTCGTGGTTTCGCATCGCCAACCCGGCCCGACCAGCGACCGGCACAACTCGTTACCCACCGCGGCGCGCACGCGCTCGAACACGTCCGGCGCCGGATGGTTGAGGTCAATACCGCCCGCCGCGATGACCACGGCCGCGCGCACCTCGAGCTCGAGTTCCTCCGCCGGCGTGGTCCGGTTGCGGCTCGCCCTGGCGGCCAGCTCGGTGCGCACCACCGCTCCGACGACACTCCAGCGCTGCGGGGCGATAGGCCGCGCGAAGTACCGCCGGGCGATCCACCTGGAGATGAAGTTGCGAGGGCCCGGGTGCAGCTTCGGATGCAGCAAGGCCTGCAGGTCCCGCGCGAATTCGGACGGGCCAGGCGGCGCGCAGTCCATCGTGGGCACCACTTGCTACCCTCGAGCGCCCAGCCGCCGGCCGGCGCGCGCCTTGCGGGCCTTGAGTGACTCGTGCGTGGACTTCGCCGCGGGCGCGTCCGGATCCCCGCCGTCCGGGTAGTGCGGCTCGACCAGCGTGAAGCTGTCGATCGACACGGGGTCGCCCAGCGCCTCGGCGTCATCATTGGGGAATTCGCAGATCTCCCATGCCAGGCGGTGCTGCCGGCACACGCCGTACTGCCTGGTGCCGGCGTTGACCAGCTCGGGAAGCGCGTGGCACGTGGGGCACATGCCGAAGGCGGAGGTGGGTGCTTTCATGGTTCGGTCCTCGTGGAAGTAGTGGGTTGCAGTGTCACCAGCCGTCGCGGCGGGCGCCGGCGCGTGCGCGCGTCGTGGGTGCAGAGGCAATCTCACCATTGCCCTGAACTTTGGCCCGCGCGAGCCGCGCGCGACTCGGATCTGCCGCGTCATCGACGTCGCGCAGCGTTCCCCATTCGGCCAGCCACCGCTGAGGCACCTGGTCGGCGTCGATGGCACCGGCCGTCATCGCTGCGGCCAACCAGCCGGCGAACACGCTGTGGTCGTTGGTCGGCACGCCGACGCGCGCCACGCCCAGCGGGCCGAAGCGCCGCGGCCAATCACCGGCGCCCGCGGCGCGCACCTTGTCTGCGAAAGCGAGGGACGCTTCCTGCGCCTCCCCGAAAATCGCCAGCGCCGCGGCCATCTGCGCGGCCACCGCCTGGAACTCCGGCAGCATGGCGAGGTGCATGCGGCGCTGCGCGGCCTCCAGCGCCGCCGCAGTGGCAAGCTCGAGCTGGGAGATGGCTTCGCGCAGGATCTCTCTCTCCTCGAGCGCCGCATCCAGGGCTGAGCGCTCGTCGCCGCGCCGAGCAACCTGCTGCACGGGCTCGCGCGCGATAACCGCGGCGACCTTGTCGCGGCGGTCTGCATGGTCATCGCCGGGGCGACGTGGTTCGAGAGCGGCCACACGCCGACATGCCGCCGCGTGCTGCTCGCGGAGTTCCGCGAGCCGTTGGTTCAGTGGGGCCAGTACCGGATCGTCTGTCACATGCACGAGGGTTGGCGCGTCGGCGGTTTTCGTTCTCGGTTTCATCGATGGTCTCCAGGGGTGCGAAGGTGGCCGTCCGTGGCCATGCATGCACCGCGCGGCGAACCTTAGCGCCACGCGCCCGATTAAATTTCTACGTGCCGTACAAGCCGGGGTCGTACAGGTCGGGGTCCATCGAGATCCGGAACGTGCCGAGGGAGCAGCTGCAGCGCGCGTACTGGAGCACCGCACCATCGCCAACGCTGATCGTGCGCGTGATGCGATAGGCATCGAAACGCCCGCACCCTGGACATGGCGCGCGAGGGATCGTCACCTCGAGCAGTGCAGGGCCTTCTGGTCGTCCACGCCGGCCCGTCATGCCGAAGCCTCTGCGCTTCGAGCGCGCCGCGCACCGGTGGCGAGAACGAGAAACGCACGGTAATGCCGTGTAACGCAGGTAGCGCTTTGGCTTGTGGTTCCACGGGGAACAGTGGAACGAAAGCTCATTCAGCGCCGCTCTGCACTTCGAAGCGCTGGTGCCGACCATCGAAAATGACGGACTCGGGGCTCCACCCGCGCGGCCCGCCTCGGTTTTTCAGAATGCCCACCTCGAGCGACGACCTGCCTGCATTGTCGGGCTCGCTCGTCGGGTTCAATGCGATAACTACGTCGGCGTCCTGTTCGATTGAGCCGGAGTCGCGAAGGTCGGAAAGGCGTGGGCGCCGCTCATCCTTGTCCGGCTCTCGATTCAGCTGTGCAGCGGCAATGACCGGGATTGCCAGTCGCTTGGCCAGCAGTTTCAAGGTGCGCGAAGCCTCGCCGATCCGCTCATGCCGCGGCGCATTGCCGCGCACCGTCACCAAGCCGAGGTAGTCCACGAACAGCACTTCGATCCGGTGGCGGTGATGCCAGTCCATCGCGCGCGCGACCAGCGCCTGCAGTTCTGTGGTGTTGTCGTCGACAACCAAGGGTAGCCCGACCATCGGGTTGTTCCTGTAAGCCCTCTCGAGCTCGAGGTCGATACCAGGGACACGCCGGGTGAGCGCGGTGACATTCAGCCGGTATCGGTGGGCGAACAGTCGGGTGGCGATCTCCGCGGCGGGCATCTCAAGCGAGAACAGCCCCACCGCGTGGCCCGCACTTGCGATGTGGTGAGCCGCGGCAAGCGTCAGCGCCGACTTGCCGGTGCTGGTGCGGCCGGTCGGCACATACAGGCGGCCCCGCTGAAAGCCGCCCAGCATTCGATCAAGCGGAGCCAGCCCAGTCCCCGGCAGGTCTGCCCGTTCCGGCTTCAAGGCGTCGAAACCGGCCATCACCAGGTCCACCCCGGTGAACTCTGCCACTGGGCTGGTCGCAATGCCGCCGTCCAGCCACCCCTGCAGCTCGCCCAGGACAATGCCCGGCTCCTCGGATTCGAGCCTGTCGCGGTAGCTGTCCAGCTGCGCGAGGGCTTTGCGTCGCTGCGCTTCGCGCCGCACGCACTCGGCGTAGTAGGCGAAATTGGCAGCGCTCGGTGTGTTGGCGACCAGCTCGGCGAGAAACCCGGCGCCGCCGCAGTCGTCCAAGACACGGCGCGCGCTCAGGCGGTCGGCCACGGTCAGGACGTCGATCGGCTCACCATCTGCATGTAGACCCTCCAGAGCGAGGCAGATCTCGCGGAGTGCGCGATCGGTGAAGTCGGCAGGCCGCACTAGGTCGCGCAACGCCGGCACGATGGCCGGGTCGAGCAATGCCGCGCCGATCAGCGCTCGTTCGAACGACGGACCGCGCCTCATATCGGCGAACT
Source organism: Gammaproteobacteria bacterium (assembly GCA_050186725.1). Classification (GTDB taxonomy): domain Bacteria; phylum Pseudomonadota; class Gammaproteobacteria; genus JADJYF01. The sequence continues at coordinate 152,807 of JBFWYG010000002.1, read as the reverse complement.
CATCACGCGGTCGCTCGCCTGCGGCCGGCGCTTCCGGAGAATGCCGAGAAGGTAGGACCGAGGGTCAGCCGGCCGGGACGCAGCGGTCTCGGCGACGGCCTTGGCGACTGCGATTTCGCCGTGCTCTCGGATCAGCCGTCCGAACAAGCTTCGGCTCTGTTCGCCGAGTAGTCCCACCCCGACGTCCCACACACTCGGAGCCGGTGTCGCTGTGCTCTCGCGACTGGTCGCTGCTTCCGTAGGAAGATCCATTCTTACAATCGGCGGCACGCTGTGCACGGTTGAAGGCCCTCCTATGCACGGTTGGCCGCTTAACCGTGCATCCTGTGCACTGCTCATCCGTGCACGACGTGCACCGTTCAGGTCGACCAGCTCGCCGCCGTCTTCATCGCGCAACGGTGCACCGCGTGCACGGTTGGTGTCGCTGGATTCGAAAGCCGGGCACAGCAGCCGATAGGTGTTGGTGACCTTGCCTCTGCTCGTCCCCGGCGCGATCACCTTGTGGACTTCTCGGAGGTCACGGAGCGTCGCGCGGGCCTTCCGGAGGCTCATGCCGCTTTCCCGCGCGATGCGCTCAACGGAAGGCCAGGCGTCGCCGCCGGGGGCCGCTACGTATTGCGCCAGGACGTGCAGAACACCTTTCGCGTAGACGTCGACCTCCAAATCCAGGATCCAGCGGCGGAGCACCCCAATGTCACGGCCGCGGGCCATCCTTTCCGACACGTTGCTCATCGTGGTGGGGCCCCGGCCTTCGCCAGGATTGCTCGGCACTCGGCGAACGCGGCGCGGCCACGCTCCAGCGCCTCCGGTGAGGGAGCTCGCCGCCTGAGCCTGGATCGCGCCATGGCCACGAATTCGTCCGGCGATGGCATTACCGAGCACGCTTGCCGGAGCAGCGCGTACCAGGCGCCGCGCGTCTCGGCAGCGGTGAGCGGCGCAATGGCCTGGTTCCACTGCTCGGCCGCCTCAGGCGCGCCGTAACGCGCGAGCCAAGCCTCGCCGTAGCGCTGGATGGCTACGGCGTAGACGCGGCGAGCAGCCGTGCTCAGGTTCGAGGGAATTCCAGCCGGAAAGTCGCCGTCCCTCGGCATCGGGCGGCGAGCTGCATCGTGTGCACGGTCGCCTTGATGCGCGGCGGCGCTGGGCGCAGAATCGTCAGCAGCTCCGCCAGGGCTACTACCGTTGCCTACGCCCCGGCTGGCCTTCGGGCCAGTCGGGCATCTCATCTCAGCCCGCCCTTTCCTCGCTCGCAGCCCACCGCCACGGCGTCACACGCGACACCGAGTAGCGCTCAGCCACCTCGGTGTCGCGCAGCCACCGCGGCGCGGCCGGCGGCGCCGGCGGCGCCTGGCCGGCAACCGCGGCGTCGTAACAGTCGAGTTCGTGTTGGTTCCAGCGCGCGGCGCGCGGACCGATCTTGCGGGGCTTGGGGAAATTCATTCGGCGTCACCTGCTACTCAGCCGTGTCTTAACGTGGCACGGCGCGCAGTCAACACCATCAAGAATCTTCTGAGGAAACTAAATTTTCGCGATCACTTTTCTGCACGCTTAATTGCATCAAGAACAGCGGCTTGCACCTGCGGTTCTTTACCGTTGGCGTACCCAGCCTGGATAAACATCTGAGCGATGAGAAGGGCCGCCTTGCCCTGCGGTATGCCTTGGGCTTTCAGTTCAATGTAGATGCTACGCGCGCTTTCGTTTCTCTGCGTGGCGGGGCGGTGATTCGGACGTTGATTGAGCGAGGGATCCATCATCCGCTTTGCATCGTCTCTAACGTGCTCGAGCAATTCGATCAAATGATCTAAGTGCTCGTGATCGTCCTTACCCAGCAACTGATCCAGAAACTTCCACGCCTGCACTGCTTTTTTCAAATCTGGCCGGCCCTGCGGTAGGCGCCCCGAACGCTCAGCTCGATAGGACTCGAGGAGCTGATCGAGTAACGTCACGCGCTCCATTTGCGCCTTGAAATCGGCATGGAGCGCGCGATCCATCGCACTTTCCGCTTGCGGGTCTAAGCCGGCGTCATGGAGGTCCTCGGCTATAGACCGCACTCGCTTCTGACCAACCCGAATGCCTGCGTCCTCCAGGACGCGTGCGACAATGTCTCGGCATGCAAAGATGTGCTGCCTGTTAGGACGCAGGAAGTCGTACAGATTCATCGAGGGCGTGGTCTCTTTCATCGGCGCATGCCTCGCTGACTCAGCGCCACTACTTCGGCAACGCCGCCGCGGTCGAGGCCTTCAATGCGTGCTGCCCACTTCGTGAGCGCCTCGGCGCGCTCGTCGAAATACCCGTGCTTGTCGTACACGGCCTCTATGCCCTTGGGCGCGTGGTTCAGCACTTTCTCGGCAATGACGCCCGGCACGCCGAGATCGGCGAGGTGCGTGCGCGCGGTGCGGCGGAAGTCGTGGATGCTGAAGGCATCGATCTCGACGTTGAGGTGGTCGAGAGCCCCGTTCAGCGTGTTCTCGGCCATGTGCGGCACGCCGCGCTTGTTGGCGCGCCGGGCGGGGAACAGGTAGGCGCGGCCGCCGGTGATCTGCTCGAGCTCCCGCAGCAGATCGATCGCGTACGCCGGAAGCGGAATGTCGATGGCCTTGCCGGATTTCGTTCGCGTGCCGGGCAACGCCCACACGCCGGCCTCGAGGTCGAACTCCTCCCAGCGCGCCGCGAGCAGCTCCATCTTGCGCACGGCGAGCAACAACAGCAGCTTCACGGCCAGGGCGTTCAGGTGGTCAAAGTTCTGCGCCTTCATGGCCTCGAACAGCGCATTGATCTCCGCGGCGCTGAGCGCGCGCTCGCGGGCTTGCTCGGCGCCGCCGGCGTCACGCAGGGAAAAGGCACCGGCCGGGTTCTGGGCGATCATCCGCCGACGGACGCCGTAGTCGAAGATCCGGCGCATCCAGCGCAAGGCATGGTTGGCGGCGGACGGGCCGCGCTTGCGGATGGCGCGGAGTAGGTCGTCGACGTGGTGGGGCTGCACCTCGGCAACGCGCAGCTTGCCGAGCTTGGGATCGAGGTCGCGGTCAATGAACCCCTTCGCCAGTCGCGGGTGCTTCAGGTGGCCGACGCACTCGCGCTGGTAGAACTCATCGGCGAGCGCCGCCACCGTGAGCTCGCGCCGCTTCGCATCCATGGCCGCGACCGCGGCGCGTTTGCGCTCTTGCTTCTGCGCGGCGACGTCCTCGCCGAGCGTGACGCGAGCGCGCTGGCGCTTCGCCTCGGCGCGCGCCTTGGCCAGTCCGAGGTCCTTGTAGGTCCCGAGGTCCATGACACGCGCGCGGCCCTGAAAGCGATAGCGCAGTTTCCAGCGCGGGACCTTGTAGTCGGGGCGAAAGCACAGCACCAGGCCGTCGCCGTCGCTGCGCCCTTCGAATCGTTCGCCGGCCTTGATCCAGGCCTTGATCTGCACGTCGGTGAGTTTCGACAAGGTGGCCTCCGTGTGTACCCGGAGATTCCGGGTACACACCCGGGTACACACCCGGGTACACACGAATCATGCGCTTCCCTGCGATGGCGTGCAACGTACTGTTACGGTGATTGCCCGGGAATTCCTTGCTCTTTCACTTGGTTGGCATACTTTCCGATGATCTCGCCGACCTTCTGCATGATCTCGGCCTGCATCTGCATCTCGAGCTTGGCGTTGCCGGGCGGCAGGCTCGGCAGGGCGATCATGCGCGGCATCATGGGACCACCCACCATGCCCTTGTGCATGCAGCGATGCCGCTCGCCGGCGTCCGGTCCGCCCGCATGATGGCGATGTCCCATGCCGGGACCGGCGGCGTCCTTGGGGTTGTCGGTGGCGGGGTCGGCCTGGGCGGCGCCCTGGCAGAGCAGCAGGGCGGCGGCGGTGGCGAGCAAGGTGGTGCGCATGATGAACCTCGGGTGTCTGTCGGACCGCGATGAGAGTGCAAGATGCCGCGCGTCTGAACGCTGTCGCGCCGGCGCTGCCCATGATCGCGCGCCTTCCCTGTCCTGACCAGCGGCAATTCGCCGCCCGACGTCGCCGGGCCGGCTACAATGCCGCGCACTCGAATCACGACACCACGCCACACCGATGAATTTCGCCAGGTTCTGGAGCAGCGTCGAAGTGCGCGTGCCGGCGCGCTTCGGCAAGCCCGCGCTGGTGCGCGTGTGGGGCGGCTCCAACGTCGATGCCGGCGAGGCGCGCGCGGCGGCGCAGGCGCGGGCCGCGCGGGCGCTGGCGTTCTTCGCCGGGCGCCTCGATGACTATGCCTATGATGCCGACCTGATCCGCGAGGAGGTCGTCGAGGAATTCGCCGACGAGTCCGGCGCGCGCCTCGCGGTCATCACCCGCAATCGCTACGGCGCGCTGGTGTTGAACACCGAACGCGTGCTGTTCGGCGATATCGACCTGCCGAGCGAGAACCTGCTGCTCCGCGTCGCCAACCGCCTCGGCAGGCGGGCGCGGGACAAGGGCTTCTTCCTCGAACGCATGCGCGCCTTCCAGGCCGAGCACACCCACCTGGCGTTCTGCGTCTACGAGACCCGTGCCGGCCTGCGCTTCATCGTCACCAACCGCGAGCTGGCGCCGGACGCGCCCGAGGTCGAGCTCCTGTTCCAGTCGCTCAAGGTCGACCGCCTGTACACGCGCCTGTGCCGCAGCCAGCGCTGCTTTCGCGCGCGCCTGACGCCCAAGCCCTGGCGCATCGGCCTCACGCGGCCCAAGGTACGCTTCCCCTTTCGTTCGGAACTCGAACAGAAGAGCTTCAATTTCTGGCTCGCCCAGTACGTGGCAAAATCGCGCAACACCTGCGCGGCGCGCCGGCTGGAGAAGATGGGGGACACGACCATGCCGGCCGCGGTGCGGCGCGTGGTCGAACTGCACGACCGTTACGCCTGCGACGACGACGCCAGCCTCGCCTGACGCGCCGCGGGCCCGAACATCCAAGAGGGGACCGAGCATGTATCCAGGCAAGTACGCCCACACCCAGCCCGACAAGCCGTGCTTCATCATGGCCGGCAGCGGCGAAGTGGTGACCTATGGCGAACTCGAGGCGCGCACCAATCGGCTCGCGCACCTGCTGCGTCGCACCGGATTGAAGCGCCTGGACCACTACTCGATCCTCATGGAGAACCACCCGCGCTTCATCGAGTGCTGCGGCGCCGGCGCGCGCGCCGGTCTGTACTACACCTGCATCAATTCCTATCTCACGGCCGAGGAGGTGGCGTTCATCGTCAACGACAGCCACTCCGACGTGCTGATCACCACCCGCGCGCGGCGCGAGGTGGCGATGGAGGCTGCGAAGCTCTGCCCGCGCCTGAAGCTCTGCCTCATCGTCGACGGCACCGGCGATGACGGCCCGTTCGTCGACTACGCGCGCGCGGTGGCCGACATGCCGGCCACGCCGATAGACGACGAGTACCTCGGCGCCGCCATGCTCTATTCCTCCGGCACCACCGGCCGGCCCAAGGGCATCCTGCGTCCGCTGCCGGAGAACCCGCCGAGCGAACCGCTGCCGCTCTATCACTTCCTCTTGAAGCTCTGGCAATACCGCGAGGGCATGGTCTACCTCTCGCCCGCGCCCATGTACCACTCGGCGCCCAACACCGCGGTCAGCCTGACGCTGCGCATGGGTGGTACCTGCATCATCATGGAACGCTTCGATCCGGAGCAGTACCTGGCGCTGATCGAGAAGCACCACGTGACCCACAGCCAGCTGGTGCCGACCATGTTCAGTCGCATGCTCAAGCTGCCCGACGAGGTGCGCGCTCGCTACGACCTGTCCTCGCTGGAGTTCACCGTGCACGCCGCGGCGCCCTGCCCGGTGCAGGTCAAGCAGGCCATGATCGACTGGTGGGGACCGATCATCCACGAGTACTACGGCGCGACCGAGGGACTCGGCTTCACCGCCTGCGACAGCGCCGAGTGGCTCGCCCATCCAGGCACGGTCGGCAAGGTCATGCTCGGCGAACTGCACGTGCTGGACGACGAGATGCGCGAAGTGCCGACCGGCACCTCGGGTACGCTGTGGTTCAAGACCGCGACGCCCTTCGAGTACTTCAACGATCCGGCGCGCACCGCCGAGGCGCGCTCGCCGGACGGCACCATGAGCACGGTGAACGACGTCGGCTACGTCGACGAGGACGGTTACCTCTACCTCACCGATCGCAAGACGTTCATGATCATCTCCGGCGGCGTGAACATCTACCCGCAGGAGTGCGAGAACCTGCTCATCACCCACCCCAAGGTGCTGGATGCCGCGGTGTTCGGCGTGCCGAACGAGGATCTCGGCGAGGAAGTGAAAGCCGTGATCCAGCCCATGGCAGGCGTCGCGCCGGACGCGGCGCTGGCCGCGGAACTCATCGAGTTCTGCCGCGCGCATCTCTCCCACCAGAAGTGCCCGCGCAGCGTCGACTTCATCGAGGAAATGCCGCGCCTGCCGACCGGCAAGCTCTACAAGCGCCTGCTGCGCGACCGCTACTGGGGCGACAAGCAGAGCCGCATCGTGTGAGTTGCCGCTGGCCGGTCGTCCTGGCCTGCCTGCTGCTGTGGTCGTGGCTCGGTGCCGTTGGCGCCGAGCCCTGCGAACTCGAGGTCTTCACGCGTGACGGCTGCCCGCACTGCGCGGCGGCCCAGGCGTTTCTCGCCGAACTCGTTCTCGAACGTCCGACGCTGGTGGTGGTGTCGCGGGACATCGCCCGCGACGCCGCCGCGCGTGCGCGCTTCACCGCAGTGATGCGCGCCCATGACATCGCCACGCCCGGCGTGCCGGCCATGCTCTGCGGCGAGCGTCTGCTCGTGGGCTTCGAGAGCGCGGCGACCACCGGCGTCGAGCTGCGCCACATGCTCGACGCGGCCGCGCCAGGCGCCGAATCCGGGCTCCCCGACGTGGACGCTCCGGTGTCATCGCCTGCGGTACCGCGCCTGTTCGGCGTCGAACTGGATCCGCATCGGCTGGGACTGGCGGTATTCAGCGTGGCGCTCGGCCTGGTCGACGGTTTCAACCCCTGCTCGATGTGGGTGCTGCTGTTCACGCTCGCGATGCTCGCCCCGCTGCGCGACCGGCGCCGCATGCTGGCGGTGGCCGGCACCTTCGTGCTCGTCGAAGGGCTTGCCTATTTCGTCTTCATGGCGGCGTGGTTGAACGCGTTCGCGCTGCTTGGCGTGTCGCGGCTCGCGACCGCCGCGCTCGGCCTGCTCGGCATCGCCGCGGGCCTGGTGCACGTGAAGGACTTCTTCGCCCTCGGGCGCGGCTTCTCGCTCTCGATCCCCGCCGCCGCGAAACCCGGCATCTATGCCCGCGTGCGCCGCGTGATGCTGGCGGAGAACCTCGCCGCGGCGGTGGCCGCGACCATCGTGCTGGCGGCGCTGGTGCAGGCGGTGGAGTTCCTGTGCACCGCTGGCATCCCCGCGCTGTTCACCCGCATCGTCAGCCTGCACGAGCCGCAGCCCTGGCGGCGGTATCTCTATCTGCTGGTCTACGATCTGGCCTACATGTTCGACGATCTGCTGGTGCTCGGCGTGGGGGTGGTGACCTTGAGTCAGCATCGTCTGCAGGCGCGCGAGGGCCGCTGGCTCAAGCTGCTGGCCGGGCTCACGCTCGTCGCTCTCGGCGCTTACCTGTTGCTGCGCGCGGCTTGACGCGCGCGGAGCGAATCGCGATTCTCGCGCCGATGATTCACCTCGACGAAATTCGCCTGGCGCTCGGACGCCTCACGCACGACTGGGCGGTCTACGATCCCCATCCGAGCCAGGCGGCGGTTGCGATGATCCTCAACCAGTCCGGGGGCGGCCTGGAGGTGTGCTTCATTCGACGCGCGGAGCGGGTGGGCGACCCTTGGTCGGGGCAGGTGGCATTCCCCGGTGGCCGCGCCAGCGCGACCGATCCCGATGCCTTCGCCGTCGCCGAGCGCGAGACCTTCGAGGAGGTCGGCATCGTGTTGCGCCCCGAGCACCGTGTCGGCGCGCTGCCGATGCGCGCGGTGGAGCGTAACGTGCGGCGCGGCGGGCTCACGCTGTGGCCGTTCGTCTACCACGTCGGCGCGGCCGAGCGCGCGCAGGCCACGGCGCGCATCCCGGCCGAGGTGGCGAGCGTGTTCTGGGTGCCGATAGGGCACCTGTTCGACGAAGCCGCGGTCACCGAACTGGAATACCCGCCGGGTTCCGGCAGTCCGACCTGGCCCGGCATCCAGTTCGGCGAGCACGTCATCTGGGGACTGACGCTCCGCGTGCTGGCGAGCTTCGCCGAGGTCATGCAGCGCAGTCTTCCGGCGCTCGCCTGACGCCGATCAAGTCTCGCCGGGGCGGCGCGACGCGCGCGCACTATACTTGGCCGACTACGCGCCCTGCGCCGCGCGAGCGAGGTTTCCATCATGAAGTTCTCCTGCATCCTGTTGCCCACCGATTTCTCCGAACACGCCGAGCGCGCCGCCGCGGTCGGTCTCGAACTCGCCGCGCGCGACGGCGCCAGGGTCCACGTGCTGCACGTGCTGCCGATGGCGGACCTGGTGGTCGGCGAGTACCCGGTGGTGATGGTCGAGGATCTGCAGGGCGAGCTCATGAAGGACGCCGAGCGGCGCATGGCGGCCTGGGCGGCGAAGCAGGCGGTGGCGGTGCAGACCGAGGTGGTGTGGGGCAACCCCGCGCAGGACATCTGCCGCATCGCGGAGGAGAAGGGCGCGGATCTCATCGTCACCGCGACCCACGGCCGCAGCGGTCTCGCGCACCTGTTCATGGGCAGCGTGGCCGAGCGCGTGGTGCGCCACGCGCCCTGCTCGGTGCTGGTGGTGCGCGCGCCGAAGTCTGCCTGACGCGGCGCGCGCCGGCCTCAGGCCGGCTTCTTCATTCCCAGGCGCTCGTAGTACTTGAGCGGCACCTGGGCCGGGTCCTTGTAGATGACCATGCGACAGTAGTCGCGACCGAGCTTCTCGGCCGGTTCCACCACGCAGAACGGCGCGCCGTTCTGCTCGATGTCGATCTTCTCCATCGAGTACTCGTGGGCGCAGTACACCGGGTAGTCGGCGCGGCCGTAGGTGAGCGGCTGGGGCTTGGCTATCTTGTGGAAGGCGTTGTCGCCCTCGTATTTGCCCTCGGAGATCAGGCGCCCGCCGCTGCCGCAGGGCTTCATCTTGATCTCGACCTTTTCGTCGTCCTCGCTGATCTCGAGCGGCTGCAGGTGACCCTGGAGGCCGGCGGCGAACATCTTGATGCGCGCCTTCATCGTGTCCGGGCCCTTGGGCTGGGCGGCTACCAGCGGCGCCCACCAGGCGCGCACGCCCTCGTTCATGATCTCTTCGAGTTCCTCGTCGCCGTGGCGGCGCGCGATCTCCGAGAGCGTGGCGGTCACCCAGTTGCGATAGAGGTCGTGCATGGACAGGAATTCGTTGTACATGCGCCGCGCGATCTTCTTGGCCTTCTCGCCGTCGCCGGCGTCGATGGCCTCGACCAGCCGATCGACGGTGCGCTTCTCCATCTCGCGCAGTTCGTCCTCGCTGAAGAATTTCTCCGCCATGTCGGTACTCCCCTTCGGTGGTGATGATGCGAGCGCGCGGCTTCAGCCTGGCACTTCGCCTTCGAGGGTCACGCGGTGCATCAGGCGCCGGTGGCCGTGATAGTCGTTCAGCGCATTGTGCTGGGCGGCGCGGTTGTCCCAGAAAGCCACGTCGCCGGCCTGCCAGTGCCAGCGGCAGCCGAACTCCTCGCGCTGCTGCACGCGGTAGAGGTGGTCGAGCAGCGCGCGGCTCTCCTCGACCGTCATGCCGTCGATGCGCATGGTGTGGGCTGCGGCGCAGTACAGCGCGCGGCGGCCGGTCTCCGGATGGGTGCGTACGATGGGATGGGAGGCCGTGGTGATGATGGCCTCGGCGTCTTTCGGGCTCTCGGCCATGCGGTGGGTGCGGGTCACGGCCGCATCCGGCTTCTCCGCGCTGTTCACCCCGCGCAGTGGCGCCAGCACCTGCTGCAGCGTCGGCGACAGCGCGTCATAGGCGAGATACATGTTGTTCCACAGCGTGTCGCCGCCGTAGGGCGGCACCTGCACGGCGTACAGCACCGAGCCCATGGGCGGGCGCACGAGATAGCTGGTGTCGGTGTGCCACAGGCCGCCGAAATTGATGCGTTCGTCCTCCTTCTTCAGCACCTCCACCACCTCGGGGTGCTCGGCCATGCCGGCGACGAAGGGGTAGTAGCCTATTTCGCCGAAGCGCTTGGAGAACGCCACCAGGCGGTCCGGGGTGAGCCGCTGGCCGCGAAAGAACACCACCAAGTGCTCGAGCCAGGCCGCGCGAATTTCCGCGATGACGGCGGCGGGCAGTTCCTCGGCGATGTCGACGCCGCTGATGACGGCGCCGATGGCGGGCGTGAGGGGCGAGACTTGGATGTGCTGGTAGGTCATGGGGAAATTCTAGGGGCGTGCCGGGCCTGGGGACAGACCCCGTACGGGGTCTGTCCCCGATTGCGCGGCGTGTCGGCCAGCGGGACAGACCCCATGCGGGGTCTGTCCCTGCAGCTCAGTTCACCTGCCGCGCGCGCCCTTCCCAGAACGGCTTGCGCAGCTCGGTCTTCAGCACCTTGCCGGCGCCGGAGAGCGGCAGGGGTTCCTCGCGGAAGCTGACCGAGCGCGGGCACTTGTAATCGGCGATGAGGCGCCTGCAGTGGGCCATGAGTTCCGCGGGTTCGGGCCGCGTGCCGGCGCGTGGCACGACGATGGCGTGCACCCGCTCGCCCCATTTCTCGTCCGGCACGCCGATCACCGCGCACTGCGCGACGTCGGGATGCTGGTACATGGCGTTCTCGACTTCGGTCGAGTACACGTTCTCGCCGCCCGAGATGATCATGTCCTTCAGCCGATCGCTGATGTAGATGAAGCCGTCCGCGTCCATGTAGGCCGCGTCGCCGGTGTGCAGCCAGCCGTCGCGCAGCGCGTCGCGCGTGGCGTCCTCGCGGCCCCAGTAGCCCATCATCACGTTCGGGCTGCGCACCACGATTTCGCCCACCTCGCCGCGCGGCATCTCGTGGCCGAGGTCGTCGACGATGCGCAGCTCCGTCGCGGGCAACGCGCGGCCCGCCGAGCGCAGGCGATGGGCATGGGGGCCGTCGGCCACGTGGTAGCGGGGCTCCAGGGCGGTCAGGAGTGGCGCCGACTCGGTCTGCCCGTAGAGCTGGCAGGCGCCGACCCAGGGCAGCTTGCGCAACAGGTCCAGCGCGACGGCTTCCGGCATCGGCGACGCGCCGTAGAACATGCGCTTCAGGCAGGTGAGATCGAAATCGGCGAAGCCCGGCTGCTCGAGCAGCATCTGGATCATGGTCGGCACCAGGATGATGTCCGTCACCTGGTGCGTCTCGATGGCGCGCGCGCAGGCCGCGGGCTCGAAGCGCGGGATGAAGATGTGGGTCGCGCCGATGTGGGTCATGGCGTAGATGTAGAGCGCGTCGGCGATGTGGAACATCGGCGCCGCGTGCAGGTAGACGGTGTCCGGCAGGGCGCCGACCATGGTGATGTACTGCAGGGTGTTCGCGACGTGGTTGCCGTGCGACAGCATCACGCCCTTCGAGCGCCCGGTCGTTCCGCCGGTGTAGAAGATGCCGGACAGGGTGTCGCGCGTGTTGGGATATTCCTCCACCGGCGCGTGGCTCGCTACCAGGCGGTCGTGGACCGCGTCGGCGCCGGGCAGCTCCTCGGCGTCGATGGCGATGATGGTCAGCTTGTGCGCGACCAGCGGCCGCAGCTGTTCGGCGAGGTGCCAGAAGGCCTGGTCGATGAACAGCACCCGCGTGCCGGAATCGTCCAGCGAGAAGGCGATCTCCTGCGCCGACCAGCGGTAGTTGACCGGCACGACGGCGCCACCCGCCCACGGCACGGCGAAGAACACCTCGTAGTGGCGGTCGGAGTTCAGCGCGATCACCCCGACCCGGTCACCGGGCGCGACGCCCAGCGCGCGCAGGCCGCCGGCCAGGCGCGCGACACGCTCGGCGACCTGGGCCCAGGTGTGGCGGCGCGCGCCGTCGACGGTCGCCGGCGCGTTGGGGATTTGTTGCAGGTTGCGTTGCAGGGCTTGGGTGACGCGCATGGTGATGAGTCTTCCGCGAGAGGGTGGATTCAGTTGACGGCCCGGCGCAGCTCGTCCATCAGGCGCGCGAGCACCGCGCCCGCGGGCGGCAGGTCGTCGATGCCCGCGACCGAGGTGCCGGCATACAGCGGCACTGCCTCGAGATCGCCGTCGAACGTGGCCAGCGGTGGCATGACCGCGTAGCGCTTGAGCAGCAGCCGGCGGCCCTCGACCTCGACTTCGCCGACGTCCTCGCCCTCGCCGGGCCGCTGCCCCGAGTCCGGACAGCCGGCGGCCTGCCAGCGCTCGTAGGCGCCGTTCCGCAGCACGCGGTGTGGCGCATCGCGCCAGCCGCGGTCGAACAGCGTGGTCAGCACGGTGTCCTCGGCGCCGGCGCCTACCAAGCGGCGCTTGTAGTCGGTGAAGGCATTCGCCTCCTCGGTCGCGAGAAAGCGCGTGCCGAGCGAACAGGCCGTCGCGCCCTGTCCGAGCGCCGCGGCCAGGTCGGCGCCGCGCGCGAGGCCGCCGGCCGCGATCACCGGCAGCGGGCCGAGCGCCGCGACCGTGGCGCCAAGCTGCTCGGCGAGCGGCACGCGGGCGCGCACGTGGCCGCCGGCCTCGATGCCCTGCAGGATCACGGCGTCGGCGCCGGCATCGGCCGCCGCCACCGCGTCCTCGGGACCGCCGCACTGCGCGACCACGAACATGCCGCGCCGGTGCGCGTCGCGCACGTAAGGCTGCACGTCGCCCCAGAACAGGACCAGCACCGCGACCCGCGCGTCGAAGCAGGCCTCCACGTCGTCGCCGCGGGACAGCGGCAGCAGGAGGTTGACGCCAAAGGGGCGCGAGGTCAGCGCGCGGGTGCGTTCGATCCACAGCGTGGTCAGGTCGCCGCCCGCGCCGCCCGCGCCCAGCACGCCGAAGCCACCGGCCTCGGCCACCGCCGCCACCAGCTCGGGACCGGCCACGCCGGCGCTCATGCCGGCGCTCCAGATGGGGAAATCGAGTTCCAGTCGGTCGATGAGGTTGCGCATGGGCTTCGCTACGGCGGACGCCGCGGTGAGGGCGCAATCTAGGTAATCGGGTCGCGCTTTGCAACGCGCGCCCCTGGCGGGGCGGCCGCGCGACGCGGGTTCGCGGCTGCGACAAAGTTTTGCGTCCGGCGACCACAAAGCTGCACTTTATTTGCGGGAATTGACCGATAATTTCCAGTCGCCTTCGCCGTCCCAGGTAAGGACTACGTGGATATCGTCTACTTGCGCTCGCTGCCGGCCCTGTTCCAGGGTGAGTTCGACGTCGCCGAACCCGTGACCCTGCTGCTCGACGATGAGGACCGGGTATGCGGCGTCGACGCACTGGCGCGCGGCGCCCTGCGCCCCGCGCTGGACGCCCTGGTCGGTGTGAGCCTGCTGGAAATCTGGCCCGCGCCTGACGCGCCGCGTCTGCGCGCCGCGCTCGCGACCTGTCGCGACGAGGGCCGTGGAGTGACCGTCGAGGTGTCGAGCCGCGAGGGCGAGTGGCTCAGGCGGCACGTGCTCTGCCTGACCCCGCTGCGCGCGCTGCCTGGCGCGCCACGGGTGCTGTGCGTGCTGCGCGAGGTCGACGTGCGCGCGGTGTCCGGCGACGACGCGCGCATCGAGAGCTTCGGCCTGCGGCCCGACCCCACCATGGCCTCGGCCTTCCTGCCGGCCGAGCAGCTCGCCGAGCGCCTGCAGATGGCCGAGTCCGGCGCGCGCTTCGCGAGCTGGGAAATCGACAACGAGCGCTGCGTGCTGGTGACCGGGCCGACCTACAACGAATTGCATGGCCTGCCTCCGGACACCCGCGAGTTGAGCATCGCCGCGCTCTACGACCTGGTGCACGAGGAGGACCGCGCCGCGCTCGGGCGGGCCATCGGCATGGCGCTGCGCGGCGAGGGTCCGCGCGCCGGCATGGGGGTCGACATGCGCGTCAAGCTGCCCGAGGGCGGCTCGCGCTGGATGGAGGCGCGCTTCTCGGTGCAGCCGGGCGAGTCCGGGCGCGGGCTGCGCGTGGCCGGGGTGAGCATCGACATCTCGGCGCGCAAGGCCATGGAGGCGAGCCTGCGCGACAGCCGCGCCTGGCTGGATCTCGTGATGTCCGCGGTGGGCATGGTGCTGTGGGACCTCGATCTCGGCACGCAACGCTTTCGCACCTCGGGCGACTACCATCGCTTCCACGGCCTCGATCCGGCGCGCGCGCAGGTCAGCCTGGACGATTTCCTGGCCAGCGTGCTGCCCGAGGATCGCGCCGCCGTGCGCGCCGCGCTGGAGGAGAGCGTGCGCGGCGGCGCGGAGTTCGCGCCGGTGTTCCGCATCATGCGCGCGGACGGCGGGGTGTGCTGGCTGCACGCGCGCGGCCGCTTGCAGCGCGACGCCGATGGCGGCGCCGGCCGACTGCTCGGGGTGAGCTGGGACGTGACCGCGCGCCACGAACTCGAGCATCGCCTGGCGCGCGTGGCGCAGTTCATGCCGGGCGCGATCTACGAGTTCCGACGCGCGCCCGATGGTCGTTACACCTTCCCCTACATGAGCGCCGGCGGCACCCACGAGTTCTTGGGCGTGCCGCTGGATGCGCTGCGCTACGACGCCATGCCGCTGCTCGGCCGCATCCACCCCGAGGACTTCGAGCGCGTGCTCGCGAGCTTCGAACTCTCGGCGGGCAGCCTGACGGTCTGGCACGAAGAGTTCCGCGTGTGCGACGGCGACGAGCTGCGCTGGCTGATCGGCCGCTCGCAGCCGATAGCAGAGCCCGACGGCGGCGTGCTGTGGTACGGCCACCTGATGGACGTCACCGCGCGACGCAGCGCCGAGTGCGCGCTGCGCGACAGCGAGGCGCGCCTGGCGCTCGCGCTCACCGCCACGCGCATGCTGTTCTGGACCTGGGATCCGCGCAGCGACCGCATCGAGGCCAGGTCTTCGGACTTCGCCGCGGCGTTCGGCATCGATGAGCGGAAGTTCACCCTGACCCGCGTGCTGGAGATGCTCGATCCGAGCGAGCGGGAGGTGGCGCGACAGCGCATCGCCGTGATCGTCGAACAACTGCCCGAGGGCGTGGTGGTGTTCGAGAACCACGTGCGCTTTCCGAACGGCAAGCTGCGCTGGATCGAGACCCGCGGACGCGTGCTGCGCGACGCACAGGGCGGCTGCCAGGGCTTCGCGTGCGTGTCGATCGACGTCACCGCGCGTCGCGACGCGGAGATCGAGCGCGAGCGCATGCAGCGCAACCTGCAGCAGGCGCAGAAGATGGAGGCCATCGGCCTGCTCACCGGCGGCATCGCCCACGACTTCAACAACATCCTGGCCAGCATCCTCGGCTACACCGGGCTGTCGCTGCAGCGCTTCGGCGCCACGGTGCCGGACAAGCTCGCGGACTACCTGCGCGAGATCCGCCTGGCCGGCGAGCGCGGCCACGAGCTGGTCACGCAGATGCTGGCCTTCAGTCGCGGCGAGAGCGCGGCGCTGAAGCGCGCGGCCTTGCCACCGCTCGTCGAGCAGGCGCTGCGCATGGTGCGGCCGACGCTGCCCAGCAGCCTGGCGCTCGACGTGGCCTACGCGCCGAGCCTGCCGGAAGTGATGACCAACCCGGTCCAGATCCAGCAGATCATCGTCAACCTGTGCATCAACGCGCGTGACGCGCTGGGCGGCAGCGGCGCGCTGCGCATCCACCTCGAGCGAGGCCAGGTGAGCGACGCGCTGTGCGCCTCCTGCCACAAGACCTTCAGCGGCGACTTCGTGGTGCTGCGCCTGGCCGACGACGGCCCGGGCATTCCGCCGGCGCTGCGCGAGCGGGTGTTCGAACCGTTCTTCTCGACCAAGGCCGGCAGTGGCGGCACGGGCATGGGCCTGGCGATGGTGCACGGCATGGTGCACGGCCAGGGCGGGCACATCCTGCTGGACACCGCGCCGGGCCACGGCACCACGTTTCTGATCCACTTTCCCGTCGCCGCGGGGCCGGCGGACGAGCCGCCGGTCGCCGCGCCCAGCGCGCCCCGCGCGGCCGCGCGCGGTCGGGTGCTGGTGGTGGACGACGAGCGCGCGGTCGGCGGCTTCATCGGCGAACTGCTGGAGATGCATGGCTACACCGCGGTGGTGGAGACCGATCCGCGCCGCGCGCTGGAGGTGCTCGAGCGCGCGCCGTCGGCCTTCGACCTGCTGATCACCGACCAGACCATGCCCGGCCTGACCGGCGCGCAGCTCGCCGCCGCGGCGCTGGCCATGCGGCCGGCGCTGCCGGTGATCCTGATCTCGGGTTACAGCGCGGCGCTCGACGCCGAGCAGGCGACGCGTCTCGGCATCCACCGCTTCCTGCCCAAGCCGCTCAAGACCGAGGAACTGCTGGAGGCCATCGACAGCGCGCTCGAAGCGCGCGCGTGACGCGGCGCTCAGCCGCGCGTGTGGGCCAGGTAGTAACGCAGGTAGTCCGCTTCGCTGGACGGGCGCAGAAACAGGTAGCCCTGGTAGCGGTTGCAGCGCAGCCCCTGCAGAAAGTTGTGCTGGGCCGCAGTCTCCACGCCTTCGGCGACCGTCGCGAGGCCGAGGTGCTGGCCCATGGCGATGATGGTCTGGCAGATGATCTCGTCGTTGCGGTCGCTGCCGATGTCCGCGATGAAGGACCGGTCGATCTTGAGCTGGTCCAGCGGCAGGCGCTTCAGGTAGGAGAGCGACGAGTAGCCCACGCCGAAGTCGTCCAGCGCGAACAGCACGCCGATGCGCCGCAGGCGCTCCATGATGCCGATGGCGGCGTCGACGTCCTCGATCACCGTGCTCTCGGTCAGCTCGAACACCAGGCTGCGTGGCGGAATGCGGTAGGTGTGCACCAGCCGCTCGACCTCGTCGGCGAAGTGTTCGGCGCGGAACTGTCGCGAGCTGACGTTGATCGCGAGTTCGCCGGGCGCCACCGGCAGTTCGTCCAGCCAGCGCCGATAGGTGGCGAACGACGCCTCCAGCACCCACCGCCCGATATCGATGATGAGCCCGCGCTCCTCGGCCACCGGGATGAACTCCGCGGGTGAAATAGCGCCGCGCTCGGCGTGCTGCCAGCGCAGCAGCACTTCGGCGCCGCTCACCGCGCCGCTGCCGTCGACCTGCGGCTGGAACACGAGGTTCAGCTCCTGGCGCTTGAGCGCCGCGCGCAGATCGCTCTCGATCTGCAGGCGCTCCTGCGCGTGGCGCTCCATGGCCGGATGGAAGAAGCGGGTCACGTTGCGGCCCGCGGCCTTGCCGCTGTACATCGCGGTGTCGGCCTCCTTCAGCACATCCTCGACGCCCTTGCCCGGCTCTGGAAACAGCGTGATGCCGATGGTCGGGGTGACATGCAGCTGGTGATGGTCGAACTGGAAGGGCTGGCCCAGGGACTCGTGGATCTTGTCCGCCACCAGGCGCGCCTGGCGCGCGGCGGCCTCGGCATCGGCCGCGAGGTCGGGCAACAGCACCACGAACTCGTCGCCGCCGAGGCGCGCGACCATGTCGTCCTGGCGCGTGACGTTGTGCAGCCGGTTGGCCACGGCCTGCAGCAGCGCGTCCCCCACCGAGTGGCCAAGGGTGTCGTTGATGCGCTTGAACTGGTCCATGTCGATGAACAGCAGCGCGCCGCGCGTGGCGCGCCGCGTGGCCGCCGCCAGGCCCGCCTCCAGCCGTTCGGCGAAGTAGCGGCGGTTGGGCAGGTTGGTCAGCGGGTCGTAGAGCGACAGGCGCTGCGCGTGCTCTTCGGCGCGCTTGCGCACCGATACGTCATGGACCGCGCCGAGCACACCGATCACCGCGCCCGCGCCGTCGCGGATGGCGACCTTGGTCAGATCCAGCCAGCGGGTCTCGCCGCTCGGCGTGCGCAGTTCGGTCTCGCGCGCGACCACCGTCAGCCGGCCCTCCAGCAGCGCGCGATCCTCCGCCATGATCTGCGGCGCATGCGCCGACCACCACAGATCCTCGTCGGTGCGGCCGAGCAGCTGTTCGGGATGGGGCACGGCCGCGAGTTCGGCGAACTGCCGGTTGCAGCCCAGGTAGCGCAGTCCACGGTCCTGCCAGAAGATGGCCTGTGGCACTGTGTCGATGATGAGCTCGAGGAATTTCTGCGAGCGCTCGAGCGCGGCCTGCGAATCCTTCAGCGCCGAGATGTCGGTGTAGGTGCCGAGCATGCGGCGCACCCGGCCCTGGCTGTCCCAGGCGGTGGCGCGGCCGCGCACCAGCGTCCAGCGGTACAGCAGGTCGGCGCCGAGCAGGCGTAGCTCGCAGGTGAACTGCGGCGCCTCGCCGCGCAGGTAGGCGAGCAGCGCCGCGCGCCGCGCCGGCTGGTCGTCCGAGTGCACGCGCGCCACCAGCGCGTTGCCGGTCGGCGTGCTGTCGTCGCCGCGGGTCACGGCGGAGAGCGTGCCGAAGGTCACCAGCGCGTCGCTCTCCAGGTCCCATTCCCACAGGCCCTGCAGGGCGCCTTCCATGGCGGCGTTCAGGCGCTGCTCGCTGGCGCGCAGCTCGCCGTGGATGCGTTCGCGTTCGAGTTCGGTGACCGCGCGCGCGGCGAAGATGTCGATCACCGGCCGCACTCGCTCGCGGTCGCTGACCGCGGTGCAGAACATCATGGTGAACAGGCCGATGATCTCGCCGTCGCTGGTGGTGAGCGGTTGGCCGTAATAGCCCTCGATGTCGTACGCGCGCAGCATGTCGTCGGTGGGATAGCGCGCGGCGACGTCGCTGCCGATGAAGCAGCCGTTGTGGGCTACCGCCGCCTCGCAGGGCGTGCCCGCCAGCGCGTAGGTCATGCCGTGGAACGCGTCGAGATTGGGAAACGCGGCCGATACTGTCGCGCTGCCATCGCCATTGATGCGCGCGACGAAGGCGTAGTCGGCGCCGGCAAGTTCGGCCGCGGCGCGGGTCACGGCTGTGAGCAGGCGGGTCTGCTTGCCGCTGGTCAGAGCCTCGGCGATGACCCGCAGCTGCTGCTCGCGCGCGCGGCGCAGCGTGATGTCGTCGTAGGTGCCGAGCACGCCGATGATCGCGCCGCTATCGTCACGTATCGGCACCTTGTGGGTCTCGATCCAGATGGGCTCGGCGCCGCGCGGCGTGATGCGTCGCTCGGACGTGATGCGCTGCTCCTCGCCGCGCAGTACGCGGCGATCGCTGGCCTCCACCTCGGCGCTGATGTCGGCCCACGGCATCGTGTCGTCCGTCAGTCCGACGATGTCCGCGCCATCCGGCAGACCGACGTCCTCGGCGAAGCGGCGGTTGCAGCCGAGGTAGCGGCTCTCGGTGTCCTTCCAGAACATGCGCATCGGCACCGCGTCGATCACCGTCTCGAGCAGCTGGCGCGAGTCGCGCAGGCGCGCCTCGGTGTGCTTGAGCGCGGTGACGTCGACGTGCGTGCCGATCACCCGTAGCGCGCGGCCGTGCGCGTCGCGCTCGATGATCTTGCCGCGCGAGAGGATGTCGAGATAGTGCCCGTCGTGGTGACGAAAGCGGTGCTCGACCTGGAAATCTTCGCGTTCGCCGCGAAACATCTGCAGGAGCACGGCGCGCCCGCGCGGTGCATCGTCGGGGTGCAGGATGTCGCTGACATGCTGGCGGTGGCTGCGGATGCTGCCCTCCGGGTAGCCGAGCATGGCGTACCGCTCACGCGAGAAGCTCACGGTGTCTTCCACCGGGTTCCAGTCGAACAGGCCCTGGCGGCCGTTCTCGAGCGCGATCTGCAGCACCCGCTCGTGGTCCTTGAGCGCGGTGATCTCGGTGTAGGTGCCGAGCAGCCGGTGGGCCCGGCCCGTGGCATCCCGTTCCGGGGTGCGGCCACGCACGAGGAAGTAGCCGTAGCTGCCATCGTTGCGCCGTAAGCGCAGTTCGACCTCGATCGCGCGCGTCTCGCCGCGCAGGTGTCGGCGCAGCTGGTCCTCGACGTGAAGTATGTCGTCGGGATGCGCGTAACGGAGCAGCTCCGAGCCCTCGAGCTCGGAGGGGATCGAGTAATTCTCGCGCTGCGGTCGCCAGAAGCGGTGCTCCGTGATGCGGTTGGTCGCGACATCCCATTCCCACAGACCCTGGCGGCTGCTCTCGAGCGCGAAGCGCAGCATGTCGCGCTGCTCGTGCAGTGCGGTGATGTCGGTGTAGGTGCCGAACAGGCGTTGCGCCCGCCCGCCGGCGTCGCGCTCGGCGTGCTGGCCGCGCACCAGGAAACGCACCCAGCCGCCCGCCGCGAGGCGCACGCGCTGTTCGACCTCGTAGTGCGCGGTCTCGCCGCGCAGGTGGGCCAGCAGCGCGGCGCGCACCATGGGGCGGTCCTCGGGGTGCGTGCACTCCATCAGGCGCTGGCCGGTGCAGGGCGCGTCGTCGACCGTGTGCGCGGTGCGCCCGACCCAGGTGCCGGCCTCGACCAGCACGTCCTGCGCGCAGTCCCATTCCCACAGGCCGACCTGGCCGCCGGTGAGCGCCACGTGCAGGCGCTGCTCGCTCTCGTTCAGCGCGCTCTGCAGCGCGGCCACCGGGTCGTGGGCACGCAGGGTGAACAGCGCGCCACCACCCGCGGCCGCGTCCAGCGGCTCGACGCGCAGCGCGACGTCGCGGGTGCGCCGGTCGGGCAGCTGCAACGTCACGCGCTCCATCTCGAGCCGACCGTCTGGCGGCAGCGCGGGGCCGCCGCCGGCGAACACCAGGACTTCCGACCAGGGGCGTCCGCACAGCTGTTGCGCGTCGCGCGCGAGCAGTTCACTGGCCGCGCGGTTCACATGCCGCACGCGCTGTTCGACGTCGACCACCAGGAACGCGTCGGCCGTCGCGTTGAAGGCCGCGAACAGCAGGTCGTCGCTCAGGCCGGCGGCGGGGGGCGGATTGCGTTCGAGCGGGGCGGACATGTTCAGGCGCGCGACGTCCCGAACGCGCCCGCCGCCGTGAGTCGCGCGATCTCGTCCGGCGGCAGGCCGAGGAAGTCGCGCAGGACGGCCTCGCGATGCTGGTCGAAGTGGGGTGGGGCGGACAAGGACGCACGCGGCGCGGCGTCGCCGCCGATGGCGAGCGAGCGCACGCCGCGCAGACGGCGGCCATCCTGTTCCGCTTCGAGCAGCAGGCGCTGCGCGCCCGGTTGCGCGAAGACCGCCGCCATGTCGTTGACGAAGCCGTAGGGCACCTTGGCCGCTTCCAGTCGGCGCGCGAGCTCTACGCCGTCCAGCTCGGCGGCGCGCGCGCGGATCGCGCGCAGCAGCTCGTCGCGGCGCGCGACCCGCTGCTGCGCGGTGGCGTAGGCCGGGTCGTCGGCCAGCGCCGGGAGATCGATGGCCCGCACCAGCTCGCGGTACTGCCGCTCGGTGGCGGCCGCGATCACCACCTCTCGCCCATCGGCGCAGGCCAGGATGCTGCCGTAGGGCACGATGTTGGGATGCTCCGAGCCCATGCGTCGCGGCACCACGCCGCCGACCAGGTAGTTGCTCGCCTGGTTGGCGAGCGAGGCCACGCCGGCCTCGATCAGCGAGGTGGTGACCAGCGAGCCCTGGCCGGTGCGTTCGCGCTTCAGGAGCGCGAGCAGCAGGCCCTGCTTCAGCTGGTGGGCGAGCAGCAGATCGATCAGCGCCACCGGCATCTTGGTCGGCCCGCCGTCGGCCTCGCCATTGAGATAGGTGAAGCCGGCCTCGGCCTGCAGGATGGCATCGAAGCCGGGCCGCGGATCGTCGGCGCCATAGGCGGTGATCTGCCCGTAGATCAGCCGCGGGTTCAGCGCCGCCAGGGTGGCGTAGTCGAGCCCGAGCTTGAACTCGTCGCCCGGCTTGAAGCTCACCACCACGATGTCGGCGCGCGCTGCCAGCGCGTGCACCACCGCGCGCCCCGCGTCGGTGGCGAAGTCACAGGCCAGCGATTCCTTGCCCCAGTTGGCGCAGGTGAAGTAGCCGGAGATGTCGGTGTCCCGCGCCTCGCTCGTCAGCTTCCACCCGCGCGTCGCGTCGCCACCGGTGTGCGGGTTCTCGAGCTTGATGACGCGCGCGCCGAGTTCCGCGAACGCCATGGTCGTGGTCGGGCCGGCGAGGATGTTCGCCAGCTCGAGGACGATGAAATCTCGGTCGAACACCGGGGCCCTGTTCCTTTGCCTTGTCGTGGGAGTTGGCGGCATTCTAGCGCGCGACGCCCACTCGCCGGCACTTTGGAGCGCTTCTCGACATGGCTCTGTCTTCCCGTCTCAAGCAGGTGCTCGGCATCGATGTGCCCGTGTTGCTCGCGCCCATGGCCAACGTCGCGGGCGGCAGGCTCGCGGCGGCGGTGTCCTCCGCCGGCGGGCTTGGACTCATCGGCGGCGGCTATGGCGATCCCGAGTGGCTGGGCGCGGAACTGGCGGCGGCGGAGGACGCGCCGGTCGGCGTCGGCTTCATCACCTGGCGCCTGGCCGAGCGTCCCGCGCTGCTCGACCTCGCGCTCGCCGCGCGTCCCCGCGCCGTGCTGCTGTCCTTTGGCGACGTCGCGCCCTTCGCCGCGCGCATCCACGCTGCCGGTGCCGTGCTCATCGCCCAGGTGCAGAGCGTGGCCGCGGCGCGCGCCGCCGCCGAGGCCGGCGCCCAGGTGATCGTGGCGCAGGGCGGCGAGGCCGGCGGCCACGGGGGACAGCGCGCGACCTTGCCCCTGGTGCCGGCGGTGGTCGACGCGGTGGCGCCGCTGCCGGTAGTCGCCGCCGGCGGCATCGCCGACGGTCGCGGCCTGGCCGCCGCGCTCCTGCTCGGCGCGAGCGGCGCGATGCTCGGCAGCCGCTTCTACGCGAGCCAGGAGTCGCTGGCCTTTGCCGCCGGACGCGCCGCGGCGCTCGCGGCGAGCGGCGACGACACCGTCAAGGGCGCAATCTACGACCGGCTGCGCGGCTACGCCTGGCCGCCGGGCTACGCGCTGCGCACCCTGCACAACGACCTGACCGCGCGCTGGCCGGGCGCGGCCGAGGGGCTGGACGCGGCGCTCGCCGACGAGCGCGCGGCCTTCGAGCGCGCGGTGGCGCAGGGGGACACGCGCGCCGCGCCGGTGATCGTCGGCGAGGCCGCGGATCTCATCACCGACCTGCCGCCCGCCGCCGACATCGTCCGACGCATCGCGCGCGACGCCGAGGACCTGCTGCGCGCCGCGCCGGGACTGGTGTTGTAGGGCCGATTTCAATCGGCCAATCGCGGCCTGGACCGGAAGCCCATGCATGGCGGGTTGAAACCCGCCCTACAGGCGGACCTACATGGCACACTCCGCGCTCCTCAAACACACCACCCGCCATGACCACGTCACGCATCTGGACCACCGACGATCTGCTCGTCGCCGCGAAATCGCACAACACGGGCCTGCTGGTCGAGTACCTCGGCATCGAGTTCATCGCCGCCGGCGACGACTGGCTCGAAGCGCGCATACCGGTGGTGCGCCACAACCTGCAGCCGGCGGGACTGCTGCACGGCGGCGCGTCGGTGGTCCTGGCCGAGACGCTCGCCTCGGTGGCCTGCTTCCACACGCTCGACGCCGCGACCCAGACCTGCGTCGGTCTCGAGATCAACGCCAATCACCTGCGCGGCGCGCGCGAGGGCTGGGTGACGGGCCGCGCCACGCCGCTGCATCGCGGGCGCAGCACCCAGGTGTGGGACATTCGCCTGCGCGACGACCAGCATCGTCCGACCTGCGTCGCGCGCTGCACGATGGCGGTGTTGAGTCGCTGACCTGCCGGGACAGAGCCCATGCGGGGTCTGTGCCTTCTCCGGCGCGCCTTGCATTGCCCCGCGCTTGCACGCATAGTCCCCTCACGAGCACAGCTAGGGGTGCTTCGCGAACATGGCGAAGCTGAGAACATACCCTTCGAACCTGACCCGGGTGATGCCGGCGTAGGAAAGCGAGCCCTCTGGCCCTGCCTGTTAGCCGTGCCGGCGCTGCGTCGGCACTCGAACCGACGAGGTGCCAGTGATGAATGCCCGCCCTGATTTCCCCCTGAGCGAGACCGCCGCCGTCGATGACGCCGCGGTGCAGCCCTTTCCCCGCGCGCGCAAGGTCTACGTGACCGGCAGCCGGTCCGACATCCGCGTGCCGATGCGCGAGATCGAACAGCACGGCACGGCGGTGCGCGGCGGCACCGAGGCCAACCCGGTGATCACCGTCTACGACACCTCGGGCCCGTACACCGATCCCGCGGCGAAGATCGATCTGCGCCGTGGTCTGCCGGCGCTGCGCGCGCCATGGATCGAAGAGCGCGGCGACACCGAGGCGCTCGGTGACCTGACTTCGCGCTACGGCCGCGCGCGCGCCAGCGATCCCGCGCTCGCCCACCTGCACTTCGCCCATAGACGCGCGCCGCGGCGTGCGAAGCCTGGGATGAACGTCTCGCAGATGCACTACGCGCGGCGCGGCATCGTCACGCCGGAGATGGAGTTCATCGCGATTCGCGAGAACCAGCGCTACGAGGCGCTGGCCGCGGCCTGCGGCCGGCTGCACGCCGGCCACAGCTTTGGCGCGAGCATTCCCGCGGTGGTCACGCCGGAATTCGTGCGCGACGAAGTGGCGCGCGGGCGCGCCATCATCCCGGCCAACATCAATCACCCCGAAGCCGAGCCGATGATCATCGGCCGCAACTTCCTGGTGAAGATCAATTCCAACATCGGCAATTCCGCCGTCACCTCGACCATCGAGGAAGAAGTGGCGAAGATGACCTGGTCGACGCGCTGGGGCGCCGACACGGTGATGGATCTCTCCACCGGCAAGAACATCCACGAGACCCGCGAGTGGATCATCCGCAACTCGCCGGTGCCGATAGGCACGGTGCCGATCTACCAGGCGCTGGAGAAGGTCGACGGCAACGCCGCCGAACTCACCTGGGAGATCTTCCGCGACACGCTGATCGAGCAGGCCGAGCAGGGCGTCGACTACTTCACCATTCATGCCGGCGTGCGGCTGGCCTACATCCCGCTGACCGCGAGGCGCGTCACCGGCATCGTCTCGCGCGGCGGCTCGATCCTCGCCAAGTGGTGTCTCGCCCACCACAATGAGAACTTCCTCTACACGCACTTCGAAGAGATCTGCGAGATCATGCAGGCCTACGACGTGAGCTTCTCGCTCGGCGATGGCCTGCGGCCCGGCAGCATCGCCGATGCCAACGACGCCGCGCAGTTCGGCGAACTCGAGACCTTGGGCGAACTGACCAAGATTGCCTGGAAGCACGACGTGCAGGTGATGATCGAAGGTCCCGGCCACGTGCCCATGCATCTCATCAAGGAGAACATGGACAAGCAGCTCGAGAGCTGCGGCGAGGCGCCGTTCTACACCTTGGGGCCGCTCACCACCGACATCGCGCCCGGCTACGACCACATCACCTCGGCCATCGGCGCGGCCATGATCGGCTGGTACGGCACCGCGATGCTGTGCTACGTGACGCCCAAGGAGCACCTTGGCCTGCCGGACAAGAACGACGTCAAGGAAGGCATCATCACCTACAAGATCGCGGCCCACGCCGCCGATCTCGCCAAGGGGCACCCCGGCGCGCAGATTCGCGACAACGCGCTGTCCAAGGCGCGCTTCGAGTTCCGCTGGGAGGACCAGTTCAACCTGAGCCTCGATCCGGACCGCGCGCGCGAATTCCACGACCAGACCTTGCCGAAGGAAGGTCACAAGCTCGCGCATTTCTGCTCGATGTGCGGGCCGAAGTTCTGCTCCATGCAGATCACCCAGGAAGTGCGCGACTACGCCGAGGCCAAGGGCGCGGCGGCCGGCGAAGCGGTGCTCGAGGCGGGGATGGCGGACAAGTCGCGGGAGTTCCTCGCGCAGGGCGCCGAGGTCTATCGCGAGGCCTGAGACGCGCGCGTCACGCGCCCAGTGATCGTCAACAACTGTGCGGCAGGCGAATCGCCCTCGCCGCACTGTTAGCATGGCTGGCCAACATCGGCGTCGCGGGAGCGAACAGTGGCCACCATCTCGGGAAACAATGCCAGGAACAAGCTGGTCGGCACCAGCGGCGCCGACCTCGTCTCGGGTCGCGGCGGCGATGACGTGCTCACCGGCCTGGCGGGCGCGGACACGCTGCGCGGCGGCGCCGGCAACGATCAGCTGAACGGCGGCACCGGCAACGACCAGTTGTTCGGCGAAGCCGGCAACGACCTCCTCGATGGCGGGCTCGGCAACGACAAGCTGGTCGGCGGCGCCGGCAACGACGTCTACGTGGTGAACAGCGGGCGGGACACGGTCGCCGACACGGGCGGCATCGATACCGTGAAGGCCAGCTTCAATTACACGCTCGCGGCCGGCCTCGAAAATCTGCGACTGTCCGGCGTCGCCGACCTCCGCGGCACCGGTAACGCGCTCGGCAATGTCATCGTCGGCAACGCGGGCGACAACCGACTGTCGGGCGGCGACGGCGCGGATCGCCTGTCGGGCGGACTGGGCGACGATTTCCTGCTGCCCGGTGACGACCTGTTCGCCGATATCCTCAACGGCGGCGGTGGCGTCAACACGGTCAGCTATGCCGGTGCCTCGCGGGCCGCCTTGGTCAGCCTGACGGTGAACGCCAACAACCTCGGCGCCGCCACGGGCGACGTCTACACGCTGGTGCAGAACGTCGTCGGCACGAATTTCGATGACGCCATCTCGGGCGACGGCAACGCCAATGTCTTCGTTGGCGGGCTGGGCGCGGACATTCTGCGCGGCGAGGGCGGCAACGACACCCTGCGCGGTGGTGATGGCGCGGACATCCTCATCGGTGGCGCTGGCGTCAATTCGGTCGATGTGGGCGCTGACACCCAGGCGGATCGCGTGCAGCTCGACCCCGCCGGCCTGTCCAACCTCGCGAACTTCCAGACCGGGCAGGACTTCCTGCTGATCGATCGCTCGGAGTTCGGGTTCGCCTTCAATTCATCCCTGGCCGACGGCTTCAATTTCATCTCGCAGGTCGGCGCGCCGGCCAACAACTACGGTGGCTCGGCGCTGGCGCCGCTGCTCTACCTGGAGTTGTCGAGCCCCAACCTGTATTACGACGCGGACGGCAACGGGTCGGGCGCGGCCGTGTTGATCGCGACCTCGTCGTCCTTCGCCCTGGGGCTCCAGGTCAGCGATTTCGAACTCATCGCCTGACGCCGCGGCCCCGTCAGCCGCGGGCGAGCGCCTCGGCGACTTCGTTTACCGCGACCCCGAGGCGATTGACCATGTCGGGCTTGTGCAGCAGCAGGCGCACGCCATGCGCGGCGGCCGCCTGCTGCAGCTCGGGCGTGATGTAGCCCGAGGCGATGATCACCGGCAGACCGGGGGCGATGGCGGCGACCGCGCGCGCCACGTCGATGCCGGACTGCGCCGGCATGTTGTAGTCACTCACCACGAGGTCATAGGCAGCCGGGTCGGCGCGCAGCGCCGCGAGCGCCGCGTCCGCGTCGGTGTGGCCGCTGACCTGGTGCCCGTCATCTTCCAGCAGCGCTTCGGCCAGGTGGACCAGCGCCGGCTCGTCGTCGATGAACAGCACCCGCAGCGCGCGGCTCGCGCGCCGTGCCGTCTGCGCCGGCCGCTGTGGAGCATCGCTGACCACCGGCTGGGCGCTGGCCGGCAGGAACACGCGAAAGTGCGAGCCCTCGCCGAGGATGGAATCGAGCGCGATGGCGCCGCTATGCGCTGCGACGATGCCGTGGACCACCGACAGCCCGAGCCCGGTGCCGTCGCCAGGGGCGCGGGTGGTGAAGAAGGGTTCGAAGACGCGCGCGGCGGTCGCCGTGTCCATGCCGGCGCCGTTGTCGCCGACCTCGAGGCACACCAGCGGCCCCGGCGGCAGCTCGCTGCGCAGACCGGTGGGCGCGGGGGCGTCGCCGGGCACCGCGCTCAAGCTCACTTCGATGCGCGGCCGCCGATCGCTGACCGACTTCAGCGCAAGCCAGGCATTGGTGCAGAGATTCATCAGCACCTGGTGCATCTGCGAGGCGTCGGCCTCGACCGGCGGCGTATCGGCGTCGAGTCGCTGCTCGATCTCGACGCCGGCTGGGATGGTCGCGCGCAGCAGGCGCAGCGCCTCCTGCACCACGTCCGCCAGGTTCAGCACGCGCAGCTGCTGCGGTTGCCGCCGGCTGAAGGTCATGATCTGCTGGACCACTTCCAGCGCGCGGCGCGCGGCGAGCTGGATCTGGTGCAGGGGTTCGTCGGGCTCGCTGGCGCCGCGCCGCGCGCGCTCGGCAACCTCCACGTTGCCGAGGATCACCGCGAGCAGGTTGTTGAAGTCGTGCGCGATGCCGCCGGCCAGCGCGCCCAGCGACTCGAGCTTCTGGCCCTCGCGCAGTCGGTCCTCGGCTTCGCGCCGGGCTTCCTCTGCTGCCTTGCGCGCGGTCACGTCGCGCACCACGGCGAGCGTCGCGCCGTCCTCGGGCAGCGGAAAGGCATTCCACGACAGCAGCCGGTAGCTGCCGTCCTTGCAGCGGTAGCGGTTCTCGAACTCCGTGACCGGCTGGCCGGCGGCCAGGCGTATCGCCGCCTGGCGCGTGGCGGAGACGTCCTGCGGATGGACCCAGTGCATGTAGGGCTGGCTGAGCAGTTCCTCGATGCTCCAGCCGAGCACCCGGTGCCAGGCGGGATTGAGCTGACGGAAGTGGCCGTTGATGTCAGCCAGGCACAAGAGATCGAGCGAATGCCGGAACAGGAGCTCGCGCTCCTCGCGTGCGGCGTGCAGGCCGCTCACGTCGAGGATCTGCGCGATGGCGTACATCGGCTGACCGCGCTCGCCGCGCACCATCGACACGTTGAGCAGCACCCACACCGCGCGGCCGCTCTTGTGCAGGTAGCGCTTCTCGTATTGATAGGATTCGACCTCCCCATTCCGCAGGCGGCGCGCCAGCTTTTCGCTGCGCGCGCGATCGTCCGGGTGGGTCAGGTCGAGGAAGTTGCGGCCCTTGAGTTCCGCCATCTCGTAGCCGAGCAGCTGACACAGCGCGCGGTTGACCTTGAACATGGTGCCGTCGGCGTGGATGAAGGTGACGCCCACCGCGCTGTGCTCGAAGGCGTGGGTGAAGCGCGCTTCGCTCTCGTACAGCGCTGCCTCGCTGCGACGGCGCTCAATGGCCACGGCCGCGAAGCGCGCCGCGTTCTCGATGCTGGTGACATCGTCGGCGCTCGGCGTGCCCGGCTGTCGCTGGTAGGTGGCGAAGGTGCCGAGCACGCGCCCGGCGGCGTCGCGTATCGGCTCCGACCAGCAGGCGCGCAGCCCCGCGTCGGCGGCGGCCGCGTGATAGCCGCGCCAGCGCACGTCGAGCGCGATGTCGTCGCTGACGGTGCGCCGGCCGGTGAACGCGGCGGTGCCGCAGCAGCCGAGCGCCGGGCCCACCGGGATCCTGCGCATGACGTCCAGGTAGTCACGCGGCAGCGACGGCCCGGCGGCGTGCACGAGCTCCTCCCCAGACTCGTTCAGCAGCTGGATGGAGCACACCAGCGCGGGATTCTCCCGCTCGACGCAGGCCACGATGGTCGCCAGCACTTCGTTCAGGCTGGCCGCCCCCGCCAGCTTCTCCATGATTTCCACCTGGGCGGCCGCGCGCAGCTCGGCGCGCTTCAAGGCGGTGATGTCGATGTGCACCACCGCCACGTGCAGCCGTCCCTCCATGTGGAAGGCGCGCATGCGCGCCTGGAACCAGCGCCGCTCATGGGTCGCGTCGCAGGGATACTGCTGGTCGAAGCGCTGCAGTTCGCCGGTCAGCACCGCGCGCAGGTGATCGGCAAACGAGGCCGCGTAGTCGTCCGCGCCGGGGTGGGCGGCGAAGGCTTCGGCGACCTCCAGATAGTTGGCGCCCTCGGCCGTGCGGCGCAGGTCGCCGCCGCGGCGCATGGACATGACACGCCATTCGCGATTGGCGGCGACGATCACGCCGTGCTCGTCGAGCACGCAGATGGGCGTCATCCAGGCGTTGAACACCGCCAGCCCGAAGGCCGCGGGGTCGATTTCGGCGCTGCGCGGGATGGAGGGAGTCGAAGCGCTGGTCACTGCTGGGTGGTCCTGTCCTCGGGCGAGGATAGCAGTCGCGGGGTCCGCGAGATCCCCGCCTTCGGAAATCCCTGATAGCGGCGCCTCAGCCGTCCTGGCGGCGCAGCACCTCGTACAGCGCGGCGAGATCCTCGTCGCCGTGGCCGGCGGCGGCCCGGCGCAGGCCCGCCATCAGCAGGTCGGGCAGGCGCGGCTCGATCTCGTTGTCGTGCGCCAGGCGCTGCAGCTGGCGCAGCGCCGTGACGTGGGCGGCGAGCGGCGCGCCGACGCCTGCGTAGTTCTCGCGATCGATCATGCCGCGCGCGCGGTCGGCGGTGTCCGCCAGTGTCGGCGCGAGCGCCTTCACGCCCTGGAAGAAGTCGAGCAGCGACAGGCCCTCCGATTCGCACAGCGCGGCGCCGTGCAGCATGGCGAAGGTCGCGCCGTAGTAGTAGTCGAGCAGGGCGGCCTGCAGGGTGGCCGCGGCGCCGATGGCCTCGTCCACGTGACGGGCGCCGCCGCCGAGCGCAAGCAACGTGGCGCGAAATCGCTCGAAGCGCGCTTCGTCGCCGGCGAAGAACACCGTCGCCTGCGGCGTGCCGAGTTCCCCGGCCAGGGTCAGCGGCGCGCCGTCCAGGTAGTGCATGCCGTGCATGCCGGTCCAGGCGTTCATGCTGCGCGCGTCGGCGGGCGTTCCGCTGCCGAGCTGCACCAGGGTCTTGTCGTCGAGTTCGACTTCGCCGCTGACGTCCTCCATGACTTCGATGCCGGCGTGGTAGTCGGCGAGACACAGCACGATGAGGTCGGCCTCGGCACAGGCCGCGGCGGCCGAGGCGCAGATCCGCGCGCGCTCGCCGAAGGCGTAGGCGCGCGCGGGATCGCGGTTCCACACCGTGAGCGGCACGCCGGCACGGACCAGGCAGTCGGCCACGGCCGCGCCCAGGCGGCCGAGACCGAGCACCGCGGTGCGCGGATGGGGCATGGCGTGACGGCCCTCAGTTCACGCGCTCGTAGAGCGTCACCACGCAGCAGCCGCCGAGCCCGATGTTGTGCTGCAGGGCGACGCGCGCGCCTTCAACCTGGCGCTCGCCGGCCTCGCCACGCAGATGCCAGTTGAGTTCGGCGCACTGCGCGAGACCGGTGGCGCCGAGCGGGTGACCCTTGGAGATGAGCCCGCCCGAGGGATTGACCACGTACTTGCCGCCGTAGGTGTTGTCGCCGTCCTCGATCATGCGCTCGGCGGTGCCTTCCGGGGTGAGGCCCAGCGCCTCGTAGTTCAACACCTCGTTGGTGCTGAAGCAGTCGTGCAGTTCGATGACCTTCACGTCCTCCGGGCCGATGCCGGCCGCTTCGTACACCTGGCGCGCGGCGGCGCGCGACATGTCGTAGCCGACCGTGCTGATCAGCGAGTCGCCGAACGTGGAGGGCGTATCGGTGGTCATGGCCTGGGCGGCGATGCGCACCCGCGCCTTCAGGCCCTTGCGTCGCGCGAAGTCCTCGGAGCAGACGATGGCCGCGGCCGCGCCGCAGGTCGGCGGGCAGCACTGGAAGCGCGTCACCGGGTCGCAGATGCTCGGGCTCTGCATGACCTGCTCGAGCGTCACCGGCTCGCGGAACACGGCGTTCGGATTGCGCGCGGCGTGGCGCCGCGCCTTGACCGTGATCTGGCCGAAGGTCTCGGGCTTGGTGCCGTACTTCTCCATGTACTCGCGGCCCGCGCCGCCGAACACCAGCGGCGCCATCGGGATGTTGCTGTCGCCGTACTTCTGCTTGGCGAGTTCGATGAACTTCGCGAGCGGCGAAGGCCGGTCGTCGTAGACGTTGACCAGCGCGCCCGGCTGCATCTGCTCGAAGCCGAGCGCCAGCGCGCATTCGACCATGCCGGACTCCACCGCCTGGCGGGCGAGGTACAGCGCCGACGAGCCGGTGGCGCAGTTGTTGTTGACGTTGAATACCGGGATGCCGGTCATGCCGAGCTCGTAGACCACGCGCTGGCCCGAGGTGGAGTCACCGTAGACGAAGCCGACGTAGGCCTGCTCGACGTCACGAAAGTCGATGCCGGCGTCCGCCAGCGCCAGGCGCCCGGCCGCGACGCCCATGACGTCGTAAGGGTCGGCGTTCTTCGGGGTCTTGAACTGCGTCATGCCGACGCCGAGCACGTTCACCTGCCTCTTCATCGCGGTACTCCGGTTGGGACGAGACCGCGGCTGCGGTCGTCCGCGATTATCGGGACTCGGCGCGGCGCGGCCAAGTGCGCCGCGCCGAGTCCCGCGCGGTCACTCGTCCTGCCGTGTGCCGCGCGCGTCCCGCGGCGTGGCGAGCCGCGCTGGCAGCGGCCGATCCGGCCGCTCGACGTCCCAGGCCTGCGCCGCGATGCGCCACTGACCGTCGTCCTTGACCAGCAGCAGGGCGCTGACGTCGCGCGTCACGGTGGTGCCGTTCTCGAGCATCTCGCAGCCGGCGAGTGCGACCGCGACGTTGCCGAACAGCTCGACTTCGATCGCCAGTGGCCGTTCGCTGAAGGTGGCGAGGCCACCGGCCTCGCGCAGCGCGGCCAGGCGCGCGCAGAACTGCGCCGGGGTCTGCGACTCGAGCGGTCGGCGCGAGGGGAACATGCGCGCGCCGTCCAGGAAGCCGGCCAGCAGCGGGCCGAAATCCGGGGCGCGCTCTTGTGTCCAGTCGAGCGCGGCGAACTGCGCGGTGATGAGGGCGCGGATGGCGTGCTTGTCGATCTCCATCACGCTCACCCTGCCATCGGCGGCATGCGCGGATGCTTCGGCAGGCGCGGATCCATCACGTCCCAGGGCTGGGCGCTCGCGGTGTACATGTCGAACTGCGGTGTGAAGGCCGATGGGTCGTCGAGATTGCCAGCCTGCACCAGCAGGATGCCGGGCAGCACGGCGGCGCGCGCGAACAGCCGCGCCCCGCAGCGCGGACAGAAGGCCTCTTCGGCGGACTGGCCCGAGTCGGCCTGGCGCTCGAACCAGGTCAGGCTGCCGTCGATGCGCACCGCATCGCCGGGCAAAGCCATCACCGGCATGTAGCCGCTGCCGGTGGCGCGCTGACAGTCGCGGCAGTGACAGTTGGCGCTGAACACCGGCGCCGCGTCGAAGCTGAAACGTACGGCGCCGCACAGGCAGCCGCCGATATTGGATGGGCTCATGGGCAATACTCCCGCGTGAGGGGAGCGGGGGCAGCGCGCGAGGCACGCGCGCGCAATCGCGCACGGTGGCATCGCGGTCGGCTATGAAGGGCACTGCCCGCGTCTCCTGGTCAGAACGTGTCGCGTGCATGGTCGTGAGGGACCTTGCTCGCGCCTTTGTTCCGGTCGGGATACACACCTTGCGTGCAAGACCGGGCGAGATTCCATGCTAAGCCCGCCGCGCGCCGCGCCGCAAGTCGGTCGCCGCGCGGCTGCCGTGGTCGCGACGGCGCGTTATGATGCCGAAGGCGTCATTCGCCTGTCGGACCTCGGCCCGGCGGGGCGCCTCGAGGCAGGTAGGTCGGACTTCAGTCCGACATTCGGTTCCAGGGCTGTCGGTACACGCTCTGGAAAGCCATGTCGGACTGAAGTCCGACCTACAGTCCGACCTACAGGGCGAAGGCACGACAGCAGGAGATGGAGCAGCACAGCATGAGCCAGGTGAAATTCGGCGCGATCATGTTCGCCACCGACAGGTCGATCCAACCGACGGAACTCGCGCGCGCCATCGAAGAACGCGGGCTCGACGGCCTGTTCGTGCCCGAACACACCCACATTCCGCTCAGCAGCCGCTCGCCGTTCTTTCCCGACGGCAAACTGCCGCCGCCCTACCTGCGCACCTACGACCCGTTCGTGGTGCTGGGCGCGGCCGCGGCGGTGACCGAGCGCATCCATCTCGGCACCGGCATCTGCCTGGTGTCGCAGCGCCATCCGATCTCGCTCGCCAAGGAAGTGGCGACGGTCGATCGGCTGTCCAATGGCCGTTTCATCTTCGGCGTGGGCGCGGGCTGGAACAAGCCCGAGGTCGAGCACCATGGCGTCGTCTTCGAGCAGCGCTGGAAGGTGGTGCGCGAGCGCATCCAGGCGATGCGCGCCATCTGGACCGAGGACGAACCGGAGTTCCACGGCGAGTTCGTGCAGTTCGACAAGCTGTGGTCCTATCCCAAGCCCGTGCAGGCCGGCGGCCCACCCATCTGGCTGGGCGCCAATTCACGCTTCGTCGCCGAGCGCGTCGCGGAGTACGCCGACGGCTGGCTGCCGGTGGGCGGGCGCGAGGGCGGGGCGACCATCGAGCAGGTACGTGAAGCCTGCGCGCGGCGCGGTCGGCGCTTCGAGGATCTGACGTTGGCCGATTTCTACGCGCCGCAGGACGAGGCCGAGGCGCGCGCCCACATCGATGCCGGCTATACCTATCTCGTGTTCGGCCTGCCATCCGACACGCGCGAAGTCGTGCTGCCGGCGCTGGACCAGGTCGCCGCGCTCGTCGCCAGGCTGCGGCGCTGAACGCCACCGTCCTCCATCCCTTCGAGGCCCTCACGCCGGACTTCATCCTGGCGGCGATCGAGGGCCAGGGCTTCGTCACCGACGGTCGCCTGCTGGCGCTGAACAGCTATGAGAATCGCGTCTACCAGGTCGGCATCGAGGACGGCGAGCCGCTGATCGCGAAGTTCTACCGCCCGCTGCGCTGGTCCGACGCGGCGCTGCGCGAGGAGCACGAGTTCACCTTCGATCTCGCGCGCCAGGGCCTGCCGGTGGTTGCGCCGCTCGGCGACGAGCCACGCCGCAGCCTGCGCCACACGGGAGATTTCCATTTCGCGCTGTTTCCGCGGCGCGGCGGCCGCGCGCCCGATCTCGACCGGCGCGAGGTGCTGGTCACCATGGGCCGCGTGCTCGCGCGCATGCACACGGTGGGTTTCGGTCGCCCATTCCGCCATCGGCCGGCAATCGACGTGCAGCACTTCGGCGTCGAGAGCGTGGACTACGTGCTCGCCCACTGTCTGCCGGCGGATCTACGGCCCGCCTACGAAAGTCTCGCACGCGACCTGCTGGCGCTGTGCCGCGAGCGCTTCGCGCACTGCGAGGGTGTGGCCTGGCGGCGTGTGCACGGCGACTGTCACGGCGGCAACCTCTTGTGGCGCAACGACGCGCCGCACTTCGTCGACTTCGACGACGCGCGCATGGCGCCGGCGGTGCAGGACGTGTGGATGCTGCTGTCCGGTCATCCCGAGGAACAGCGCGTGCAACTCGCGGCCGTGCTCGAGGGCTACCACGAGTTCGCCGACTTCGATCTGCGCGAGCTGTCGCTGATCGAACCCTTGCGCACGCTGCGCATGCTGCACTATGCCGCGTGGCTCGGCCGGCGCTGGGACGACCCGGCGTTTCCGCTGGCCTTTCCCTGGTTCAACACCCAGGCCTACTGGGAACGTCACGTGCTGGAATTGAGGGAACAGTTCGCGGCGCTGTCCGAGCCGCTGTGGGCAGCGGACCTGCTGCACTGAGCGTCGCCGCCGTCGAGGCGGTGTACCGGCGTGATGGACGGCGCGTGTTCGCCACGCTGGTCCGTCTGCTCGGTTCGCTGGAGCGCGCCGAGGAAGCGCTGCAGGACGCCTTCCAGGCAGCGCTCGAGCAGTGGCCGCGGGACGGGCTGCCGGACAACCCGGTGGCCTGGCTGGTGTCGACCGGGCGCTTCAAGGCGATCGACGCGCAGAGGCGCGCGCGGCGCTACGACACCCTGGGTGACGGCGTCGACGACCTGCTCGCACCTGACGCCGAGCTGACGCCCGAGCCGCTGGCCGACGACACCTTGCGCCTGGTCTTCACCTGCTGCCACCCGGGCCTCGCCGAGGAAGCGCGCATCGCCCTGACTCTGCGCGAGGTGTGCGGGCTCACCACGGAAGCAATCGCGCGGGCCTTCCTGGTACCGGCGCCGACGCTCGCGCAGCGCATCGTGCGGGCAAAGCACAAGATTCGCGTGGCGCGCATTCCCTACGAAGTGCCGGAGCGGGCGGCGCTGCCGGCGCGCCTCGCCAGCGTGCTGCGTGTCGTCTACCTGGTGTTCAACGAAGGCTTCGGCGCGCAACACGCGGCCGGACTGGTCGACGAGTCGCTGCGCCTCGCGCGCTCACTGGTGGAATTGCTGCCCGAGCCCGAGGTGGAAGGACTGCTCGCGCTCCTGCTGCTGCACGGCGCGCGGCGCGACGCGCGCCTCGCGCCGGACGGCGCGCTGGTGCCGCTGGACGCGCAGGACCGCAGCCTGTGGCGACGCGCCGACATCGAGGAGGGCGCGGCGCTGGCGGCGCGGGCGTTGTCGCGACCGGGCTGGGGCAGCTACGCGCTGCAGGCGGCGATCGCCGCCCTGCACGGCGAGGCGCGTGAGGCGGAAGACACCGACTGGCCGCAGATCGTCGCGCTGTATGACCTGCTGCTGGCGCGCGAGCCGACGCCGGTGGTGGCGCTGAACCGCGCCGTCGCACTCGGCATGCGCGACGGCCCCGAAGCCGGCCTCGCGGCGCTGGCGCCACTCGCGGCCGACCCCGAGCTGGCCGCCTACCAGCCGCTGCACGCGGCGCGCGCCGGGCTGTGCGCGCGCGCCGGGCGTGAAGCGGAGGCGCGCGCGGCCTATGCGCAGGCGCTCGCACTGACCACCCACGATCCGGAGAAGCGCTACCTCGAGCAACGCCTCGCGGCGCTGGCGTGAGCCGCGCCGCGCGTCCTGTCGATCCGCGCGCGCGCCGTTCGACCAGTGAGGGACGGCAAGCATCAGAGGAGCTCCCAGCCATGCCCCAACCCATTCCCTACCTGGCCTTCGACGGCAGCTGCGCAGAGGCCATGGCCTTCTACGCCGAGGCGCTCGGCGGCACCTTGGAGCGCGTGCTGCGCGCCGCCGACTCGCCCATGGCCGAGCATTTCAAGGAGCATCCCGAGGCGGTGGTGCACGCGCGCCTGCGCCTGCCGGGCGACAGCCTCTTGATGGCGGGCGACGTCGGTCCCATGCCCTACGAGGGCATCAAGGGCGTCAGCATCACGCTGAACTACGACACGGTGGCGGCGGCCGAGCGAGCATTCGACGCCTTGGCCGCGCGCGCCACGGTGGTGATGCCGCTGCAGGCGACCTTCTGGGCGCGCACCTGGGGCATGCTCACCGACCACTACGGCACGCCGTGGATCATCAACGGCGAACTGCTGCCGGACTGAGCGCGAGGACGACGACATGAAATATCTCTGCCTGGTCTACCTGTCGAAAGAGCACTGGCATGCCTGTGACGACGCGGAGTGCGCGGCCTATGCCGATGCGCTCACACGCGGCGGCCGGCTGCTGGCCGCCGAGCCGCTGCACGCGGTCGACACCGCCACCACGGTGCGCGTGCGCCAGGGCGAGACCCTGGTGACCGACGGTCCGTTCGCCGAGACCAAGGAACTGCTGGCCGGTTTCTACCTGGTCGACGCGCGCGATCTGAACGAGGCGATCGCGATCGCCGGACGCATTCCACCGGCGCGCCACGGCTGCATCGAAGTGCGGCCGGTGCGCGAACTCGACGCTCGACCGGAGGCACGCCCATGAGCCACGCACTCACCCTCAGCCGTTACATCGCCGCGCCACGCGCGGCCCTCTACCGCGCCTGGACGGAAGCGGAATTGCTCAAGCAATGGTTCACGCCGCGGCCGTGGACCACCCCGGTGGTGGAACTGGACGTGCGGCCGGGCGGCGCCAATTTCATCCTGATGCGCGGCCCCGACGGCGAGGAATTCCCCAACCGCGGCGTGTATCTCGAGGTCGCGCCGAACGAACGGCTGGTGTTCACCGACGCCTACGTGAACTCGGACTGGGAACCCGCCGAGAAGCCCTTCATGACCGGCATCATCACCTTCGCCGACGAGGGCGCCGGCACGCGCTACACGGCGCGCGCGCTGCACTGGAGCGAGGCGGATCGCGCGACGCACGAGCAGATGGGTTTTCACGAGGGCTGGGGCAAGGCCACCGACCAGCTCGAAGCCTTGCTGCGCGGGGCCTAGCGCGACTCGCGGCGAACTCAGCAAAGCCGGGATGGCGTCGCGCCCGGGCGCTGCCTAGCATGCGCCCCGCATGTGCTTCGCCCCCCAATCCCGAGGCGTCAGC
Source organism: Gammaproteobacteria bacterium (assembly GCA_050186725.1). GTDB lineage: Bacteria > Pseudomonadota > Gammaproteobacteria > JADJYF01. Next base: position 114,792 of record JBFWYG010000002.1, on the reverse strand, counting down.
GGCGTTGGCCCCTGGCCGGCGCCGCGCACCGCGCGCCTGTCGCGCGTCGTGGCGCTGACGCTGCTCCTTATCACGTCGTCCGCCTGGGGCGACGGCGTCGCGGCCGCGCGCGAGGCGAGTGTGCCGACCGCGACCTTCAATCGCATCAGCTTCAGCGGCAACACCGCGCTCAGCACCGCGTCGCTGGACGCCATCGCGTCGGAGTTCGTCAATCGCGCGATCACCGACGAAGAACTGCAGGCGCTCAGGCGGCGCATCGACGAAGCCTATGCCGAGGCCGGTTTCCGCACCTCGCGCGCGACCATTCCCAACCAGGACCTGCTCGGCGGCGAACTGCGCATCGAAGTGGTCGAGGGCGGCGTCGAGCGCATCGACATCGAAGGCGCGAAGCACCTCGATCCCGACTACCTGCGCGAGCGCATCGGCGCGGGACTCGGCGTGCCGCTGGACGTCGAGCGCCTGAACGACAACCTGCGCACGCTGCTCATCGAGCAGGTGGTGAAGAACCTGCGCGCGAGCTTCCAGGCCGGCAGCGCGCCCGGCAAGACCCGGCTGCTGGTGGTGGTGGAAGAGGGGCCGCGCTTCGGCGGCGGGCTACGCGTCGCCAACGATCGCTCGCCGGCCGCGGGCGGCGTGCGCGGCGCCGTCGACGTCGGCATGCAGAACCTCCTCGGTACCGGCGACGAAGTGGACGTCACGCTCGGCAAGTCGGACGGCCTGCACGATTTCGACATACGCTTCCGCACGCCGTTGAACGCCCACGGCACGGACTTGCAGGCGCGCTGGAACACCTACCAGTCGACCCTGGTGGAAGAGCAGTTCGCGGTGCTCGACGCCGAGACCAAGGGCCACGGCGCGGAACTCGGCCTGTCCCAGGCGCTGTGGCGACGCGCCGGTCGCGCGGTGGGCATGAACCTGCGCTTCACCAGCCGTCAGAGCGAGAGCTACCTGCGCGGCGAGCCGTTCTCGTTCAGCCCCGGCGCGGTGAACGGGCGGCTCGATGTGAAGGCGCTGCGCCTGGGCTGGTCGTGGAGCGAGCGGCGTCGCCAGGACATCCTGTCGATCCGTCAGACATGGAGCGTGGGCCTGCGCGGCCTGGGCGGCACCGAACACTTCGACGGCCTGCCGGATTCGAGTTTCCATACGTTCATCACCCAGGCGCAGTGGCTGCACACCTTCGGGCCGCGCGCGGGCAGCCTGTTCCTGCGCGCCGACTGGCAGGACGCCGACCAGCCGCTCCTGTCGCTGGAGAAATTCGGCATCGGCGGCTTGGGCTCGGTGCGCGGCTATCGGCGTGCGCGGGTGGTGCGGGACAACGGCTGGACGGCCGCGGCCGAGTATCGCCTGCCGCTGTTCGGCCTGCCGGTGCCGGGTGTGTCGCAGACCGCGAGCGATGGCCAGTTCGCGCTTCTCGCTTTCGTCGATGCCGGGCGCGGCTGGAACGAGCACGATCCGAGAGACGCGCCGCGCACCCTGCTCGCGGCCGGCCCCGGCCTGCGCTGGGACGTGGCGCGCGGCATGCGCGCCGAGCTCTACTGGGCGGCGGCGCGACGGCATCTGCCCGGCGATGCCAACAACGACATCCAGGACCAGGGCATCCACTTCGCCATCACCGCGCGCCGCGGCTTCTGAGTCCGTTGCCCGCGCCGCGCGCGACGGCGATGATCGTGGCCCACGCCGCGCGGAGTGCCGTCATGGCCCATTGGCTCCTGAAGACCGAACCCGACGAATTCTCCTTTGCCGAACTCGAGGCCGCCGGCGCGCGCGGCGAGACCTGGGACGGCATCCGCAATCACCAGGCGGCCGGTTATCTGCGCCAGATGCAGCGTGGTGACACCTGCCTCGTCTACCACACCGGCAAGGAAAAGCAGGTGGTGGGACTGGCCGAAGTGCTGGGCGCGGCCTTCGCCGATCCCAAGGACGAGAGCGGTCGCTTCGTGGCGGTCAAGGTGCGCGCCGGCGAAGCGCTGGCCAGGCCGGTGACGCTCGCCGCGATCAAGGCCGAGCCGGGTCTCGCCGGCTGCGTGCTGCTGCGCCAGGCGCGGCTCTCGGTGATGCCGGTGACGGCCGACGAGTGGCGGCTGATCCTGGCCTTGGGCCGCGGCTGAGCACGACGGAGCGGGGCGGCGGAGTGCTAAGCTCCTTGCACTGTCATGCATCACTGGGGAGGTGATACACCATGCGACTGCCGACGCTCGAGGAATACGCACAGAAATACCAGCACATCCGCTTCCAGCGCGAAGACGGCATCCTGCAGCTGACCCTGCACAGCGAGGGCAGCGACCTCGTGTGGGGCTTCACGCCGCACCAGGAACTCGGCTACTGCTTCGCCGACGTGGCGAGCGATCCCGAGAACAAGGTGATCATCTTCACCGGCTCCGGCGACACTTTCATCCACAAGGAGGATCTCGGTGGCGGCGGGGTCGACGCCGCAGTTTGGAGCGAGCACGTGCTGCCCGACGCCAAGCGTCTCCTGACCAACCTGCTCGAGATCCAGGCGCCGATGATCGCCGCGGTCAACGGCCCGGCGACGGTGCACGCGGAGCTCGCGCTCCTGTGCGACATCGTGCTCGCCGCCGATCACAGCGTGTTCCAGGACGCGCCGCACTTCCCGAGCGGGCTGGTGCCGGGCGATGGCGTGCACGTGGTGTGGCAGATGCTGCTCGGCATGAACCGCGGCCGCTATTTCCTGCTGACCGGCCAGCAGCTCTCGGCCGCCGAGGCGCTCAATCTCGGCGTGGTCAACGAAGTGATGCCGCAGGCGCGGCTGCTGGACCGCGCCTGGGAACTCGCGCGGCTCATCCGCAAGCGGCCGCCGATCACCACGCGCCTCACGCGCGAGGCGATGCTCATGCAGGTCAAGCGCGCGATGCTCGAGCAGCTGCCCTACGGCCTCGCGCTCGAAGGTCTCGCCGCCTGCGCCTGGTGGCCCGAGCACTTCGAGCCGAAGAACATCGCGAAACCGTGAGGGTATGTGGGGGCCGGCCTGCGCGAGGCCGATTGAAATCGGCCTTGTAGGGCGGGTTTCAACCCGCCATGCATAGCGGGTAGCGAAGCGCCGTGCATGGCCGATTGAAATCGGCCCTACAACGGTGGCGCAGGAAACGGGGACAGACCACGTTTGCTTGAATGAATCGGCAACAGTCAACGTTTGAGTAGCAAACGTGGTCTGTCCCCGTTTCCCCAGACGATTTCTCCAGGCAAACGTGGTCTGTCCCAGTTTCCATCACGACCGCTGCTTCTCCCGCTCACGCAGTTCGCGACGCATGATCTTGTGCGTCGTGGTCATGGGCAGCGCGTCGAGGAATTCGATCAGCCGCGGCACTTCGTGGCGCGCGAGGCGTGAGCGCACGAAGTCCTGCAGTTCGGCCACCAGCGCCTCGTCGCCGGTGTAGCCGGCGGCGAGCACCACGAAGGCCTTGATCACCTCGGTGCGCACCGCATCGGGCACGCCGATCACGGCGACGTTCTGCACCGCCGGGTGGCGCATGAGCGCGTCCTCGATCTCGGTCGGCCCGATGCGGTAGCCGGCGCTGGTGATGACGTCGTCGGCGCGGCCCTTGAACCAGAAGTAGCCGTCCGCGTCGCGCAAGCCGGTGTCGCCGGTCAGCAGCCAGTCGCCGACGTATTTCTCGCGAGTCGCGTCGGGCCGGTCGAGATAGCCCAGGAACATCACCGGATGCGGTGCCTTGACCGCGATGTGCCCCACGTCGCCGTCCGGCAGTTCGCGGCCCTCGTCGTCGACGATGGCGCAGGTGTGGCCGGGCAGCGGGCGGCCGATGGAGCCCGGCTTGACCGGCATCACGCGGGCGTTGTTGCCGAGCGGCTCCATGCATTCGGTCTGGCCGAACACTTCGTTGACCTGTGCGCCGAGTTCGCGCGCGGCCCACTCCAGCAGTTCCGCGCCGACCGCCTCGGCGCCCGACTTCACCACGCGCAGCTTGAGCGGGTAGCGCGCGCGCGGGTTCGGCACCTGGCGCATGAGCTTCAGCATGGTCGGGACCAGCAGTGTGCAGGTCACGCCGTACTCGGCCAGGATGCGGTAGGCGTTCTCGGGATCGAAGCCGCCGAGCGCGGTGCCGACCGTGGTGAGCCCGTGCCACAGGCTCGGCAGCATGACGCCGGCGAAGCCGCCCATCCACGACCAGTCGGCCGGCGACCAGGTAACGTCGCCCGCGCGCGGAAAGGCGTCCCATACGAACTCGAGACTGGGCAGCATGCCGAGCAGCAGGCGATGGGGTTGAAGCGCGCCCTTGGGCGCGCCGGTGGTACCCGAGGTGTAGCTGATCCACGCCGGGTCGTCAGCCGCGGTGTCCACCGCCGGACAACTCGGCGAGGCGTGCTCCAGCACGCGCCAGAAATTGTCGGCATCGTGCGCGGCGTCGTCGATCAGGAACACGTGCTCGAGGTGCGGACAGTCGGCGCGAATGGCGCGCACCTTGGGCAGGTTGTCGCTGTCGGTGACCAGCACGCGCGCGCGGCTGTGGTTCAGTCGATAGGTGAGCGCGTCGGTGCCGAACAAGACCGAGGTCGGACCGGAGACCATGCCGAGCTTCCACGCCGCGATGTGGGTGAGCGTGGTCTCGGGATGCTGCGAGAGCAGCACCGACAGGCGATCGCCCAGCACCAGTCCGCGGTCACGCAGGACGTTGGCGAAGCGGCTCGCGTACTCGTTCAGTTCCGCGTAGGTGTAGCGCTCGACGCTGCGATCGGCGTGTTCATAGATCAGCGCCAGGCGCTCGCGGTCCCCGGCCCAGCGTTCGCACACCTCGCGCGCCAGGTTCAGCGTCGCGGGCACGCGGCCTTCCCAGTCGAACCCGGCGCGCATGCCTGCGTAGTCGGCCTGGTGATTCAGGAACATGGATAGCACTCCCCGGAATATCTGCGGCGATTGTAGCGGGCTGGGCCAGCGCGGGCAGCGGCGACGGGACGGCGAGGCGCTCCACGGTTTCCGCTGGCGGAGGGTTTTGACAGAATGCCGGCACGCCACGCCAATCCCGTAGGAGGTTCGTCGATGCTGCCCGTAGGCTACTTTCCCTGCACCCAGGATGCGCCGGACGGCAAGAACAGCGCGGGTGTCATCGAGGAACTGATCGAGCAGGCGGAGCTTTGCGAGCAGGTCGGCTTCGACGGCTTCTTCTTCACCGAGCATCACCAGCAGCAGGACAGCTACCTGCCGGCGCCGGTGCTGCTGGCCGGCATGATCGGCGTGCGCACGCGGCGCATCAAGGTCGGTACCTGCGTGCTGCTCGCGCCGCTCTACCATCCCATTCGTCTCGCCGAAGACATCGCGGTGGTCGACCAGGCGACGCGCGGACGCATGGTCGCCGCGGTCGGTATCGGCTACCAGCCGCCCGACTTCGACGCCTTCGGCGTGCCGCTCACGCAGCGCGCCGGGCGTACCGAGGAGTGCGTCGAGATCCTGCGCCAGGCCTGGACCGGCGAGCCCTTCAGCTATCCGAGCCGCTACCACAAGATTGACAACGTGCGCGTCACGCCGCCGGCCTACCAGGCGGGCGGTCCGCCCATCTGGCTGGCGGGCTGGGTGCCGGCGGGGCTCGAGCGCGCCGGGCGCATGGGCGACGGCTGGATCGCCGATCCGATCCAGTCGCTGCCGGTGATCAAGGACTATGCGCGCCAGTACCGCGAAGAGGCGCGCAAGCACGGCCGCAAGCCCTTCATCGTGCTGATGCGCGACTGCGTGATCGGCGACGACTGGCAGGCCTGCGTGGCCAAGAGCGGGCCGACCATGACCACCCATCGCTGGTACATGCACTACGGCGCCTACGTGCGCGATGACTACATCAAGGACGTCAAGACCGCCGAGGATCTGTCCTTCGAGGTCGCGGCGCGCGATCGCCTGATCGCGGGTTCTCCGGCCCAGTGCCTGGAACAGCTGCAGATGTGGAAGGAAGAGATCCAGCCCGACTACGTCATGTTGCGCATGCGTCAGCCCGGCGGCCCGCCGCAGGCCGAGGCGCTCGCCGACATCCGCCTGTTCGGCGAGAAGGTCATACCCAACCTGTGATGCCCGCGCGCCGCGCGGCGCGCGCCATTCGCCCCCCGGAGACCGACCATGGCTTATTTCACCGACAATTCGCTGTCCATCGGCAACACGCCGCTGGTGCGCCTGAACCGCATCGTCGATCCGAACAAGGTCACGGTGCTGGCCAAGATCGAAGGACGCAACCCGGCCTACTCGGTGAAGTGCCGCATCGGCGCGGCGATGATCTGGGACGCCGAGGCGCGTGGGCTGTTGAAGCCGGGTGTCGAAGTGGTCGAACCGACCAGCGGCAACACCGGCATCGCGCTCGCCTACGTGTGCGCGGCGCGCGGCTACAAGCTGACCTTGACCATGCCGGACACCATGAGCCTCGAACGGCGCAAGGTGCTGAAGGCCTTCGGCGCGAACCTGGTGCTGACCGAGGGCGCCAAGGGCATGAAGGGCGCAATCGCCAAGGCCGAGGAAATCGCGTTGAGCGATCCCTCGCGCTACTACCTGCCGCAGCAGTTCGAGAACCCGGCCAACCCGGCCATCCACGAGAAGACCACCGGACCCGAGATCTGGCAGCAGACCGAGGGGCGCATCGACGCGCTGGTCGCCGGTGTCGGCACCGGCGGCACCATCACCGGCATCTCGCGCTACATCAAGCAGAGCCAGGGACGCGCCATCACCTCGGTGGCGGTGGAACCGGAAACCAGCCCGGTGATCACGCAGAAGCTGGCCGGCGAGGAGCTGAAGCCCGCGCCGCACAAGATCCAGGGCATCGGCGCGGGTTTCATTCCCGGCACGCTCGATCTGGCGATGGTGGACCGCGTGGAACGCGTGTCGAACGAAGAGGCGGTCGCCATGGCGCGGCGGCTCGCGACGGAGGAGGGCATCCTGTCGGGCATCTCCTGCGGGGCGGCGGCGGTGGCCGCCACGCGGCTCGCGGCCGAGCCGGCCTTCGCCGGCAAGACCATCGTCGTGGTGCTGCCGGACGGCGGTGAACGTTACCTGTCGAGCGTGCTGTTCGAGGACATCCAGGCGTGAGCCAGGTCGTCGCGGCGGACGACCTCGACGCCGCCATCGAGCCGATACGCGCCAAGCTCGCCGCCTACCGGGCGGCCGGCAAGCGCATGTTCGCGACCTCGTCCTTCCAGTCCCACAGCCTGCCGCTGCTGCACATTTTGAGCAGGCTGGACAACAGCATCCCGGTGTACTTCACCAACACCGGCTTCCTGTTCCCGGAGACGCTCGCCTTCGCCGACCGCATCGCCGAGGAATTCGGCATCCGCATCATCGGCTTGAAGCCGCTGGTGCCAAAGATCCACCAGCTCGATCACCAGGGACATCTGTACTTCGCCTCGGACCCGGACTACTGCTGTTTTCTCAACAAGGTGCAGCCGCTGGAACCGGTGCTGATGAGTCACGACGTGTGGATCAACGGCATCCGCGGCGACCAGAACGACAATCGCAAGGCGATGCGCGAGGAGGAGCGGGCGCCCCACGGCGCGCTGCGCTACCACCCGATGCTGAACTGGACGGCGCGCATGATCCACGCCTACGGCAAGCGCTACCGGCTGCGCCCGCACCCGCTGGAGTCGGCGGGCTATCTCAGCATCGGCTGCGAGCCCTGCACCACCAAGTTCCTCGACGACGGCAACGAGCGCAACTCGCGCTGGTTCGGCATGAACAAGACCGAGTGCGGCCTGCACACCGAGCTGGTCCAGAAATAGATGCGCGTCCTCATCACCGGCGGCGCCGGCTACGTCGGCAACGAACTGGTCTATCGCCTGGCCGCCGCGCGCGGCATCGACGAAATCGTCATCTACGACAACCTCGCGAAGGGCAACTACAACCTGTTCACGGGCCTGCGCAAGCTGCCGCGGGCCAATATCCGCTTCGTGCGCGGCGACATTCTCGACAGCCGCAAGCTGCGCAAGCTGATGGCGGGCGTGGACGTGGTCTACCACCTCGCGGCCACGGTCTCCACGGCCAACGCCGAGCAGAATCCCCACGCCTTCGAGCAGACCAACCACTGGGGCACGGCCGAACTCGTCTACGCGGTGGAGGAGAGCGAGGTCCAGCGGCTGGTGTACCTGAGCAGCGTGGCGGTGTACGGCGTCGGCGCGAGCGTCGAGGATGCGTCGGCGCCGACCCGTCCCGAGAGTTACTACGGCATCACCAAGCTGCGCGGCGAAGAACACGTGCGCCGGCTGATGGAGAAGCGCCGCTGCTACGTGGTGCGCGCCGCCAACATCTACGGTTACTCGAAGAACCTGCGCATGGACGCGACCATCAACCGACTGCTGTTCGACGCGCACTTCGATGGACGCATCACGCTCCACGGCGCGGTGAGCCACCGTCGCCCCTACATCAGCATGGCGCGCGCGGTGGACATCCTGCACCAGCTCGCCAGCACCACGCTGCCGGGCGGGGTCTACAACCTGGTCGACAAGAACCAGAGCATCGCCGACGTCATCGACACGCTGCGCGAGCTCTATCCGAGCCTCGAGATGATCTTCGTCGACCAGCACATGCCGCTCCTGGATCTCGAAGTCCGTCCGGACCCCGCGATGGGCGCGCTGCACGCGCTGCCCGAGCGCAGTCTCGCCGAGGACCTGCGCGAGTTCCGCGAGATGTTCACGTTCTGAGCCGGCTGTAGGGCGGGTTTCAACCCGCCATGCGTGGCCTTTCTTCCATCTCGGCGATGCCGTGCGTGGCCGATTGAAATCGGCCCTACAGCACAGACCACAAAAAAAACCCCGGCACGAGGCCGGGGCAACCCTTGTGGAGGGGGGGGTGGAGACTTCGAAGGAAGACGCTCTTGAAATCCTGCCCGGCCTCAACCGAGCTTCATCGAGGTGAAGAACTGCTGCTCGCCGCGGCGGACCAGCACCACCACCGGGCGCTTGTCGTCGCGGGCCGCGACCAGCGCGCGCTGCGCGGCCTTGGTGTCGGCCACTTCGTCGCGGTTGACGCGCACGATGATGTCACCGGGCTTGAGTCCGCTGTCGTCGGCCACGCTGCCGCCCTTGACGCCCACCACCAGCGCGCCCTTGACGTCATCGGCGAGGTTCAACTGCTGGCGCGCTTCCGGTGACACCGGGCCGAGCGCGACGCCGAGTTCCTCGGCCAGGCGGTTGGAGCCGGCGCTATCGCCCTTGGGCAACGCGTCGTTCGACGCCACCTGGTCCTCTGCATTGCGGTCGACCACGGTGTTGAGTTCGCGCTCGTGGCCGTCGCGCAGGACGCTGATGCGCACCTTGCTGCCCGGCTCGGCGGCCGCCACCGCCTTGCTCAGATCGCGCGCGTCCTGGATGGTCTTGGTGTCGAAGGCGAGAATCACGTCGCCGACCTGCACGCCGGCGCGCGCCGCCGGGCTCTTGTCCATCACCGCCGCGACCAGCGCGCCGCGCGCGGCCTTGGCGCCGAGGGCCTCGGCCATCTCGCTCGTCACGGGCTGGATCTGCACGCCGAGCCAGCCGCGGGTCACGCCGCCATGCTCGCGCAGTTCGCCCACGACCCGCGCGGCCTCACGCGCCGGAATGGCGAAACCGATGCCGATGTTGCCGCCGTTGGGCGAGAAGATCGCGGTGTTGACGCCGACCACCTTGCCCTCCGCGTTGATCACCGGCCCGCCGGAATTGCCGCTGTTGATCGGCGCGTCGATCTGCAGGTAGTCGTCGTAGGGACCGGAATGGATATCGCGCCCACGCGCCGAGATGATGCCGGCGGTGGCGGTGCCACCGAGGCCGAAGGGATTGCCGATGGCGACCACCCAGTCGCCGACCCGCGCGCCGTCAGAGTCGCCGAAGGCGATGGCGGGCAGCTTGTCCTTGGTCTCGACCTTGAGCAGCGCGAGATCGGTCTGGGGATCCGCGCCGATGAGTTTGGCGGGCAGCTCACGACCGTCGTGCAGGCTGACCTTGATGTCGTCCGCGCCGTCGATGACGTGGTTGTTGGTCACCACGTAGCCGGCCGCGTCGATGACGAAGCCCGAGCCGAGGCCTTCGACCCGCGGTTGGCCCTCGGGCGCAAAGGCGAAGGGCCCGGGGCCGAAGCGGCGGAAGAATTGGCCCATCGGCGAGTCGGGATCGAAAGGCATGGGCTGACCGCTCATGTGCGACACCTGCGCGCCGCTCTTCACCACCGAGATCTTCACCACCGCCGGCTGGGCGGCTGCGATCACGTCGGCGAACTGCGGCTGGGCGAAGCTCGGTGCGCTGGCGGCCTCGGCGCCTGGCCAGGCGGTCCAGGCGGCGCCCAGCGCGAGCGGCACGGCAAGGCCGAGCGCGAGACGGGTGTCGATACGACGCTTGGTGAGGGTGCGGGTCTTCAAGCTGGAACTCCTCGGCAGGCACCTGCCATCTCGATGGAGCGCATCCTAGGCAGGGCCGCGTTACTCGAGCCTTGCCGCGCGATTAATTTTTGGTAATGCGCGGCGCGCCGTCGCGGGTAGGCGCTGCCGTGGATTGCCGGCACAATGCCGCGCGACGGTAGCTCGGGAGCCAGGCTGTGCACCTGCTGGTCGTGGAAGACGATCGCGACACGCGCGAGTTCATTCAGAACGGCCTCTTGCAGGCCGGCCACACGGTGGACGTGGCGGCCGACGGCCGCAGCGGGCTCCTGCTCGCGACCACCGAGCAGTTCGACCTCGTGGTGCTCGATCGCATGCTGCCGCAGGTCGACGGCCTGACCGTGCTGCGCACGCTGCGCGCCTCGGGCAACCGTGTGCCGGTGCTGCTGCTGTCCGCGCTCGGCGAGGTCGATCAGCGCGTCGGTGGTCTGCGCGCCGGCGCCGACGACTACCTGGTGAAGCCCTTCGCCTTCAGTGAACTCGAGGCGCGCATCGAGGCGCTGGCGCGGCGCAGCGTGCCGGACGGGCCGGTGACGGTCTTGAAGGTCGGAGATCTCGAAATGGATCTCATGGCGCGCGTGGTCAAGCGCGGCGGCGCCGAGATCGAACTGCAGCCGCGCGAGTTCCGCCTGCTCGAATTCCTCATGCGCCACGCCGGCCAGGTGGTGACCCGCACCATGCTGCTGGAACACGTGTGGGACTACCACTTCGATCCGCAGACCAACGTCATCGACGTGCACGTCAGCCGGCTGCGCGCGAAGGTCGATCGCGGCTTCGAGCAGCCGCTGCTGCATACCGTGCGCGGCGCGGGCTATCGCCTCGCGGCGGACGCCGGCGTCCATGGCCGCTGAGGTATCGCGCGGACTGCTGGCGCGCCTCAAGGTCCTGCTGCGCACCAGCGCCTTTCAGCTCACGCTGTTCTACACGGGGCTCTTTATCTGCTCGGCCGCGCTGCTCACCATGTTCTTCTACTGGTCGACCATCGGGCTCCTGGTGCGCGAGACTGACGCGACCCTGCAGGCCGAGGTCAACGGGCTCGCCGAGCAGTACGGCGAGCATGGTCTGCAGCGCCTGGTGCAGGTGATCGTGCATCGCCTGGAGAACGATCGCTCCGGCTCGATGCTGTATCTCTTCGCCACGCGCGACAACCAGCCGCTGGCCGGCAACCTGCTGGCCTGGCCGCAGACCGCGGCCAAGGCCGACGGCTGGGTGGAGTTCGTGCATCACCGCCCCGACGGGCGCGCCGTGCCGGCCCGCGCGCGGGTCTACTGGCTGCAGGACGGCCTGCACCTCCTGGTGGGACGCAACGTCGAGCAGCTAGAGCAGCTGAAGAGCATCTTCAACCGCGCGCTGCTGCTCGGCGTCGGCGTGATCATGGTGCTCGCCACCATCGGCGGACTCATCATGAGCAACCGGCTTATGCAGCGCGTGGCGACCCTGACCGCCGCCACCGGCGACATCATGGCGGGCCGTCTCGATCGGCGCCTGGCGCAGGACGGCAGCGGCGACGAGTTCGACGTGCTGTCCGGCCGCGTGAACGCGATGCTCGACAGGCTGGAAGCGCTGCTCGCGACGGTGCGCCACGTGTCGGACAACGTCGCGCACGATCTGCGCACGCCGCTCACGCGCTTGCGCAACCGGCTGGAGCTCGCCGCGCGCGGCGCGCCGGACGCGCTGCGCGCCGAACTCGACGCCAGCGTCGAGGACGCGGATCGCCTGCTCGCGACCTTCGCGAGCCTGTTGCGCATCGCGCGCATCGAGTCCGGCAGCTACGCGGCCGAGTTCGAGGCACTCGATCTCGCCACGCTGGTCAAGGATGCGAACGAGCTCTACGCGGATCTCGCGCAGGACCAGGCGCTCACTCTGCACACCGTCGCCATCGGTCCGGCGCCGGTGCGCGGCGATCGCAACCTGCTGTTCCAGGCCATGACCAATCTCATCGACAATGCGCTCAAGCATGCGCCGCCGCGCTCGACGGTCGACGTCACGCTGCGGCGTGACGGCGCGCGCTACGTGTTCGAGGTGCGCGATCGCGGGCCCGGCATTCCGCCCGAGGCGCGCGAGCGCGTCACCCAGCGCTTCACACGGCTGGATCAGAGCCGCACCCTGCCCGGCAGCGGTCTCGGCTTGTCACTGGTGAAGGCGGTGGCCGAACTGCACGGCGGTGCGCTCGGCTTCGACGACAACGCGCCGGGCCTCGTCGCGTCGCTGTCGCTGCCCGCGGCGGACGCTCAGTAGCGGAAGCGGCCCAGGCGTCGGCGCAGGCTGCGCAGGGTGTTCGGCGAGGCCAGCGCAGCGGCCTGCAGCTTGCCGTCCAGGAGCGTCGGCAGCGCTTCCATCTGGCGAATCGCCTTGGCGCGATCGTTGGCCGCCGACATCGATTCGGTGATCACGGCCGGCGGATTCTGCTCGACCAGCGCGAGATGCAGGAGGCCCAGTCGATGGTCAGTGATGATGGTCTCGAGCGCCGGGTGAGGCAGGGGCGCGGACAGGCGTTCCAGTTCGTCGCGCGCCGCCGCCACTGCCGGGATGATCGGCGGCGGGTCGTTCTCGTCGGCGGTGCCGAGCAGGCCACGCGCGCGCAGCGCGAGGCCGAGCGCGGGCCGCGAGGTCAGTACCGACAGCGGCACGGCGAACACCATGCTGAGCAGCGCCGGCGACATCCACAGCAGGAGGCCGGGGTACACCGCGTAGGCCAGCGCGGCCAGCACGAGGCCGGTGAAGGTGTGATGGCGATGCAGCGTCCAGGCATCGCGCCAGGCGGTGCCGACGTCGTCCCGCGACTGGGTATTCCAGCCGCTGTCGCCGCCGGCGAACACGTTGAACACGAAACGCGACTGGAACAGCATGTGCAGCGGCGCGAGCAGCGCCGAGATCAAGGTCTCGGTGAGCACGCTGCCGAGCGCCTTCATGCGCCCGCCGAAGCGCCGCGCGCGTTCGCGATCGAAGCAGATGGCCAGCCAGCCGAGCAGCTTGGGCGCGAGCAGGAAGCCCATGGTCGCGGCGAACACCCGCGCGGCGAGCTCCGGATCGATGATGTGCCACACCGGGTAGGGCGTGCGGTCGGGAAAGAAGTACACCGGCAGTTCGAAGCGCGTCTCGAGCGCCGCCGCGATGCCGACCAGGATGAAGGCGAACCACAGCGGCGAAGACAGGTAGGCCATGATGCCGGTCAGGAGATGCAGGCGGCTCAGCGGATACAGACCCTTGGCCCCGATCACGCGCATGTGCTGCAGGTTGCCCTGGCACCAGCGCCGGTCGCGCAGGCCGTGATCGATGAGCGAGGGCGGCGCTTCCTCGAAGCTGCCCTCGTCGTCCGGCAGCAGGTAGACCTTCCACCCGGCGCGGCGCATCAGCGCCGCCTCGACGAAGTCATGGCTCAGGATGAGGCCACCGAAGGGCGGGCCGCCGGGCAGCGGCGGCAGGCCGGCGTGGGCGGCGAAGGCCGACAGCCGCATGATGGCGTTGTGCCCCCAGTAGTTGCCGTCGCCCAGGTACCACCAGGCGAGCCCCGAGGCCAGTACCGGTCCATAGCAGGCGCCGGCGAACTGGTGGGCGCGGGCGAACAGCGTGTTCCTGTTCACCAGCTTGGGAATGGTCTGGATGATCCCGGCGTGCGGGTTCGACTGCATCAGCTTCGCGAGCCGCACCAGGGTCTCGCCGCACATGATGCTGTCGGCGTCGAACACCAGCATGTGCTGGTAGTGTCCGCCCCAGCGTCGACAGAACTCGGCGAGGTTGCCGGCCTTGCGCGCGCTGTTCTCGTAACGTCGACGGTAGAAGAAGCGGCCGGTGGCGCCGAGCCGGCGACGCGACAGGTCCCAGGCCTGTTCCTCGGCGATCCACGCGTCGATGTTGGTGGAGTCGGACAGCACGAAGAAGTCGAAATGCTGGAGCTCACCCGTCGCCTCGAGCTCGCGGTAGATGCATTCCAGGGCGCCGAAGGTGCGCTCGGGCGACTCGTTGTACACCGGCATGATGATCGCGGTGCGCGCGGTGAGCCGCTCGGCCGGTGGCGCGAGCCCGGCGGCGAGCGCGCGCGGGCCGCGGGCCATCGCCCACAGGCCGGCGAGCGCGGTCCAGAAGGTCAACGCGATCCACACGAAATTGGCGGTGAACAGCACCATCAGCACGATCTCGATGGCGGAGATGCCGCCCGGGGAGAACACGCGGCCGAGCTCGTAGCAGCCGAGCCCGGTGGTGCCGAGGGTGAGCGTGCCGATCAGCAGCCGCCGCCACAGCCGCGGTTCGCGCGGCGCCTCGGTCGGCGGTGCGAGCGTCGCGCCGGGGTCCTGCCACTCGGTCAGTGACTGCGCGGGCATGGCGAGCGGCGCGGGTGGCGGCAGCGAGAGCGGCAGCGCCTGGGCGAACGCCGCCTCGAAGGCGCGCGAGGGCGTGGCCGCGAGCAGCTGGTCGGGCCATAGCCGGCCGACTTCCAAGGTCAGGAGCGCGACGCGCGGCGCGGCGGAATAGGGATGCACGGCAATGCCGGTGCGCGCCACCAGGCCGGCCAGCCAGTGGCGCACGCGATCGTCCAGGAGCTTCAGCGCCTGGGTCGGGCCGACGTCGGGTTCGAATTCGGCGCCGAGCGCGCGCGCCAGGCTCGCGGCGGCCTCGGGCTCGTAGGCGAGACCGGCGAGGTAGCGCGCCACCACGCGCTCTACATGGGAGGTGCTGGCGCCGCTGTCCTGGGTGGTCTCATCCACCGTGGAGGATCACCCGCGCACCCTTCAGGCCGACCACTGGTAGCTCCAGGTCTCGCTCACCGCGCTGTCGCCGACCTTGAGGAAGCAGCGCAGTTCGGTGGGCTCATCGTCCGTGACCGACAGGTCGAAGCTCACCCGCCAGCCCTGGGAGACGTCGTTGAACAGGGTGACCGTGTTCTGCACCACGCCGCGCGAGGCCCATACCACGGCCTCGATCTGGCCGTCGGCCGGCGGCAGGCGGCCGCCCTGGTAATCGATGACGAAGCGCGTGCCGGCGTCGGCCTCGGCGCGGCCGACGCGGGTCGCGGCGACCTGCGCCGGGCGCGGTTCCGCGCCCATCGGCGCGTCGGCGCACCAGTGCAGGCGGTAGGTGAACTGCCACTCGCGCTTGGCGATCAGGGGTTCCTCGGGGCGCCAGAACGCCACCAGGTTGTCGTTGGTCTCGCTGTCGGTCGGGATCTCGATCAGCATCACCGCGCCCGGTCCCCAGTCGCCCACCGGTTCGACCCACACGCTCGGGCGCATCTCGTAGCGCGCGTCGAGATCCTGGTAGTTGGCGAAGGCGCGGTCGCGCTGCATGAGCCCGAAGCCCTTCGGATTGTGGTCGACGAAGCTCGAGATGCGCAGACGCTGCGGGTTCACCACCGGCCGCCACAGCCATTCGCCTGCGCCGGTCAGCAGCATGAGCCCGTCGGAGTCGTGCACCGCCGGGCGGAAGTCGTTCACGCCGACGCGATCATTGGCCGCGAAGAAGAACATGCTGGTCAGCGGCGCGAGGCCGGCGGTGGTCAGCGTGACACGCGGGAACAAAGTCATGTTGACGTCGACGATGGTGTCGGCGCCGGGCCGGATGGTGAAGGTGTAGGCGCCGGTCACGCTCGGCCCGTCGAGCAGCGCGTGGATCACGATGCTGTGCGCGTCCACCGGCTTCTCGATGTAGAACTCGCGGAACAGCGGAAATTCTTCGTTGTCGTTGGTGGCGGTGCCGATGGCGATGCCGCGCGCCGACATGCCGTAGCGCATGCCGCGGCCGAGCGCGCGGAAGTAGCTCGCGCCGAGGAAGGAGATCAGCTCGTCGAGATAGTCCGGCGAATTGAGCGCGGTGTGCACGCGAAAGCCCGCATAGCCGAGCGTCTCGGGCAGTGGTTTGGGCCCCAGGTCGGTCTCGCCGTAATCGAACAGCGCCGGGGAGTACTGCACCTCGGCGGCGTTGCCGTCGACCACCGCGAACACCCGCACGGGGTCGTCGTAATAGGAGCCGAGATGGAAGAACTGGGTGGTGAACTTGCCTTCGGCGGCCCACAGCGCCTGGTCCGGACGAAACCTGATCTGGCGGTACTGCTCGATGCTGAGTTCTTCCAGCACGTCCGGCAGCGTGCTCTCAGGGGCGCGGAACTCGTGGCCGGCGAGCAGGCGCGCGCGCTCGCGGAGGCGTTCGACCGAGAACGGACGGCCCTGACGCGTGGCGGGATCGGCCCATGGCCGTTCGCGATCGCTGACGAATCCCGCGAGCCCGCTGGCCAGCAGCAGGCGCAGCACGTGACGGCGCGAGAAATGCGTTTGATCGGTCATGCCAGCGAGTGGAGTAAAGGAACTGTCCGGGCGCCTTTTGCGTCGCAACAATGACGGTTCGACCGTGTCGCCGTCAAGGGCTCGAAGGATTGGATGGAAGCCATGCGCATAGTCACGATCATCGCACTTGCGGCGGCCGCGTCGCTGCTCTCCGTCAATTTGTTCGAGGCCGAGCGGCGCGTCATGAGCGATGCGTCATCGGCGCACATCGAACTGCCCGCGCAGGCGGCGAAGGGCGTCGCGATGCTGATCCAGGACGACGCGGGCGTGGGTGCCCCATGGCAGGCGGAACTGCGCGCGCAGGCCTACGCGGTGGTCGCGCTGGACAGCCATCGGTTCCGCGCGTGTCTCGCCACTGACGCGTGCGCCGCATTGCTGCGTCACACCGCGGCACGCGCCGGCATCGCGCTGCGCGCGCCGCTGCTGGTCGCGCTCGGCGACGCCGCCGAGCTCGTACCCACCGCGCTGGGCGCGGGCTTGACGCCGCACGCGGTGCTGACGGTCGATTACTGTCCGCCCGCGCGGCCGGGGCCCGCGGCGACGCCGTGGTATGCGTTCCTGTCCCACGCGCAGTCGTGTGGGCCATTGACCGACACCGAGGCCGACACAGGGTTGCGCCTCACGCGCACCGCGCCCGCCGGGCGGCGCGCGCCGGCCGAATTCGGCGCGCTGCTGCAGTGGCTGGATCCCAGCCTGCCCACGCAGGGGCGCGCGAGCGCCAGCGTCCCTGGCATTCCGCTGATCCCGACGCCGGTGGCTCATGCGCGGCGCGCGGTGCTGCTGATGTCGGGCGATGGCGGCTGGGCGGCGTTCGATCGCGGGCTTGCGCGCGCGTTGGTGGACGAGGGCCTGGCGGTCATCGGCTGGGATGCCCTGGCCTACTTCTGGCAGCCTCGCACGCCGGCCGGCATGGCGCTCGATCTCGCGCGGGTGATGGACGAATTCCACGCGCGCTGGCATCTCGAGCGCGTGGTGCTGGCGGGCTTCTCCTTCGGCGCCAACACGTTGCCCTTCGCCGTCAATCGCCTGCCGCCGGCGACGCGGGATCTCGTGGAGAAGGTCGTGCTGCTGAGCCCCACGCGGGAGACCGCGTTCGAATTCCATCTGGGGCAGTGGCTGGGCGAAGACGGCGGCGACACGCGGCCGGTGGCGCCCGAGATCGGGCGACTCGCGCCCTTGCCGTCCTGGTGTCTGCGCGGCGCGGACGACGACGAAGCGCGCTGTCCCGACTTGTCGGCGCCGGGCCACAGCCTCACGCTGCCCGGCGATCATCACTTCGACGGCGACTATGTCACCCTCGCGCGGCTCATCGCTCGAGCGCCGCGCTGAAGGCCGTCCTGCGCCAGTTGTCGTAGAGCCGGCGCGCGAGCGCATTGAAGGCCGGCATGCAGGCCGCGCTGCGCGCGCGAAAGGCGTCCGCGCCATCGGCGCCGAGCACGCGCACCAGCGACTCGTGATAGGCGGGAATGGCGCTCCAGTCGTCGACCGTGGTGGGCTCGACCTCGACGTGGAACTGGAAGCTGAACGCGGTGAGCCCGACCGCCAGCGCCTGCACGGCGCAGGCCGGCGAACTCGCCAGCACGCTGGCGCCCGGCGGCACGCGCCGCACTTCGGCGCCGTGCCACTGCAGGCAGTCGATGTGCTCGGGCACGCCGGCCATGAAAGGATGCGCGAGGCCGGCCGCGGTGAGCGTCACCGGCAGCACGCCGACTTCCGCCTGCGCGGCTCGGCCGACCTCGCCGCCGAGCGCGGCGGCCAGCAGCTGGTGACCGAGACACACGCCGAGGAACGGCAGGCCGCGAGTCAACACCGCTTCACGGATCAGCGCCTTCTCGGCGCTGAGCCAGGGATGCAGATCCTCTTCCCAGGTGTCCATCGGTCCGCCCATCACGATCAGCGCGTCGTAGCCGTCGAGCGTGGGTGGCGCGTCGCCCTCGTCCCACTCCACCGTGTCCCAGGTGATGCCGTCGGCGCGGAGATACTCGCGGAACTGTCCCGGGTGTTCGACCGCGACGTGTTGGAAGACCAGGAAGCGTTCGGCCATGGACGGTCCTCAGGCAGGGGTGAGCGGCGCGAGGGGCGCGCCCAGGAAGGTGAGTATCCAGCGCTTCAGCGCCTCGCTGTCGTGCGGGCGCAGGAGCGAGCGGCGCGCGCGTGCATAGAGTTCGGGCGGCAGGCTGTCCGCGCGCAGATCGATGATCGCCTCGAGAAAGGCCGGCTCGACTTCGGGATGGGCCTGCAGGCCGAGCAGTCGCGGGGTGAATTCGACGACGAAGTTCGCGCAGTGCGCGCTGGCTGCCAGGCGCCGCGCGCCGGCCGGCAGCGCCGTCACCTGGTCCTGGTGACAGACCGGCACGCTGAAACGCGGCAGCGGTGGCTCCATCCAGGCCGCGGCCTCCACCGTCTCGTAGTCGCACACGCCGAGCCCCCAGCCCTGCGGCGCGCGGCTCACCTGGCCGCCCAGCGCGTGGGCCATGAGCTGGTGGCCGAAGCACAGGCCGACCGTGGGCCGCGCGGCGTCGGCGAGCGCGCGCACGAAGTCGGCGAGCGCGTCGATCCACGGCAGCGGCTCGTAGGCCGAGTGGCGGCTGCCGGAGATCAGGTAGCCGTCGCAGGCCGTCACCGCCGGCAGCTCGCCGCGCGTGACGTCGTAGAGCTGCCAGCGCAGCCCCGGCGCGAGCACGTTGAAGGCGCGCTCGAACATTTCGCGGAAGCCGTAGAAGCGCGTCGTGAGATGCGCGCGTTCCTGATCGCAGAGCAACAGACCGAGTCGATAGGGCGAGGACATGGCCTTGCACTATACCGCGCGGGTCGCCCTTGCGAGCAGCGGGGGCGCGGGTGAGACTGCCTGCCGTGTCGCGCCCCAGCCTGCTCTCACCGCACACCCTGCGCAGCGCGCTGCGCGCGCGCCCGCGCGGCGCGCTCCTGGTCGCCGCGGGGGCGGTCGTTGCGCTGTGTATGTTGCAGGCGCTGCACGGGTTGCTCGGCGAAGTGCGCTATGGCGACATCCTGGCGGTCGTGCAGGCCATGCCGGTCGCGCGTCTCGCGCTCGCCGCCGCCGCGACCGCGACGAGTTATGTCGCGCTCGCCGGCTACGACGGCATCGCGCTTCGCTACGCCGGCGCGCGGCTGCGCGCCGCCACGGTGCTGCACGCCGCCTTCATCGCCTTCGCCTTCAGCAATACCGTCGGCCTCGGCGTGCTGACTGGCGGCGCGGTGCGCCTGCGCCTGTACGGCGCGGCCGGCGTCGAGGCCACGCGAGTGGCCCGTGCGGTGGGTTTCAGCGCGGTCGCCTTCGCGCTCGGCGTCGGGACCTTCGGCGCGCTCGGACTGGTATGGGGCGCGGGCGATTTCGCCGCGCTGCTGCACCTGCCGGCCGGCGCGGTCCGCGCGCTCGGCGTGCTGGTCCTCGGCGCGGTGGCCGCGCTGCTGGTGATCAGCGCGCCGCCGTTGCGCGCACGGCTCGGCGCGCAGTGGCAGCGACTGCTGCCCGCGCGCGGACTCCTTCTCGCGCAACTCGGCGTGTCCGCGCTCGATCTGGCTGCCGCGGCCGCCGCGCTGTGGTGTCTGCTGCCGGCGGGCGCCGTCGCGCTGCCGAGCTTCCTCGCGTTCTACGCGGTGGCCGTGGCGCTCGGCGCGGCGAGTCACGTGCCGGGCGGCCTCGGCGTGTTCGAGGCCGTGATCTTGCTGGCCTGCGCCGGTCGCGCGCCGACCGAACAGGTGGCTGGCGCACTGCTGCTCTATCGCGTCGTCTACCACCTGCTGCCGCTCGCGCTCGCGGTGCTGCTGCTGGTCGGCCATGAACTGCGTGGTGTCGCGGCGCCCCAGGCCCGCGCTGCCGTGCGCCTGCTGCCCGCGGCATTGGCGGGGCTCACGGTGCTCGCGGGCAGCGCGCTCCTGCTGTCCGGCGCGACGCCCCTGTCCGGTGGGCGCGCCGACCTGCTCGCCCTGCACTTGCCTCTGCCGCTGGTGGAGACCGCCCATCTGCTCGGCAGCATCGCTGGACTCGCACTCCTGTTCGTCGCGCGCGGCCTGTTCCATCGACTCGATGCGGCGTGGTGGGCCGCGCTCGTGCTGCTGGTCGCGGCCACGCTGTTGGCGCTGCCGAACGGCCTGCCCCTGTCCCAGGCCTGCGGCCTGGCGCTGGTGGCCGTCGCGCTGGTGATCGCGCGCCGCCAGTTCGACCGCCCGTCCAAGCTCTTCGAGCAGAGCTTCGAGTGGTCCTGGTGGCTGTGCGTGGCGACGGTGCTGGCGGTGTGCGGCTGGATGCTGTTCTTCGCCTATCGCGACCTGGAATACGGCCACCAGCTGTGGTGGCAGTTCGAGTTCGATGCCCACGCGCCGCGGTCGCTGCGCGCGATGATGGCGGTGGCCGTGCTGGCGCTCGCGATGGCGCTGGCGCAGCTGTTCCGCGCCGCGCGGCTGGCGAGCGGTGCACCCTCGGTCGAGGCGCTGGCGCGCGCCGCCCAGGTGGTGGAGGCGCAGGCCAGCGCCGACGCCGGGTTGGTGCTGCTCGGTGACAAGCGTCTCCTGTTCTCCGCTTCGGGCACGGCCTTTCTCATGTACGGTCAGAGCGGTCGTTCGTGGATCGCGCTGTTCGATCCGGTCGGTCCGCCGCGTGAATGGCCGGAGCTCGTGTGGCGCTTCATCGAGCTCGCGCACGAGCACGGCTGTCGCGCGGCGTTCTACCAGGTGCGCGCGCAGGCGCTGCCGCTGTACCTGGACGCCGGCCTGCGGGTGTTCAAGCTGGGCGAGGAGGCGCACGTGCCGCTCGCCGACTTCAGTCTCGAGGGTGCGCGCCGCGCGAAGCTCCGCCAGGCGGTGAATCGCGCGGAGCGGGAAGGGCTCCGTTTCGAGGTCGTGGGCACCGAGGCCCTGCCCGGGCTGCTCGCCACGCTGCGCGCGGTGTCCGACGCCTGGCTGGACGGACACCAGGTGCAGGAGAAGAGCTTCTCCCTCGGCAGCTTCGAGGACGCCTATGTCCTGCGCCGGCCGGTGGCGGTGGTGCGCCAGGGCGAGCGCGTGGTGGCCTTCGCGACCTTGCTCATCACCGCGGCGCGCGAGGAATGCAGCGTCGATCTCATGCGTCACCTGCCCGTCGCGCCCAACGGCACCATGGACTACCTGTTCACGCGTCTCATGCTGCACTTCAAAGAGCAGGGCTATGCGCGTTTCAACCTCGGCATGGCGCCGATGTCCGGCATGGCGGTCCATCCGCTCGCCACGCGTTGGCATCGCGTCGGACGGCTGGTGTTCGAGCACGGCGAGCGCTTCTACAACTTCCGCGGACTGCGCTCGTTCAAGGAGAAGTTCGATCCGGTCTGGGAGCCGCGTTACCTGGCCGCGCCGGGCGGCCTGGCGCCGCTCCTGGTGCTGGGCGACGTCGCGACGCTGATCGCCGGCGGGCTGCGCGGCATCGTCGCCAAGTGAGACGCGCCGCGAGGCGCGATCGCGCGCGGCGTTTCGGCTGTGAACCAGTGGGCACAATCGAGCCTGCCGCGCGCTGCCCGGCGCTCGAGCGCTCGGCTAGAGTGGATGACGCGGCAGGCAATCAGCAGCGGGAGCATCCATCATGCGTCTACCTTCCAGCTTCGGCACTGTCGGCGGCTTGATCCTGGCCATGGCCCTCTTCAGCCAGGCGGCGGACGCCGCGCTGCCCGAGGTGCCGAGCACGCGCTGGGCGTCCGGCGGCATCGCGACAGTGTCGGTATCCGACGATTTGGAAGTGCTGAGCGGGGACGTGGTGCCCGGCACGGTCAGCGTGTCGAACGCGTTCAGCGCCGCCAGTCTCACGGCGACGCTGTCGCCGCTGCCGACCATCACCGCCAGCGCGTCGGGCTTCGATCCCACCACCCCGAGCACCACCAGTGGCGCGGCCTTCGCCCAGGGCGTCCTGTTGTACTTCTTCCGGCTCAACACGCCGGATGGGCTGCTGAAGCCCGACACCGTGGGCGTCGCGACCAGCGGCTCGGTGTTCAGCATGGCGCCGTCACCGGCGCAGCCCTTCACCGGCGGCTCGGACAGCCGCGCGAAGCTCACGGTAAACGGCACGACCGTGGTCAATGCCATTTCGTCACAGGGCGTGGGCAACGCCCCTTTCAGTCTCACGACCGCGGTGCCCATCACCACCAACCAGGTCTTTCTGACCGAGATGTTCGTGCGCGCCTGGACCTTCGAACCGGGCATGTCGGCGCTGACCGTGCTCGATCCCTATTTCATCCTGACACCCGAGCAGATCGCCGCCGGCTACACCCTCGAGTTCAGCGCCGGCGTCGGCAACGTGCCGCCGAATGCCGTGCCGCTGCCCGCCGGCGCGCCGCTCTTCGCGATGGCGCTCCTGCTCGCCGCGCGTGGCGCGCGCAGGACACGCCTCCGCGCCTGAGCGATCAGGGCGCGTCAGCGCCCGCGCACGGCGTACACGCCCGCCGCGCCCACCAGCCCGCCGAGGTGGGCGAAGTGGGCGACGCTGCTCATACCACCGAAGAGTCCGAGCGCGAGTTCGATGGCGGCGTAGATCGCGACGAACACCCGCGCCGGAAGCGGGATCGGCGGAATGAGCAGCACGATGCGCCGGTGCGGAAACAAGAGCGCATAGATCATCATCAGGCCGAACACGCCGGCCGACGCGCCAACCACCGGCGCGCCCGCCTGCCCCAGCATGCCGCCCACCACTATCTGCCCCAGCGCGCCGGTCACGACGCTCGTGAAGTAGACTTGCGCCATGCCCGTCGCGCCCCAGGCCAGCTCCACCGCGCTGCCGAACATCCACAGCGCGAACATGTTGAGCGCGAGGTGGGTGAGATTGGCGTGCAGGAAGCAGTAGGTCACCAGTTGCCAGATCGTCGCCAGCGACGCCGAGCCGCCAGCCAGCCAGTCGCCGGGCCAGAGCGCGAACCACGGATACATCACGCGGCCGAACAGCATCTGCAGCAGGTAGGCGCCGATGGTGATCTGCAGCAGCGCACGGGTGAAGGGTGGCATGGCGACGTGGCATGAATCGAATGAGGGCAGGGTAACGCAACTGCGCGCCGGCTGCCCTCGGCAGTCACGCCGATGAGCGCGACGTCGGCGGCGCGTCCGTGGCTCGCACTGGTAATCGCATTCTGCCTGCTGCTCGCGCTGCTCGCCGAAGCGCCGCATCTCGCCGACGATCCCTGGGAGGACGAGGCGGCCACGCTGCTGCGGTTCGGGAGCCATCCACCCTTGGAAGCCTTTCGCGAATACCGCCTGCCCAACAATCACATGCTGTTCTCCGCCGCGCTCGCCGCCTGGTGGTCGCGCGGCGACAGCGTGCTGCATGCGCGCCTGCTGCCGGCCGGCGTGTGGCTGGTGAGCATGGCGCTGATGATTTCCGTGGGGCGACGCAGCTTCGGTTGGCCAGCGACCGCGCTCGGTCTCGCGCTCTGGAGCGGGGCGGCGCTCACCGCGGCGTTCGCCGTCGCGCTGCGCGGCTACGCCTTCGCCTGGCCCTGCGTGCTGGTGATGCTGGCCTGCGCGCCGGCCTGGGTCGCGCGCGGCGCGTGGCGCGCCGGCGTCGGCTTCATCCTGGCGGCCGCAGTCTCGCTGCTCGTCCTGCCGACCAACGTCATGGCGGTCGCCGCCTGCCTGCTGTGGGCGCTGCTCGGTGCGCGTCCGCCGCGCGCGCTGCCACCGCTCGCGGCCTGGGGCCGCGCGGCGCTCGCGGGCGGCGTCGCGGCGCTCGCGCTGCTGGTCTACCTGCCGCATCGCGCGCAGATCGCGGCCTTCGTCGCGCACGGCTTCAGCCAGTGGAGCACGGCGCAGGTGATGGCGGGGTGGACGCTCGCCAGCACCGGCCAGTTCTGGCCCCTCGCGCCGCTGCTGCTGTGGGGCGCGTGGCGCGCGCGCCAGGACGAGGTCGCGCGCCGCGCACTGGAACTCCTGTGCGCGCTGGCGAGCGTCGCGGCGCTGGTGGTGGCGCTGAGCCCGACGCCGCTCGTGCCGCGCGCGCTCGTGCCGCTGCTGCCGGCCTGGTGTCTCGCGCTCGGCGGTCTGTTGTACGCCGCCGTGCGCGGAGCGCTCGAACGCTGGTCATTGGCGACCGGGCCGCTGCTCGCGGTGCTGGCCTTGCTCTGCTTCGCCTGTGGTCGCGTGCTGCCACCCTGCGCGGGATTGGAGCGCGGCTTGCCACCGGGCGATCACGTCTGTCGCCAGTACTACCGCGAGGGCTATCACCCGGTTGCGATGCTGTCCGCCATCGCCGAGCGCTTTCCCGCCGTGCCGGTCCTGATGGCGCCGCGCGAGAGTTTCGCGCTGGCCTTCGCGCGGTGGAACAGCGGCGAACGACGCGCGCGGCTATTGGACGCCAACCAATGGCAGAGGCACTACCCGGACCGGCTGCCGACGCTGGTGGTCGCCGCTTCGCCGGAGGCGGCGCGCGCCATCCTGGCGAAGCTGGTCTCGGGCCCGCCGCGAGATCTGGAGCGCGTGCTGGACGGCGGCGGCATCGCGCTCTTCGCGCCGCGCTGGCCGTGAGGCTCAAGGCGGCGTGTCGCGCAGGCGGGCGAGCAGGGCGGCGGGCCGATCGGTGCGCAGCGGATTGGGATAGACCGCGAGGATCTCGAGCCAGGGTTCCAGGCGCTTCAGGGGGTAGTAGTACTCGGGAAAGCTGGGGCTCGGGAACATCAGGATGAAGAGGTACCGGCAGGGGCCGGTGGCGAGCGCGTCGCGCGTCGCCTCGGTGCTCTGCTGGTAGGGCGGAAAGCCGGTGGCGGCGAGACCGCTCAAGGCCGCCACCACCGAGGGCTTGATGGCGCGCACGCAGGCGTCGCCCGGCAGTCGCGCGGGCAGACCGCGCAGCGCCTCGCTCACCGCGCGCTGGTAGGCGAGGGTCGGAAAGGCCGTGGTCGGCTCGGGATCGAACCACGCGCTGCTGCGCAGGTAGGGCGCGAGCCCGGGGTCGGCCGGCGGTGTCGCGAGTCGCGCGCCGACCAGCGCGGCGAACGGCGCGATGGCCGCGAGCCACAGCGCGAGCACCGGCGCAACGGCGAGACGCGCGTCGAGCCGTGCCGGCCACAGGGCGCGGGCGCTCGCGAGCGCGAAACCCAGCACGAAGGGCAGCAGCGGGTAGCACATGCGTTCGTACTCGGCGGGATAGGGCCAGGCCGCCATCAGGAGCGTGTAGGCCAGCACCGACCAGGCGTCGAAGCGCTTGGCGCGCAGCCCGCGTCCGAGCGCGGGCAACGCGGCGAGCAGCAACACCAGCGGCAGGCCGGACAGGAAGCCCGGCTGCGATACGACGCCGAAGGCGCCCTGCCAGGCTGGCCACAGGCGCTCGACATTCAGCATCAGCCGCGCGCCAGGGCCGGCGGCCTCGTACAGCGCGAACATCTCGCCGAGGTAGCGGGCATTGCCCTGGTGCAGCAGGTTCTGCAGGACGAGCGGCGCGACGGCCAGCAGCGCGGCCGGCCACGCGCCGCGCGGTCGCGTCAGCAGCAGCCACCACAGGAAGCTCGCGACCAGGGTGAGGCCGAAGCTGCGGGTGAGACAGGCCGCGCCGACCAGCAGCGCCGCGACCAGCAGGCGCGTGGGCGTGAGGCCCGGCGCCCCGCACAGCGCCGCGGCCGCGAGCCACAGCGCGAGGTAGAGATGCTCGCTATGCAGTTCCAGCCCTTCGAGCAGCACGATGCGCGTCATCGCGAGCAGCACGAGCGCGAGCAGCGCGACCATGCGCGGCACACCCAGCACACGCAGCCAGGACCAGCCCGCGAGGCCGGCGAGCAGCACGATGAGCGCGGTGACGCGATGCGCGGCGGCGAGCGACACGCCCCCGCCAGCGAGCGCCATCACCCACGGATAGAGCGGCGGATAGATGCTGTGCGCGGCGAAGGCCGCGGCGGGCGGGGTGGGCGTGCTCCACGGTGAGTAGTGATTGGCGGTCAGCCAGTAGACCGCGTTGTCGCCGCCGAAATCGGCGAGCAACGTGCCGCTGCCCGCCCACCACAGGACGAACATCGCCAGCGTGAAGGCGCCGAGGATGAGCGGCACGGAGTCGCGGCGCACTGTACGAGCCGGCGCG
This sequence comes from Gammaproteobacteria bacterium, assembly GCA_050186725.1. GTDB lineage: Bacteria > Pseudomonadota > Gammaproteobacteria > JADJYF01. Next base: position 88,135 of record JBFWYG010000002.1, on the reverse strand, counting down.
GCCGGTCCTCCCGAGGCATGGCTGGAGTGATGATCCCGCGCGGGGCGGCGGTGCGCAGTTTGCCCCGAACAGGCCAACCGTTACCATCGCCAGTCGTGAGGCGGTGGGAGTGAGGACATGCAACTCGGCTATCTGGGTATCGGGCTCATGGGTGAGCCCATGGTGGACAACCTGCTGGCCGACGGGCACGAGGTCACGGTGTGGACCCGCAGCCCCGGCAAGACCACCGGTCTCGCCGCGCGCGGGGCGCGCGTCGCGTCGAGCGCGGCGACGGCCGTGCAGGCCGGCGGCGTGGTGCTGAGCTGCCTGGCGGACGACGCCGCGCTCGAAGCCGTGTTCGCCGATGGGCGCGTGCTCGTCGCGCTCGGTCCGGGCGGCGTGCATGTCTCGATCAGCACCATTTCGCCGGAATGCGCGACGCGTCTCGCGACGGCCCATGCGGCGGCGGGCGTGGCCTACGTGGCGTCGCCGATCATCGGGCGACCGGACGCGGTGCGCGCGCGCGTGCCGTCCTTCCTGACCGCTGGCGACGAAGCGGCCAAGGCGCGCGTGCGGCCGGTATTGGAGAAACTCTCGCGGCGCATCTTCGATTTCGGCGCGACGCCGTCCGCCGCCAACGTCGCCAAGATCAATTTCAATTTCATGATCGCCACCACCATCGAGGCTCTGGCCGAGAGCTTCACCGTAGTCGAGAAGCACGGCATCGATCCGGCCGAGTTCCACCAGATGGTGGTGGGCACCGCTTTCGGCTGCCCGATCTTCGAGAACTACGGCCGTCAGCTCGCGCGCCACGGCTGGAACGACACCGGCTTCAAGCTCGCGCTGGGACTCAAGGACGTGCGCCTCGCGCAGGGTGCGGCGGCCGCCGTCGGCGCGCGCATGCGCCTGGGCGAACTGTTGGAGCAACGCTATGCCGAGGGCGTGTCCAACGGCCATGGCGAGAAGGACTGGACGGCGATCGCGATAGACGTGCGCGCCGAGGCCGGACTGGCGTCCTGAGACGTCGCGGTCCCCATACGAGAGCAGGAACGATGGCGCAATTCGAAGGCTTCCCGACCGGCTGCATTCCCTTCCTGAAGCAGCTCGCCAAGAACAACAACCGCGGCTGGTTCGATGAGAACAAGCAGCGCTACGAAGACCTGGTGCGCCTGCCGGCGCTGAACTTCATCGCCGCGATGGGCGATCACCTGTCGTCGCTGTCGCCGCACTTCCGCGCCATCCCTAAGAAGTCGGGCGGCTCCCTGATGCGCGTCTACCGTGACACGCGCTTCGCCGGCGACAAGACGCCGTTCAAGACCAACGTCGGCATCCATTTCCGCCACGCCGAGGGGCGCGACGTGCATGCGCCCGGCTTCTATGTGCACATCGAGCCGGGCGACTGTTTCCTCGGCGCCGGCATCTGGCATCCCGAGCCGCCGGTCTTGAACGGCATACGCGAGTTCATCGCCGACAATCCAAATGCCTGGAAGAAGGCCACTCAAGCGGCGGCGTTCAAGCGCGACTGGACGCTGGTCGGCGACAGCCTGGTGCGGCCGCCGAAGGGCTACGACCCGGCGCATGACTTGATCGCGGACCTGAAGCGCAAGGATTACATCGCCTGCATGAACTTCGACGAGGCGCTGATCAACGATCCCGGCTTCGTGAAGTTCGCGCTGACCTCGTTCAAGCGCGCGAGCGCGCTGGTCAGTTACCTGTGCATGGCGGTGGATGTGGCCTATTGAGGCCGAGCGCGCGGGCCAGCGCGTGGCCGGTCCGCGCGCGACGAAGTGAGGTCAGGCCTCCTCGGCCGGCCCCTGCTTGTAGCCGGTGATCATGGACCGCGCCAGGTTCTCGCGATGCCTGAGACTCGACGCCACGACTCCAGCCACGTGCAGGCCGACCAGCAACAGCGTGCCGTTGGCGCCGAGTTCGTGGATCTCTTCCCAGAACTCTTCGTCGGCGTGACGCGCCTTGCGCGCGGCGCGCAGCGTGGCCACCTCGCTCTCACTCATGGTCGCGCTGTCGGGTTTCGGCAGGCGCGCCACGGCGAAGGGACCATGACCCTCCAGGCCATAGGCGCGCAGTCCCGAACCGACCGTCAAGGTGAGGCTCGCGAGCAGCAGCAGCACCATCCAGGCGCCGGCCGGGTTGTGCCCGACGTAGTGCTTCACCGGGCCACCGACCAGGCTCTTCAAGTACCCGAGCGCCGCCGTCGGCGAGGTGACGAAACTCGTGAAGCGCGCGTAGCGCCCGCCGACGAAGCCCCATGCCAGGCGGCCGATGAGCAGCGCGCAGATGACGTAGCCGGCATAGAAATGCAGGTCCGTGTCCTCTTCGCCGGTCAGGTAGGCGGTGGCGAAGGCCGCCACCAGGGTCCAATGGAACAGCCTGATGAAACGGTCCCAGACATAGATGCGATCGGCCATGAAGGCTCTCCGGTAGTGGTGAACGGCGTTGAGTGTCGTGGCTTGCTCGCGTCGGCGCATCGGACAAGTGTCCGGGAGAGGCAGCATGGGACGCATGTCCCATGCGCCAACTGATTGATATCAAGAGCACGAAAGGAGAACGCCCCGTGCGCGACCAGATCCTGATGGCGGTGCTGGCGCTGATCGCGGTGGCGAGCGCCAGCGATCTCGTGGACGATCTCGCGCACGGCGCGGATCGCCTGCACCTGGTGCTCGAAGGCGGCGTATTGCTGGCGGCGCTGGGGCTGCTCGCCTGGCTGCTCCACGCGCGCCGAGTCGACGCTCGTGAGCGGGCGCGCCTGGTGGAAGAGCTCGCCGAGGCGCGGCGACGGGCGGCGGCAGGCGACGAGGCCGCGCGCAATGCGCGGCGCCAGCTCGGCGAGTTGGTCAACGCACAGTTCGGCGCCTGGGGACTGACCGACAGCGAGCGCGAGATCGGCTGGCTGCTGCTGAAGGGACTGAGTCTCAAAGAGATCGCCGCGCTGCGCGCCACCGCCGAGAAGACCGTGCGCACCCAGGCCTCGGCGCTGTACCAGAAGGCCGGCCTCGACGGCCGCCACGCCTTCGCGGCGTGGTTCCTGGAAGATCTTCTGTAGGGCCGATTTCAATCGGCCACGCTCTGGAATCGAATGGCCGATTGAAATCGGCCCTACAACGGCGGCTTGTGTTGGCCGATTGAAATCGGCCCTACAACGGCGGCTTGCGTTGGCCGATTGAAATCGGCCCTACAACGAGGCACCTGTAGGGCCGGTTTCAACCGGCCATGCCTCGCCGTCGACCTGCGTCACAAATGCTGCCCCAGCGTCCGCACGTCGATGCGCGTGGCGCTCACGTGCCCGGCGCGCAGCACCATGTCGTCGGTGTCCGGCGCCTCGTCGAGCTCGGCGGTGGCGAGCGCGTGGTGGTACTGGTCGCCCTTGCGGGTGAAGCAGCCCTGGTACCAGCTGAGACCCAGGCGCGCACGCACGATCTCCATCTCGGCGGCCGGCGTGCTCGGGAAGTTTACGTTCCAGGTAAAGGCCTCGAAGTCGTCGGGCAGGACGAACTGACGCCACACCGCCGGCATCATGCGTTCCACCACGGTGGCGAAGCGCGCGCTGGTCTCGGGCAGGAAGTTGCGTTCCTGGTCCCAGTGACGGAACTCCGCGGGCGTGATCTCCTGCGACAGCGCGAGCCCCGGCAGACCGGCGATGTTGCCCTCCAGGCAGGCGCCGATGGTGCCGGAGGCGAGGGTGAAGCCGAGACCGACGTTCTTGCCGATGTTGATGCCGGACACCACCAGGTGCGGCTTCGCCGGCAGCAGCTGGTAGATGGCGAGATTGACGCAGTCCGCCGGCGTGCCTGTCACCGACCAGGCCGGCGTGCCGTGCAGGTCGATGCGCTCGGCATAGAGCGCGCCGTAGCGGGTCATGGACTTGCCCTTCCAGCTCTGCTCGGTGGCGGGCACCACCACGTCCAGATCGCCGAACTGCGCCAGCACGCGGATCGCGAGATGGAACAGCGGCGAGTCGTGGCTGTCGTCGTTCGTCAGCAGGATGCGCGGGCGCGAAGGAATCATGCGATCTCAAGCTCCTCGAGGGTCGAAGGTCGGCACGCGCCTCGGGGCGCGCGCCGCGGTGGGCCGGCTCAGTCCGGCAGGTCACGCCAGGTGGCGAAGGTCGCGGCCTGGCCGTGCAAATGGCCTGCCTCGTCGAGCACGTTCCATACCGTGGCCTGCTCGATCACGAAGCGCCGGCCGCTGGCGGCGATGCGCACGCCGCTGTAGTCGTCGATGAAGCCCTGTTCCAGCACCTTGCGCATGAGCTCGGCGCGCGCTTCCTGCCGCAGCGCTTCGGCCGAGGCGCGCGATGGCAGCAGCACGAAGGCCGGCCAGTCCAGTTCGAACAGCGCGAGCGCGGTGTGGTTGCCGTAGTTGAACAGCGGGTCGGCTTCGAGCCCGTGGGACAACAGCGCGAAGGGCGCCTGCCAGGCGGCGCGGCCACGGGTGCCGTGGGCGGGCGCGGGCAGCAGTTCGCGACCGGTCAGGCGCGTGTAGCTCGCGCACAGCAGTTCGACGTGCGCGCCCAGCCAGTCGTTGGCCGCGCAGGGCGCGGCGATGCGCGGCGCGCGCTCGCTCACAGGCCGCGGGCCCGCGCGCGCTTGAGCGCCAGCGCGATGGTCTCCGGGCTCTGCGCGCCGCTGAACAAGAGGCGGCCGTTGTAGAGAAAGGCGGGCACGCCGTCCACGCCGGCCTCGCGCGCGGCACGCTCGGTCGCTTCGATGTGGGCGTCGCCGGCGGCGTCGTTCAGCATCGCGTCGATGGCCTCGCCGGCGAGGCCGGCGGCGACGCCGATGTCGCGCAGCGTGGCGGGGTCGCCGACGTCGCGGCCCGCGACGAAGTAGGCGGCGAACAGGCCGTCGACCACCGCGTCCTGGCAGTCGTGTTCGCCGGCCAGTTCCACCAGGCGATGGGCGATGCGCGTATTCGGCGTGCGCGCGATGCGCTCGATGTGCATCGGCAGACTGTCTTCGGCAGCCGCGGCTTCCACCCGCGCGTACAGTCGGCGCGCCTGGTCCAGGGAGCCGAACTTGCGCTCGCAATACTCGCGCCTGTCCATGCCGGCGCGCGGCAGGGTGGGGTTCAGTTCGTAGGGGCGCCAGCGGATGGTGAGCGGAAAATCCTCCAGCGTGGCGAGCGCCCGTTCCAGCCGTCGCTTGCCGACGTAGCACCATGGGCATACCACGTCCGAGACGATGTCCAGCACCGGTACCGCTGCAGTGTCGTTCATGGCACGCCTCCTCCGAGTTCGCTCGCGGCATTGTTCCGGCGGGGCCCTCGAGCGTCAATCACGCGCGGCGCGGCATAATGGCCGCTCCGCACCTGGAGGCTGCCATGACGACGCGCATGATCAACGTCGGCGAGTACAACCTGCACCTGACCGAGGTCGGCGCGGGCGAACCGCTGCTGCTGCTGCACGGCTTTCCCGATTCGGCGCAGCTGTGGCGTCATCAGATCCCAGCGCTCGTCGACGCCGGCTTTCGCGTCATCGCGCCGGATCAGCGCGGCTTCGGCGCGTCGGACAAGCCGCAGGACGTGGCCGCCTACCGTCTGCCCGAGTGCATCGGCGACATCATCGCGCTGCTCGATGCGCTGGACGTGGAGCGCGTGAAGCTGGTCAGCCACGACTGGGGCGCGGCGGTCGGCTGGGGCCTCGCGGCACTGCATCCGGAGCGCGTGGTGCGCCACGTCGCGCTGTCGGTCGGGCATCTCAGTTCACTGTGGGCCGCCGGCATCGCTCAGCGGCGGCTCGCCTGGTACATGCTGCTCTTCATGCGTGTCGGCGAGGCCGAGGAGATCCTCACTCGCGACGACTGGCAGTGGTTCCGCGAGATCTTCCAGCACCACCGCGAGATGGAGACCTGGATTCGCGACCTGTCGCGCCCGGGCGCGCTGACGGCGGGCCTCAACTGGTACCGCGCCAACGTCGACCTCGACACCTGGACGAGCGAAGGCTGGGTGCTGCCGCGCGTGCGCGTGCCGACGCTCGGCGTGTGGAGCAGCGGCGACGCCTATCTCACCGAGGTGCAGATGGTCGGCTCCCAGGCCTGGGTCGACGCCGACTGGCAGTACCTGCGGGTGGAGGGCGCGAGCCACTGGCTGATGTTGGACCGGCCCGACTACATCGCGCGCGTGCTGCTGGACTACCTGCGTTGAGGCGGCAAGGCTTGCCGTGCAGGCGGCAAGCGCGGGCCGGGTGATGGTGGCGTGTTGCCGCGGTCATGGTGACGGGGTCGAAGCGAAGGCGCGAACCGTACCCCCGCACATCGTCCTCCAGACCCGTCATTCCCGCGGAAGCGGGAATCCGGGGGCTTCGACGGTCGCCGGTGGACACCTGCTTTCGCGGGGGTGACGGTGTAGTTGGGTGGAGGTGACGCCCGTTTAGTGCGTCGCAACGCGTCCGACCCGTCATTCCCGCGGAAGCGGGAATCCACGGGCTTCGACGGGCGCCGGTGGACCCCTGCTTTCGCAGGGGTGACGGTGTAGTTGGGTGGAGGTGAGGCCCGTTCAGTGCGTCGAAACGCGTCCGACCCGTCATTCCCGCGCAAGCGGGAATCCATGGGCTTCGCCCACCGTCGATGGCCCCCTGCTTTCGCAGGGGTGACGGATGTGGAGCGAGGAGGGGCGCTCGACGTGTTCCTTTCCCCCCAAAACCCGTCATTCCCGCGCAAGCGGGAATCCATGGGCTTTGCCGACCGCCACGGCCTCCATCGGCACGCCCCTTGCACCGTGAGTCTCGCTCCACGAGGCTCATCCATTGCCCGGTTACTCATCCACCCCCATCGCCCAGCAACGTCCGTCGGCCGACACGGGCAAGCCTTTCTCCATCGGCGGCGTGAAGCTGTTCGGCGACGACGGCTTCAACTTTCGCGACGTGCTGGATCTCGTCAATCCGCTGCAGCACATCCCGGTGGTGGGCAACCTGTACCGCAAGCTGACCGGTGACGTGGTCGCGCCGGCCATTCGCGTCGCCGGCGGCGCGCTGTTCGGCGGACCGCTGGGCGCGGCCTTCGCCGCGGCCAACGTGGCGCTCGGGCGCATGCTGAAGCCGGCCATGGAGGTCGGCGCCGTCGCCGCTGACACGGCGCTCGCGGCGCAGGACGTGCCGCCGGCGACCGAGTCGCGCGGCGGCTGGATGGTCGCGCAGCAGCGCGCGTATCCGGTGGGGAAGGCCGCGGACGCGGCCCTGGCGCGGGTGGCGGCGGAGGCGACCGCGACGACGGTGGAGAAGACCTACAGCCTGGAAGGCATCGAGGCGGAGCGTCGGCGACTGTTCGGCAGCTTTCATCAGCAGGCCTGAGCGACGGATCGGGCGACCCGTCGCGGCCCGGCGCCGCGCGCGCCCTCAGGCGAAGCGCGGCATGATCTCCTTCGCGAACTGGTCCACCACTTCGCGGGTCGGGCGGATAGGCTGCACCGCCACCTGGTGCACGCCGGCGTCGCGCATCGCCTCGATCATGCCGAGCACCTCGGTCTTGGTGCCGGTCAGCGTGGTGGCCTGGATGATCTTCTTGGTCATCAGCGCCTCGTGCTCGTCCTTGAGATGCTGCAGATAGCCCTCGTAGAGCTTGAGGTGACGGGTCTCGATGGGCGCGTTGGGCTCGCGGTAGACGTCGGCGAATCCCATCAGCTCGTCGCGCAGCGAACCCGGCATGGCGCTCGGATCCTTGTGGCAGGACAGCGCGAAGATGTTGCTGGACGAGGCCACCATCGGGCCGACCGCCTCGCGCACCGCGCGGGTCTCGATCTGCTCGTCGGACTCCGTCAGGTAGAAGGCGGTCATGGACAGGATGTAGATCTTGTCCGGGTCACGGCCCGCTTCCTCCGCGCCCTTGCGCACGTTCCCGATCATCCACTTCACCAGGTCGGGATGCACCGCGCCGAACAGGATCACCCCATCGGCGATGCGGCCCGCGAGCTGCGCAACCTTGGGGCCGGAGGCCGCGAGGTAGATCGGAATGCGGTCCTTGATGTTGATCATTCCGAGGTCGGGATTCAGGAACTTGATCTTGCGGTGGCGCTCGCCCTCGCTGTAGTCGGTGACCTTGCCGTCGAAGAGATCCCGGCAGACGCGCACGTGCTCCTCGAGCTCGGACATCTTCGCCGCCGGCATGCCCATGGTGCGGCGCGTGGTGTTGCCGGTGCCGATGCCCATGATGGCGCGGCCGGGCGCGAGTTCGTTGATGGTCGCCATGCCGCAGGCCGACAGCGGCGCGATGCGCGACGACGGATTGGTCACGCCCGGCCCGATCTTGATCTTGGAGGTGCGATCGGCGCACAGCGCCATCACCGCGTAGACCTCGCTGCCCAGCATCTGGGTGTCGTACAGCCAGGCGTGGGTGAAGCCGTGGTCCTCGGCGTACTTCACGTCCTTGTGGATGTGAATGTCGCCCATGAATACGAATCCGAAATCCATCGTCGCTCTCCGCGTGCGGCGGCGCCCGAGTGAGCGCCCTGGGTGGTGGCTGCGCCGGCCCGCGAGGCCGACGATGGCGCAGCTTAGGCGCGAGGCCGCATGCTGTAAACGACGCCGGTCCTATACGAGCGATAAGCCGGGCTTATAGCCCAACCGCTCGTGCGGGGAATGGCCGTCGGCGTCCGCGGCTGCCTAGAATCGGGTGAATAGCCGAGCGGAGGTGAGTCCCGTGGAAGTCGATGCCCTGCTGAACGACCCGGCGTTCTTCGCCGGTGAACGCCACTACGCCTTGTTCGACCGCATGCGACGCGAGGACCCGGTGCACTGGACCGCGAGCCCCGACGGGCGGGGTTACTGGTCGGTGTTCCGTCACGCCGACGTCAAGGAGGTGCTCGGCGAGCCGGTCTTGTACAGCTCCGAACGCGAAGGCGTGTTCCCGGTGCTGGACGAGGACATGGCGAAGATCGCGCGCGACGCCTGGGGCGTGGGGCAGAACGTCGCGATGATCGATCCGCCGCGCCATGCCGAGTTCCGCAAGGCCATCGCCCAGCCGTTCATGCCGAAGCCGCTGGCGGACAACGAGGAGCGCACGCGCGTGCTCATCGGGCGCATCTTCGATGCGCTGCCCGCGCACGGCGAGATAGACCTGGTGAGCGACCTCGCGGTGCGCATTCCGATGGCGGTGATCTGCGACATCCTCGACCTGCCCGCCGCCGACTGGGACCGCCTTCTGACCTGGGGCAAGATGGCCATCGGTGGCTCCGATCCGGAATACAGCCGCGGGAGTGCCGCGGCCACCATGGACTTCGGCTACCAGTGCCTGAAAGACTACAGCGCCGAACTGGTGGCGACGCGGCGCGGTTGTCCCCACGCCGATCCGCTCACCAGCCTCGCCAACGCCGAGGTCGGCGGGCGGGCGATGAGTCACTCGGAAGCGACCTACAACGCGGTGCAGGTGATCCTCGCGGGCTTCGAGACCACGCGCAACGCGTTTTCCGGCGGCGTGCTGGGCCTGCTGCAGAACCCCGAGCAGATGGATCTCCTGCGCGCCGATCCCAAGCTGCTGCGGCTCGCGGCGGAGGAGTTCGTGCGCTGGTCCAACCCGGTCATCTCGCTGATGCGGGTCGCGACCGCCGACGCCGTGCTCGGCGGGCGGCAGATCCGCGCCAACGATCGCCTGATCCTGTGGTTCCCCTCGGCCAACCGCGACGAGGAAGTGTTCGAGCGACCCTACGCGTTCGACGTCACCCGTCATCCCAACCTGCACGTCGGCTTCGGCGCCGGCCCGCATTTCTGCCTCGGCGGACCGCTCGCCAAGCTCGAGATCCGCCTCGCGATGGAGGAACTGATCGCGCGCTACGACGGCATCGAGATCACGGGCGACGTGGAGTGGGTGCAGTCGACCTTCGTCGGCGGCCTCAAACGTCTGCCGGTGCGCCTGGTGCCGAAGGCGGGTGGCACGACGGAGTGCGCCGCGGCGCGGGTCGCCTCGTGAGCGCGGCGGACACCGCGATGAGCACCGCCAACGACGTCCTGCCGATCCTCGACGTGGCCGGCGACGGCCGCGCCCGCGGCCTCGCCTATGGCGCGCACTACGGTGAACGCGTGCGCCGCACCTGGCGCTACTACGCCGAGACGGTGTTCGCCACCAGCAAGCTCTCCTCGGCGGAGATCGAGCGACGCACGGCGAAAGTACGCGAACTGATTGGCGCGTTCAGTCCCGATCTGCGGGACGAGATCGACGCCATCGCCGAAGGCGCGGGGCTCCCGCGCTGGACCATGCACGCGCTGAACGCGCGCACCGAGATCCTGAACGCGCGGGTAGGTGAGTGCACCGCGCTCTACGTCCCCGCCACGCGCACCCTCGGCCAGACCTGGGACTGGCTGGCGCCGCTCGAGGATCTCATCGTCCTCACGCGCTGCACCTATCCCGATGGCCATCGCCTCCTGACCATGGCCGAACCCGGCCAGCTGGCCAAGGTCGGCATGAACTCGGCAGGGCTCGGCGTGTGTCTCAATTTCCTCGTCGCGCCGCACGGCCTGGAGGGCGTGCCGGTGCATGTGTTGCTGCGCGCGCTGCTGGAATGCACCTCGCTCGCCGCCGCGCGCCGCCTGCTCGACGCGGCGGGGCTGGGCAAGTCGAGTCACTTCCTCCTCGCCGACGACCAGGGCCAGGCGCTCAGCTTCGAATTCGCGGGCACGCGCAAGGGCGAGGTGCCGGCGGTCGAGGGCGGCTACGTGCACACCAATCACTGCATCGCGCCGGACCGCGACCCGGACGGCTACGAGATAGACACCTCGCCCGAACGTCTCGCCGCGGCGCGCGCACTGCTGGCGGACGCGCCGCGGGCGGACGTGGACGGGGTCAAGCGCCTGCTCGACTTCAACGATGGCGGCAAGGCGTCGATTCGCGTCACCTATCGCCCCGAGCCCATGATGGGCGGCGGGCTCATCGGCAGCTGCGCGACGGTCGTCATGGACCTGCCCGGGCGCTCTATGCACGTGCGCAAGGGACCGGATCCGGCGCGCGCCTTCGCGCGCCACGCCGTGTGAGCGTCGGCCTGCCTGGCGCTCAGGCCAGGCAGCGATTGATGAATTGCCCGATGTCCTTGATCTCTTCCAGGCTGACCGAGTGCTCGATGGGATAGTCCCGGTAGTCGACCGCGTAGCCGAGTTCTCTGAGGCGCGCCGCGCTCGCGCGGCCGAAGCGCTCGTCGACCATCGGGTCCTGGCTGCCGTGACCGATGAGTATCGGCAGCCCGGCGTTGGCCGGGTGGGGTTCGACGCTCGCCTGGGTCGCGAAGTAGGTGGACAGCGCGACCAGGCCCGCGAGTCGTTCGGGCCAGGTCAGCGCCAGTTCGAAGCCCACCGCGCCGCCCTGCGAGAAGCCCGCGATGACGATGCGCGCGCTCGGCACGCCGCGCGCGTTCTCCCGTTCGACGAGTTTGCCGACCGCCTTCACCGAGGCGCGCAGCTGGCTCTGATCGACCCGTCGTTCCAGGTCCAGGCTCAGGATGTCGTACCAGGCCGGCATCACGAAGCCGTTGTTCAAGGTCACCGGCATGTGCGGCGCGTTGGGAAACACGAAGCGCACCGCGAGTTCGCTCGCGAGCCCCAGGTGCGGCACCACCGGCTCGAAGTCGTGGCCGTCGGCGCCGAGGCCGTGCAGCCAGATCACGCTCGCATTGGCGGGGCGCGCGGGTTCGACTTCCACGCAGGTCAAGAGGCTCATGGGCGGTCTCCGGGCTCGGGTTGAATGCAGGTATCATCTTAGCCCAGGGTGTGAGGCCGGCACGGCCGGGCAGCGGGGAGCAGCATGCAGTTCACGGGACAGGTGTGCGTCATCACGGGCGCGGCGTCGGGTATCGGTCGCGCGCTCGCGCTGGAACTCGCGCGGCGCGGCGCGCAGGTGGTGGTCAGCGACATCGATGCCGGCGGCGCGCAGGGCGTGGTGGATTCCATCGAGCGCATGCGGCCGGGCGCGGGCAGCGCGCACGCGCTGGACGTGACCGATGCCGACGCGGTGGCGGCCCTGGTGGCGCAGGTGACCGAGACCCACGGACGTCTCGATCTCTTCTTCAACAACGCCGGCATCGCGGTAGGTGGCGATGCGCGCGACCTGACCGTGGCCCACTGGCGCAAGGTGGTGGAAGTGAACCTGATGGGCGTCATCCACGGCGCCGACGCGGCCTTCAAGGCGATGGCAGCGCAGGGTCACGGCCACCTGGTCAATATTTCCTCCCTGTCCGGACTCATTCCCTTTCCCACCAACGCGCCCTACGGCGCGACCAAGCACGCGGTGGTCGGCCTGTCGCACGCGCTGCGTATCGAGGGCGAGGATCTCGGCGTCAAGGTCAGCGTGGTGTGCCCGGGCTTCATCGACACGAATATCTTTGCCGCGAGCGAGGTCCTGAACGCCGACCGCGAGCGGCTCATGGCCGCCAACCCATTCAAGAAGGTCGCGGCCGACGAGGCCGCGCAGCGCATTCTGGAAGGCGTGGAGAAGAACCGCGCGGTTATCGTGTTTCCGCTCTACGCGCAGCTCATGTGGGCGCTGTTCCGCCTGGCGCCGGCGCTGCTCACGCCTTTCGGGCGGCGCATGATCCGCGATTTCCGCAAGCTCCGTCGCTGAGGGTGAGGCATGATCGATCATCGACACATCGGCTACCGGCAGAAGCCGTTCGACGTGGAAGTCGAGAAGGGGCGCCTGCGGCTGTTCGCCAAGGCCATTGGCGAGACCGATCCGGTCTACAGCGACGAGGCCGCCGCGCGCGCCGCCGGTCATCCCTCGCTGCCGGTGCCGCCGACCTTCTTCTTCTGTCTCGAGATGGAGCGCGCCGACCCCTACGACTGGTTCGAGGAACTCGGCATTCCGCTCGGCCAGGTGCTGCACGGCGAGCAGTCCTTCACCTATCACCGCCTGGCCCACGCCGGCGAGACGCTGACCTTCAGCTCGGAGCTCCTCGACATCTACGAGAAGAAGAACGGCGCGCTTCAGTTCCTCGTGCAGTGCAACCACGTGACCGACGCCGCCGGCGCGCCGGTCGCCGACTTCGAACGCACCATCGTCATCCGCTGGGCCTGAGGTGAACGCCATGACGCTGCCGAATTACGACGCACTCGCGGTGGGCGACGAACTGCCGCCGCTCGCACTGCCGCCGCTGCGGCGGGTGAACCTCGCCATCTATTGCGGCGCCTCGGGTGACCACAACCCGGTGCACGTCGACAGCGACTTCGCGCGCGAGTCGGGTCTCGGCGACGTCATCGCGCACGGCATGCTGATCATGGCCTACGGCGGCCGCGTGCTCACCCAGTGGGTGCCGCAGAGCGCCATCCGCTCGTTCCAGGCCCGTTTCATGGCCATGACCCGCATCGGCGATGCGATCACGGCGCGTGCGCGGGTGGTGGAGAAGCTCGAACAGGGCGGCGAACGCTGCGTGCGCCTGGAAGTGACGACGGCCAACCAGCACGGCGAGATCAAGACCAGCGGTTCGGCGCTCGTCGCGCTCGCGTGAGCGTCGCGCTCGCGCGACAGCGGCGCTCGCGCCTGCTGGCGGACAGCCTGTTCTACGTGCAGGCGGCCTGCGCGCTCGCCATGGGCCTGTCGCAGCTGCGCCGCATGCTGGACTCGGTGGAGGGCGTCAGCATCTCCTGGATGCTGTTCTGGGTGGCCTTCCTGGCGGTCAACCTCGGTCTCGCGGTGCGCGCCCACCGCAGCTACGCGAGCCGCCTGTCGCGCCAGACGATCATCATTTACTGCCTGTGGACCGCGCTGTGCGGCGCCAACCTGCTGTTCCTCCTGCTCGCGCCGGACGCGCGCTGGAACCTGGTCGACAGCGTCACCACCGGACTGACCCTGGGCGGCGTGACGCTCGCGACGCTCATCGGCCGCGCGCGGGGACTTCGGCTAGGTGACCCGATGCTGCACGCCGCCTACGCGGTGTTCTGCAAGGCGGTGCCGCAGCTGACGCTCGCCTGGAACATCCTGCGCGAAGGCGGCGCCGGCATCTCCATCGTCGCCTTCACCGCCGGCCACATCACCATATGTTTGCGCCTGTGGCAGGTGGTGATGTCGATCCGCGAGGCCGGCCTCGATCGCAACCGCCTGGGGCTGGCCATCGGCGAAGCCGCGAACGAGGCGAGCTGGGTGGTCGCGACGGTGGTGTGGGTGCTGGTGTAGGGCGGGTTTCAACCCGCCATGCACGGCGCGGCCCGAAGCCGTGCGTGGCCGATTGAAATCGGCCCTACAGGCG
>JBFWYG010000002.1:0-73884 GCA_050186725.1 Gammaproteobacteria bacterium | reverse complement strand
GGTTTCAACCCGCCATGCACGGCGCGGCCCGAAGCCGTGCGTGGCCGATTGAAATCGGCCCTACAGGCGGGTTTCGACCCTGCATTCGTTTGTTCGGCTGCATTCAACCCGTCATTCGTTTGTAGGGCGGGTTTCAACCCGCCATGCACGGCGCATGTCCAGAGGCCGTGCACGGCCGATTGAAATTGGCGATGTAGGGCGGGTTTCAACCCGCCATGTACGGCCCCTCAGCACGGCAGCTTGAACAGCTCCTTGACGTTCTCCCGCAGGATCATGCGCCGCGTCTCCTCGCTCACGCAGGCGGTGTGCTCGGCGAGCAGGGTCTGGGAGTGCGGCCAGGTGGCGTCGCTGTGGGGGAAGTCGTTGGCCCAGATGAGTCGCTCCGCGTTCACCTGGTCGGCGGTCTTGAACGCGACCCAGTCGTCCTGGAACGTGAAGTAGACGTTCTCGCGGATGTAGTCGCTCGGCAGGCGCGACAGGCCGCGCGCTTCCATGTGGTAGCCGTGGCGCTCGTAGGCGTGATCCATGCGGTACATGTAGTGCGGCAGCCAGCCCGCGTCGCCCTCGGCGCAGACCATCTTGAGCTTCGGATGGCGCTCGAACACACCGCCCAGGACGAACAGGCCGATGATGTCCTGCACGCCACGGATGATGTTCATGAAGCCGTTGATGCGGTTGCCGCGCGCGCCCTGGAACACGGTGTTCACGTCCGAGCCCTTGGAGGTCAGGATGTGGAAGCAGATCGGCATGCCGAGATCCGCGCAGCATTCCCACAGCGGGTCGTACATCGGCTGGTCGTAGTCTTCGTGCTGGGGGTTGCCCGGCATCATCATGCCGACGAAGCCCATCTCCCGCGCGCGGCGCACGTCCTGGATGGCGGACTCGACCGAGCACACGGCGGTCTGCGCGAGCCCGAACAGGCGGTCGGGCGCGCCCGCGCAGTACTCGGCCAGCCAGCGGTTGTAGGCGGTGAAGCAGGCGTCCTTGTAGTCGAAGTCAGGATGGTTGCACAGCACCATGCCGACCGAGGCGTAGAGCACTTCGCCGGCCACGCCGTCGCGTTCCTGGTCGGCGACGCGGTAGCTGGGGTCGGAGCCGCTGCGGTGGATGTCCTCGAAGCGCGTGCCCTCGCGGCGGCTCTTGAGATCCTGGGCGGACACTCCCGCGCCGGCCACCAGGCCGAGCGGAATCTTGTCCGTCATGCCGGGAATGACGTAGATGTCGTTGCCCTTGTCGTCCCGCGCGATGTGCGGCGCGCTGTCCCGGTAGCGCGGTTCGATGTAGGCGCGGTAGGTGTCGTGCGCTTCGACGATGTGCGAATCGGCGGAAATGCACCCGCCCTTGACGATGGACTGCATGAGACTCCTCCTCCCCAGGTGTCTTGGCCTTCGTTGAGCGTAGGCGGTGACGGGGCGCGGCGCCAGGGGGCGCGCTGTGGCCGATAGAAATCTAGGGAGGTAGGGCGGGTTTCAACCCGCCATTCCGTTCCAGAGCGTCACGCGAAAGCGAAGGGACAGACCCCGTACGGGGTCTGTACCGTACGCGTCGCGACGCCGTGCATGGCCGCTTGAAATCGGCCCTACAGCGCCAGCAGCAGCGGTACCTGCTGTTCCGCGGCGGTCACGCCGCCGTGCATGCCGTGGAGGTCCATGTCGCGCTCGCCGGTGACGGTGTCGCGCATGGTGTAGCGGGCCTTCATCTGCAGGGTGTAGTCGCCGAGGCGCGCGTGCAGCTCGGGGTGCGGTGTGCCGTGACCGAACCAGCCGTCCTCGACCAGGCGGGCGCTCGGCACCAGCGTGGTGAACTCGCCGAGCGTGGTCTCCACGTAGCGCGCGAAGGTCTCGGCCTGGTCATGGCGCACGTAGCAGTAGGTCGAACGCGGCTCACCGCACAGCGGCAGGCTGAGACAGTCGGCGAGGCGCGGATGGTCGGCGAGATCCACGCGCTCCGCGGGACCGCTGTCGAGAAAGCCGTGATCGGCGGTGATCACGAGCGCGGTGCCATGACGCGCGCAGGTCTCGGCAAGCGAGGCGAGCGCCGTGTCCAGCGCACGAAAGTGCGCGGCCACCTGCGGGCTCGAAGGCCCGTGCACGTGGCAGGCATGATCGAAGTCCGACCAGTAGGCATACACGTAGCGGGCGTCGCTCTCGCCGCGCGCAAGCGCGGTGAGCTGCGCGACGAAGTCCGCCAGGTCGCGATACCCCTGGCGCCGCGCGCCGCGCAGCACGGACTGGCTGAAGTCCGAATCGGCGATGAAGGCGGGCAAGAGTGCGGCGCTCGCGCCATCGACGCCGGCGCAGAAGCTCGGCGTGTCCACCACCGCCGGCAGCGGCACGCCGGCGCTGGCGATGGTCGCGCGGGTAAATCGCGGCATGAAGGGCAGCACCGCGGTCACCGCGCCAAGCTTCCTGAAATGCATGAACCAGCCGGTCAGCCCGTGCTGCTGGGGCGCGAGCCCGCTCATCAGCGTGGTCACGGCCGTCGCGGTGGTCGGCGGGTAGACCGAGGTCAGGGTGCCGGCCAGCAGGTCACGCAGCGCGCTCTTGGGCCCAAGCTGATCGAGCAGCGCCTGGCCGAGCCCGTCGATCACCAGCAACAGCACGCGCGCCGCGCCGTCGAGGCGCGCGGCCGGCAGCGCGCGTAAGGGCGCGTAGCCGTTGGACGGCGCGCCCAGCGCGTCACCCAGCGAGCGCATCAGGTTGACCAGCGAGCCGCCGTCGTAGTCCGGCTTCATGATCGAGAGGTCGTAGTCGAGCATGGTCGTGCCTCAGGAACTGCAGGACAGCATCGAGCAGCCGGCACGCTGACGGGCCCAGTCGGGCCGCCTGGCGGCCAGGTGCTCGCGGCCGGGCTGATCGTCGTAGGGACGACGCAGGGTATCCAGCAGCTCCAGCACCTTGCCGTTGTCGCCCTGCTCGGCGGCATCGATGGCGAGCTGCGCCAGGTAATTGCGCAGCACGTAGCGCGGATTGGCGCCGCGCATCGCTTCGCGGCGGCGCGCCGCGGACAGCGAATCGGCCCGCAGGCGCGCGGCGTAACTCGCGAGCCAGGCGGCGAGCCGCGCGCGGTAGTCCGTGTCGAGCTGCGTGGGTATGTAGTAGGCCTCGCCGACCAGCGCGAGAAAGACCTCGAGGTCTGGCGCGCCCTCGCTCGGTGGTTCGAAGTCGGCGAGCGCGCGGAAGAACAGCGTCATGTCGGTCTCGACCTGGCCGAGCAGTGCCAGCAGTTCGTCCAGCAGCGCCTCGTCGCCCTGACCCGCGAGCGTGGCGAGTCCAAGCTTCGCGGCCATGCCCGTGCTCCAGGCCTCGGCGTAGGCGCCGCGGTAGGTCTCCAACGCGGCCTCGAGCGGCGGGATGTCCTCGACGAGCGGATGCAGCGCGTTGGCGAGCTGCACCAGGTTCCACAGCGCGATCTGCGGCTGCTGGCCGTAGCGGTAGCGGCGGCGCTCGGCGTCCGTGGTGTTGGGGGTCCAGTCCGGGTCGAAATTCTCGAGCCAGCCGTAGGGACCGTAGTCGATGGTCAGGCCGAGGATGGACATGTTGTCGGTGTTCATCACGCCGTGCACGAAGCCGACCTGCATCCACTTCGCGATCATCACCGCGGTGCGCCTGCAGATCTCGGCCAGCCAGCGCGTGATGGCTTCGCGGCGCGCCGCGAGCGGCGCGTCCGGGTCGTAACCGAGCTCGGGATACTCCGTGCGCAGGGTGAAGCTCACCAGGCGCTCGAGGGTCGCGAGGTCGCCGCGCGCGGCGTGGATCTCGAAATGCCCGAAGCGCGTGAAGGACGGCGCCACGCGGCACACGACCGCGCCCGGCTCGAGGCGCGGACGGCCGTCGTAGAACATGTCGCGCATCACCTGCTCGCCGGTCGTGACGAAGGAGAGCGCGCGGGTGGTCGGCACGCCGAGATGATGCATGGCCTCGCTGCACAGGAACTCGCGCACCGAGGAGCGCAGGACGGCCAGACCATCGGCGCCGCGCGAGTAGGGCGTGGGCCCGGCGCCCTTCAGCTGCAGCGCCCAGCGCTGCCCGGCGCTGTTCACTATCTCGCCGAGGTTGATCGCGCGGCCGTCGCCCAGCTGCCCGGCCCAGTGGCCGAACTGGTGCCCGCCGTAGCAGGTGGCGTAAGCGTCCATGCCGGGCAGCAGCGTGTTACCGGCGAACACGGCGGTGAAGTCCGCGCCCTGGCAGTCGTGTTCTTCGAGATCGAGCAGCGCCGCGACCTCGCGCGCGCAGGCGACCAGCGCCGGTGCGGCGACCGGCGTGGGCGCGACCCGTGAGTAGCACGCGCCAGCCACCTGGCGGCGAAAGTTCTGTGTCTCGGGATCGGCCGGCAGCTCGGCGACGAAGCGATTGTCGAAGCGCAGGCGCGCCAAGGCGGGGAATTCGGGTTGCGCGTTCATGGGAGCGCTCGCGGTTGTGACCGATGCCGGGGTCGCTTAGGGTAGCACCGCCGGTGCCGCCCGGCGTGTCGGCGGGACGCACCGTGAAAGCCATCGTGCCGAGGAGAGTCGTGCCCGCGCCCCATCCCACGCCGCGTTCCCGGCGCCTCGCCGCCTGGTGCCTGGCGCATCGCTGGACCAGCCTGCTGTTCGTCGTCCTGCCCACGTTGCTTCTGGCCGGCGCGCTGCCGCGACTCGAGATCTATTCGCGCTTCGCCGACCTGCTACCGCAGGAACACCCCTACATCCAGGTCTACAACCGCATGAAGGCCACCTTCGGCGGCGCCAACGTGGTGGCGATGTCGCTGGAAGTGGTGGGCGAGGGCGACATCTTCACCCATGCCACGCTCGCCAAGCTGCGTCTCCTGACCGACGAGGTGGACAAGCTGCCGGGGGTCAATCACTACCAGGTGGCGAGCATCGCCCATGGCAAGGTGCGGCGCGTGGAGACCACCGCGACCGGCACCATCAAGTCGACACCGGTGCTGCCCCTCGAAATCCCGCGCGACCCGGCCGCGCTGAAGCGCCTGCGCGAGGAGGCCTTCAACAACGACATCGTGTACGGCACCTACGTCGCCACCGACGGGCGCGCCGCGCTGGTGGTGGCAGGCTTCGACGAGGAGCGGCTCGACTACCGGCGCATCTTCGAGCGTCTGCGCGAACTGCAGCGCGAGGTGGAGCGGGACGGCGAGACCCGGCTTTACATCGCCGGCGAGCCCATGCTGAAGGGCTGGATCTACCACCACGCCCACGAGCTGCGCGGCATCTTCGGCATGACGCTGGCGGTGATGGCGCTGCTGCTGTATCTCCATTTCCGCAGTCTCGCCGGGGTGCTGATCCCGCTCATGGGCACGGCGCTGTCGACCGTCTGGGGCTTGGGCTTCGTCGCCTGGCTCGGCTACAACCTCGACCCGCTGATCCTGGTGGTGCCGATGATCATCTCGGCGCGCACCGCGAGCCACTGCGTGCAGATGATGGAGCGCTACCACGACGAGATTCGACTCGGCGCCGCGCGCGGACCGGCGGTGGAGACCTGCATGGCGGAGCTGATGGTGCCGGCCGCGGTCGGCATCTTCACCGACGTGGTCGGCCTGCTGGTGCTGACCGTGTCGTCCATCCCGCTGATCGCGAAGCTCGGCTTCTTCGCGGCCTTCTGGTCGTTCAGCAACCTCGTGACCGTGGTGCTGCTCGTGCCGCTGGTGCTGTCCTGGCTGCCGCTGCCGGCCACCCACCGCGTGGCGTTCGAGCGCCATGTCTACGCGCGCCTGATGGCGAGCTTCGCGCGCTTCCTGACCGGACCGCGCGGCACGCGGCCGCTGCTGCTCGCCTGCCTGCTGGTGGTGGCGCTGAGCGCCTGGTTCGGCCGCACCCAGCTCATCGGCGAGGAGCGTGCCGGCTCGCCGATCCTCTACCCGCAGGCCGCGTACAACGTCGCCGCGCGCCACATCGCCGCGCGTTTCGCCGGCGCGAGCCAGCTGTCGATCTACTTCGAGGCCGACCAGCCTGAGCGCATCAAGCATCCCGAGGTCGTGCGCCACATGGAGGACTTCGCGCGCTTCATGGCGGCGCAACCCGGGGTCGGGGGCACGCGCGACATCGCGAGCCTGGTGCGCGCGGTCAACCGCCTGTACCACTACGACGATCCACGCTGGTCGCTCGTGCCGCGCACGCAGAACGACATCGGCAACACGCTGTTCATGTACCAGGCCGGCGCCGCGGTGCCGGGCGTGATCACCGAGTATCTCGACTTCGAGGGGCGCGTGGCCAACTTCGTGGTGTTCTTCAGGGACGCCACCGGGCCGACCATACAGGGGGCGCTGGCCGCCGCGCACCGCTGGCTGGACGAACATCACGTCGCGGGCGTGACCGCGTGCTTCGCCGGCGGCATCGTCGGCGCCACGGCCGCGGCCAACGAGGAGGTGGCGCTGTCGGAGCTGCGCCAGACGGTGCTGATCATCGCCATGGTGATGGCGGCGGTGCTGGTCACCTATCGTTCGGTCAGCGCGGCGCTGCTCGTCTTCGCGGTGCTGGCGGTGGCGGTGCTGATCAATCGTGCCTACATGGGCCTGCGCGGCATCGGGCTCAACGTCAACACCCTGCCGGTGACCGCGGTCGGCGTCGGGCTCGGCGTCGACTACGCCATCTACATGCTGGACCGCATCCGCGAGGAAGTGCGTCACCGCCAGCTCGACGACGCCCTGCGCGTGGCGCTGGCCACCACCGGCGCGGCGGTGCTGTTCACCGCGGTGACGGTGCTGGCCGGCATCGCCTGGTGGGTGCCGGCCTCTTCGCTGCGCTTCACTGCCGAGATGGCCCTGCTGCTGGGCCTTCTGACCGCCAGTCACATGCTGGGTGCGGTGACCCTGCTGCCGCTCCTGGTGCGGATCACGCGGCCGCGCTTCATCCTGCGCGCCCACCGGGACGACTGCGCGACCGGCGACGCCGCGTCGCGCGCGTTCATGTCCGGTAGTGCGGCACCTGGTCGCGACGCTGGCTAGGCGACCGGTCGAAGGCGGGCGACCGTGCACTCGTGCAGGCGTCGCGGCCCCGCGTGTCGCGTCCTGGGACGTCGCGCGTCGGCGCCCGGCCCTCGACCGCACAATGCCTAGGCGCGCCCCAACATCGCGCATATACTCCCGCCCGGTGCCGCGACCGCCGCAGGGGGGGATACCTACAGGTCGCCGCCATGGCACCACTGACCTGCGCGACATCGACGATGGTCCCGACGGCCGGCGCAACGGCCATCCAGGCATCGGGCACGCTGCGCGGGTGCGTTCGAGGGGAACCCGCGGTTCCCTGGCCCCTAGTTGCGCAGATTCGCAGGAGTAGTCGCTTATGAGTTCGGTCGTGCCGCCACCGCCGCCACGCATCACGCGTGGTCACGCCATCGCGAACTGGATGATGGACCGCAAGTGGTTCTCCTTCGCGGTGATCCTGGTCCCGACCATCATGCTCGCCCTGCACATCCCGAAGATCGAAGTGTTCTCGCGCTTCGCCGACCTGCTGCCCGCCAAGCACGAGTACATCGTCAACTACAACCGCATGAAGCAGACCTTCGGCGGCGCCAACGTGGTGACCATGGCGCTGGAGGTCACTGATCCCAACGGCGACGTGTTCACCCACGACACGCTGAAGAAGATCGTGCACATCACCGAGCAGGTGGACCTGATCGCCGGCGTGAACCACTACCAGGTGGCGAGCATCGCGCATCCCAAGATCCGTCGCATCCGCACCACGGCCGGCGGTCTGATCAAGTCCGAGTCGGTGTTGCCCAAGGATTTGCCGACCGATCCCGAGGCGCTGAAGCAACTGCGCGAGGAATCGTTCAACAACGACATCGTCTACGGCACTTATCTATCCACCGACGGCCGCGCCGCGCTGGTGGTCGCCGGCTTCGACGAAGAGCGCCTGAACTACGTCGACATCCACACCAAGCTGCAGAGCTTGAAGGAAGAGGTGGAGAAGGACGGGCAGACGCGGCTCTACATCGCCGGCGAGCCGATGCTGAAGGGCTGGATCTACTTCTACTCGAAGGAGTTGAAGACCATCTTCGGCGTCACCGGCGCGGTGATGGTGCTGCTGCTCTGGATTCACTTCGGCTCGGTCACGGGCGTGGTGGTGCCGACGCTCGGCACGGCGCTGTCGGCCATCTGGGGCCTCGGCTTTGTCGGCTGGATGCACTACAACCTGGACCCGCTGATCCTGGTGGTACCGATCCTCATATCGGCGCGAACGGCCAGTCACTGCGTGCAGATGATGGAGCGCTACTACGACGAAATTCGCGTCGGGCGCGAGAAGGAACAGGCGGTGCGCATCGCCATGGGCGAGCTGATCCTGCCGGCGGGTCTCGGCATCCTGGCCGACGCCATGGCGCTGCTGGTGCTGGCCCTGTCCTCCATGCCGCTGATCGCCAAGCTCGGCATCTACTGCTCGTTCTGGGGCGCGTCGAACCTGATCACAGTGGCGGTGCTGGTGCCGCTCATCATGTCCGTGCTGCCGACGCCCAAGGTCACCGTGCAGGAAGAGCACAAGCACCTGCCGTCGCGCATGATGCACAACATGGGCGTGTTCCTGGTCGGGCCGAAGGCCTCCTCGACCATCTTCGTGGGCGCCATCGCGCTCACCGTGTGGGCGTTCTGGTTCGGCTGGCACGTCGACATCGGCGAGAAGCAGCCTGGTTCGCCCATCCTGTTCCAGGACCAGGAGTACAACGTCGCGGCCAAGACCATTGCCGATCGTTTCGCCGGCGCGAACCAGTTCAACATCTTCTTCGAGGGCAACGAGCCCCACAAGATGAAGGACCCTGAGGTGGTCGCGATGATGGAAGAGTTCGGTCGCTACATGGCCGGCACCTCCAACTTCGGCGGCACGCGCGACATTCCGCACCTGGTGCGCTCGATCAACCGCCTGTATCACTACGACGACCCGCGCTGGTCGCTGATCCCCGCGACGCAGAAGGACATCGGCAACACGCTGTTCATGTACGAGGCGGGCGCGGCGGTGCCGGGCGTGATCCTGGAGTACATGGACTTGGAGGGCCGCATCGCGAACTTCACGGTGTTCTACAAGGACGCGACCGGCCAGACGGTGTCCGAGGCGGTCGCCAAGGCCAAGGCCTTCCTGGAGACGCACAAGATGGAAGGCGTGACCCCGCTGCTCGCGGGCGGCATCATCGGTACGACGGCGGCGGCCAACGAGGAGACCGAGATCTCGGACCTCAAGATGACCATCACCATCATCACCCTGGTGACGCTGGCCATCATGATCGCCTATCGCTCGATCTTCGCCGGGCTCATGGTGTTCGTGCTCTTGATCATCTGCGTGATGACCAACCGCGCGTTCATGACCATTCGCGACATCGGTCTCAACGTCAACACGCTGCCGGTGACCTCGGTGGGTATCGGCGTCGGCGTCGACTACGCGATCTACATGCTCGACCGCCTGAAGGAGGAGATGCGCCATCGCTCGCTGCTGGACGCCATCGTCACCTCGATGCGCACCACCGGCGCGGCCATCCTCTTCACCGGCATGACCGTGATGGCGGGCATCATCTACTGGATCCCGGGTTCCTCGCTGCGCTTCAACAGCGAGATGGCGCTGCTCCTGTGCCTGCTCCTGACCAGCAACATGATCGGCGCCATCACCGTGATCCCGCTGTGGATCCGGGTGTTCAAGCCGAAGTTCGTCATGGACTCGCACATCGACGATTCCGACACCCTGCGCGACCGCAACCTCGGTGGCTGGCAGGCAGACGCTCTCGCCAAAACATCGATCTGAGGCAGGACGCCCGGTTTCGCTCTGCCATGGCGCCCTTCGGGGCGCCATTTTTTTGGGGAAGGGACAGACCCCGCACGGGGTCTGTCCCAGCTAGCGTTGGAATGTCGGGTGCAAGTCCGACCTACACGGGTGGCCAGGGCGCGTCGATGTCGCAGGCCGCGAGCAGCGTCTCGAGGTCGCCTTTTGGCGGGTAGATCCACTGGGTGTTGACGGTCTGCTTCAGCGCCTTCACGTCCGCGCCCGCCTGCGCCACCGTGCGTTCCCACCCGGTGGTGAACACCGCGCCGTAGTCGCCGAGATCCAGGCAAGTGACGTAGTCCGGCTGGCGGTAGGCCCGCGGCGCGAGGCCCAGCAGGGCGTGGGCGGCGTTGTAGCCGGCGTGCTTGCCCTGGGGCACGGCATGCTGGCAGGACATCAGCGCGACATGGCCCGCGTCATCGACGCGCGCGCGCGCCAGGTCGCCGGCGGCATACACCCCCGGCGCGCCGATCACCTCCAGATGTTCGTCCACCGGCAGCCGGCCCTGCCCATCGAGTTCCACGCCCAGGCCGCCGGTGAGTGGATGGGCGCGCAGGCCGGTGGCGATGACGGTGGTCGCGCAGGGCAGGCGTTCGCCATCCTGGAAGGTGACCGCGTCGGCCTCGATACGTGATACCTGCGCGCCGAGTCGCAGTTCCACGCCGCAGTGCTGCAGAGCCTCGAGGATGGTCGCGCGCGGACCGGCGCCGAGTTCCGGCCCGATTTCGGTGGCGCGCTCGACCAGCACCACCCGCGCGTCGCGCGCGGCCGCGGTGGCGCCGAGCGCGCGCAGGTGGCGGCGCAGTTCGCAGGCCATCTCGATGCCGGTGAAGCCGCCGCCGATCACGACGAAGGTCGAGGTCGCCGGCGAGACGGGCGCCGCGACGACGGCCGCGAGATGCGCGTGGAAGCGTTCCGCGGCGACGTAAGTGTCGAGGTCGAGCGCATGTTCGGCGGCGCCGGCTACGGGCAGCGGCGCCTGGCGGCTGCCGGCCGCGAGCACCACGCGATCGTAGGGCAGGTCACGCGACGCGCCGTCGGCAAGCTGGACCCGGACGCATCGCGCGACGGTATCGAGATCGGTCGCGTGGGCGCGCAGCTGGGCGATGCCAAGCGGCTCGAACAGCGGCGCGAAGGGCGCGCGGAAGGCTGGTGTGAAGGGCTCGTAGAGCCGCGGACGCACGGTCAGCGCGTCATCGGGCGCGACCAGGGTGATGGCCAGCGGCCGGTCGGCGACGTGCGCTTCGCGCGCCGCGACCAGCGCGGCCCACAGGCCGGCGAAGCCGCCGCCGATGATGACGAGTTGCTGCATGGACTTGCTCCTGGGTGAAGTGCTGGGGCAAATCGCCCCCGTGTGTGTTGACGATGCAGCGCGTCCGAGTGTGACCTCGACGTCGCCGGCAATGTCGGGCTGAAGCCCGACCAGCAATTGCCGGAAACAGATGAGGAGCCTGTCGCCATGCGACGCATCGTCACCGGTCACGACGTGGCCGGCAAGGCCGGGCCGGAAGCTGAACACCCTGTGGACCACCGGCGCCGCGCCTCTGGTGCCACGCGCTGGCGGCGATCCCTCGCTCGGCGTCAGCACCTACCTGCCGGGAAGCGCTGCGCGCGGAATACAACGCCAAGGTGCCGGGACTGGGCCATGCCCACGAGAAGGACGCGCATGGCATGCACACCACCGACACGCTCGACTTCGTCGTGATGCTGAGCAGCGAAGTGTGGCTCGAACTCGACGACGGCGCGGAACGCTGCGTACGCGCCGGCGACTGCGTGGTGCAGAACGGCACGCGTCACCGCTGGCAGAATCGTAGCGATCGGCCCTGCGTGATGGCGGCGGTGATGGTCGGAGCGACGCGGGCGGGGTGAGAGGGCGTGTGTTCCCGCATCCGGCGCCGTGCCTGGCCGATTGAAATCGGCCCTACAAGGGCCCCGTGCGCGACCGATCGCAGTCGGTCTGCAGGGCGAATTTCAACCCGCCATGCACGGCGTCGATCACGCCTTGCGAAACGGCTCCCACATCAGGAGCAGCTTCGGCATCAAGGTCAGCGCGGCCAGGATGGCGATGCCCATCGCGATGGTGGTCAGCAGGCCGAACAGGATGCTGGGCGTGAAGTTCGACAGCATCAGGATCGAGAAGCCGGCGCACACCACCAGCGTGGTGTAGAAGCCGGCGCGGGCGATGTTGCCGTGGCAGTGGTACATCGTCTCGAGGCCGTTGCCCAGGCGCAAGTACTCCAGCCGGTAGCGATACAGGTAATGGATGCAGTCTTCGACCGCGATACCCATGGTGAGCGCCGCGACCATGATGGTCATCATGTCGAGCGGCACTTCCGCCCAGCCCATGAAGCCCAGCACCGCGCCTGCCGCGACCAGGTTGGGCACGATGCCGATGAAGGCCGCGCGCAGGTTGCGGAACAGGAACCAGAGCGTCAGCAGGATGCCGAGCATGGCGCTGCCGATCGAGGCGATCTGCGAGCTGTACAGGCTCTGCAGCATGTTGTTGTAGAGCACCAGCAGGCCGGCCACCTCGAAGTCGCGGCCGGGTTCCAGGCGCAACTCCTCGGTCAGGCCGCGATTGAGGTGATCGAGCAGCGCCTGCCGGCGCAGGTTCGGCGTCGAGTCCAGGATGCGCAGCGTGATGCGCGCCTCGTCGTGCTCGATGTTGATGTAGGGCGTCAGCAGTTCCTCGCGCAGCGCCGCCGGGATGCGCTTGTAGATCACGTTGAGCTCGAAGGGATCGAACTCACGCCCCTCGTTCAGCTGCTCGGCCACGCGCACGATGGACGCCAGCGACTGCACCGTGCCGACCCCGGGGATCGCCGCGACGTAGTCGTGCACGCGCTTGATGCGCTCGATCTTGTCGGCGGTGAACCAGGTGTCGGACTTGTCGCCGCCGTCGTCCTCGAACAGCGCCGCTTCCAGTTCGTCGCCGCCGGTGGGCTTGACCTCGGTGGACGGGAACTTCAGCACTATTTCGAGCGGCGTGGTGCCGCCCAAGGCCTCGTCGACCCGCTTCAGGCCCTGGTAGATCTCGGTCTTCTCGCGGAAATAGTTGATGAAGCTGTTCTCGACCTCGAGCCGCGAGATGCCGACCGCGCTCAGTCCCACCACCAGGGTGGTCGCCGCCATCACGCCGAAGCCGTGGCGGTCGGTGATGCGCGCGAGCCACACGGTGAAGCCCGACTGGCCGTCGTCGTCGACCCGGGGCGCCCGTTCCGGCAGCAGGATCATCATCGCCGGCACCAGCGTGAACACCACGAAGTACACCAGGATGAGGCTCAGGCTCATCATCGCGCCGAAATCGGCGATGGGGCGGATGTCGCTCGAGAGCAGCGAGCCGAAGCCGATGATCGAGGTCAGCGAGGTGTACAGGCAGGGGCTCGCCATGTCGCGGCACACCTGCCGCACGCGGTCGCGGTGGCTCTGCTCGCGCCGCTCGCGGTACAGCTCGCGGTAGCGCACGATGAGGTGGATGTTGATCGAGATGGCGAGGATCAGCGTGAGCGCGAGGAAGTTCGACGAGATGACCGTCAGCTTCCAGCCCGCGTGACCGAGGACGCCCAGAATGCCGAGGGTGATGAAGCCGCAGTTCAGCACCGGGATCACCACCCAGCGCGCCTCGCGGAAGATGTAGCCCAGCATGCCGATGGCGAGCAGGAAGGAGGCGGTGCCGAACACCACGATGTCGTTGCGCACGTAGCCGATCATGTCGTCGGCGATCATCGCCACGCCGCCGAGGTGGATCTCGGCCTGGTCGCGGTGGGTGCGCATGACCTCGCGCAGCTGGTCGATGGTGGCGTGGTTGGTGGCGTCGACCGCGTCCTTCTGGCGCTGGTAGAGCGGCTCGATCTCGGCCAGGCGCACCAGTTCCGCCGCGCTGGCGTGGCCGGTGGCGCGCTTGTAGAGCAGGTCGCCGCGTTCGTACTGGAGTTCCGCGAAGCCCGCCGGCGGCGGCTTCAGCGTGATGCGGATGGCGGTGGTCTTGCCGTCGGCGCTGACCACCATGTTGCGATACAGCGGGCTGGTGGTCAGTTCTTCCAGCGCCTTGTCGGGGTTGACGTCCTTGGACTCGAGCGTGCGGTAGTTCGACACCACCTTGGACAGTCCGCCCTTGATGTTCCTGACCAGCGGCACGTCGATCACCGTGGTCACCGAGTCCACCGTCTGCAGCGCCTTCAGTTCCTCGCGCAGCGACTTGATCAAGGTGAGCGTGGCGGGCGCCAGCAGCGCTTCCCGCGGCGTCACTGTCATGAACAGGAAGTCGCGCGCGTGGTAGCGCTGGGCGAGGTCGCGGAACTGCTTCAGATCCGGATCGCTCTCCAGCAGCAGCGAGTCCGCCGAGGCATCGAGCCGGAACTTCGGCACGCCGCTCGCCGCCGCGCCGAGCAGCAGCAGCAGCAGCAGCAGGGTCCAGGCTGGACGGTCGATGACCAGGCCTTCGTACAGGGCTTGCAGCGCGCGCTTCATGACAAGGGCGCGCCCGCGCCAACGGCAAGGATGAACATGCGGTGTGTGTCGACCTTTCGACTCGGCGGTCAGTGTCCACGGGAGCAGGCCGACGTCGCCGGTCGCCTGGCGGACGTGCCGGCAGGACGAATCAAGGCGAAACGGCCACGCGCCTGGCGCGACCCGGCGTCCGCGCCGGGCGGTCGGCAGGCACGACGAAGCGCGCGTAGCGGCGGTCAATGATACCCGATCACCCCGGCGTCGCGGGGACAGCCGCGACGTCCCGGTCGGGGTGGGACGGGAGGTCGCCCGCCCTGCCCCTCGGCTCTGTGCAGGGCAGGACGGGACGGCAGGGCCCGGTCGTCAGGAAAGACCGGCGGCGTGGGCGCTGTAGTCGATCTTCTCCGAGATCAGCTGGTGCTCGGAGGCGATGAAGCGCGGCTTGATCCACCACACCAGGAGCGGCAGCACGAGCAGCGAGATGACCATGTTGATGGTCATGACCATGACCAGCAGCAGGCCCATGTCGGACAGGAATTTCAGGTCCGACAGGAAATACCACGGCAGGATGCTGAGCAGCACGATGCTCGCGGTGAAGGTGATGGCCTTGCCCGAGGTGGTGATGGCCTTGTCGATCGCTTCGCCATAGTGGCCGCTGTCCTGGAACTCCTCGCACATGCGCGACAGCAGGTAGATGCCGTAGTCGATGCCGACCCCGATGCCGATGGAAGCAATGGGCAGGCTGTTGACGTCCAGGCCGATGCCGAGACCGACCATGGTGGCGTCGAGCAGCACGTTGGACAGGTTGACCGGGATCAGCAGGATGATACCCGCGACCACCGAGCGGTAGGCCAGGCTGCAGACTATCAGGATCAGCACGTTCAAGGACGCCAGGATGGTCAGGCGATTGGTCGCCACCACGTCGTTGACCGACTGCTGGAGCGCGATGGCGCCGGTCGCCATGCGGATGCGGAAGTCGGGAAAATCGGTCCCGACTTCGCTCAGCACCTCGTGCGCCTGGCGCAGGGCCAGATCGACGGTGTCCTGCTTGTTGTTCTTGTACCAGAGCGAGAGCGTGCCGTTCTGCAGGGTGAAGTCCATGACGTGGCTGTAGGCCTTGGGACTCGAGCCCAGCAGCAGCGCGTTGACCGCGCCGTTGGTCGCGTCTTCGCTCACGTCCAGCGGCGACCACTTGGGGTTGCCGCCGGCGAAAATGCGACTCGCTTCCGGCAGGTAGTCGGCGAAGGTCAGGGTTGCCTCCGGTGGGTTTTCGTAGGACTCCAGGCGGCGCTGGATGTCGAGCATGGTGTGAATGGTCTGCGGTTGCTGCAGGATGCGCGGGGACTCCTTGCCGCCCTTGCCTTCGAACACGATCTCGAGCGTCATCAGCCCTGGAAAGTGCGAATTGACGGCGCGCACCGCGGTATTGAATTCCGATCCGTCGAACAGCAGGTTGGAGCCTTCCACCGGGTTGCCGACCTTCATCAGCGACTGCACGTAGAAGCCGCCGGCGAACAGCAGCACGAAGAACACGCTGGTGACCGGTGCCAATTTGCCATGACTCAGCTTGGCGGCCCGTCCGAGCACACCGATCAGCCGCGTGTGCCAGGTCACACGGTCGGTCTTGCCGGTCAGCACGTCCACGTTACGCGGCGTGGGCAGGTAGGAGGCCAGGATCGAGGCGAGGAACACGTCGGTCGGAATGAGGATCAGCGCCCAGAAGCCACAGAAGATCGCGAAACGCTCCATGACAGGAATCGGCGCGATGGCGATCAGGAACAGGCACATCATGTCGGTCACGATGCCGAGGATGCCGGGCGCCATCATCACGCCGAGCGACACCGTCGCCGCCTTCTTCTTGTCCCCGACCTCGTAGAGCACCTCGTAGAAGCGCTCCAGGTACTGCACGCAGTGCGAGAAGGCGCGCGCGACCAGCAGCATCGGCACCACCATGATCAGCGGTTCGATGGGCTGCTTGATCCAGCCGGTCAGGCCGAAGCCCCAGATGCCACCGATCACGCTGACGAAGATCGGCGCCACCACGCCGGGCACGTTGCGCATGTAGAACACCAGCGACAGCACCAGCAGTCCGGCGGTGACGCCGAAAATCATCAGCATCTGGCGCTGGTAGGTGTAGACCCAACCGGTCAGCATCGGCTGGCCGGCAGCGTAGATCTCGTGGTTGGCGTCACGCTCGCGTTCGACCATGTCCTGGATGAAGCGGAAGGTGACACCGTAGTCGAGGTGAAACTCGATGAAGGTCGCCGTGATCAGCGTGGCGCTCTCGTCCTCGGAGATGAGGAACTTGCGCACGTTGTTCGAGCGGTCGACCCGCTTGCGGAACTCCTCGAGTTCCTCCGGCGTGTCGGGCGCGGTGTCCTCCATCATCGGTTTCATGTCCACGCCGTCCGGCGTGGCTTCGGCGTAGCGCGCCTTCTCGGAGGCCAGCGACAGGATCTGATCGTGATCGACCGAGGGCGTGAGGTCGATGTCCCGCGTCATGCGGTACACCTTGGCCAAGGTCTCGGCGTTGTAGATGTCGCCGTTCTTATGCTTGATCATGATGGTAACCGTGAGCGGGTTACCAAAGTTCCCATGATCCATGTAGGTCTTGACGAACTCGTGATCCTTGGGGAACAGGTCGGAGAAGATCGTCCTGATCTGCACGTCCTTCAGGCCATAGGCGAAGAACGCGGTGATCAGCATGAGAATGCCGAACGAGATGGCGCGGTTATTGATGATGAGCGCGGCGAAGCGATGGCGTAACGTCACGAGCACGACCTCCGTTGAGTGGTGAGTCGGCCCATGCGCGAGACCAGCCCGAAGGCGTAGCGCGGGTCAGTCTCCCTGACCTGGCCGTCCCTAGATCGTCCTGAAGGCAAAGCTAGCGCGCTTGCCGGCCCTTGCATAGGTGCCGTGCCACCCCCCTGAAAGACGGCAGGCCGGCGCTGCCGAATCAGGGGCCCGGCTATCTGGCGACCGCGCGTGCCAGCAAGACATCGAAGCCCGGATAGTCTTCACGCCTGATAATCGTGCGCTGCGCGCAGTCGCCGAACTTCTCATTCCGCGCCAGGCATGCCTCCGCGGTGGTGCTGTCCAGCAGGCGCGTGCCCGCTACCAGGCGCACGCCGCGCGCGAACAGAGGGTCGGGGAAGAAACCTACCGTCGGCCCAACAAGCGCGACCTCTGCGTCCTTCGCGCAGTACCCCAGCATCTCGTCCAGGGAGTCGTTCAGCAGCGTGGCGCCGGTGCAGATGACCTTGTTGCAGACGCTGAGTGGGCGCGGGTCGAGGGCCACCTCGACGCTGCCATCCCGCCCGAGCAGGTGCGCCTTGCGTTCCACCACGTAGGTGGGCACGCCTTCCGCGCGGGCCCGCGCCGCGAGCGGCGGGAAGTAGCCGATCATTCCGAGCCGGTCGCCGGCCTCGAGCGTGAGGCCGCCGAAGGAATCGGTCGCCGGCGGCGGCGCGAAGCCCGCGCGCCGGTAGAGATGCTCGGTCAAGGCGTTCAGAGCGGCGACGCCGAGCGAGCGCAGTCCGTCGTCGTCTCCCAACACGAGTTCGGCGGCTTCCAGGGCCGGCAGCCCGCGCAGCGCGGCCGGCGAGAACCGCCCCGGCATGTCGGCCTGGCTCGCCCCGAGCCAGGCGTAGTACAGGCCAGCGCTGCCGTCGGCCAGGGCAAGCAGGCCGAACTCGGTGTTCTGCTTCAGCGCGGGATCGGGATCGGCGATGAAGGCGTCAGCCACCGGCGGGAGGGACAACGCGGCCGCCATGCGGCGGGCGAGGGCGACGAGTTCGTGGCGGATTCCCATGCCGTTTTCCTGTTTCTCGCTATCGATAGTGGAGGCGGGCGCACTGCTCTCACGGCTAGCGCGAGACGGTGGTGGTGACGCTTCGCGCCGTCGCCTTATAGTAGGGCGGCACGCGCGCGCAGGTCCGCCGTGCGTGCGCAGAATAATCGCATCGAGGGGAGAATCTCATGGCTTGGACTCACGGAAAGTGGGGCGCCGCGCTGTTGGCGACCGCGCTCAATGCCCACGGCGCGGGCACGGTAGTCGACGACAAGGCGATCGCCGAGCTTGGCGATGGCAGCAACTGGCTGGCCTACGGACGCAACTCGAATGAGCAGCGCTACAGCCCGCTGGACCAGATCAATACCGACACGGTGAAGCGCCTGGGCGTGGCCTGGAGCCTGGACTTGCCGAACGATCGCTCGCTGCTCGCCACGCCGCTGGTGGTCGACGGCGTGATCTATTTCACCGGCAGCTACAGCGTGGCGCGCGCTGTGGACGCGAAGACCGGCAAGCTCCTGTGGGAGTACGACCCGAAGTCCATCGAGCACGCCGGCGAGCGCCTGAAGATCATGTGGGACTCGAACCGCGGTCCGGCCTTCTACAAGGGCAAGCTGATCGTCTCCACCATCGACGGGCGGCTCGTCGCGCTCGACGCCAAGACCGGCAAGATGCTGTGGGAGACCCAGACCATCGACCCACGCCGACCGTACTACATCACCGGCGCGCCCAAGGTGTTCCGCGACAAGGTGCTGATTGGCAATGGCGGCACCGAGCACTCGGCCGCGCGCGGCTATGTCACCGCCTATGACATCGAGACCGGCAAGCAGGCCTGGCGCTTCTGGATCGTGCCCGGCAATCCGTCGGACGGTTTCGAGGACAAGGCCATGGAGATGGCGGCCAAGACCTGGACCGGCGAATGGTGGAAGCACGGCGGCGGCGGCAACACCTGGAACGGACTGACGTACGACGCCGAGTTCAACCAGGTGCTGATCGGCACTGGCAACGGCTCGCCATGGAATCAGAAGATCAGGAGTCCCGGCGGCGGCGACAACCTGTTCCTCTGTTCCATCGTCGCGCTCGATGCCGACACCGGGGAGTACAAGTGGCACTACCAGACCAATCCCGGCGAGACCTGGGACTACAACTCCAACATGGACATCACGCTGGCCGACCTGAAATACGGCGGGCAGACCGTGAAGGCGCTGATGCACGCGCCGAAGAACGGTTTCTTCTACGTCATCAACCGCGCCAACGGTGAACTCCTGTCGGCGGAGAAGATTGCCAAGGTCACCTGGGCGGAGCGCATCGATCTGAAGACCGGTCGTCCGGTCGAGGTGAAGGGCGCGCGCTACGAGGACGGCGAGGAGACCGTGTGGCCGAGCCCCTTCGGCGCGCACAGCTGGCACGCGATGTCCTACAACCCCAACACCGGCCTGGTCTACATCCCGACCATCGACATGCCCGCCACCTGGAAGGACAAGAGCGTGAAGATGGAGGGCTGGCAGTCGCCCAACTTCTACGTGTCGGTCGGCGTCGAGTTCGGCACCGAGGACGCGCCGGCCGATTCCGGCAAGGGCTTCCTGCAGGCCTGGGATCCGATCAACCAGAAGCAGGTGTGGAAAGTGGACCTGCCGCCGCAGTGGAACGCCGGCACCATGACCACCAAGGGCAACCTGGTGTTCGAGGGCATGGCGAGCGGCGAGTTCGCCGCCTTCGACGCGCGCGACGGCAAGAAGCTGTGGTCGCAGAACATGGGGCTCGGCATCTCGGCGCCGCCGGTGACCTACACGGTCGACGGCAAGCAGCATGTGTCGCTTCTGGTCGGCTGGGGCGGCGCCGGCCAGATCTCGGGCACGCTGGCCGCGCAGCACGGCTGGAAGTACCGCGTGCATCCGCGGCGCCTGGTGACCTTCGTGCTGGATGGCAAGACGCCCCTGCCGCCGTCGCCGCCGCCGGCCTTCGCCAAGCCGGTCGACGTGCCGGATCTGAAGCTCGACGCTGACAAGGTGGCCTACGGTCAGCACGTCTATGCCCAGTCCTGCTTCCTGTGCCACGGCGGCGGCGTGGTGTCGGGCGGCGCGGCCCCGGACCTGCGCGAGTCACCGGTGGTGCTGAACAAGGAGGCGCTCAAGCAGGTGCTGGTTGACGGCGTGCGACTGCCGCTCGGCATGCCGCGCTTCAAGGACTTCACCGACAAGGAACTGGACGGGCTCACGCACTACATCCGGTCCCAGGCGCGCAAGGCGCTGGCCGGCAACGCGACCGCCGCGAAGTAGGCCGCGGTCACTCGCGGCGGCGCTCACTGCCGCGAGTGACAAGCCCCTAAAAGCCTCTATCATGGACGTCGCGCGCGACCGCGCGCGGCTCATCCAGTGTTCGAGGTTGCAAGTTTCCCGCTATGGCTCAATACGTTTTCCAGATGCACCGGGTCGGCAAGGTCGTGCCGCCCAAGCGCCACATCCTGCGCGACATTTCCCTGTCCTTCTTCCCCGGCGCCAAGATCGGCGTGCTCGGTCTGAACGGCGCGGGCAAGTCCACCTTGCTGCGCATCATGGCCGGCATCGACAAGGAGATCGAAGGCGAGGCCACGCCGCTCAAGGGACTGAAGATCGGCTACCTGCCGCAGGAACCCCAACTCGACGCGAGCAAGACCGTGCGCGGCAACGTCGAAGAGGGCTTGGGCGAGACCATCAAGCTGCTCGAGCGTTTCAACGAGATCTCGATGAAGTTCGCCGAGCCCATGAGCGACGACGAGATGAACGCGCTGCTCGAAGAGCAGGGCGAGTTGCAGAACAAGATAGACGCGGTCGGCGGCTGGGAAGTGGACCGCAAGCTCGAAGTGGCCGCCGACGCGCTGCGCCTGCCGCCCTGGGATGCCGACGTCAGCAAGCTCTCCGGTGGTGAGCGCCGCCGCGTCGCGCTCTGCCGGCTGCTGCTGTCCGAGCCCGAGATGCTGCTGCTCGACGAACCGACCAACCATCTCGACGCGGAGTCGGTGGCGTGGCTCGAGCGTTATCTCGAGAAGTACGCCGGCACGGTGGTCGCGGTGACCCACGATCGCTACTTCCTCGACAACGTCGCGGGCTGGATCCTGGAACTCGATCGCGGCCACGGCATTCCCTGGCAGGGCAACTACTCCTCCTGGCTCGAGCAGAAGGAAGCGCGCCTGAAGCAGGAAGAGCGCGAACAGGCCGCGCATCGCAAGACGATTGCCGCGGAACTCGAATGGGTGCGCCAGGGCGCCAAGGGACGACAGGCCAAGAGCCGCGCCCGTCTCGCGCGCTTCGAGGAACTGCAGTCCAAGGAATTCCAGAGCCGCAACGAGACCAACGAGATCTACATCCCGCCCGGCCCGCGGCTCGGCGACGTCGTGATCGAGGCGACGGATCTGAAGAAGGCCTACGGCGATCGCCTGCTGATCGACGGCTTGAGCTTCAGCCTGCCGCCGGGCGGCATCGTCGGCGTGATCGGCGCGAACGGCGCCGGCAAGTCCACGCTGTTCAAGATGCTGACCGGGCAGGAGCAGCCGGACGGCGGTTCGATTCGTGTCGGCGAGACGGTGAAGTTCGCCTACGTCGACCAGAGTCGCGACACCTTGAACGACAAGAACACCGTGTTCCAGGAGATCGCGGGCGGCCAGGACGTGCTGCGCATCGAGGACTACGAGGTGCAGTCGCGCGCCTACTGCGGGCGTTTCAATTTCAAGGGCACGGACCAGCAGAAACAGATCGGCCTGCTCTCGGGCGGTGAGCGCAACCGCGTGCATCTCGCCAAGGTGCTGCTCGCCGGCGGCAACGTGCTGTTGCTCGACGAGCCGACCAACGATCTCGACATCGAGACGCTGCGCGCGCTGGAAGAGGCGCTACTGAACTTCCCCGGCTGCGTGGTGGTGATCTCCCACGACCGCTGGTTCCTTGATCGTATCGCCACCCATATGCTCGCCTTCGAGGGCGACAGCCACGTGGAGTGGTTCCCCGGCAACTACGCCGACTACGAGGCCGACCGTAAGCGCCGCCTCGGCGACGAGGCCGACAAGCCGCATCGGATCAAGTTCAAGCCGGTGGTGCGCTGAGATCAGACGGCCGCCCAGGCCGTGTCCGCGGCGCGGGCGCTCTGAGGCGCACATGGATGCCTGCTTTCGCAGGCATGACGATGTGTGGCCTACGCGTCCTTGCCGCCCGGCGTATGAACCCCCGGCAGCGGTGGCACCGGCTGCGGTGGGGTGTCGGCGTCGTCCTCGTGCACATCCACCACGCCGCGCCCGGCGAAGCTGCGCGCGCGGCTGTAGCCGAAGTACACCACCAGTCCCAGCGCCGACCAGGCATAGAACATGTGCTTGGTTTCGTCGCCGAGCGACCAGAAGAGGTACAGGCAGCCGAGGATGGAGAGCGGCGCGATGAGGGTCACCGCCGGCGTGCGGAAGGGGCGGCGACGCCCAGGCTCGGTGCGGCGCAGGACCAGCACGGCGATGGACACCGCGGTGAACGCGAACAGCGTGCCGCTGTTCGAGATGTCGGCCAGCTTGCCGACCGGGAAGAAGGCGGCGAACAGCGCGACGAACACGCCGGTCAAGAGCGTGATCACATGCGGCGTGTGGTAGCGCGGGTGGATGCGCGAGAAGAGTTGCGGCAGCAGGCCGTCGCGGCTCATGACGAAGAAGATGCGCGTCTGGCCGAACATCATCATCAGGATCACGGAGGGCAGGGCGAGGCCGGCCGCCAAGCCGACCAGGTTGCCGACCTGGGCCCAGCCGATGGAGCGCAGCGTCCAGGCGAGCGCCTCCTTGGAGCACACCACCGCGGCGTCGTCGATGGCGGCGCACTGCTCGGTGAGCGCCAGGCTGCCGGGTGAGAGCGGTTCGCCGCCGGCGCCGAACACCGGCTGCGCGCCGACGCTGCCGATCACACCCGCAGCCACCAGCAGGTAGAACACCGTGCAGATGGCCAGCGAGCCTACCAGGCCGATGGGCATGTTGCGCTGGGGATCGCGGGTCTCCTCGGCCGCGGTGGAGACCGCATCGAAGCCGACATAGGCGAAGAAGATCGAGGCCGCCGCGGCCGAGATGCCGGCGAAGCCGAGCGGCGCGAAGGGCGTGAAGTGGTCCATCTGGATGACCGGCACGGCAAGCGCGATGAAGGCCGCGAGCGCCACCACCTTGATCGCCACCAGCACGGCGTTGACCTGCGCGCTCTCACGCGTGCCGATCACCAGAAGCCAGGTCACGAGTACGGCGATGGCCGCGGCCGGCAGGTTGACGATGCCGCCGTCGTAGGGACCGCGGACCAGCGCCGGCGGGATGTCCCAGCCGAGCAGGTGATTGGCGAGGCCGACCACGTAACCTGACCAACCTACCGAGACCGCACCGGCCGCGACCGCGTATTCCAGGATCAGGGCCCAGCCCACCATCCACGCGACCAACTCGCCCATGACCGCGTAGCTGTAGGTGTAGGCCGAGCCTGACACCGGCACCATGGCCGCCATCTCGGCGTAGCACAGCGCCGCCACCGCGCACACCACGCCGGCGATGACGAAGCTCGCCATCATGCCCGGCCCGGCTTTCTGCGCGGCCTCCGCGGTGAGCACGAAGATGCCGGTGCCGATCACAGCGCCGATGCCGAGCATGGTGAGCTGGAAGGCGCCGAGGGACCGGTGCAGGGCTTTCTTCTCGGCCGTGGCGAGAATGGCGTCCAGCGATTTCACGCGATCGAAAATCATCATGCCTGCCTGTGGACCTTGCTGCCGCGGGTGATGGCCGGGATCTCTGCGTGCCGCCCGCGCGCCTCAGCGCAGCATGATGGCGAGGTAACCGACGTACAGCAGGCCGCTCGCGGCGACGTGCCACACCTGCAACCTGCCACGGTGAGCGTGCATCACCAGCCACGCGCCCGCAAGCAGGGTGGTGATGACGCCGCCCAGCACCTCGGGATTCGGGCGCCAGGGGGTGATGGCAAGGCCGAGGGCCGGGAGCAGGCTGCCCTGGAAGACCATAGCGCCGGTGATGTTGCCGAAGGCCAGCGTGTCCTTGCCGCGTCGAATCCACAGGATGCTGTTGACCTTCTCCGGTAGTTCGGTCGCGACCGGCACCAGCAGCAGCGACAGCAGCAGGGGCGATACGCCGAGCAGGGCAGAGGCATGCTCGATCCCATGCACGAACCCCCTGGCGCCGTAGATCAAGAGCGCGAGGCCGAGCAGCGCCTGCACCGCGGCGGTGGCGATATGGTCGGGCAGCCGCGCCTTGACCAGGAAGAGATCGGAGTGGGCCTCGGTGCCGTGGCCGTCGGCCACCAGGGCCGAGGACGCGCGCAGGGTCAGCATCACGTACATGAAATAGATGCCGACCAGCAGCACCGCCGCGCCGACCCGCAGGAGACTGGCGCCGGATGGCAGGTAGAGGCTCGCGCTCGCGAGCGAGAACGCACCCATGAAGAACCAGACGTCGCGCTTGAGCCCGACCCGTTCCGGGCGCATCTCGCCCGCGGCGCCGCGCTTGCCCAGCACCGAGAACGCCATCAGCGACAGGCTGAGCGTCGAGAGCATCAGCGGCGCGCCCAGGATGGCGCCCACGCCGACCTCGATATTGGTCTGTTCGTTGGGGCCGCCCGCCAGCACCGCGACCAGCGGCACGATGCTCTCGGGCATGGCAGTGCCGACCGCGGCGAAGATGGATCCGGTCACGCCCTCCGAGATGCCGAGCTGCTCGCCCAGGTGTTCCAGCGCGTTGGTGAAGATTTCCGCGGCCACCAGGATCAGCAGCAGCATCAGCAGGATTTCGATCCAGACAGGCATGTCGTTTCCGTCGCCGCCGTGAATGAGCGGCGCATGGTCGGTGAGCGGGTAGGGGAGCGACCGAGGTCGCGCCGACGGCGCGCCTTGGTCCCCAACCACGGCGCGACCCGCGCATCTTAGTGAATTCGTCGGCCCGGGCAAGCACGGCCGCGCGCATTGCCCAGCGTTCGCCGCGCGTGTACGCTCCGCCCTGACTTTCCAGCCGCAAGACCGCACGCGCGTAAAGCGCCCTCCCATGACCCCTGCCCTCGACATGGCCGCTCCATGAGCTTCGACGCGTGGCTCACGCTCGCGGTGGTCAGCGCGATTTTCGGCCTGCTGGCGCTGACCTCGCTGGCCACCGACCTGGTCATGCTCGGCGCGCTCGCGACGCTCCTGCTCGGCGGGGTGCTCGGCACCAAGGAGGCCCTGGCCGGCTTCGCCAACGAAGGCGTGATGACGGTGGGGATCCTCTACATCGCGGTCGCCGGGCTGCGCGACACGGGCGCCATGGGCATGCTCGCCAACGCCTGGTTCGGTCGGCCGAAGAGCGTGGCCGGGGCGCAGCTGCGCATGATGCTGCCGGTCGCCGGTCTGTCGGCCTTCATGAACAACACGCCGCTGGTCGCGGCCATGCTGCCCGCGGTGTCGGATTGGGGCCGGCGGCTGCAGATCCCTTTGTCCCGTCTGCTCATGCCACTCAGCTACGCCGCCATCCTGGGCGGGTTGTGCACGCTCATCGGCACAAGTACCAACGTCATCGTCGCGGGTCTGCTGAATGACGCGGTGCGGGCGGGCGTCGTCGACCGCGGCTTCAGCTTCTTCACGCTCTCGCCCGTCGGCCTCGCCTGCGCGCTCGCCGGCCTGGCCTACATCGTGCTGCTCGCCCCAGTTCTGCTGCCAAAGCGTGGCTCGCCGCTGCGGGACGAGAGTGACCCGCGCGCCTACACGGTCGAAATGCTGGTCATGCCGGACGGGCCCATCGCGGGGCGCAGCATCGAAGAGGCCGGCCTGCGGCACCTGCCCGGCAGCTACCTGGCGGAGGTCGATCGCGATGGCCAGGTGATGGCGGCGGTCGGCGCCAGCTTCCGTCTGCAGGCGAACGATCGCCTGGTGTTCGTCGGCGTGGTCGACGCGGTTCTCGACCTGCAGAAGATGCGCGGCCTGGCGCCGGCCACGGAGCAGGTCTTCAAGCTCGACGGGCCGCGCGAGCAGCGCATGCTGATCGAAGCCGTGGTGTCGGACCAGTCCCCGCTGCTCGGCAAGAGCATTCGCGAAGGACGCTTCCGCACCCAGTACAACGCGGTGGTGATCGGCGTCGCGCGCGGCGGCCAGCGCCTCTACCAGAAGCTCGGCGACGTGGTGCTGGAGGTCGGAGACACCCTGCTGGTGGAAGCGCGCCCGGCCTTCGTCCAGCAGCAGCGCAACGCGCGCGACTTCTTCCTGGTCTCGGGCATCGATGACTCCGCGCCGCTCGCGCGCCACAAGGCGCCGCTCGCGCTCGGCATCCTCCTCGCCATGGTCGCGGCCGCGACGCTCTTCGAGCAGCACCCCTGGTTCGAGTCCCACGGCTATTCGATGTTGCACGCCGGCATGCTCGCTGCGGTCGCCATGCTGCTTGGACGCTGCTGCGGAGCGGACGCCGCGCGCCGCACGGTGGACTGGCAGGTGCTCATCGTCATCGCCACCACCATCGGCATCGGCACGGCGTTGCAGAAGACCGGGCTCGCGGCGCTAGCGGCCAGCGGCGTGGCGAACATGTCCGCTTCCTCGCCCTGGATGGCGCTCGCCACCGTCTATCTCTCCACCATGCTCGCCACCGAACTGCTCAGCAACAACACGGCCGCGGTGCTGATGTTCCCCATCGCGCTCGCCACCGCCCGCGTGATGGGGGTCGATCACATGCCCTTCGTGGTCGCCATGACCATCGCCGCGTCCTGCGGCTTCGCCACGCCACTCGGCTACCAGACGCACATGATGGTCTACGGCCCCGGTGGCTACCGTTTCGCCGACTTCCTGCGTTTCGGCATTCCCCTCGACTTGGTCGTCGCCGCGACCACCATCGCCATCACGCCGCTGGTGTTCCCGTTCTCCCTGTAGGGCGGGTTTCAACCCGCCATGCGCGGCGCTGCGTTCGTGCGTCGTGCCTGGCCGATTGAAATCGGCCCTACATCGGCGGCACCTGTGGCGTGGGTTTCAACCCGCCATGCGTGGCGTTTCGTCTGTGCGCCGTGCCTGGCCGATTGAAATCGGCCCTACAACGGTGTCTGCAGGGCGGGTTTCAACTCGCCATGTTCGGCGACTCTGCGCTTCGCCAATGCCCGTGCCAGCCGGGTCTCCGTCTCCGGCCCGTCGCGCAGCGCCCGCCAGCACACGCCGACGTAGCTCTTGTCGACCAGCGCGCCGCTCGCTTCGATCTGCGGGAGCAGAAGGTGATGCAGTTCCACCAGGTTGTACCACGGCACGCTCGGGTACACGTGGTGGCCGATGTGCCAGTTGATGTTGTTCCAGAAGAACGCGTGCAGGCGGTTCGAGGTGATGGTGCGCGTGCCCGACATCTGTCCGGCGTTCCAGGGCGTGCCGTAGTGCTCGGCCATGAAGCGCATGGAATTGAACAGCGAGAAGAAGAACACCGGCCACAGCCACACTTCGAGCGCGCGGCCGAGCACGCCGTGGCGCGCCGCGTAGCCCAGTGCCAGCCAGTAGACCACGACCTTGAGGCCTGTCTCGAACAGGTGCATGGCCCACTGTCGCCGGTTGAAGCGCGCGATGGGGTAGAGCAGGTTGAAGTGCACCAGGCTCAGCACCGCGCCGAAGGCCATGTAGGCATAGAACAGCACGAAGTCGAGCGCACCGCGTTTGCCCATGGTGAATGCGTCGGGATCGCGCGGTGAGCGGTTGAAGCGGTGGTGCTCGTAGTGGTCCTGCTTGAAGGCGATGAACGAGGCGAACAGCGGCAGCATGGCGACGACGCCGAAGGCGGTGTTCAGCCAGCGTCGCGGCCACAGCGTGTTGTGCCCGGCGTCGTGCATGAAGGTCACGATGGACATCCACAGGTAGCCGAGGGCGACGTAGGCGGCCCAGCGTAGCGGCGCCTCTTCAGTGTGCCAGGCCAGCCAGGTGAGGCCGGTCATCAGGCCTGTGATCAGGCTGAGCTTGGCCAGGTTGGGCAGCGAGCGGAGCTGGCTCAGGCGGACGACATCGTCGCGCGCGATCCGTGCAGAGTGGGCGCGCGACAAGTGAGACTCCCTCGTGTGGCGTGCGTGAACGGCCTCGAGTGTAGCACGTCGGATCGCGCGCCCGCGGCGCGGCGGGAGAGGCCTGGCCAGGCGCGCGCGCAGCGCGCCGGAGACGCATCAGCCCTTGGTCTTGGCGGCGCGCGGCCGGGTGGTCCTGGCCTTGGTCTTGACCGGTGCCGCGGGCTTGGCGGCGAGTTTCTTCGCCACCGCGCGACTCGCGGCGTCCGCGGCGCTCGCCGCGCTGGTCAGGCCCGCCAGCGCGGGTGCGGCCTCACTGGCGCCGCTCGCACTCGCGGTGTCGCCATCGGTGGTTTCGGCCGCGGGCGGCGCGCCGTCCTCGGGGGCTTCACTGGGCGCGGGCAGCGCTTCGCCTTCTTGCGCCGTCGGCGGGGGGGCGCCGTCGGCGCTGCCGTCCGGGTTGGTATCGGTGCCATGATCGCCACGCAGCACCACGATGCTGATGCGGCGGTTGATGGGCGCGCGCGGCTGGCTGGGGTCCAGCAGGTCGGAAGAGCCGAGCCCGACCACGCGTCCGATCTTCTCCTCCTCCAGCCCGCCGGCCAGCAGTTCGCGGCGCGCGGCGTTGGCGCGGTCGGCGGACAGTTCCCAGTTGCCATAGTCGCCATTGCGCGCGTAGGGCGTGGCGTCGGTGTGGCCGGAGATGCTGATGCGGTTCGGCGCCTCGCTTACCACTTTCACGATCTCGTGCAGGATGTCGCGGGTGTAGGGCTGCAGCCGCGCGCTGCCCTGGTCGAACATCGCGCGGTTCTCCTTGTCGACTATCTGAATGCGCAGCCCCTCGGGCGTGATGTCGAGCAGGATCTGGTCGGCGAACTCCTTGAGCGCCTTGCCGGCGTCCACCACCTCCTTCAGCTCGTCCATCATCTGCACCATGCGCGCGCGCTCGATCTGTTCGTCGTCGAGCATCACGTCTGGCCCGTTGCGGGTGCTGTTCTCTTCGTCTTGGGATTGACCGCTGAAGGGATTCTTCCCGCGCCCGGTGAGAATGCCGCTGCCGCCGTTCAAGGCGGGGTTGCCGCCGCCGTTGCCGTCGAAGCCGACCTTGGCCATCGGGTCGTTAAAATAGGACGAGATCGATGCGCGCTGCTCGACGGTGGTCGAGGCCATCAGCCACATCAGGAGGAAGAAGGCCATCATCGCCGTCACGAAGTCGGCGAACGCGACCTTCCAGGCGCCGCCATGGTGCCCATGGCCGCCCTTCTTGATCTTCTTGATGATGATCGGCGCGGCGGACTGGTTCGCGGCCATGCTCAGTGGACTCCGGCCGTCACTTGCCCTTCACGCGGGTCTCGAGCTCCGAGAACGACGGCCGGTCCGGGCCGCCGATGGCCTTGCGGCCGAACTCGATGGCGATCTGCGGGGCATAGCCCTGCGCCGAGGCCACCAGCGTGTTCTTGATGGCGAGGAACATCTGCGCCTCGTCCGCCGCCATGTGCTCGACCGCGGTCGCCATCGGGCCGACGAAGCCGTAGGCGAGAAGGATGCCCAAGAAGGTGCCGACCAGCGCCGCCGCGACGTGATGGCCGAGCTCCGCCGGCGGTCCGCCGATGGCGCCCATGGTGATGACGATGCCGAGCACCGCGGCGACGATGCCGAAGCCCGGCAGGCCGTCGCACACGCGGGTCAGCGCCGCCGCCGGCTGGTGGCCGTCGTGGTGGTGGGTCT
Source organism: Gammaproteobacteria bacterium (assembly GCA_050186725.1). Classification (GTDB taxonomy): domain Bacteria; phylum Pseudomonadota; class Gammaproteobacteria; genus JADJYF01. The sequence goes on along the minus strand of JBFWYG010000002.1, from coordinate 44,216 downwards.
CGAGCTCGACGTCCATCAAGGCGTCGAGCTCGTAGGGGCTGGTGATGCTGCCGGCCGCCAGCAGGCGCAGGTAGTCGGTGATGAATTCGATCAGGTGGTGGTCGGCCATCAGGGTCGGGTACTTGCCGAAAATCTCGCTGGACTCCGGTTTGTCGACGTCGCCTTCCAGCGCCATCATGCCCTGCTTGCGCGCCTTGACCAGCAGGTCGTAGAGCAGCGCCAGGGTGTCCATGTAGAGCTCTTTCTTGTACTTCGAGCCCTTGAGCAGCTTGGGGATCGCGCCGAAGGTGGCCTTGATCACCTTCATGGGGTTGGCGATGACGAAGGCGCCCAGTGCGGCGCCGCCGATCACCAGGAGTTCGTAGGGCTGCCACAGGGCCGCCAGCTCGCCGTGGGACAGGACGAAACCGCCGGCCACGCAGCCGAGCACGAGGACGATGCCGATGATGAGGAACATGGGTCGCGCGAAACTCTTGCCAGGACTACTCGAGGCTACTTAGCGGCAGTGCGGGAAGGCCGCTTGAGGGCGCGCGGCGGGTCCCGGAACACGCGACCGACGCGCCTGCCGCTACAATCCCCGGCCACCAGGCGCGAGGGGAGAGTTCGATGGACAAGCAAGCGTTCTACGCCGCGGCGCGCCACGACGTGCGCGGGCCGTTGCACGGCATCAAGGTGGTCGAGGCCACCACCACCTGGGCGGGCCCCATGGCGGCCTGCCTGCTGGCGGATTTCGGCGCCACGGTCGTGAAAGTCGAGCATCCGGCCGGGGAAGTGTGCCGCAAGCTCCCGCCCATGCTGCCCGACTCCGCGCTGTCCATGGCGCACGAGACCGTCAACCGCAACAAGCGCAACGTGTCGCTCGATCTGCGCAAGCCGCAAGGACGGGAGATGTTCCTCGCGCTGTGCCGGGACGCCGACATCGTGGTCGAGAACTTCAAGCCCGGCACGCTTGCCGGCTGGGGCGTGGGTTACGCCGACGTCGCGGCGGTGAAGCCCGACATCATCTACGTCTCGGTCAGCGGCTACGGGCAGTTCGGGCCGCTGTCCGAGCGTCCCGCCTACGATCCCATCGCGCAGAATTTCACCGGCTGGACCTCGCTGAACGGCGATCCGGGCGGCGGCCCGACCAAGGCGCCGACCTTCCTCGGCGACGACCTCGCCGGCATGCACGGCGCATTGGGCGCGCTGGCCGCGCTCCAGCATCGCAACCGCACCGGCGAGGGCCAGCACGTCGACGTGGCGCTGATCGACGGCCTGCTCTACCAGAGCAACGGCAATCTCACCGCCGGCGCGCTCGGCATGCCGCTCACGCGCTACGGCAACCAGTTCGCGCTCGCCGCGCCGGTCAACGTCTACGCCTGCCGGGACGGCAGCATCTACGGCGGCGTGCTGCTGGACAGCCACTGGCGCGCGCTGTGCGTGCTGCTGGAGCGGCCGGACCTCGCATCCCTGGTGAACGCCGAGCGCATCGCGCGCCGCGAAGAACTGGACGGCCTGGTGGCGGCCTGGTGCGCGGGCCATTCGGTGGCCGAAGTCACGGCGCTGTGGACCGAGGCCGGCTTGACCGTGACCCGCGTGCAGTCCTACGCCGAGGCCTCCGGCCATCCCCACGTGGCGGCGCGCGACATGCTGCAGCCCACCACCCTCGCCGACGGCCGCACCGTGCCGCTGACCGGGCCAGCCGCCAAGTTCTCCCGCACGCCGACCCGGGTGCACGAGCCGGCCGCGACGCTCGGCCAGCACAACGCGGAGATCTACGGCGCACTGGGCTATGACGCCGCGGCGCTCGCGCGGCTCAAGGACGAGGGCGTGATCTGAGGCGCCGCCGCGCGGCGTGCCCTAGAGCAGCAGGAAGGCGAGGGCGGCGACCACGGTGGGGGGCAGGGCGGCAAGGAACAGCGCGCCCGGGCTCACTGCTTCTTCCGCGAAGTTGCCCTTCAGGATGGCGATGCCGGCCGGGTTGGGCGCGTTGGCGATGACGGTCAGTCCCCCGCCGCTGACCGCGCCCGCCACCACCGCGTACTGGAAGGCGGGTGAAACACCCTCGACCAGCGAGGCGAGATAGGTGAGTGCGGCGTTGTCGGTGATGGCGGTGAGCGCGGTGGCCAGGTAGAACAGCGCCGTCGGCGAGACGGCGGTCAGGGTGTCCTCCAGCCACCAGCGCTGCAGGCCGCCCAGCACCACCAGCCCGCCGAGGAAGAAGGCCACCAGCAGGCCTTCGCGCAGGATCAGGCGATCCTGGTATTCGCTGTAGGCCTCGCAGTAGCCGAGAAACAGCAGGAACAAACCCATGAACAGCGTCGGGTGGTGGGCGAAGCCGACCACCGCGACCAGGATTGTGAAGTGCACCGCGGCCACGCCGAGCGGGACCCGCAGGCGCGCGCCGGCATCGTCGCAGCGTCCCTTGGCGACTATCTCGCGGCGAAACAGCGCGGTCAGCACCAGGCCATTCAGCAGCACCGCCAGCGCGGCCTTCCAGCCGAAGGTGAGCAGCATGAAGCTCGAATCCCACTGCCAGGTGGCGGCCACCATCAGCACCGGGGGCGCGGCGAAGCTGGTCAGCGTGCCGCCGATTGAGATGTTCACGAACAAGGTGCCGAGCGTCGCGTACTTGAGCGGCGCGCCGAGACGATAGCGGAAGAAGCCATCGCGCAGGGCGAACGCGGCGAGCGTCATCGCCGCCGGCTCGGTGATGAAGGAACCGAACAGCGGCACCAGCGTCATGCACAGGAAGAACAAGGTCAGGCGTCGGTCCACCGGCACCGCGATCGCCAACCACTGCATCGCCGCCATCACCGTGCTGAGCACCGGCCGGCTGGCAGCCACGACCATCACCACGAACACGAACATCGGCTCGCCGTAATTGCGGCTCTCGATGTAGGCGATGGTCGCGGCCTCACCCTGCAGGGAGAACAGGCAGGCGACCAGCGCCAGCGCCCACACGCCGAACACCACCTCGACCTCGGCGAGCAAATGCCAGAGCCCCGCGTGGCGCGGCTGCAGGTGGCCGAGACGCGCGATGAGCTTGGTCGCGAAGGTATGCAGCACCGCGAGCGCGAACAGCGCAGTGGCGGCGAGTTCGACGACGCTTGGGTTCATGGCTGACATGGTGTGGGGCGCGCGGCCTGGGGGGGGTGTCAGGCCGGGGCAGACGCGGCGTGGTGGAGGAGGCGGCCGATAGCCCGCCTCACATCACGAAATGCACCACGTCGGGGTTGTCTTCGCTGGGCTCGTCGCCGAGCGCGAACACGCCGCTGCCCTGCAGCACCATGCTGGACTTGCGCAGCTCCTGGCGTCGTCCGTCGCTGAAACGCACGAAGGTGCCATTGGTGCTGTCGTCGGTCAGGTGATATTCGCCTTCGCGGTACTCGATGCGCGCGTGAAAGCGCGACACGCGATCGCGCCGGATGCGCAGATCGCAATCGCTGACGCGGCCCAGGGTGAAGGCGCCGACGTGGGTGGCGAGATCCCAGGTCAGCCCGCGCCACTCGATCTTGAGCTGCGGCGGGCGGCGGAAGAACTGCTTCAGCATGCCGCTCGCGGCGACCCGCGTCTCGGTGGTCTCCTCCAGGCTCTGGTCCTTGAGCTTCTCCCACTCCAGCCGCCGGCGCAGCTGTTCGCGCACGTCGGTGGAGACTTCGTGGCGCAGGAAGCTGTTCTCCTCGCGCAGCACGTACTTGAGCAGCTCCTCGCACCACTGCTCGGTGACGTCGGCCGGATTGAAATACTGGCGACGTTCCACCAGCTCGTCGAAGTTGCGCGTCAGGAGCTGCACGGCCGCGTGCTCGACGTCGATGCTGAACTGCACGAGCACGGGAATCGTGCCGTCGATGCCGATCACCGCTTTCTGGTTGGGGCCGCGCGCATCGGTCACGCGCAGCACCTTGATCGGCGCGCCGTGCTGGCGCAGCCGATCCGCCCAGGTGGTGGGCGAGGCGCCCGCGGTGATCATCTCCAGCGGCCGCGGTCGCGCCAGCCGCAAATTGCAACGCAGGCTGACGGTCTGCGGTGGACGGCCCTCGGCGCTGATGTCGTAGTTGCCCTGCAGGAAGCCCGGCACCTCGCCGACACCCGGGACCTTGAGCGTCACCGGCGCTTCGTCGCCGAGGATACGCAGCTGCTTGACGAGATCGCCGAGCACCTGGTGGATGCGGAATAGCGCGGGCAGCGCGACCGCGAGCAGATCCTGCGCGCGGCTCTCGTCCTGCGTACCGCGGCTCGCGGCCTCCTTGGCGGCCGCGCGTTTCTTCAGATCGTCGAGCAGTCCCATGCCTGGCCTCGATGCACGCGACCGCCGGGCGGTCGAAGGGGACGCGCCGAGCGCGCCGTGGAATGGTCATCAGTCTAACACCGGCATGTCGCGCGCTGCCGGTCAGGATGCACGAAATCGCGTGGCCGTCCGCGTGTAGGCGGAAGACGGACAGGTTGTCGGCGGAGGGGAAGAGAGGGCCCCCCGCCGCGCGGGCGAGGGGCCGAAGGCGGGCCGCCGCGCCGAGCGGCGCGGCGGCAATCAGGCGGCTCAGACGACGGCTTCGTCGACCTTGTCCATGAACTGCGTCAGGTCGACGTTCTCGCCGACCATCAGGTCCGTGCGGCGCATGAAGTTCGGATTGACGAACCACACCAGGAGCGGCAGCACGACCAGCGACAGCACCATGTTGATCAGCATGATGGCCACCAGCAGCACGCCCATGTCGGCCATGAACTTCAGATCCGACAGGAAGTACCACGGCAGGATGGCGAGCAGCATGATCGACGCGGTGAACATGATGGCCTTGCCGGTCGTGGTCAGCGAGGCAAAGATGGCCTTCTTCAGATCCTGGTCCTGCGCCACGTACTCCTCGCAGATGCGGGACAAGAGGTAGATGCCGTAGTCGATACCCACGCCCACGCCCATCACCGCGACGATGGCCGCGTTGATGTCGAGACCGATGCCGATGACGTGCATCGAGGCCATCAGCATGAAGTTCGACAGGTTCACCGGCACCAGCAGCAGGAAGGCCGCGACCATGGACCGATAGGCGTACCAGGCCAGGAAGAACACGCCGATGTTCACGCAGCCGAGGATGAGCCAGTGGTACTTCTTGACCACGTTGTTCATCGCCTGCTGGAGCGCGATCACGCCGGTGGCGATACGCACCTTGAACTCGGGATGGTCCAGACCCACCTTTTCGCCGGCCGCGAAGGCCGAGGCGAGCGCCGCGTCCACCGTGCCCTGCTTGTTGTCGCGGAACCACGCGGAGACCGTCGAGTCCTGGAACTCGAAGTCGGCGACGTGGCTGAAGTTGATGGCGTTGGAGCCCATCAGCGCGGCGAAGCCGGCGGCCGAAATCGCTTCCGGCGTCGGATCCAGCGGCATCCACTTCGGGTTACCGCCGGCGAACAGGCGGTTGATGTCACGCATGTAGTCCGAGAACGACAGCGTGGCGCGCGGCGGCAGGTTGGGATCGGAGCGATCCGATTCCAGCGAGCGTTGCATCTCGGTCGCCACCTGCACGACGTCCGGGGTGTTCACCACGCGATGGTCGTTCTTGCGCTCCTTGGCTTCCAGCACGATTTCCAGCGTGTTGGTGCCGGGGAAGTGCGCGTTGATGGCGCGCGTGCCGGTGTTGAACTCCGACTCGTTCCACAGCAGGTTGGTGCCCTCGACCGGGTTGCCGACCTTGATCTGCGAGGTCAGGTAGATCGCGATGACGGCAACGATCGTGACCACCACGGCGGTGACGCGCGCGGCGTTGCCGTAGGTGATGTGCGCGATGTTCTCCAGCAGCCCAGTCTGCCAACGATGGAAGGCGGATTCCTTCTCCGCGCCGCCGACGATCTTCTCGAGATTATTCGGCACCGGCAGGTAGGACAGCAGGATGGAGGCCAGGAACACGCCGGTCGGGATGATCCAGAACGCCCACCAGCCGCAGAAGATCGAGTGGTTGATCATCGTCTTGATCGGCGCGATGGCGATGAAGATGATGCCGAACACGTCGGTGAAGATGCCGAGGATCGATGGCGCCATCATGATCGCCATGGTGATCTCGGCGGCCAGCACCTTGTCCTTCACATGATTCAGCACCTCGTAGTAGCGCTCGGTGTACTGAATGCAGTGCGAGATGGAGCGGGCCACCAGCAGCAGCGGCACGATCATCAGGAGCGGCTCGATCGGACGCTCGTACCAGCCGATGGTGCCAAAGCCCCAGATGCCGGCGGTCGCCGCGCTCGCGAGCGGCATCACGGTGCCGGCGATGTTGCCCATGTAGAACACCAGCAGCAGGAGCATCACGCCGATGGTGGTGGCGAAGATGGTGTAGGTCTGGTGCTGCAGCTTGTACACCCAGCCGGTGAGCGCGGGCTGTCCGACGAGGTGTACCTCGTGGTTGGCGTCGCGGTTCTTGACCACCAGATCCTGCACGTACTTGAACGCTTCGCCGTAGTCGATGGTATCGAGGAAGGCGGCGTTGATCAGGGTCGCGGTGCTGTCGCCGGAGATGTAGAAGGTCTGAGCGCCGGAGGAGATGTTCACGCGGCGACGGAACTCCGCGATCTCCTCCTCGGTGGCCGGCGCATGGTCGCTCATCAGCGGCTTGGTGTCGATGCCGTCACGCGTGGCTTCCGCGTAGCGCATCTTCTCCGTCGAGATGGAGATGATCTGGTCATGGTCGATATACGGCGCGAGGTCGATGTCGCGCGTGATGGCGTAGACCTTGGCCAGCGTTTCCGGGTTGTAGATGTCGCCGTTCTTGTTCTTGACCATGATGGACATGGTCAGCGGATTACCGAAGTTGCGATGCGCGAAGAAGATCTTCACGAACTCTTCGTTGGTCGGCAGGAAGTCGTTGTAGATCGTGCGGATCTCGACTTTCGGAAACTGGCTCATGAAACCCAGTGTCACGATGAGGAAGGCCATGCCCACACCGAAGCGGTGCGTCATGATCCATTTTGCTACTCGGAACCTCATGGAATGAAACTCTCCCGATGGTAATGATTATCTAGTTACGGCGCCGATCGTCCGGTTCATGGTCTCGTTCATGCCCCGCGTGGCGCGCCTCGTGACGGCAGTTAGGCCGTCTTCCCCGAAGCGCCGCGCGGGGGTGACGTGGTGGTGGGGCGAAACCCGCATCACGACACCGGCGCGAACGAAACCCGAGCCTGCGTCAGGCGACCAGCGCTCAACCCGCCAGCGTCTGCTGGATGGTCAACTTGCCGAGCTGCGACATGTGCACCTCGTCAGGTCCGTCGGCCAGGCGCACGGCACGGGCGTAGGAGAAGATCTCCGGCAGCACCGTGTCCTGGCAGACACCCATGCCGCCGTGGGCCTGCATCGCTCTGTCGGCGACGGTCTGGCACATGGTCGGCACGGAAATCTTGATCATGGCGATGGCGTCCTTGGCCAGCTTGTTGCCCTCGCGGTCCAGGCGGTCGGCGGCCCACAGCGTCAGCAGGCGGGCCTGCTCTATTTCGCAGCGGGACTTGGCGATGTCCTGGCGGATGCTCGACTGGTCAGACAGCTTCTTGCCGAAGGCCACGCGGCTCTCGACCCGCTTGCACATGATGTCGAGCGCGCGCTGCGCGGCGCCGATGAGGCGCATGCAATGGTGGATGCGGCCCGGGCCGAGGCGACCCTGCGCGATCTCGAAGCCGCGGCCCTCGCCGAGCAGCAGGTTGGAGGCCGGCACGCGCATGTTGGTCATGCGCACTTCGCCGTGACCGTGGGGCGAGTGCAGGTCGTTCAGCACGCGCAGCGGGCGCAGGATTTCGAAGCCCGGCGTGCCCGCGGGCACCAGGATCATCGACTGCTGCACGTGGCGCGCGGCGGACGGGTCGGTCTTGCCCATCAGGATGTAGATCTTGTTCCTGGGATCGAACACGCAGGAACTCCACCACTTGCGGCCGTTGATGACGTATTCGTCGCCGTCGCGCTTGATCGAGGTCTCGACGTTGGTCGCGTCGGAAGACGCCACCTGCGGCTCCGTCATCAGGTAGGAGGAGCGGATCTGGCCGGCCAGCAGCGGTTCGAGCCACTGCTTCTTCTGTTCGGGCGTACCGTAGCGCGCGAGCACTTCCATGTTGCCGGTATCGGGCGCGGAGCAGTTGAAGACCTCCGAGGCCCAGTGCACGCGGCCCATCTCTTCGGCCAGCGGCGCGTATTCGAGATTGGTCAGGCCGGGGCTGTAGTCGCTGTATTCGTGCGGCAGGAACAGGTTCCACAGGCCCTGGGCCTTGGCCAGCTGCTTGAGTTCCTCGATCTGCGGCGGCACGACCCACAGGTTCTTGGGGTCGTGGTTGAAGGTGTAGATCTCTTCCTCGATGGGATAGACGTGCTCGTGCATGAAGGCACGCACCTGCTCGAGCAACTGGCGCGACTTGTCGTTGTATCTGAAATCCACTAGACCCCCCCGGACCAGCATGGCGAGACAGAAAGCCGCGACAGTCTACCCGGTTATGCACGCCCAGACGACATTCCCCGATAGGGTTTTTTCCGCCCCGCGCAGGGGGCGACGAGGCAGGCGGACACCGGCGCGCGGGTCGGCGGCTCAGTCCACCAGGGCGGTGATCACCAGGTCGGCCAGGCGCTGCAGGCGTTCCAGGTGGTAGGTCTCCTCCATGAGCCCGGTCGAGAGGAAGGCAAAGGTCAGGTCCAGCGCGGGGTCCACCCAGAAGCAGGTCGAGCCGGCGCCCCAGCCGCAGAAGGTGCCGGGGCTGGAGAGATTGCTCATCGGGCCGGGCTGCACGCCGTGCCCGCGCACGAAGAAGCCCAGGCCGATGTTCGCCGGCCACGGCGCCCAGCCGCGGGTGTCCTGCGCGTAGTCGAACAGCACGTTCGAGCGCTCGCCGGTGAAGTTGCCGGTGCAGTAGGCGAGCGTATGGGGTGACAGCAGGCGTATCCCGTCGAGCTCGCCGCCGTTGCGCAGCATCAGCGCGAAGCGGTGCAGGTCGTCGAGCGTGGTGAGGTAGCCGCCTGCCGGCACCTCGGCGCCGGGCAGGGTGACCACCTGGCCGACGCCCACCACGTCCTCGGGCGCGAACATGCCGGGCTCGGTGTAGCAGGCCGTGACCGGGCACAGGCGCGCAACGAGGTCCGGCCGTGGCCCGAGGCTCGTGTGGCGCATGCCGAGCGGTGTGAAGAGGTCCTCGGCCAGGATCTGGCCGAAGCGCCGCCCGCCGCCGTCCACCCGCCGCACCATCTCGGCCAGCACGGCGTGGGCGACGATGATCGAGTAGTTGACCCGCTCGCCGGGGCGCGCTTCGGGCCGCTGCGCGGCGACCCAGGCCGTGAGCTTCGTGACGTCGACCAGGGTCTCGAGCGGCGCGGCGGGGATCGCCGACATGAGCCCGCTCGTATGGCTCAACAGGTGCCAGAGCTGGATGCCACGCAGGCCGCGGCTTCGGAACTCGGGAATGATCTCGCCGACGTGCTGGTGCAGGTGCAGCGCGCCGCTCTCCACCCGGTTCAGCACCAGCACGTTGGTGAACTGCTTGCCGACCGAGAACGACACGAACACGTCGTCCAGGGTGAGGCGGCGGTCGGCCGCGCGGTCGGCCCAGCCGTGCACGCCGCGGTACAGGGTCTCGCCGCGACGGCTGACCGCCAGCGCGGCGCCATGGTAGCGGCCGGCGGCGATGTCGGTGTCGATGCGCGCCGGCAGGCGCGCGAGGCGGGTGGCGTCGACGCCCAGGCGGGCAAGCGTGTCCATGGCTGTCATCTCGTGGTCGTTCGAAGCGTGGCATTCTAGCTGCGCGCGCACCGGCAGGGCTTGGCCTCGATCAACCCGCCGCAGCGGGCGCGGGGGGAAGCACGCATGCAGAAGATTCGGGGTCGCGTCGCGTTGAGCGTGGCGCTGCTGTTCGCGGCGGCGGGCGCCTGGGCCGCGCCGCTGTCCGTGCTCCTGACCAATGACGACGGTTACGACGCCCCGGGCCTGGCCGCGCTGCGCACCGCACTGCTCGCGGCGGGTCACCGCGTGACGGTGGTCGCGCCGCTGCGTCAGCAGAGCGGCAGCGGCGTGCGCCTGACTCTGGGCGAACTCAACGTCCAGGCCGAGGGCGAGGGCGCCTGGGCGGTCGACGGCAGTCCGGCCGACGCGGTCGCGGTGGGCCTTACACGCCTGCTGCCGGCCCGGCCGGATCTCGTCGTGTCGGGCGCCAATCTCGGTCAGAACCTCGGCGCCAACGTCGTCAGTTCGGGCACGGTGGGCGCGGCGGTGATGGCCGTGCAGTTCGGCGTGCCGGCGATCGCCGTCTCGGTCGGCCTGGACCTTGAGGAGGCGCGTGCGACGCCGGCGCCGTTTCCGAGCACCACCGCCGCCTATCCGCTGGCCGCATCGACCGTGGTGCGTCTCGTCGAGCGCCTGGCGGCCGCCGCGCGCGGTGGGCCACTGCTGCCGCCCGACACCCTGCTGAACGTGAACGTGCCGGCAAGGCCGGTTATGGGCGTGGCGCTCGTGCCGCTCGGCGCTCGCGGCGGCTTCCGCTTCGACTACCCGCAGGTGTCGGAGGGCCGGGTGCGCGTGGCGCTCGACGTGGACCCCGACGGGGCGCGGGACGCGGACAGCGACACGGGACGTTTCGCGGCGGGGTGGATCACGCTGTCGGTGCTGCGACCGGGTTGGGCCGCCGAGGGGACGCGAGCCGCAGAGGTGGCAACGCGGCTGGGGGATGTTGCGGGGTTGGCGCCGGCGGCACCGTAAGCGAGCGGGAATGGGGGAGGGATGGGACAGACCCCGTCCGGGGTCTGTCCCGCAAAGACGCCGAATGTCGAACTGAAGTCCGACCTACAGCAGCAGCTTGTTGACCTCGGCCGCGGCTTCCAACTGCACCAGGTGGCCGAAACCGTCCAGCACCGTCACCTTGACCTTGGCGGGCAGGCCGGCCGCGTGGCTCGCCGGGATGATCGCGTCCTTCGACCCCCAGATGACCTTGACCGGCACGTCCAGGCCGTCCAGGTGCGCGCGCAGGTTCACCGTCTGCTGGCTGCCATCCTGGAAGCCCTTGGCGATGGCGGCGAGCGCCGCGCCCACGCCGTCGATGCGCTTGAACTGCAGCATGTCGTTGATGAGGGTGCGGGTCACGAGCTCGGGGTCGGCCACCAGCTGTTCCAGCAGCGGCTTCATCTCCTTGCGTGAGTCGGCGGCGATGAAGCCGTTGATGTAGCTCGCGTTGATCTCCGCGCCGAGGCCGGCGGAAGCGATCAGCGCGAGCCCGCTCACCCGCCCGGGGTTATCGACCGCCGCCTGCAGCGCGACCGCGCCGCCGAGCGAGTGGCCGATGAGCTCCGCCCGGTCGATGCCGACAGCGTCCATGAAGGCAATGACCGTGGCGGCGAGGTGCTTCACCGAGCCGTCGCTCAACTGCTTGCTCGACTGGCCGTGCCCGGGGAGATCCAGCGCGTAGACGCTGGCGTTCGCCGCGAGCGGTTCCTGGGTGAACGCCCAGCGATCGGCGTCGCCGCCGAAGCCGTGGATCAGCACGATGTTGCGCGCGCCGTCGCCCATCTTCGAGTAGCGCAGGCGGTAGCCGCCGGCCTCGATGAATTTCCAGCCGCCGTCGCCGGCGCCTTCCTCGTCCGTGGCCGGCGGCACGTAGTTCTTCTGGAACTCGGTGATGTAGGCGTCGACGTCAGCGTCGGACACCTCCGCCGGCGCCAGCACGCCGAGCAGCGCGCCGATGGGCAGCACCTCGTCGGGCTGGGCGACGATGCGCCGCAGGAGTCCCGCGTCCAGCGCATCGAAGGTGTTGGCGATTTTCTCGGTCTCGATGTCGAGCACATGGTCGCCGAGCTTGAGTTCGGTGCCCACTGGGACCAGCCACTCCACCACCTTGCCCTCCTGCATGGAGAGGCCCCACTTGGGCATGGTGATGGGCACTATCTTGGCTGCGCTCATGCGGCGTACCCCGCGGTGACGCGCACGGCGGCCGCGATGCGCTCGGCGCTCGGCACGTAGAGGTCCTCGAGCTTGCCGTTGAAGGGCACCGGCGTGTGCGGCGCGGTGACCATCTCGACCGGCGCCTTCAGCGAGGAGAAGGCCTTCTTCGCCACCAGGGCGGAGATGTCGGCTGCCATGCCGCAGCGCGGATGGGCCTCGTCGACCACCACCAGGCGGCCGGTGTTCTCGACTGACTCGAGGATGGTGTCCTCGTCCAGCGGCGAGGTGGTGCGCGGATCGATGACCTCGCAGGACACGCCTTCCTTGGCGAGCGCGGCCGCGGCCTTGTTCGCCTGGTGGACCATGCGGCCGAAGGCGACGATGGTCACGTCGTCGCCTTCGCGCACCACGTTGGCCTCGCCGAAGGGGATGGTATAGGACTCCTCGGGCACCTCGCCTTCCAGCGTGTAGAGCACCTTGTGCTCGCAGAAGATCACCGGGTCGTTGTCGCGAATCGCCTGGATCAGCAGACCCTTCACGTCGTAGGGCGAAGAAGGCAGCACGACCTTCAGGCCCGGGATGTGGGTGAACAGCGGGTACAGGCACTGCGAGTGCTGGGCGGCGGCGCGAAAGCCCGCGCCGTACATGGTGCGGATCACGACCGGCGTCTCGGCCTTGCCGCCGAACATGTAGCGGAACTTGGCCGCCTGGTTGAAGATCTGGTCGAAGCACACGCCCATGAAGTCGATGAACATGAGTTCGCACACCGGGCGCAGGCCCGAGGCCGCCGCGCCGACTGCCGCGCCGACGAAGCCCGATTCGCTGATCGGGGTGTCCAGGATGCGGTCGCCGTATTTCTTGTAGAGGCCCTTGGTCACGCCGAGCACGCCGCCCCAGGCGTCCATCTCGCCATCCGAGCCGCTGCCGCCGACCACGTCCTCGCCCATCAGGATGACGTTCTCGTCGCGCGCCATTTCCTGGTCCAGCGCCTCGTTGATGGCCTGCTGGTAAGTGATTTTTCTCGCCACGATGCCGCTCCTCAGTACTTGATGTAGACGTCGGTCAGGAGATCCGCGGGTTCCGGATCGGGCGAGGACTCGGCGAAAGCCACCGCTTCGTCGATGAGCTTCGCCACCTCGTCGTCGATGGCCGCGAGCTGCTGCGGCGTGATGCCGTGTTCGCTCGTGACCTTCGATGAGAAGCGCTTGATGCAGCACGCCTCTTCGCGCAGGCGCTGGACCTCGCCGGGCGGGCGGTATTTCTGGTTGTCGCCCTCGAAGTGGCCGAAGAAGCGATCGAGCTTGTGCTCGATGAGCGACGGGCCCTCGCCGGCGCGGGCGCGTGCGGCGGCCTCGGCGAAAGCCTCGTGCACGGCGAAGAAGTCATGGCCGTCGACGATGCGGCCTGGCATGCCGAAGCCGACCGCGCGCTGCGCGATGTCCTTGCAGGACACCGAGAAGCGGCTGTCGGTGGCCTCGGCGTAGCCGTTGTTCTCGAATACGAACACCACCGGCAGTTTCCACACCGTGGCGAGGTTCATCGCTTCGAACACCGTGCCCTGGTTCGACGCGCCGTCACCGCAGAAGGCGACCGCGAGGCCACCCTTGCCGCGGCGCTTGGCGGCCAGCGCCGCGCCGCATACCAGCGGCGGCCCACCGCCGACGATGCCATTTGCGCCCATCATGCCGGTGTCGAGATCGGCGATGTGCATCGAACCGCCCTTGCCGTGGCAGGTGCCGGTCTTCTTGCCGTAGATCTCGGCCATCATGCCCTTCACTTCCACGCCCTTGGCGATGCAGTGGCCGTGGCCGCGATGGTTGCTGGCGAGACGGTCGTCGTCGCGCAGTTGCACGCCGACGCCGGTCGCCGAGGCTTCCTCGCCGGCATAGAGATGGACGAAACCCGGAATGCCGCCCTTGGCGAATTCGACGTGGACGCGGTCCTCGAATTCGCGAATGGTCTTCATCGTACGGTACGCGTCGAGCAGGTCCTCGACGGACAGCGCTTGCGCCATGAATGCTCTCCCCCTTGAGTTCACGTGCGCTTCGAGCGCGGCGGCACGAGCCGCGCCGTCGCTATGGACGAGCGCACGGGCTAAGACTATAACAAGGCCACGGGCGCGAGATAGTTGTCGCCGCGCGCGACGGGCGCGGGCCGCCCGCCCACTGGCGTCATCCGGAGCGAGCCATGTCCTTTGCCGAACTCATCACGCGCATGACCCAGGCCATCGTGCGCAACGACGGCGCCGCGGCCGCCGACTGCTTCACCGACGACGGCGTCTACCACGACGTGTTCTACGGCGCCTTTCCCAAGGCGCGCATCCCGGCGATGGTGAGCGGGCATTTCCACCGCGACGCCAGCGACTTCATCTGGGACCTGCACGAGCCGGTCAGCGACGGGCGCGTGGGCTATGCCCGCTACGTGTTCAGCTACGCCGGCCGCATGCCCGGCAGCGAAGGCCGCCGGGCGCTGTTCGAGGGTGTGTCCATCTGCACGCTGCGGGACGGGCGCCTGGTGACCTACCACGAAGTCGCCAACGCGGCGCCCGGGCTCGCGATGCTCGGTTTCGCCCCTGAGCGTCTCGTCAAGATCATCGGCCGCCAGGGCGAGGCGCTCGCCGCGCGCGGCGAGGCTGCCCACCACCTGCCGCGCTGAGCCGCGGCGTCATGGAATCCCGCGACCTGCGGCGCACGCCGCTCTCGGCGGCGGACTTCGCGCGCGCCGCGAGCGAGATCTACACCGTCCTCGCGCCGAGTCCTCAGATCGCCTGGCCGCTGCTCGCCGAGCGCTGCGGCTGCGAAGTGTGGGTCAAGCACGAGAACCACCTGCCGACCGGCGCGTTCAAGGTGCGCGGCGGCGTGTGGTTCATGGCCGAACTCGCCGCCGCCCACCCCGACCTGCCCGGCGTGGTGGCGGCGACCCGCGGCAACCATGGCCAGAGCGTGGCCTTCGCCGCCCGGCGCCACGGCCTGCGCGCGGTGGTGGTGGTACCGCACGGCAACAACCCTGAGAAGAACCGCGCGATGCGCGCGCTGGGCGCGGAACTCATCGAACACGGCGAGGACTTCAACGCCGCGCTCGACCATGCCCGCGAGCTCGCCGCCGAGCAGGGGCTGTTCCCCATGCCGTCGTTCCATTCGACCCTGGTACAGGGCGTCGGGACCTATGCCTACGAGTTCCTGCGCGCGGTACCGACGCTCGACGTCGTGTACGTGCCCATCGGCCTGGGCTCCGGCATCGCCGGCACGCTGGCCGCGCGCGACGCCCTCGGGCTCAGCACCGAGGTGGTGGGCGTGGTGGCGGCCGGCGCTGACGCCTATGCACGCTCCTTCGCCGCACGTGCGCCGGTCGCGACCGAGCGTGCCGACACCCTGGCCGACGGACTCGCGGTGCGCGTGCCTTCGCCGGAGGCGCTGGCCTACCTGCTGGACGGTGTCGCGCGCGTGGTGACGGTGGACGACGCGGCGATCCTGGACGCCGTGGGCGCGCTGCTCAGCGACACCCACAACCTGGTGGAGGGCGCGGCCGCCGCGCCGCTCGCCGCGTTGCTGGCCGAGCGCGAGCAACAGGCCGGGCGTCGGGTGGGGCTGGTGGTATCCGGCGCCAACGTCGACCGCGCGACGCTCGCACGCGTGCTGGCGCGTGCCCCCTAGCAGGCCCTTTCTTTCGCGGAGTCTCGCCCATGCACCTGTCCGGTTCCTGCCACTGCGGCAAGGTCAAGTTCTCGCTGTCTTCCAGGCATCCCTATCCGTTCAACCTGTGCTACTGCTCGATCTGCCGCAAGACCGCCGGCGGCGGTGGCTACGCCATCAACCTCGGTGGCGACAGCGACTCGCTCAAGGTTCGCGGGCGCGGTCACGTCAAGGTCTACCGCGCGCTGATGCCGTCCGACGCGCCGGGGGGACGTGCGAAGCGCAGTCCGGCCGAGCGCCATTTCTGCGGCGAGTGCGGCAGCGCGCTGTGGGTGTGGGATCCGCGCTGGCCGGAACTCATCCATCCCTTCGCCTCGGCGATCGACACCGAGCTGCCGGTGGCGCCCGAGCGCACCCATCTCATGCTCGGCTCCAAGGCCGCCTGGGTGCCGCTCCTGACCGGCAAGAAGGACCAGCGCTTCGACGAGTACCCGCGGGAGGCGATCGCCGAGTGGCATCAGCGCCTGGGACTCGAGACGCCGGACGACTGACTGAGCGCGACCGTGTACACGCCCGAAGCCTTCGCCGAACGCCGGCCCGCGGCCCTGTATGGCCTGATGCGCGCCCATCCGCTGGCGACGGTGGTCATCGCCCACCCGTCGCAGGGCCTGGTCGCGAACCTTTTGCCCTGGTCCGTGGATGAAGAACAGGGGCTGCTGCGTGGCCACGTGGCGCGCGGCAATCCGCTGTGGCAGCTGGTCGGTGAAGGTCACACCGCGTTGAGCCTGTTCCAGGGACCGCAGGCCTATGTCTCGCCATCCTTGTACCCTTCGAAGGCCGAGCATGGGCGGGTGGTGCCGACCTGGAACTACGCGGTGGTGCAGGCCCATGGTCGCCTGCGGGCGGTGACGGATCGCGACTGGCTGCTGACCCTGGTGCACACGCTGACCGATGGCCACGAAGCAGGGCGCCCGCGTCCCTGGCGGGTGGACGACGCACCTCTCGATTACCTGGACGGCATGCTGCGCGCCATCGTCGGGCTCGAGTTCCGCATCGAACGGCTGGAAGGCAAGTTCAAGCTGAGCCAGAACCGCGACGGTCGCGACCGCGACGGGGTGATGCGCGGCCTGGCCGGCAGCGCGCTAGGCGACTTGATGGCGATGGGCCCAGCGCCGGACGGGACTTGAGCGCTCAGCGCCGCGCGGCGCGCGCCAGGACGTCCGCGAGGTCGCCGAAGCCCGCGCAACGGGTTCTGCCGGGGCGCCGCAGGACGGCGTTGCGCAGCCGTTTGACCAGCGCGTAGAAGTGGAAGGATGCCAGCACCAGGCGCTGCTCGCCGCGCGTCAGCGGCCCGGCCGCGCAGATGAGCTTGTCATCGTCGTGGCCGGCATCCACGAAGCGCACCACGGCGCGGGCCGTCGCGCAGAGCGTGGTACCGGCGGCGAGCCGCGGCCCGAGCACGACGGCGTCGAGCGCGTCGTGGTCGGCGCCGCGCAGCGCCGGCACCGACCCGTAGTTGAACGGGCAGGGCAGGGGCGAGAGGAATTCCAGGCGGCGCGCGGCGTCACGCTTGGCGAAGCTGCCGCGTGGGACCTCGATTAGGACCGTGATGGCAGGTGCGGCGGTGGACTCCATGGTCGCCTGGGGATGGAATAGCGGTGCGCGCAGGATTGTGCCACGGACCTGTCGCGGGACGAGAATCGCTAGACGGCGCGAGGAAAACGCTATGGCTGTGAATTTTTGCGCCGACCGGGGTTCGAATGCGACCTGCTTGCTTGCGCTGACCGCATGCCCGCGTAAGGTAGCCGCTCAAGACGGTGCCGGCGGGAGGGGCGCGACCGTCCGTTGTCGCTGAGCGAGGCGCACCGTGCTGAACATGTCCACTCCCGTGTCATCGTCCGAAGCCGATCCAGGCGAGGTCCGCATCGCGCATTTCCAGCGCGAGGTCCTGACCCGGTTCCTGTACACCGCGACGCTGCTCGCCGTGCCCGTTCTACCGGCCTACTGGATGGTCGGCATCCGCCCCTTGTTCTATGTCTCCTGCGTGTTCTTCGTCGGCGTGGCCGCGCTGTGTTTCGTGCACAACCTGCGGCGCTACGCCCATCCCGCGAGCGCCAGCCTGTTCCTCGGCCTGTGCATGGGCGTGACGCTGGCAGGCATCTGGTTCGGCAACGAGCAGCTCGACAACAAGCCCTGGCAGATGCTGATCCCGATGATCGCCTTCCTGCTGGCCGGCAGCCGACGCGGGGTGTGGTGGTCGCTGGCCGATCTGCTGGCGTTGTGCGCGGTGTTCTACGTCAAGCGCGCGCAATACGAGCCGTTGTCGGTGATGATCCTGCTCACCGCCCACCCGATTTTCGCCTATGCCATGTATCTCTTCGCGCGCGGCTACGAGGCCAGCGTGCGTGCCATCAGCCGCCTGTCGCACACCGACACCCTGACCAAGACCTACAACCGCCAGCTATTCGAAGAGCTGTTCGGTAACCTCTTCAACCGCGCGCGGCGGCGCCAGGAAGGCCTGGCGGTGTACATGATCGACATCGATCACTTCAAACGCTACAACGACAACTACGGCCACATCGCCGGCGACCGCGCGCTGTCCCAGGTCGCCGAGGTCATTCGCCGCGCGGCGCGGCGCGCGACCGATCTCGTGTTCCGCTACGGCGGCGAGGAGTTCTGCGTGGTGTCCTCTGGCCCGAGCGGCAACGACGCACTGTTCGTCGCCGAGGCCATCGTCGAGGGCGTGCGCGATCTGAACCTGCCGCACGTGGCCGGCGAGCGCGGCCAGCTCACCGTGTCCATCGGCCTGACCTGGGTGCGCGGCCTGGACACGCACGACACCGAGAGCCTGCTGCGTCGCGCCGACCGCGCGCTCTACGCCGCCAAGACGCGCGGTCGCGACCGCATCGAAGTGGATAGTGAAGAGGGCGCCACCGCGCGTACGCCGGCCGCCGCCGCCTTGTGAGCGCGGGCTTCGCCGACCATTTCTCGGCGCGCGCGGCCGACTACGGCGCATTCCGCCCGCACTACCCCGACGCGCTCTTCGCGCGGCTCGCGGCCGAGACGCGTGAGCAGCAGCTGGCCTGGGATGTCGGCACCGGCAGCGGCCAGGCGCTCGCCGGCCTGTGCGCGCACTACGCCCAGGTGCTGGCCAGCGATGCGAGCCTGGCCCAGCTCGGCGAGGCGCGGCGACGCGGGCACGATGGATTGGTCGCTGCGCGTGCGGAGCGGGCGCCGTTGCCGGCGGCCAGCGTCGACCTGGTGACGGTCGCACAGGCGCTGCACTGGTTCGATCTTCCACCGTTCTTCGCCGAGGTCCAGCGCGTGCTGAAGCCGGGCGGCGTGCTGGCGGTGTGGACCTACAACCTGTTCGCCATCACGCCCGTGGTGGACGCGGAACTGGGACGCTTCTACACGGAGGAGATCGGCGCCTGGTGGCCAGCGGATCGCCGGCACGTGGAGAACGCCTACGCGGATATCGACCTGCCATGGGGCGGCGGCGCGCGCTGCACGCTCGAGATGCAGGCCGCGTGGTCGCTGGCGCAGGTGCTGGCCTATGTCGCGACCTGGTCGGCGGTGACGCGCTATCGCCAGGCGAACGGCGTCGATCCCATGCCGGTTCTCGCGGCGCGGCTCGAAAGCGCGTGGGGTGTAGCCGCGACGCGGGTGGTGAACTGGCCCCTGACCTTGATGCTCACGCGCAAGCCCGGCTGAGCGCCGGCCGGCGCGGGCGGCTAGACGAGTGGGGTGAGGAACTCGCGCAGGCAGGCGTTGAACGCCGTCGGCGCCTCGAGATTGCTCAAGTGTCCGGCGTCCGGGATCTCGAGCAGCCGCGCGCCGGCGATGCTCTCGGCCATCTTGCGCGAGATGGAAGGCGGCGTGAGGCGGTCGTCCGCCCCGACGATGACCTGCACCGGGCAGCGGATGAGCGAGACGTCCGTGACCGGCTGGTACATGGTCAGCGCTTCGATGGTCTTGATGTACGAATCCTTGTGCAGGATCGAGATGCTGTCGACGAGTTTCTGCAGGATGTCCGGCGAGGTCTTCGGCGAGACCAGGGACTTCGCCACCGCGGGCGCGATGTCGCGCGGTTCCTTGCCTTCGATCAGCGGCTGGCGCCGCTCGCGCACGAAGCGTTCGCGGCCCTCGGCGGTGAAGGACGCGTCGTAGCCGGGGAAAGTGTCCACCAGGACCAGGCTCGCGACCCGGTCGGCGTGGCGCTCGTGGAAATCGAGAATGATGCGTCCGCCCATGGACAGGCCGCACAGGTGGGCGCGCGCCACGCCCAGGTGATCGAGGAGGCGCAGCAGGTCGTCGGCGAAATCGGTGAAGGCGAGCGGCCCCTCATAGTCGTCGCTGTCGCCGTAGCCACGCGCGTCCCACGCCACCACCCGGCAGACGTCGGCGAGCGCGGTCAGTTGTTCGGTCCAGTTGCGTCGGTTGCCGCCGACGCCGTGCAGGCAGACCAGGGTCGCCGGACCGTCGCCGGCCACGTCGTAGGCCAGTCGCGGCGCGCCCGGCACGAAGGCCGTGCGCACGGTCGCGCCGCCGGCCGCGCTCATGCCTGCTGGCCGTCCCAGGGCAGCGCCATGTGCTGGTGCTCCGCCGTTTCCACTCGGACCGGCGCCATGGCCAGCGTCGCCATGATGTACAGGTCGCTGTCGCCGGCGTTGCAGATCTGGTGGGTGACGCCGGACGGAATGACGAAGGTCTCGTCTTCCTTGGCGCGGTACTCCTGGCCACCGCAGTAGCACACCGCCTCGCCCTTCAGCACCACGATCACTTCTTCGCAGTCGTGGCGGTGGACCGGTGTCGCGGCGCCCGCGGCGATGGTCTGACGCCAGACTTCGATACTCTTCAGGCCGTCGCGCTGCCCGGCCAGGGTCTGGTGCTCCAGGCCCGGCAGGTGGTGCTTCTTCAAGGACGCGTTCTGGTTCACTTGCATGGCGATTCCTCCCCTGGAGTGTTGCCCGTGGTGGCCGGAGTATACGCGGCCGACGCGCGCCTGGCAGGCGTCACTCGGCCTGGTTCACGCGGCGCAGCGGCGCAGCGGCCGCGCCGTCCGCCGCGCAGCCGTGGTGGGCGAGGAAGCGGTCCGCGCCCTCGGCGCCCATGTACTTGCGCAGCAGCGGCACCTCGGTCAGCGACAGGTCCACCCACAGCAGGCAGTCGATGGCGTTGTTGAACTCCGGGTCCACGTTGAAGCCGAGGATGCGCCCGTTCAGTTTCAGGTACTGGCGGAGCAGCACCGGGATGCCGATGTCCTGCTCCTCCACCGTGTTCAGCAGCGCGGCGATGATGCGCAGATCGCTCACGTTCAGATCCATCAGCGTGGCGGTTCGATCCCCGCGCGGAAAGGGTCGCCGCGGCTTCACCAGGCTGGCGCGCTGCGGCTCCATCCGATTGCGTTGCAGGAAGCGCACCATCAGCTGCTGCGAGACCGGGTGGTAGTCGTTGCTGATGCTGACCGGGCCGAACAGCACGCGGTAGTGCGGATGGCGGGCGACATAGGCGCCTATGCCCTTCCACAGCAGCATCAGCGAGGAGTAGTTGCGCTGGTGCTCCGGGCGCACGAAGGAGCGTCCGACCTCGAGCGCGGAATGCAGCTCCGCCTCCAGTGAGCGCTCGAGCTTGAACAGGCTGCGCACGTACAGGCCGCGCGCGCCGTAGCGCGACAGGATGCGGTCGGCCTGGCCGAGACGGTAACCGCCGATGACCAGCTGCTTGGCCGGGTCCCACACGAAGAGGTGCAGGTAATAGCTGTCGAACAGGTCCAGGTCGACGCTGCGCCCGGTGCCCTCGCCGACCTGGCGGAAGGTCATCTCGCGCAGGCGACCGATTTCCTGCAGCAGCCACGGCACCTGGTCGGCCTGCGCCACCCACACTTCGTACTGGCTGGTGCTGACCAGGCGCTGTTCGGGCGCGAGCGCCCCGACCTCGCGCGCCAAGAGCGCCGGCTCGATGGCCGCGGCCAGCGGTTCGCGATGCACCTGGGCAGGCGGCACGCGCGTCAGGCGCACCGGCTTGCGATAGGCGTTGCGTGCCTTGATGAGGTAGGTGTTGGCCTGCAGGTAGGGGCCGATGGCGGCGCGATCGCCGAGCACCGCGAGCGTCTCCGCTTCGATGGGCCGACCGCACTTGACGTTCAGCACCGTCCCGCGGTGATTCAGCATCTCGCGCACCAGGAGCGCGGTGCGCAGCCGCGGATGGAGCAGGCCGGCGGCCTGGAACAGCGCGCTGTTGCGGCCATCGATGAAGCACGGCACGACCGGCGCGCCGGACTTCTCCACCAGCCAGCCGACGCCGGCATCCCAGGGCGGGTCGCTCACGACGCGTGTGCGCAGGCTGAGACTCGAGACTTCGCCGCCCGGGAACAGCATGAGCACGCCGCCCTGCTTCAGCCAGGCGAGCGCGCGACGAACCGCGCTGAAATTGGCGCGGGACGCATTCGGGCCGCCGAACGGATCGACGCCGATGAAGATCGGCGCGAGCTCGTTGAAGTTCAGCAGCAGGAAATTCGCCATCACGCGCAGGTCGGGCCGTCGGCGCATGAGCAGCTCGACCATCGCCACGCCGTCCAGCATGCCGTGCGGATGATTGGCGACGACGATGCACGGGCCGCTGGCCGGCACGTTGCTCAGCGAGTCGTCGATGCGCGCCTCGACGCCGCAGTTGTCCAGCACGCAGCGCGCGAAGGTGTGCGGGTCGGTACCCACCGGGATGGCACGCCAGACGTCGTTCAGGCCGTCGAGCCGGAGCGCGCGATCAAGCGTGCGGGCCAGCGGTCCGCGCAGCGGACCTAAGGCTTGGGGCAGATGGTGTCGCAGGGTGAAGTAGGAGCGTTCGCGCGTCATGAAGGCTGGATGTTCTCCGCGGGACGGCGGCGGGCCGAGGCAGGCTCGCACGAGATTGTTACACTAGCGGGCCCAGAGTCACGACCGCGACCTTTCGAGCCCCATCGTCGATGCTCCACGCCTCCGATACGCCGGATACGTCCGGCGCAAGCGCGCCGGCCACCGCGGGCGCGCATCATACCGAAAGCCAGCCTCCCTCGGGACGCGCGACGCGCCACTGGCGTCTGGAAGACATTGACTGGGCGGGCTTCGAGCGTTCCGCGGTGGACCCGCGCCTGCTGGCGGCGGTGAAGACCGCCGCGGTGGTCGAGGCCAACAGCGCCGACTACGTGCGCTACCTCGACAACGTGTTCGCCGACGACCCGGCGTTCCGCGCCGCCGCCGCGCGCTGGGGAGAGGAGGAGGCGCAGCACGGCGCGGCGCTCGGGCGCTGGGCCGAACTCGCCGACCCCGGTTTCGACTTCGCCGCGGCGCTGGCCCGCTTCCGCGCCGGCTACCGCATCCCGCTCGACGCGGCGGAATCGGTGCGTGGTTCGCGGGCAGGCGAGCTGCTGGCGCGCTGCGTGGTGGAGTCGGGCACCTGTTCCTACTACTCGGCGCTCCGCGATCGCGCCGCCGAGCCCGTGTTGCGCGACATCTGCCATCGCATCGCGCAGGACGAGGCCCAGCACTACCGCTTGTTTCACCGCCATCTCGCTCGCTATGCCCGCCAGGCGGGCCTCGGGCCCTGGGCGCGGCTGCGCATCGCGCTCGGGCGGGTGGGCGAGACCGACGACGACGAACTGGCCTTCGCGTGGTTCAGTGCCAACGAGGCCACTCGGCCGGGGGCGCGCTACGAGCGCGCGCGCTGCGCGGCGGTCTACCAGCGGCTCGTCATGTCGATGTACGGCCTTGCTCACGTGCGCGCGCTGGTCAGCATGATCGCGCTTGCGCTTGGCCTGCGTGGCACCGCGCGGCTGGTGCGCATGATGGGTTGGCTGGGTTGGCAATGGTTGCGCTTGCGCAGCTCAGCGTCCTTCGCCGGCGGTTGAGGCGCCTTCCGCCTGGCAGCGCCGCCAGCGGAACGGCGCGGCGAGCTGGCCCAGGAACCCGGTCGGCATGAACTCGCGAATGCCGATGGCCTCGACCTCGGCGCCCGGCCGATGGTGGAAGGTGCCGAGCAGGCGATCCCACAGTACGAGATTCTCGCCGTAGTTGCTGTTGCCGATGCTGGTGTCGATCGCATGGTGCCAGCGGTGCAGGTTGGGGGTGTTGAACACCAGGCTCAGGCGCCCGCAGCACATGTCGACATTGCAGTGGGTGAGGATGCCGATGTAGGCGGTGATGGCGCTGACCCAGATGATCGCGTCCATCGAGATGCCGGTCAGCAGCAGTCCCGGCAAGCTCGCCGCCACCGCCAGCAGCGAGTCGACGAAGTGGAAGCGTCCGGTGTTCACCAGCCACAGCTTGCGCACGCTGTGATGGACAGCATGGAAGCGCCACAGCGCCGGCCATTCGTGCTTCAGTCGGTGCGCCCAGTAGAGGCCGAATTCCGACGCCACCAGTCCCACCGCCACCTGCAGCGCCATGGGCGCCGTGCCGAGCAGTCCCGGCGCGCGCTGCTCCAGCACGCCGTGCCCTGCGAGCGTGACGATGATGAGTTGCACCAGGCCCTTGTTCAGCACGCTGTGACCGAGGTCCTGCAGGATCTGACCGTCCGATCGGCGCCAGGTCTCGCGGAACGGCAGCCACGCTTCGAGCAGCAGAAGCCAGGCGATGATCCAGGCGTAGGAGAGATTGAAGAACAGGGTGGGGGTGTCGCGCGCGAAGCCCGCCGCGAGGATCGCGCAGGCGCTCGTCACCAGCAGCGGCCACGCCCAGCGGCGGGCGGCGTCGGTGACGCCCCGATCCATGGCCGCGATGCTCAATTCAGCGCGCAGCTGCGCCGTACGGCGGTCGATACCAGGTAGACGTCGTTGGTCTTGTCGCGCGCCAGGCCGCAAAGCACCTCGGTCTTCACGGCGTAGCCGCTGGTCTGCTCGGCGATCAGGAAGGTGTAGCGCGGGCTGCAGTTCGACGAGCAGCGCGCGTACAGCAGGCGCCCGTCTTCACCCCGGCCCTGGGAGAACTCCATGATCCACTGGTTCATCGCCTCGACGCTCGCGAACTCGCGCTGGTCGAAGGTCATGGGCCGGGAGCGCGTCTCGTGCTCGAACTGACGGCACACGTCGCGTTGCTGCTCATCGGCGAGGAAGGCGGTGGGCGTCACGCGGTAGACGATCTGCGACATTTCCCGCGCCGGGCAATGCGGCCCGCAGTCGGCGCGCGCGGTCTTGCGGTCCAGGTCGAAGGCCTTGGTCAGCAGTCTGCCCGCCACGACCCGGATGGAGCTGGGGTCCTCGGCCATGTTCTGCACGATGCCGACCGAGCCGGTCTCGGTGGCGAGAGGCACCTCGTGCTGGCGTCCGCCACAGGTCGGTCCCGAGACGACTGGCGCCTCTGCGGCGCCGCAAAGGAGCGGCAGGAAGATCAAGGCAGCCAGCCAGTAGCGCAGGGGTCTCAGCATTGTTGGTTCACCGTGGGAACCATCACGATACGTGAATGGTATTGACAAAGGCCCAATGAATCAAACGTTAAATGCACGCAGCTCATCCAGATCCGTAGGACCGGGGACGCGTTCCCACCAGGGCTCGCAGCCTGCCGGGTCATCGGGCCCGCTTCGCGGCGGCGCATGGTGCGTCGCACCATGGGAAAAGTAAAGCGCGCGCAGCATGTCAGCCCGAACTGAGCCGCGCCTGAACGAACACGGCGCGGCCGGGCCCGACCCAGCCGCGTCGATTGACGCGCCTGCGGCCCCTCCCTATAACGGCCGTTCCCGAACACCTTCGGGATCGCGCCGGCGCTCGTGCCGGCGAGGCCAGACCAGCGAGGAGACAACGATATGAAGCTGCTGAATTCCTTTGGCCCGAACCCGCGCCTCGTGCGCATGTTCATGGCCGAGAAGGGCATTACCCTGCCCAGCGAAGACCTGGACCTGCTCGGCGGCGCGAATCGCCAGGCGCCCTACCTGAGCAAGAACCCCGCGGGTCAGACGCCGGCGCTGGAACTGGACGACGGCACGGTGCTGGCCGAGACGGTGGTCATATGTGAGTACCTGGAAGAGAAGCACCCCACCCCGGCGCTCGTCGGCACGACCGCCGAGCAGCGCGCCGAGACGCGCATGTGGGTGCGCCGCGTCGAACTGAACATCACGGAATATATGTACAACGGATTCCGCTTCGCAGAAGGCATCGAGATCTTCCGCAACCGCATGCTGTGCCTGCCGGAGGCCGCTGCCGGCCTGAAGGCCAAGGGCAAGGCCGGTCGGGAGTGGCTGAACGGACTCATGGCCGGTCGCGACTTCATCGCCGGCAGCCGTTTCTCGCTCGCGGATATCGTGCTGTTCGCGTGCGTGGATTTCGCCAAGGGCGTCGGTCAGCCGCTGGAGCCGGAGTTCGCCAACCTGACGGCGTGGTACGCACGCGTCGCGGCGCGTCCGAGCGCCCAGTCGAGCCTGCACCCGGCGGCGCCGCAGCTCAAGATGGCAGGCTGAGCGGCACGCACAAGGGCGGCCTGGCCGCCCTTGTCGGCCAGGCGCGCGCGGGCGCGCGCGCCTGGGAGGGCAGGGCTCAGGCGGCCTTGCTCTCGTCGCGCAGGAAGGCCGGCGCGGCGTCCACCTCGGTGTCGAACAGCGGGCGATGGCCGAGCTTCTTCAGTTCCGGCACCACGTCCTTGGCGAACAGTTCCAGGTTGCCCCTGGCGACTGCTTCCGACATGCCGGCGTAGCTGAACACACCGGTGAAGCCGCAGCAGTCGGTGCGCGAGTGCACGTCCTTGATCTTCTCGAAGCACATCTCCGGCGTGCCCCAGATCTGCAGGCTCATGAAAAATTCCGTCATGGCGTCCACGCCGAGTGTCGCGACCGTTTCGGTCATGCGCTTGTAGTACTCGTAGCCGGTCGTGCCTTCGAAGTGGCTGCCGCCCATTTCGTAGTGCTTGACCACCGAGTGCCAGTAGCCGCCGATGTACTTGCGCGCCATTTCCTCGGCGCGGCCGGCGTCCTTGTCGCAAGCCACCCAACCGGTGACATAGGGGCGCGGCGGGGCGACGCCCTGTTCCTTGCGATACAGATCCGCGTAGTCCTTGAGTTCCTTGGCGTGCTCTTCCCAGGGCTTCTGCGGAATGACCAGCAGGCCGACGCCGAGGCGCGCCATGATCAGCGCCGATTCTGGCGACACGGCGGCGGCGTAGGTGCGGTTCTTGAACGAGCGGAACGGCTCCGGACGGATGCGCGCGCGCGGCTGCTTGATGTGCTTGCCGTCGTACTCGCAGTAGCCCTGCTCGAGGCCCTGCAGGATGGTCTCGGCGCATTCGACGAAGCGCTCGCGAGATTCGCCCATCGGCACGCGGAAACCCTCGAACTCGACGCGGCCGAGCCCGCGGCCGATGCCGACCAGCAGGCGACCCTCGGACATGCAATCGAGCATGGCGATCTTCTCGGCGATGCGCATCGGGTCGTTCCACGGCAGCACGATGACCATGGTGCCGAGCTTGACCTTCTTGCTGTGCCCGCCCACGAAGGACAGGAACTGGGTGACGTCGGGCGTCATCGTGTAGTCGGTGAAGTGGTGCTCCACGCCCCACACCGACTCGTAGCCCAGGCTCTCCGCCGACAGGGCGAGCTTCATGTCCTGCTGATAGACGGCGTAATCGCTGTGTCCGCTGTCGCGGCCCGGGTTCTGGAAGATGGCGGCCATACCTACATGCATGTTCGAGACTCCTCGGCTTGCGCCGTGAAAATGGTGGCGTTGAACATCCAAGTAGACGGGGCGCGCGCCGGCCCGTCAACCCGGGGCCGGCTGGCCCGACCGCTGTCGCGAAGACTTGAGGCCTGAATGTTAAAGATGCGCACCACGCCGCACTTCGGGCTTGCCCGGGCGCCGACGGGTGGTGAATGATGGCTCGTCGCCGGCCGGCGCCGGCGGCGCCAGGGGGGTAGGACACTCTGGAAGTACGAGCGGGAGCAGAACTGTATGCATACCAAGATTCCCCATCGCGCCTGGCGCGCGCTGGCCGTGGCGAGTGCGCTGACCGTGTCGGGATCGCTGCAGGCCGCGCCGGTGCTGAGCCCGAATGGCGGCGCGCTGCGCGTGGTATCCACCGAGGTGCGCAGCGAAGGCGACGCGACCGTGGTCGCGGCGCGCATCTCGCGCAACCTCCTGACCCGCGTGCTCACGCCGCGGGTGCTGCGCGTGGCCATCGTCGATGGCCAGGGCAAGGCGCGCGCCGAACAGCGCCGCGTGGTCGGTCCGGCGCAGCTGCCGCGCGGCAACAGCCGCGACGCCTTCGTCGGCGCCCGCCTGCCGGCGGTCGCCGGGGAGGCCGAGCGGGTGGTGGTCGAACTGCTCTAGCGCGCGGCGCTCACAGCGCGAGCTGCACGCGCAGGCCGAGCACCAGGGCGTCGTCCAGGCTGCTGTCGGTGCCCGGGTCGATGACGTACTGCAGGTCGGGCTGGATCGACAGCCACGGCGTGGGCACGACGAGATAGGTCATTTCGATGGTCGTCTCGGCGCGCTGTACGGTCGGGTCGAGCCGCATGAAGTGGTCGCCGTTGCGCGCGTGGGCGACCGCCAGACCCGCCACGTCCGCCGGTCGACAGGCGCAAGGCCCGGTCCAGTTGACGCCCCCACCTACATAGGTGGACACCTGGTTGGCATCGCCGTCAGCAAAACCGAGCTGGGTGAACACACCCACGCCGCGACCATCCTCCTGGCGCCACAGGTCGCTTTCGGCGATCGCGTAGATGCCGGAATTTTCGTCCCGCGGCACGCCGTCCAGGTCGTCGAAGTTGCTGGTGCGATACCAGCCGCCGACGCCAACCTTGTAGTAGCGTCCTTCGCCGCCGAGCAGGCCGGCCTCACCGATGGCGAACACGCCGTCGCCGTGGTCGAACTGGATCTGCGGCCCGTAGGGATTGTCGGGGTCGCCGGGTACGCCGTCGTAGACCGCGGCCAGCAGGTAGGTGTCTGGTGTCCAGTTCAGGCGTAGCCGCACACCCGGCGCCGTGACCGGGAACGTCGACGGCCCCGCCTGGGTCACGTCGATGCCGATGCCGAGCGAGCTGTTCAGGAACAGCACGCTCATTTCCGTCACGTAGAAGTCTTCGTTCACCTCGTGCAGGCCGACCAGGAGTCCCAGCCGGTCGTCCAGCATGCGTTGCTCGTAGCTCAAGCCGTAGAACGTCACCGTGTTGGAGATGGCTTCGTAGTTGCTCGTGAACTGCATGTCGCCCACGCGCTGGCTGGGATAGCCGCCCACCGAGCCGATCACATGCATGCGGAACGTGCCGTTCGACCACCAGCCCGCGGTGCCGGTGTCCAGGTTGAACACCGCATCGAAGTTGGCGAGCGCCTCGACGCCCCGCGAGCGTCCGCCGTCGACCACCGCCATCACGTCGCTGGTAGCGAGGAACTCCATGTCGAGGCCGCGCTCGGCGAGCGCCGAGCGGTGGCCGTTCCAGTCGCCCAGCAACCAGGGCTGGGCGTCATCGGCGGCCATGGCCCCCTGCGCCAGCCAGGATCCGGCCAGCAGGGCCCAGGCCCGTGCGCCTCCGCGCACGCTCAGAACTCGTTCCATACGTCACTCCCGTTGCCGCCCGCGGCGATCTGTGAGGCGGCCGGCGCGATCACCGGTGCGGCGCGCTCGGACCACGGCCGGTTGGCCTTGCGCCGCTCGACGCGCGGCGCTTCCGTCGCCTCGACCCGGGGCGCGACGTCATCCGCGGCGCCGCCCTGGAAGAAGGCCATGAGATCGGTCAGCGATCGCGTCTCGTCGTCCATCGACTCGCTGGCCGCGGTCGCTTCCTCGACCAGCGCCGCGTTCTGCTGCGTGACTTCGTCGAGCTGCACCAGCGCGCGGTTGACCTGTTCGATACCGACCTGCTGTTCCTCGGACGCGGCGGTGATCTCGGCGATGATGTCGCTGACGTTCTTCACCGCGCCGACGATGTCGCGCAACGTGCTGCCCGACTCGTTGACCAGCTGGGTGCCGTGGGTGACCTTGTCGACGCTGTCGCCGATGAGATCCTTGATTTCCTTGGCCGCCGCCGCGCTGTTCTGCGCGAGGTTGCGCACCTCGCTCGCCACCACCGCGAAGCCGCGTCCCTGTTCGCCGGCGCGGGCGGCTTCGACCGCCGCGTTCAGCGCCAGCAGGTTGGTCTGGAAGGCGATGCCGTCGATGACCGAGATGATGTCGGCAATCTTGGCGCTGGCGCTGTTGATCTCGCCCATCGCGCCGATCGCGTCGGCGACCACCTTGCCGCCCTTTTCGGCCTCGGTGCGCGCGGAGGCGGCGAGCTGGTTGGCGCGCCGCGCGTTCTCGGTGTTCTCCTGTACGCGGGTCGTGAGCGACTGGATGGCCGAGGTGGTCTCCTCGATGGAGGCCGCCTGTTCCTGGGTGCGGCGGTTGAGGTCCTGGTTGCCCTTGGCTATTTCGCTCGCCGAGCTGCCGATGCTGGACGACGAATCGCCGATGCGCTTGACCATGTTGGCGAGATTGGCGATGGAGGCGTCCATCGCGTCGCGCAGCACCGCGAACTCACCCTGGTAGTCGCCCTCCATGCGCTGGGACAGATCGCCGGCCGCGAGCGCGGTCATGACGGTGCGTGCGGCGGTGATCGGCTGCGCCACGGAGTCGAGCATGTTGTTCATGCCCGCGACGATCTTGCGGAAATCACCCCAGTGGCGCTCGAGCGAGGCGCGTTCCTCGAGCCGGCCGGCCTGCGCGGCCTCGACCAGCGTAGTGGCGTCCTCGACCATCGCGCGCAGCACTTCGCTGCAGGTGTTGAGGTTGTTCTTGATGTCGTTGAACGCGCCGTGGAACTCGGCGGTGATCGGCGCCGGCAGCTTGCCGTCGGCGATCGCGCTCAGGTGCGCCGCGGCGACGTTCAGCGGCGCGGTGACCGCGTCCATCATCTGGTTGACCGACAGCGCCAGCGCGCGCGTGAAGCCGCGGAAGCGCTCGGCCTCCAGGCGGCTGTCGAGGCGGCCGGCGGTGGCGTCGGCCAGCACCGCCTGGATCTGGTGCTCCGCTTCGCGCTGCTCGGTGAGATCGACCCACTCGCACACCACGCCGAGCTGCTCGCCCTGCGCGCCGCGTACCGGGGTGGCGGTCACGGAAAAGGTCTTGCCGCCCAGCACGACCTCGTCGGTGCGCGGCGTAGTCAGGCGCTGCAGCGTGTCGCGCATGCCGCGTTCAGCGTAGAACTGCTCGACCCCGCGGCCGATCATCTGCGCCGTGTCGAAGCCGGGCAGGTCCTTGCGCAGGTCGGCGGCGTAGCGCTCGAACATCGCGCGCGCGGTGTCGTTGACGTAGACCACGTCCAGGCGCTCGTCGCTCAGCACCACGTTGGTGGTGGCGGCATTCAGCGCCTGCTGCACGCGGAACGCGGCCTGCGCGCGCAACTGTTCGGCGCGGTGCTGCGCATCGAGGTCGTCGAGCACGCCATTGAAGGCGTGCTCCACGCCGGCGAACTCGTGCTTGAAGCCCGACAGGCGCGTGCCGCTGCTGTCACCGCCGCGCAGCGCTTCGATCGCCGCGCGCAGCGTGTCGAGCGGATTGACCACGCTGCGCACCAGGAAGTAGGACACCACCAGCGCGGCGATGGCCGCGCCGAGGATCACGACCGACATCAGCATCACTGACCGCGCCGCCAGCGCGACGGCCGACGCCTCGGCCTGCTTGGCCTTGTCCTCCACCAGGTCCGAGACCTTGCCCATCTCCTGCTCGAGCGCGCCGAAGGCGACCAGGAAGTCCGGCATCAGCTTCTCGGCAGCCGCGCTGTCGGTGAAGGCCTGCTGCACGATGGTGTTGGCGGCGGTCTCGTAGGACTGCAGCGCCGGGGCAACCGAGCCGAGCGCGTCTTTGACGTCGCCCGACAGGGGCAGCGCCTGGTTGTCGGCGAGCACCGCCTCGAAATTCGCGATGTGCTCCTTGAGATCGCTCTCGACCTCGCGTCGTGCGTCGGCATCACCACTCGCGGCCGCGCGCAACGCCGACAGCACGTCGGCGCGCAGCGCATCGTGCATCATGTCAGCTTCCATGTGGTTGCGCAGCGCGCTCAACTGGACATTCAGCACCTTCAGTGCGTCGCCCTGGGCCTTTTCGCCGTGATAGCCGACGAGGCCCACCATCAGAGTGGCGATGATGCTGAAGGCCGCGAAGGCCCATAGTTTCTGCTTGACGCTCAGGTCCATGTTCGACTCCGAGTTGACGACTGGAAATGGCTCGCGCGAGGCGCTGGCCAGTGGCGGGAGAGCTCCTCCACTAGCGGCTGGGCAGGCGAGTTTTTTGATAGCCGCGCAGGCGCGCGGGCGACGTCGCGTACGGCAGTCGGCGCCGCGCGACGCGGCGACGGGGCGGGAATGGGGTGGGAACGGGCCGCGCGCGGGACGCGCGGCCGAGGCTCAACTCGTCGTCAGGCTGTCGATGGGGCCGACGTCGCTGAACTGCAGTTCGGCCAGGCGCGCATAGAGTCCGCCGCCCTCGGTGAGATCCTCGTGGGTGCCGCTGGCCACGATGCGACCGGCGTCCATCACCACGATGCGGTCCGCGCGGCGCACGGTGGCGAGACGATGCGCGATGACGAGCGTCGCGCGGTCGTGGACCAGGTCTTCGAGCGCCGCCTGCACCGCCAACTCCGACTCGGCGTCGAGCGCGCTGGTCGCTTCGTCGAGCAGCAGGATGGCGGGCTGCTTCAGCACCGCGCGCGCGATGGAGATGCGCTGCTGCTGGCCGCCGGAGAGCCGCACGCCGCGTTCGCCGACCTGGGTGAGATAGCCGTCGGGGAGCCGCTCGATGAACTCGGACGCGGCGGCCGCGCGCGCCGCGGCGCGCACTTCCTCGTCGCTGGCGTCGGGCCGCCCGTAGCGGATGTTCTCCAGGATGCTGTCGGCGAACAGCACGGTGTCCTGCGCGACGATGGCGATGTGGGCGCGCAGTTCGCGCGGATCGACCAGGGCGAGATCCACGCCGTCCAGCAGGATGCGTCCGGCCTGTGGCCGATAGAAGGCGAGCGCGAGCGCCAGCACGCTGCTCTTGCCGGCGCCCGACGGGCCGACCAGAGCGATGGTCTCGCCGCGCCTGAGCGTCAGCGAGAAGTCATTGAGCGCCGGCGGCGTGGGCCGCGACGGGTAGCTGAAGCGCACGTGCTCGAAGCTCAATTCGCCGCGGCACGGCGTGGGTAGCGGCGTGGGCGTGGCCGGCAGCGGCGGATCGGGCCGTACGCCCAGCAGCTCCACCAGTCTCTCGGTGGCGCCACCGGCCTGCTGCAGGGCGCCGAAGATCTCCGACAGGCCGGCGGTCGATCCACCGGCGAACACCGCGTAGAGCAGGAACTGGCCGAGCTGGCCGCCGCTCATGCGCCCGCTCACCACGTCCTGCGCGCCGACCCACAGCACGAATACCAGCGCGGCGAACACCATGGAGATGGCATAGGCGGTGAGGAGCGCGCGCTGGCGGATGCGCTTGCGCGCCGCGAGGAAGGCCTGCTCCACCGCCTGCTCGTAGCGCGCGCCGTGCAGGGCCTCCAGAGTATAGGCCTGCACCAGCGACATCGCGTTCAGCACCTCGCCCGCCAGGGCAGAGGTGTCGGCGAGCCGGTCCTGGCTCGCGCGGGACAGCGCTCGCACGCGCCGGCCGGCGAGGATGATCGGTACCACCACCAGCGGGATCACCAGCAGGATGATGCCGGTCAGGCGTGGACTGGTGACGGTCAGCATCACCACCGATCCGCCGAGGGTCAGCGAACTGCGCAGCGCGACCGACAGGCTGCTGCCGACCACGTTCTGGATGAGCGTGGTGTCGGTGGTGAGGCGCGAGAGCAGTTCGCCGCTCTTGGTCACTTCGAAGAAGGACGACGACAGGCCGAGCACGTGGCGGAACACCGCCGAGCGCAGATCGGCCACCACTCGTTCGCCGAGCCAGGACACCAGGTAGAAGCGCAGCGCGGCGAAGCAGGCGGTCGCGACGGCGAGCACGAACAGGCCGAGAAAATAGCGATCCACCGCCGCGCCATGCGCGTCGCCGAGACCGGCGTCGATCACGTGGCGCACCGCGACCGGCATGGCGAGCGACGCGCCCGCGGCGGCCAGCAGGGCGACCAGCGCCGCGGCGATGACGGCGCGATAGGGCGCGAGGAAGGGGCGCAGGCCGCGCAGGCCGGCGAGGCGTCGTCGCGCGCGCGGCGGGTCGAGCGCGGCGCCCGCCGCGGTGGGAGAGTTCATGCTGGTGCCGGGTGTGAAGGCGAAGTAGCGCGACCTTAGCACAGGCCGTGTGTCGCTCGCCGAGCCAGTGTGGTCGTGCCGCGCTGCGGCTAGACTGGCGCGATGTTCCAGGACTTCAGCCACGCCGCCGAACGCAACAAGGCGCCGATCCTCGCGGCCCTCGGCCCGCTGCTCGAGAACGCACGCGAGGTGCTCGAGATTGGCGCCGGCAGCGGTCAGCACGCCTGCTATTTCGCCGCCGCGCTGCCCGGACTGCGCTGGCAGGCGAGCGAGCATCCCACGGGGGTCGCGGCACTGGCCGCGAACCTCGCCGGCGCGGATGTCGCGCTGCCCGCGCCGCTCGCGCTCGATGTGCGCGTGAGCCCCTGGCCGGTGACGACGGTTGACGCGGTCTACGCGGCCAACGTCGTGCACTGCATGACCTGGCCCGCGGTCGAGGCGCTGTTCGCGGGCGTGGCCGGTGTGTTGCGCCCAGGTGGTCCCTTGCTCTTGTACGGACCATTCAACCGCGACGGCCGCTTCACCAGCGAAGGCAACCTGCGCCTGGACGCCTGGGCGCGCGGCCTTGATCCCGGCTTCGGCCTGCGCGATCTCGCCGAGCTCGAAGCGCTGGCGGCGCGGGTCGGACTGGCCTTGTGCGAGAATCTCGCGCTGCCCGCCAACAACCAGCTGCTGGTATGGCGACACGCCTCCACGCAGAAGACAGGAAGGTGACCATGCTGCACGCGTCGCGCGATCTGACCGCGCTGCTGGCCGATGCGCCCGACGACGTCGTCGCGCTGTGCTACGCCGGCCGCGCGATGACCTTTGCGGAACTGCGCGCGGAGAGCGCGCGGGTCGCCGCCGGCCTCGCGGCCCACGGTTTGAGATCGGGCGACCGCATCGCGGTGTGGCTGCCGAACATTCCCGCCTGGCTCACGCTGTTGTTCGCCTGCGCCCGGCTCGGCGCGATCCTGGTGTCGGTCAACACGCGCTTTCGCGCCCACGAGGTGGCGGACATCGTCGGCCGGTCCGGCTGTCGCATGCTGGCGCTGTGGCCGACCTTCAAGGCCATCGACTTCGCCGGCATCCTGCGCGAGGTGCCACCGGCCGCGCTCAGCGCCATCGAGCGCGTCATCGTCTACAACGAAGCACCGGACGAGGCGCGCGGCGAACCGCTGCCGGGCGTGCCGAGCACGCGCTACGCGGATCTCGACGGTCCGGCGCCCCCCGTCGTCGGCGGGCCGGACGCACGCTGCGTCATCTTCACCACCTCGGGCACCACCAAGGCGCCCAAGTTCGTGTGCCACGTGCAGGGCACGGTGGCGCGCCACGCGGCCGACGCGGCTCGTGGCCTGGGCCTCGACGATGGTCCATGCCGCGTCCTGCAGGCGCTGCCGCTGTGCGGTGTGTACGGCTTCACCCAGGCGCTGGCCGCGCTCGTCGCGCGCGCGCCGATGGAAGTCATGCCGGTGTTCGATGCCCCGCAGGCGGCGCGCCTGGTGCGCGAACTCGGCATCACGCACATGAACGGCGTCGACGACATGATCGACCGCATGCTGGCCGAGGTCGACGAGCAACAGGCCTTTCCGAGCCTGCGCCACTTCGGTTTCGCGCTGTTCAACCCGGCGCTGGAGGACATCGTGGAGCGCGCGGCCACGCGCGGTGTGACCCTGCGCGGCCTGTACGGCATGAGCGAATGTCACGCGCTGTACGCGCTACAGCCGCTAGCCCTGCCGGCCAACGAGCGGCGCAAGGGCGGGGGACTGCCGGTCGCGCCCGAGGCGCGGGTGCGAGTGCGCGATCCCGAGAGCGGTGAATTGCTGCCGGTGGGTGTCGCCGGCGAACTCGAGATCGCCGGCCCCAGCCTGATGCACGAGTACTACGGCGACCCTGCCGCGACCGCCGCCGCGTTTACCGCCGATGGCTACCTGCGCACCGGCGACCTCGGCTATCTCGAGGCCGATGGTCGCTTCTGCTACCTCGCGCGCATGGGCGACACGCTGCGCCTGGGCGGCTTCCTCACCAGCCCGCTCGAGATCGAAGCGGTCATCGACCAGCATCCGCAGGTGCTGAGCAGCCAG
Source organism: Gammaproteobacteria bacterium (assembly GCA_050186725.1). GTDB lineage: Bacteria > Pseudomonadota > Gammaproteobacteria > JADJYF01. The sequence continues at coordinate 8,512 of JBFWYG010000002.1, read as the reverse complement.
GTGGTGGCAGTGCAGGTGGACGGCGCGCCGGCGCCGGTGGCCTTCGTCCTCGCGCGCGAGGGCGAGGTGGACGCCGAGGCGGTGATGGCGCACTGCCGCGCGCGCCTGGCGGGCTACAAGGCACCGAAGCGAGTGTTCGTGCTGGAGGCGTTCCCGACCACCTTGAGCGCCAACGGCACCAAGATCCAGAAAGCGAAGCTGCGCGCGCTGGCCGAAGAACGCCTCGCGCAGGGCGGCTGAGGCCGCCGAATTCATTGCCAATCAACGAAAAATCGAGGGGAGAGAGTCATGCCACGTCTGAGCAAACTGAGCCGCAGCATCGCCGGCAAGACAGCGCTGGTCACCGGCGCGGCGAGCGGCATGGGCCGCGCCACCGCCCACCTGTTCGCCGACGAGGGCGCGCATGTCGCGGTGACCGATCTCGATGCCGACAAGGTCCAGCGCGTGGTCGAGGAGATCACCGCCGCCGGCGGCAGCGCGGCCGGCTGGGCGCTCGACGTCAGCAGCGCTGCCGCGCGCGAGCAGGTGGTCGGTGAAATCGTCGCGCGCTGGGGCGGGCTCGACATCCTGGTCAACAACGCCGGCATCTCGCGCCAGCTCGACCTGGACGCCGAGGACTACGTGGCTGTGTGGAACAAGCATCTCGACGTGCTGCTCACCGCGCAGGTGATGCTGATTCGCGTGTGCATGCCCCATCTCTTGAAGAGCGGTGGCGGGCGCATCGTCAACATCGCGTCCACCGAGGGCCTGGGCGCGACTCGCGGCTTCAGTCCCTATACCGCGGCCAAGACCGGCGTGATCGGCCTCACCCGTTCCCTGGCGGTGGAATTCGGCACGCGCAACGTGACCGTCAACTGCATCTGCCCGGGCCCGATCAACACCGGCATGACGGCCGAGATCCCGGACAGCGCCAAGGCCGAGTTCGCGCGTCGCCGCGTCGCGCTCAAGCGCTACGCGGAGCCCGAGGAAGTCGCCCACGGCACGTTGAACTTCGTGCTGCCGGCCGCGCAGTACATCACCGGCCAGGTGCTGGCGGTGGACGGTGGGCTCACGGTGCGGAACGCCTGAGCGAACAGGCGGGGCGGCGCGATCGCCGCCCCGCTGCGAGGGTCTCAGGCGACGATCGCCCTCAGGCCCTGCGGGCTCAGGATCTCGATCCAGTAGCCGTCCGGATCCTTGATGAAGGCGAGGCCCTTCATCTTGCCGTCGTCCGGACGCTTGACGAACTCCACGCCCAGGGACTCGAAGCGCGTGCTGGCGGCATACACGTCCGGCACCGAGATGCCGATGTGGCCGAAGCCGCGCGGATCGCTGTTGCCGTTGTGATAGCCGGCGAAGGCCGGGTCGGACTCGCTGCCCCAGTTGTGCGTGAGTTCGATCAGCGCGGGGCGACCGAACACCCACTGGGCGCGTTCACCCTTGTCGCTCGGGATGCTCTCGCCGGGTGCGAGATAGCCCATGAAGTACAGCGAGAACTGCATGCTCTCGAAGTCGTAGCGGTCGAGCAGGGTCATGCCCAGGACATCCTGGTAGAACGCGACCGAGACCTTCGGATCGCGTACGCGCAGCATGGTCTGGTTCATGACGAAACCGTCGGTAGGGGAGGCGTTGGCCATCGCGGGTCTCCGTGGTGCTTGCGAACGATGCGCCGCGTGAGTCACGGCGGCAGGGCACTATAACCGGCGCGGGCGGGCCGCAGAAGAACTCAGCCGAGGCGGCCGAAGGCGCGTGGAACCTGTTCGTCGTCGAGGGTCTTGTCGATGGCGTCGTAGAGCTCGCCGAGCAGCGGCACCACGCGCACGCGGATGGCGTCGTACATGCAGCGCCGCACGCGCGGCGAATCGCAGTACTCGACCGTCGCCTGCCAGAAGATGCGGAAGATGTTGGCCGGCTGCAGCGGATTGTGCTCGACGTCGAGCGCGTGGCCGAGCACGTTCGCCAGGCGCACGTTCAGCTGGAACAGCTTGAGCTTGAATTTCTCGGCCGCCGCGTGGCCGATGGCGATGATGGTGGCGTCGCTCTCCACCACGCTGTCTGCCACCACGCCGATCAGCCCGCCGCCCGTATTCTCGCCGGGGCGGCGTGCGCCGAGCACCGGCGCGATGGTGAGTTCCTGGGTCTGATCGAGGTCGCTGGTGACGGCGAAGGCTTGCAGGAACAGGCGCTCGATGGTGCGCCCGATGGGGATGGCCTTCTCGTCCAGCAGGTCCGCCGCGGCGCGCGCCTCGCGCGCTTCGGCCACCGACGCCCCCTCGGCCTCTTGGCGCAGCCGCTTGGTGGTCTCGGTGCGCAGCGTCCAGATGATGTTCGGCAACAGCTTCTCGGCGGTCCTGCGGCAGGCCAGCATGGTCTTGCGCGCCTGCTGGCCTGCCTGGCGGCGCTGCTGGCCGGTGTCCTTGGCGCGGGCTTCGACCGCGGCCTGGGCGATGATCTTGAGCGCGTCGCGGAGGCTCTCGTCATTGCGCTTGAAGCGCACGCCCATGCCGGTCGGCGTGCGCCACATGATCTGCACCGGCACCTGCACCTTGTGCTGGCCGGCCTGCAGTGACTTCACGGTGAACTCGAGCCGGCCGCCGCTGCCCTGGTCGAGCGCCTCGCGGCCGGGCTCCGGCGTCTTGAGGTCGATCTTCAAGGCCATGCCGGTGCTGCTGATGTCCTCGATCGTACAGGCGACCGCATACCCCTTACGGTCGACGACAATGGCGGGCAGCGACACTTCGTGTCGAATGCTGCCGCGTCGCCTGCCCCAGTCGTCGGGGGAGGCGACTCCTTCCACCTGCTCGTCAATCACGCTCGCGCCACTCGTCGCCCCAGGGTTGATGCCACCGCCGCGCGACCACGCTCGCGGCGATCGCGCGGCGGCCCTGCGGCAGAGCTACGATAACATCGGCATCACCCCGTGCAAACCTTATCTTTTTTGCAAAACATGCATTTGCGGTTGACTGTCGAAGTCTCGCCGCAGGGCTGGCGCGGTACCGATCAATAGCCCGGGGGCGGCGGCGTGTTGGGCGCCGGGTAGCTGCTCGAGGGCGGTGGCGGGGTGTACGCAGGGGCGGCCGGCGCGCTCTGCTGGTACTTGGCGACGCTGGCCGGCACCGGCACCTGGTGACCCTTGGCGTACATGCACTGGATGTAGGCGTCGTCGTAGCGGTTCTGGGCGAGGTAGCCGCTGCCGCTGTAGGAGTCGCTGGCCGACGCGGTACCCAAGAGGAGGCCGCTGCCGCCGCCGATGGCGGCGCCGGCGGCGGGGTCGCCCGAGGCGGCGCCGATCAAGGCGCCGGCCGCGGCGCCGACCACGGCGCCCACCGCGGCGCTGTTCGCGCCGCTGTCGGAGGCCGCCTGCTGCGGGGTCTTGCCGCCCAGCATCTGTTGGGCATAGCCCTGGCACATCGCGTCGTCGAGGCGGAACTGTTCGAAGCTCGAACCGCTGCCCGGCAACGCCATCAGGCTCGGGCCGGTCGGATAGGTCGCGCAGCCGGCCAGGCCGGCACACAGCGTGAGGGCTAGGAATCGGGAGGGGGAATTGATCATGCTGGGCTCCTGCGCTTGCACGTCACTGCGCCGGGGCCGGGGGCACGGTGCTGGGATCGACCGTCACCCACGGCTGGGTGCAATTCTGGACATAGGGGTAATAGCCCGCCGGGTTGGTGCAGTAGTACCAGACCGTGGCGGGCGCCTGGGGCTGGGGCGCGGCCGGGCGCTGGATGTACACCGGCGGCTCGCGCTGTTCGATGATCACCGGCGGCGGGCTGTAGACGTAGGGGCGATAGGGATACCAGAAGGGATCGGGGCCCCAGTACCAGGGATCGTTGAAATAGAAGCCGACGCTGCCGCGCCAGTGGCCATGACGATGTCCGGCGTGGGCGCCGGCGGGATAGGTGCAGGCGAGGAGCAGCAACAGGACCGCGGTGCTGCGCCACAGGGGTTGGGACATGGCTCGAACTCTCCAGGTCTGAGTGAGGGCGGTCAGCGTCCGCCTGGGCTTCTGACGCCGGCCAGCGCATTTGGTTGCCTTCGGCCGGCGCCTTCGCCGCTGGACGCCGGAGCGCATGCTAGGCCGCGGCACTGAACGTGTTGTGAACTGCGCGTGCACGATGCCTGCGCAATCTCGCGCGGGTCGGCCGCGCGTCACACGCGAAACACGTCGTCGACCTCCACCTGCATCGCGTTCACCAGGCCGTTGGTATGAAAAGCCATGCCGATCACCGCGAGCAACTCGGCGTGCTGCGCGTCGCTCATGCCCTTGGCGCGCGCCGCGGCGGTATGCGAGTGGGTGCAGTATTCGCAAGCGTTGGCCACCGACACCGCGATGTAGATCAATTCCTTGGTCAGCGGGTCCAGCGCGCCGGGCGCCATCACCGACTTGACCGCCTGCCAGGTGGCGGCGAGCTGGGCCGGGTTGTTGGCCAGCGCCTTCCAGAAGTTGTTGATGAAGTCGGTCTTGCGGGTCGCGCGGATGTCGTCGTAGACCGCGCGCACGGCGGGCTCGGCGTCCTGGTACTCGATGAGGCGAACGGTGGTCATGGCATGCTCCGGGCAGGTTCAGACCGGCACGGCGATGCGCCGCGTCCAGTGGTAGGGATCGGGGCGCCTGCCGGTCTGCAGGCCGGTCAGTTCGGCGTGCAGCCGGCGTGCGACCGGGCCCGGCTGGCCGTCGCCGACGGTGATCTCGCGGTCCTGGTAGACCAGTCGGCCGACCGGCGCGAGCACCGCGCCGGTGCCCATGCCGAACACCTCGGTGATGTGGCCACTGGCGAGGCCGTCCAGCACCTCTTCAATGGAGATGCGCCGTTCCTGGGTGGGAAACCCCAGGTCGGGCGCGAGCTGCAGCAGCGAGCGACGCGTCACGCCGTGCAGGATGGCGCCGGTCAGCACCGGCGTGATGATCTCGCGGCCGTTGCGCACGAAGGCGATGTTCATCGCGCCGACCTCGTCGACCCAGCGACGCTCGACGCCGTCCAGCCACAGCACCTGCTGGCAGCCGCGCGCGAGCGCCATCTCGGTGGCGGCGATGGAGCCCGCGTAGTTGCCGGGGGTCTTCGCCTCGCCCGTGCCGCCGCGCACCGCGCGCACGTAGTCGGCCGCGACGTACACCGCGACCGGCGCGAAGCCGGCGGCGAAGTAGGGCGCGACCGGCGAGAGGATGATGTAGTGCAGGTACTCGCGGCTCGCGCGCACCTCGAGGGTCTTCTCGGTCGCGATCATCACCGGGCGGATGTAGAGCGCCGTGCCGTCGCCGCCCGGCACCCAGCGATGCTCGAGCCGCACCAGTTCCGTGATCGCGGCGACGTGTTCGTCGACGTCGACCTCGGGCATGCCCATGCGCCGCGCCGAGGCGTTGAAGCGCTCGGCATTGCAGTCCGGGCGGAACAGGTTGATGTCGCCGTCGGGGCGCCGGTAGGCCTTGGTGCCGTCGAAGATCATCTGGCCGTTGTGGTAGACGGTCGCGGCCGGGTCCAGGGTCAGCGGCCGGTAGGCCTCGATGCGCGCGTCGTGCCAGCCGCGCTCGCGGTCGTAGCGTCGCGTGAACATGCGTGTGGTGAAGTGGCGGCCGAAGCCCAGGACCTCGGGCAGGGTGACTTGTATGTCGGGCAGGGTCTCGACGTCGATGTGCATGGCGTAGGCTTGAGTCCGGATGAGGGTATCGAAATCGCGTCAGTACTGGACGGGCGTGCTCCAGCGCGGCTCGTCATGGGCGCGCCAGTAGTTGTCGGACAGCGCGCGCGTGATCTCGCCCGGCCGTCCGTCCCCGACCGGTCGTCCGTCCAGCCGCGACACCGGCATGATGCCGCCCGCGGTGCTGGTCAGGAAGATCTCGTCGGCGCGCGCGAGCAGCGCGGCGTCGAAGGCTGCCACGCGGGTCGCGAGACCGTGCTCGGCGGCGAGCGTCAGCACGGTGTCGCGGGTGATGCCCTCCAGCACGCCCGCGGCCGGCGTCCACAGCGCGTCGTCGCACCAGGCGAAGAGGTTGAAGCCGGGACCCTCGGTCACCTCGCCGGCGGCGTTCAGCAGCACCACCGTCTCGGCCTCGCGCTCGTAGGCCTCGAACAGGCCGCGGGTGAGGTCCGCCCAGTGGAAATTCTTGACCCGCGGATCGACCGCCTCCGGCGCAATGCGCACCACGTCGCGGGCGATGGCGAGATGCAGGCCACGCGCCTGCACCTCGGGTGTCGCGATCCACACGTAGGGAATGGCGAAGGCATAGAAGCGGTTGGCGAAGCGCCGAGGATCGCGCACGCCGGGGGGCGGTGAGCCGCGCGTGACCACCATCTCCACGTAGGCGTCGTGCAGCCCGCCGCGGCGCACGCACTCGTGCAGCACGACGGCCATGCCGTCGCGGTCCAGCGGCGGGGACAGTCGCAGCGCCTGCCACGAGCGTTCGAAGCGCGCGAGGTGCGCATCGAGACGAAAGAAGCGGCCGTGCCACACGGCGACCACGTCGTAGGTGCAGTCCGAGCGGGTGAAGCCGGTGTCGGTGATGGGAATGCGCGCATCGGCGATGGGCAGGTACTCGCCATCCACCCATGCGCAGCCGGCAGCCCAGGCCGGGTCCGGGGTGGCGGAGGTAGGGGCGTTCGCGGGCTCGTGCATGGCGCGCCTCAGAAGGTGTAGCTGAGATAAGTCTGCACCACCCAGAATTCCTCGTTGCCGAACACCTGCCGGGCTGCCGCATTGGGTGTCGACCAGGCGAAGCCGAGGTAGGTGTAGTAGCGCCGCGCCATGAAGTGCTCGATGCCCACGTTCACCTCGTCGGCCCAGTTGCGCTCGGTCAGCTGGGTGGCGAAGTAGTGCGGCTGCTCGAGGGCGTGATGGTAGTACCACAGGCCGAGCGCCCAGTCGGGCCGCGGAAAGGTCTTCAGCTTCAGCATCTGGGTCACCTGGTTCTGGTTGAACAGGTGGTACTCGCCGGCGATCTCGCCTTGATAGAAGGTGTCCCAGTCGCGACGGAAGATGGTGAAGAAGAGCCCCCGGTATTCCTCGTTCTCGACCGTCTCGGGCCGATCGCCGGACAGCCAGGTGTAGCGATAGCTGAGCCGCGTGGTCCACGGCAGGCGGGGCAGGGTGTATTCGCCTTCGAGGTACCAGCCGGTGGCGTCGTTCGGCCGCCCGCCGGCCTGGTCGTCGTTGCCGAGCTGGCGCACCCATTCGCCGTACAGCCTGAGCGCCGGGAAGCTCGGCAGGTGCAGGCCGCGGCCGCGCAGGTTCACCACCTCCATGCCGTCGTAGTTGAAGGCGCCGCCCTGGATGACCTCCATCCACATCAGGCCCAGCGAGCCGAAGCGCTCCTCGGTCGTGGTCTCCAGATTGATGCCGACCACGCGCGCGTCCTTGAAGTCGGTGTCCGCGCGCAGCCAGAACACGTCGCCGCGCACCGGTTTCGTGTTGACCTTCAGCACCGCGCTGTTGCGCCAGGAGAGAAACGCCCCCGACCAGTACTGGCCGTTCTCGCCGCCCTGGTTGAAGTTGCCGTCGCCGATTACAAAGCCGTCGCCGACGGTGAACTCCTGGCCGCCGACGGAGAGATCCAGCACTTCATTGCGGAGCCCCAGGTAGGCGTGGTCGGTGTCCACCGCCCAGTCACCGGCGCGCGCGACCTGGCCGGAGATCTCGCCGTCCAGCTGGGTGGTGGCCGCCACCACCGACAGCGCGCCGTAGGCCTCCGCCTTGCCGCCCGGCATGGCGGCGGCGAGCGGCAACAGCAGGTCGACCTTGGGCTTGGCGACCAGGTAGCTCACGTCGCGCTCGGTCTCGCCCGGCGTGTCCAGCGCGCCCACGCCGTAGTTGATGCCCTCGCCGTGCTGGAAGGTGACGATGGTCTGGAAGGTCGGGGTGAGCGCGAGCTCGCCGAGACGCAGCGTGTCGAAGGCGCGCGCCGTCGGCGCGCTCGCGCAGACCAAGAGCGCGAGCGCGAGGCGCGGCGCCGCCGCGGGACCTTCAGCCACCGCCGTGCGAGTCCGGGCGCGGCTCAGGCGAGCAGGCGCTGCAGCGCCGCGTCGACGAAGGCGGTGTCCGCAGGATCCACGCCGAAGCCCGCGCCATGCCCCCACTTGGACGGGATGGGCAGCAGCTCGGCCTGCGGCATGCGGCTCACCTCGTAGGCGCTGTCCGCGACGCGGAAATAGAGATCGGTCTCGCCCGGCATGACGATGGCGCGGGCCCGGATGGCGGCGAGCGCCGCGTCGAAGTCGCCGTTGAAGCGCGGGTTGGCGCTGATGTCGCCCGCCATCCAGGTGCGCGCCATGGCGATGAGATCGTTGGCGTCGTTGGCCAGGAAATAGCCCTGGGTGAACTTCACGACGTCCTCGCGGCTGTTCAGCCCGAGCTTGGTGTACAGCCGCTCGCGGAAGAAGTCCTGGGAGAAGAGCCACGCCGAGTACACGTGGCCGAAGGCCAGCAGGCCGCGCCGCGGCGGCGTCTCGTACCAGCCCTGGTTCCAGGCCGGGTCGAGCATCAGCGCTTCGACCGCGCTCGCGACGAAGGTCTGGTTGTGCTCGCTGGTGCGCGCCGAGCC
>JBFWYG010000001.1:217116-227557 GCA_050186725.1 Gammaproteobacteria bacterium | reverse complement strand
CGCTTCAAGCGCGCCTGGTGCCATGCGGCCGACGTCCGTTTTCTCGGCGTGTGGGACACGGTCGGCGCGCTCGGGCTGCCGGACAAGCTGGTGCTGCCGCCGCTGCGCGCGCTGGACGCGGAACTCGAGCAGCGGCGCGTCGGATTCCTCGATACGCGCCTCGGCCCCGGCGTGCGCGCCGCGGCCCACTCGCTCGCCATCGACGAACGGCGCGAACCCTTCCTGCCGGCGCTGTGGACCGACGCGCCGGGCAGCGAGCCACGCATCAACGTGCCGGGCAGCGGTATCGAACAAGTGTGGTTCGCGGGCGCGCATGCGAACGTCGGCGGCGGCTATCGTGACCGCGGCCTGTCCGACATCGCGCTGGCCTGGATGGCGCGCGCGGCACAGGCCGCCGGACTCGAACTGACCGCCCACTTCCTCGCCGGTCTCGCGCCCGACCCGCTCGCGGCGCGGCGCGATTCACTGGCGGAATTCCTCGATCCACTGAACCTGCAGAGCCTGCGCGGACATCTGCTCGGCACGCTGGCGGACAGGCTCAGCACCACGCCGGCGGGCATCGTGCGCGCGCAGGTGGAGGTGGCGCGGCCGATAGCGCGTGGCTCGGTGATCCACGACACCGTGGTCGAGCGCCTGGCGGCCGCGGCCGCCCACGAACCCGCGGGGCACGAGCCCTATGCGCCGCCGCCGACCCTGGCGCTCACGAGCGAGGGACGGGACATCGATCGCGAGCGCTACCGCCTGGCGGCGACGGCCTAGCCTGGCTCAGGCGCCGCGTGCGGCGTCGAGGCTGTCGAGATCATCGATGGCGAGCGCGATGCGTTCGATCATGGCGCGCGAGGTCGCCTCGGGCTGCATGGCCGGCAGCAGCGGCGAGTGGCACAGGGTGATGGTCCACATCCACAGCGCGTGCAGCATCTGTCCGCGGTAGTGCCGCCACAGGAGTTCGCGGTCACAGGGCCGACCGCTGTGCGCCGCGAGACCGTCGGCGTAACGCGTCACCAGGTCGCGCTCCCAGGCGCGCCGATCCGCCGGTGCCAGCGCCGCGGCGAGCGCGTAGGCGAGGTCGCGCGCGCCGTGCCCCTGGGCCACGCACTGCCAGTCGTAGAGTCCCATCGCGCCCTTCGGCGTCTGGTACCAGTTGCCGATGTGCACGTCGGAATGGATCAGCCCGACCGCGGTGCCGCGGTGCAGCGTGCTGGCGGCGACCGTCGCGGGCCACACCTCGCGCGCGCGTCCGAGCAGCCGTGCGGGCAGGGTGTCGGCCATGCGGCGCAAGGCCATCGCGGTGTAGCGCTCGGTGTCCATCTTGCGCGCGCCGATCTCGAACCAGTCGGCGAAGTTCGCCAGCCAGCGCCACGCACCGCGCAGCCGCGCGTCATCGAGCGCGTGGGCGTGCAGGGCCGCGAGCAGGTCGACCATGCTCTCGGCCATCGCGCGCGTCACCGGCGTCAAGTGATCGCAGAAGCGCACACCGCGCGTGGTGGCGACATCCTCCAGCACGTTGATGCCCGCGAGCGTGCGCCGATCGAACGCGCTGAAGTAACCGTGCGGCGACTCGATGCGGAGTTCCCGACGGATCTCACGGTAGAAGCGGCCCTCGGCGCGCGCCGTGCCGTTGTAGCCGCCGATCATGCGATTGACGACGGTCGGCAACGACTTGGTGAACACCGCGGTCGGCAGCTGCGCGTCGTGGCCGGCCTGGTTGTAGCGGAGCGTGAAGCGATGGCGTTGATGGGTACCGCTGGACGCGCCGACCTGGGTGAAGTCGAGCACCTCCGCGGCGGGATGAGCGGCACACATCACCGCTGTCCACCACGCGGGGGTGAGCGCCGCCACGGACCAGGGTGTCTCCTCGGCGCGCGTGACCCGCGGTCGGCGCAGCCGTGCGAGCGCGACGTGGCCGGCGACGCGGAGCGCCGTGAGCGCGGTGCCGCTCACGGCGCGGGCGCGACGGCCGCGTACTGCGCGGCGAGATCGACGAAGTCGCGCGCGACGAAGGTCCACTCGCTTTCGGCATGGATCTCGGCCGCGCGGCTGTAGTCGACGCCGGGCTCGAGCACCGCGGGGCGCGTCGCGCCGCCGAACTCGGCGGGGCGGGGCACGAACGCGGTCTGCATGCCGAGCCCGGCGGCGAAGTGCAGATCGAACTGGTGGGCGGCGACCATGCAGGTCTCGGCCGGGGCCAGGTTGAGCGCCGCCACCGACTGCAGGTAGACCTCGGGATGGGGCTTGTAGCGGCGCGCGATGGACGAACCGAGGATGGTGTCCCACGGCAGACCGGCGTGGCGGGCGAGCGCGATCATGTCGTCGGTATTGCCGTTGGAGAGCGGCGCGACGATGGCGTGACGCCTGAGCGCGGTCAGACCCGGCACGGCATCTGGCCAGGGTTCGAGGCGGCGCCAGGTCGCGCACAGCGCCGCCTGTTCGTCCGGCGCGACCGGTGCGGGGAAATGCTGCTCGAGCAGCGCGGCGAGATCCTCGCGCTGCAGTTCCCACAGGGGTCGAAACGGCGCATCCCGCGCGACGTGGCGTGTGACGCTGCGGATGTAGGCATTGCGCCAGCTGATGGCGAGTTCGCCGGCGTCGAGTGTCACGCCCTTGCGCGTCGCGAGTTCGGCGAGCGCGCGCTTGAACGGCGTGTGGAAGTCGCACACCGTGCCGTAGGTGTCGAACAGGAACGCGCGTATAGGCACCGCGCCGCGCGGTGGCGAGCAGGGCGGCGCGGGCTGATGAGGGAAGTCGGTGGGGAAGGTCATGATGCGCTCGATCCTAACGCTTCGCTGCCCCTGTAGGGCGGGTTTCAACCCGCCATGCACGGCGCATGTCGATTCGGCGCCGTGCATGGCCGATTGAAATCGGCCCTACATCGGGGCCCCGTGCGCGGCGGAATTCAATCCGCCGCGTGCGGCGCCCGTCGCTCCACCAGCACCTTCAACCCCGGCTTCAGCGCGAAGCGCTTGAGCTTGATGCGCAGGCCGTGGCGCGCGAGCAGGCGCGCCAGCGTGGCGCGGTTGAAGTAATAGAGATGCTCGGAGGGTTTCAACTCCTGCCAGTCGCTGAGCGCGCGCGGCACACGCCAGTGGCCGAGATCCGGCGTGCCGATGTCGATCACCCCGCCGGGCGCCAAGAGGCGCGCGAGTTCGGCCACGAAGCGGTTGAGGTCCGGCACATGCTCGATGACGTCGTAGGCCGAGATCACATCGAAGTGGCCGCTCGGGTAATGCTGTTCCTCGAGCGTGCCGCAGGCCAGGCGCGACAGGCCGAGTTCGTTCTCGCCATAGGCGATGCCGCCCGCCTCGATGTCCACGCCCCAGGCTTCGAAGCCGGCCTCGGTGGCGGCCTTGACCACGAAGCCCGCCGAGCAGCCCACGTCCAGCCAGCGCCCGCTGGCGCGACCGACCCGCGCGACGCGCTTGCGCGCGCGAATCACCTTGCTCTGCGCCTTGCGCGTGTAGCCCGCGCTGTAGGCCGAATCGTAGCCGGCGCGGATCGCGGCATAGGGCGGACGGGGATTGATCAGCACCAGGCCGCAGCCGGCGCAGCGCACGAAGGGTTCGCCACCCTTGTCGAACAGGTGCGTGAAGTCCTGCCCGTCGCATACCGGGCAAGCGATGCGCTCCCAGTCGGCGCGCGTGAGGGTCACGGCGCAGATAGCGCGCGCGGCGACGCGATTGCGTCGGGCAGCGCGGAGCCGCGACAATGCCGCGTGTGGGCGAGGGGGCGGGAGACAATCATGAACAAGCGTTTCGAGCCGTGCGGCGTCATCACCGTCACCACCGACTTCGGCCACCGCGGGCCTTTCGTCGGCACCATGAAGGGGGTGATCCTGCGGCACTTCGCCGCCGCGCGCATCGTCGATCTCACCCACGAAGCCTTTGTGCACTGGCCGGCCGAGGCCGGCTTCTGGATGGCGCGATCCTACCATTACTTCCCTGCCGGCACGGTGCATCTCGCGGTGGTCGATCCGGGGGTCGGCACGGATCGCAGCGTGCTGCTCGCCGAGGGCGATGGCCACCTGTTCCTCGCGCCGGACAACGGTCTGCTGGCGGAAGTGATCGAGCGCAGCGCGGCGCGCGTGTATCGCGTTTCCGAGCCGGTGATCGAAGCCCACGCGCTGGCCGACAAGAGCGCCACCTTTCACGGGCGCGACGTGTTCGCGCCGCTCGCCGCCGCGCTCGCGTCCGGCACGCTCTCACCTGTCGACAGCGGTCAAGAGACACGCGACTTCGTGCCGTCGATCATCGAACCGCCCGAGCGCCGTGGCACGCAGCTGCATGGCGTGATCATCACCACCGATCATTTCGGCAATCTCATCACCAACATCTCGCGCGACGCGCTGGCAGGCATCAAGCGTCCGCGGGTGGTGGCCGGCGGACACGAACTGACCCTGCATCGCACCTATGGTGACGTCGCGCCGGGCGAGCTGCTGGCGCTCATCAATTCTTTCGACGTGCTGGAAATCGCGGTGGCCGAACGCAATGCCGCCGAGCGCCTGGGCCTCGCGCGCGGCGCGCCGGTGCGGGTCCACGACGGCGGCTGACGCGATGAACGATCCACGCGGTCACCGCTTCCTGCCCTATCACCCCGACGCGTACGACGAGCATTTCGCACTGCGCGTTCCGTTCACGCTGTGGGTGGTGCTGCTCTACGCGCTGCACGCCGAGTGCCTGCTGCTGCTCGGGCACCTGCCGCAGGCCGGCGCGGAGCTGGGCTACCTGCTCGCCTACGTCGCGCCGGCCGACCTGGTGGCAAGCTCGCCCGCACTGGCCGTGCTGCTGGCGGCCCTGCGCCGGCGGCCCACGGCGGGACGCCTGCCGCGCCTCGTGTGGCGTCACGGTGCGTGGCTGCTGCTCGCGAGCCTCCTCGCCGATCTGGCGCTGGCCCTCGCCAGCCGCCATGGCGCCTGGGCCGCGGCGCGCATAGCATGCGACCTGGCGAGCATCGCGGAGGTCGTCGCCAGCGCACGCATCCGGGACACCTTCGCCGACTTTCCGCGCCTGCCGGTCTGAGCGGCCTTACAGCCGGCGCAAATCGACGAAGCTGCCGCTCGGCAGCGCGCGCAGCTGGGGCCAGGCCGCGAAGATCCGCGCCGCCACGGTGTCGGCGTCCGGCATGTCCGCGGTGCCGTGCGCGCGCTGCAGGCGCGCGACCGAGGGAAAGCGCGTGACGTCCACCTGGCGCAGGAGGCCCTGCATCTCGGTATCCACCAACCCGGGCGCGAGCGCGAGCAGATGGGTGTCCGGCATCTCGTGGGCATAGAGCTGGGCGAGCATGTTGAGCGCGGCCTTGGACAGCGCGTAGGCGCCCCAGCCGTGGTTGCCGGTGACACCAGCGCCGGAGGAGACGATCACCACGTCGGCCGCCGGTCTCGCGCGCGCCGCGAGCCAGTCGAGCACGAGCTTGTTGGCCCACACGTTGATGTCCATGACCGCGGCGATGTCGGCCAGCGGCGTGTCGCGCAGATTGGCGATGCGGCCCAGCACGCCGGCGTTCAGGTACACGCGGTCGAGGGCGACATCTTGAGGCACCAGCGCGTCCAGGCTCGAGGTCACCTGGTCCAGCTGGGCCAGGTCGCCGCGCCCCTCGTGGAGTCCGGGCGCGGGTCGAGCCGTCGCGCCGCGGCTCATGCCCCAGACCTGGTCGCCGACCGTCAGGTGGCGATGGCAGAGCGCCGCGCCCAGGCCGCGGCTGTGTCCGGTGATCAGTACGTGCATCGAGCCTCTCCGCGGTGAAGGCATGAGCGTAGCGCAAGCGCGTCGTGCTTGGCCGCGCCCGCGACGCGCCGCTACACTCCCGTCATGCACCACCTCGACACGCTCGATCAAACCCGCCTGCGTCAGCGCCACGGCCAGAAATGGTCGCTCTACCCGCCGGACGTGCTGCCGGCCTGGGTGGCGGACATGGATTTCGAGATCGCCGCGCCGATACGCGCGGCGCTGTCGGCGCAGGTCGAGCGCAGTGATTTCGGCTATCCCTTTCACCAGCAGCGCACCGGGCTGCCGGCGCTGTTCGCGGCGCGGGTCGCGGAGCGCTTCGGCTGGACCATCGACGCCGAGCAGGTCGTGATCCTGAGCGACGTCGTGCAGGGCCTGTACCTCGCGCTGGAGACCTTGTCCGAGCGCGGCGACGGCGTGGTCATCCAGACGCCCATCTACCCGCCCTTCCTGCACGCGGCGGAAGAGACCGGCAGGCGCGCGGTGCTGTGCCCGCTGGTGGCGGGCGCGGCGCGCTACGAGATCGACTTCGACCAGCTGGCGGCGAGCATCGATGCCGGCACCCGCGTGCTGATGCTGTGCAGCCCGCACAACCCGAGCGGCCGCGCCTTCGATCGCGCCGAGCTGACGCGCCTGGCGGAGTTCGCGTGCCGTCACGATCTCGTGGTGGTGTCGGACGAAATCCACGCCGAGCTCAAGCTGAACGGCGAACCCCATCTGCCGATCGCCGCGATCGACGCGGAGGTCGCCGCGCGCACCGTGACGCTGATGTCGGCGAGCAAGGCGTTCAACATCGCGGGCCTGTGCATGGCCTTCGCGCACTTCGGTTCGCCCGCGCTGAAGGCGCGCTTCGAGCGCGTGCCGCCGCACGTGCGTGGCGGCACCAACACGCTGGCGGTGAGCGCGGTGCACGCCGCCTGGACCGCCGGCCAGCCCTGGCTGGACGAGGTCATCGCCTACCTGCGGGGCAACCGCGATCACGTCGCCGAGTTCGTGGGTCGGCACTGGCCGCGGGTGCGACACTTCGCGCCGGAGGCGACCTACCTCGCGTGGCTCGACATGCGCGATCTCGGGCTGCCCGGCAGTCCGCAGCAGTTCTTCCTCGATCACGCCAAGGTCGCGCTCAGCGAGGGCCGCGCCTTCGGCGAGGACGGCACGGGCTTCGTGCGGCTGAACTTCGCCACCTCGCGGCCGATCCTCGACCAGATCCTGCAACGCATGCAGGCGGCGCTGGCAGTGCTGTAGGTCGGGTTTCAACCCGACATTCACGCCGTTCGTCGAAGCGCCGTGCATGGCCGATTGAAATCGGCCCTACAAGGCGGGTTTCGGGATGGTTCGGTGAATTTCGATCATGTAGGGCGGGTTTCAACCCGCCATTCACGCCGTTCGTCGACGCGCCGTGCATGGCCGATTGAAATCGGCCCTACAAGGCGGGTTTCGGTATGGTTCGGTCAATTCCGATCATGTAGGGCGGGTTTCAACCCGCCATTCGGTTCCAGAGCCTCATCGAAGCCCCATAAAGAATGTCAGGTACAAGCCCGACCTACAGCTTATGCACCCACCCCAGCACCGCGTTCTGCACCTCGGTGCCGATGCCGTAGTTGGCGTTGGTGTAGTTGGTCAGCACGGTCACGGCGAAGGTCTTGCCGCTCGCGGCGTGTACGAAGCCGGTGACCGCGGAGACGTTCTGCAGGCTGCCGGTCTTCAGATGCATGCGGCCGCGTTCGGGGCCGCTGCGAAAGCGTCGACGTGTGGTGCCGTCGATGCCGGCGATGGACAGCGAGGCGACGAACTCCGGCATGCTCGGCGAGCGCCAGGCCTGGCGCAGCAGCGCGGTCATGAAACGCGCCGTGACGCGCGTGGTGCGCGACAGTCCCGAGCCGTTGTCGAGCACGATGCCGTTCACGTCCAGCCCACGCGACTGCAGGTGCTTCAGCGCGGCGGCCTCGCCTTGCGCGCGGGTCACCGGCGGCGGGTGGTCGTGCGCGCCGATGGCGAACAGCAGCATGCGCGCCATCAGGTTGTTGCTCCACTTGTTCAGCGGCCGAATGATCTCGGCCAGCGGGCGCGACTGCCAGGTGAGCAGGGCCTTGGCCTGCGGCGGCTTGGGTCCGACCTTGAAGCCGCCCTTGAGCGTGCCACCCCACTGCTCCCAGAGTCCCTTGAAGGCACCGAAGGTGTAGGCCGCGGGCGACATGAGCGTGCGCGAGATCTGCAAGCGCCCGCACTTGGCGGCCATCTGGCCACCGAACTCGATCTGTTCCCCCTTACCTTGGATCGCGTGGGTGCTGACCGTGAGCCCGTTGCCGCGGCAGGGGCCGCTCGCGAGCTTCACGTGGTTGACGATATCGAGGTTGGCGAGCACCGGCGCGCTCGTGATCTCCACCCGCCCGCTGGCGGGGTCGGCGTCGAACACGAAGTCGATGGACTTGAAGTTCACCATCATCGCGTTCGGCAGCACGTTGTAGAGCGCGTCGCCCTTGCCGTCGAAGGCCGCGGGGTCGTCTTCCTCCACCAGGAAGTGGCTGTCGTCGATGATCACGTCGCCGGCGATCTCGCGAATGCCACTGCGTCGGATCTGTCCGACCAAGGACCAGAAGTCCTCGATCACCAGGTAGGGATCGCCATAGCCCTTGATGATCAGGTCGCCCTGCAGCACGCCGCCCTTGATCGCGCCGGTGGTGAAGATGCGCGTCGGCAGGGTGTAGGTCGGACCGAACATGTCGAGCGCGGCCCAGGTGGTGACCACCTTGGCGGTCGACGCCGGGTTGCGCGGCGTGTCGACGTTCAGCGCGAGCCGCGGCGTGTTCTCGTCCACCGCCTGCACCACGATGCTGACCGCGCTGGCCGGGATCTTGTGCCGGGTCAGGACCTTCTGCACCGAATCCGGCAGGCCGCCGGCGGCGGTGACCCAGGCCGGCAGGCAGAGCAGTAGCAAGGCCGTCGCGCGGGCGACGGCGCGGCTCGATTTCATGCGCAAGGCTTTCCTCGGGCGGCGCCCGACGCTCGGGACTCCACGGACACTCAGCCGGCCGGCGTGCCGCGATGCTTGGCGTGGTATTCCTTGTTGGGCTGCATGTCCACCGCCGCGGCCACGCGGTTGGTCATGTTGTAGAACGCCGCGACGTTGGCGATGTCCCAGATGTCCTTCTCGCTGAAGCCGACGTCGCGCAGCGCCTGCCGATCGGGCTCGTCGATTTCGCTCGGATGATTGGTGAGCTTGGCGGCGAAGTCGAGCATCGCGCGATGGCGGGGCGAGAGCTCCGCGGCACGGTAGTTCATCACCATCAGTTCGCCGAGCGCCGGATCGCCGGAATACTCGCGCACCGCGGCGCCATGCGCGGTGAGGCAGTAGAAGCAATGATTCTGCGAGGAGACCACCACGGCGATCATCTCGCGCTCGAGGCTGCTGAGACCGCCCTCGCCGAACATGATGGCGTTGTAGAAGCGCGAGAAGGTGCGCAGCTGTTCGGCGTCATGGCTGTAGGCGGCGAGCACGTTCGGCACCATGCCGAGCTTCTTGTCACACACGCTGAAATACTTGGCCAGGTCCTCCGGCAGTTCCTCGCGGCTCGGCAGCGTGATGTCGAGCGCCATTACTTGATCGCGTAAAGCCATGAATCCCCCTGGGTGTCTTGCGGCTCAGTCGAAGAGGTCGCCGCTCAGCCCGGCATTGTAAACCGGTGGGTTGCGCACCGCGCACAGCGCCGGATGGAATTCGTGGGGCGCGGCATGCTCCGGTGCGCTGATGTGGCGTACGTCCGCGCCGGCCAGCACCAGGCTGTCGGCGATGAGCTGGCGATGGCAGTGACGAAAGTCGGCTTCCGCACACATCAGCGCCACGCGGCGCGTCGCGGCCAGCCCGAGCACGTCGCGGAGCGCGGTGCGAAAGGCCGGGCTCGCCATGTGATCCGCGTAGCCGCGCAGACCGTCGGCCGGCAGCGCGCGGTGCGGTGAATCGGGCCGCGCGCGGCGCATGCCGCCGAGTGCCGCGCCCCACCAGTGGTACTCGCGGCCGGCGGCGGTGAGGGTCGCGGCCAGCGCGCCGCGTTCGAACTGCGGATGACGGCGTGACCGCGGCACCGCGCGCACGTCGATGAGCACCTCCACCGCGAATGCGGCGAGCAGAGCGAGCAGGGCCTCGGCGCTGCGATTGCTGTGGCCGACGGTGTGGATCACCATGCGGTGCCGAAGCGCGCGAGATAGGCGTCGGCGTGCAGGCGCGCGAATTCCCGCGGACACCAGGCCGAAGCAGCCAGCAGGCCGCGGTGGGATGGTGCGAGCACGTAGACCTGCGCGCTCAGCCGTTCGCCCGACGCGACCCTGACCTCTACCGTGTGGCGCGCGTAGAGCGGGCTCTCCCAGTCGTCGAGCACGCGCCACAGTGCCGCGTCCAGCCCCTCGAACACTTCACCCGGGGTCTCCGCGCCTGGCGCTTCCACCACCGCCGGGTAGACCTCGCCCGCGAGCGCGTAGCGCGCGAAATCAGCCAGGATCGCCGGCCGGCCGTGCAGGCTCCTTCCACACACCGCCTCGCGCACCGCGGGGTGCAGCAGCGTGCCGTAGGCGAACAGTCGCCCGGCGCCCGCGTCGCTCAAATGATGCCCGCCGCCTTGAGGTCGGCGCGCGCCGCCGCGTCCAGGCCGAGCAGTTCGCCGTAGATCTCGTCGTTCCAGCCGCCGAGTTCGCCGGCGCCCGGCCAGTCGGTGCGGCCTGGCGTACGC
>JBFWYG010000001.1:56131-217016 GCA_050186725.1 Gammaproteobacteria bacterium | reverse complement strand
CAGCACACCGAGCGCGGCGTGGATGCCGGCCAGGGTGTCGCCGATGGAGAGATTGGGGCGTACCGGCGGCTGGCCGGGAAAGCCGTTCACGTAGCGGAAGCCGCCGTAGGCCTCGCACACCGAGGCGAAGCCGGCCTTGGGCGCGTTGGGGCCGGTCTGGCCGTAGCCCGAGATGCGGGTATAGATGAGGCCGGGATTGCGCGCCTTGAGTGCGTCCGGCCCGAGGCCCCACTTCTCCATGATGCCAGGGCGGAAGTTCTCCACGAACACGTCGGCGCGCGCGGCGAGTTCGGTCATGAGTTCGCGACCCCGCGGCGTGCGCAGGTCGAGCGTCACGCATTTCTTGTTGCGCGCGATGCTCCGCCACCAGAAGGAGATGCCGTCGCGGGTCTCGCGCCAGGTGCGAATGGGATCGCCACCCTCGGGCGGTTCGACCTTGATCACCTCGGCCCCGAAGTAGCCGAGGATGGTGCCGGTGAAGGGGCCGGCCAGCAGTTGGCCGGCCTCGATGACGCGCATGCCCTCGAGCGGGCGGCGCGCGGCGGTGTCAGTGCTCATGGTGCGGAGATGCTCATGGAAGTCGGGCGCCGCGGCGCAGCTGATTGTCCCGGCGCACGCGCAGCCACAGCATTATCGAGACGCCCGTCAGGTTGGCAAGCGCGTCCATCGCCGACGGCGTGCGGTAACCGGTCTGACCCTGCAGGAACTCGAGCAGCACGCCGTAACAGGTGAGCCCGCTGGCGCAGGCCGCCCAGTGACGCCGCGGATAGCCGTAGCTGAAACACAGCATGAGCGACGCGTACATGCCGACGTGCACCAGCTTGTCGACGTCGAGCAGCTCGGGCGCCACGGGCACGTCTATCGGCATCAGCGACAGGCCGGCCACGCCCGCCACCGCGAGCCACGCGAGCACACGCCACTGGCGGCGCGCGCGGACCAGCGCCCCGGCGAGGCCACGCTGCAGGGCGGCGTCACGCCGGCCGCTATCCTCGGACATGCTGCACTCCAAGCTCTTCTGGTGGCTCGCCATTGTACTGGCTCTGCGCGGCGCGCCGGTCGCCGCGGCGGACGAGGCCGACGCGCGCCACGAGCGCGATCTCGCCGCCTGGGCGGCGCTCGCGGCGGGCGGTGACGCGCGCGCGCAGTTCCGTCTCGGCGAGCTCTATGAACGCGGCCAGGACGGTGCGCCGCACGACGCCGGCCAGGCGCTCGAGTGGTATCGCAAGAGCGCCGAGCAGGGGCATGCGCCGGCCGAGCTGCGCCTGGCGGAGGCCTTCGCGCAGCGCGCCGAGGAGGGCGTGCACGCGGACGATCGGGCCGAGGCCCGCAAGTGGTTCGGGCGCGCCGCGTTGCATGGCAGCGCGGCCGCCGTGGCGCGCCTGGTCGAGTTCGCCGAGCACGGTGACATCGCGGCCCAGCTGCAGCTCGGGCGGCAGTACTACCACGGTCGCGGCGTGATACGCAGCGTCGATGACGCCTACGGCTGGTTCCGCCGCGCCGCCGAGCAGAACGCGGAGGAGGCGATCTTCGCCATCGGCCGCATGCACGAGCGCGGTCGCGGTCGGCCGCGGTCCGATGCCGAGGCGGTCAGCGCCTACCAGCGCGCCGCCGCGCTGGGCTACGCGCCCGCGACCTACAACCTGGCGCGGCTCTATCGCCTGGGCCGCGGCATCGGCGCCAATGCCGACCTGGCCCGCGTGCTCTACGAACGTGCCGCCGACGCCGGCCTGGCCGCCGCGCAGCTGTCGCTGGGCATGCTCTACGAGGCCGGCATGAACTGGCCGCAGGATCTGCCGCGCGCCGTGCGCTGGTATCGTGCGGCCGCTACGCAGGGGACGCCCGAAGCCATGCTGAATCTCGGCTACCTGTACGCCGCCGGTCGCGGCGTGGCCGCCGATCCGGTCGAGGCCTGCGCGCTGTTCCGCGCGGCCGCCGCGCGCGGCCTGGCGCTCGCCGAGGGCAATCTCGCAGCCATCGAGACGCGGCTGTCCGCGGCGCAGAAGCGCGAGGCGGAGAAGCGCGCCGAGGCCTGGCGCGGCGCCAGCGTCGCCGCGCGCTGACGGCGCGGCCCATCAGCGGGAAAATTTCCCTGTTCAGACCACGCTCGCCCGCCCGGCGCGGGCGTGCAGTCCCGCTTTGCCTGACCTAAGGTCGATGCTCGCACGACCGCCCGCGGGGCGCGCCGCGCGGATCGGCTGGCAAGGAGTGCCGGCCACGACACGGGCAGGACGCAGCCTGGCCGCTTGCGCGGGCAGGTGGCTGCGTCGCGGGATCGAAGGAGCGACCCATGCGGACAAGGACGTTCGCGTGCGCCGTCACGGGCGTGCGTGCGAGAGGGAGGACGTGGATGAGGATGGCCCTGGCGACGAGCCTGGTGCACTGGGCCGGGACGGGCCTCGCCCGCGAGGCGGACAACGTCCTGCCCGCGGATGCCTGGCGCGCCACCGCGCCCAGCACCGGCAAGGCGCCGCCTACGCCGTTCCAGAGCCTGGTCGGCCTCTATCGCTCGCCGGGACAGGCGTTACTCGCGCTGGACGCCTGGGCGCGCAGCCACCATCCGTCGGACGACCCGCGCGTATTCAGCACGGGGCTGGTCGAAGTGGACGAAGGCCAGTCCTTCGATTTCCGCCGCGACAGCAACGGCGACGGCGTGGTCGATACCCACCTCTACAGCCAGCCGCTCGACGCGTTCGGCGCGATGCCGCGCAACTGCTCGCTCGGCCACGGCGCGACGGATCGCACCGGCGCGGTGTTCGGCACGCAGACGGCGCTGGCCTACGAACCCGAGGACGCCGCCACCGCGGCCCAGGGGCCGCTTATCCGCGGCCTGTGTGCCTCGGTTTATTGCCAGCGCATCAGCGGCTGCGACGCGCCGTCGGGACAGCCGAACTTCGCCCGGGTCGTGCTACCGCTGCACAAGGCGAGCCTCGCGGTCTCGAGCGTGTGCGAGGTCGGCTGGCGGCCGGTGACGGAGGACTTGAGCGGCCGACTGACGTACTCCATGACGAGCTGCGAACACCAGGGCGGCCTGGACCCCGAGGCCAACCTGGGCGGCGAGTGTCCGGCGCTCGCCAACGGCAGCAACCCGGTCAACACCACCACCGGCAACAAGTATCAGCGTGAGACGGACTACGCCGGTACCGTCCATGGCGACCTCGCCTTCAGCCGTCACTACAACAGCCAGCAGCGCCGCGGGCAGGACCTGGGTCCGGGCTGGAGCCACGACTACAGCGCCGGACTCCATCTCGTCACGCATCGCACCGGCGCGCAGACCGCCCGGCTGTATCGACCCGACGGCCGCGTGCTGCGTTTCAATCGCGCTGCGGGCAGCGCGAGCTTCGTACCGATCTCGCCACTCACGGTCGGCATCCTGCGCGCGCTGGCCGGGAGCACGGCCTTGGAGTACGTCGACGGCGAAGATCGCGTCGAGCGCTTCGACCTGCCCCAGACGCTCGCCACCGCGACCGCGACCTCGCGCGACTACCTGCTGGTCGCGCGCGATGACCCACGCAACGGGCGGCGCGAGGTGCTGCGCTACGACGCGCGCCGCCTGCTGCTGCGGGTCGAGGGACGCTTCGGGCGCGCGCTCACTTTCGAGCACGATGCGCGCGGCCGGCTGGCGGCGATGATCGATGCCGGTGGCCATCGTCACGGCTACGCCTACGACGGTCTCGACCGCCTGGTCACGGCCATCGCGCCGGATGACAACGACAGCGCCGCGGACCCGGCGAGCCTCGCCGACAATCCACGCCGCGCCTATCGCTACACCGACACCGACTGGCCCCAGGGCCTGACCGAGCTGCTCGACGAGAGCGGAAGCGTCTTCGCGCGCTGGGACTACGACGCCAGCGGTCGCGCGCTGTCCAGCGAGCACGCGGGCGGCGTGGAACGCGTTACCTTCGACTTCCAGCCGGCCTACACCGCCGTCACCGATGCGCGCGGCACGACGCGCAGTTACAACACCCGCGCGGAGTTCGGCGTCGGACTGATCACCGCGGTCAGCGGTGGCAACTGCAATTTCTGCGGCGCGGGGCCGCTGGCCGCCACCACCTACGATGAGCGCGGCCATCGCGACCTGGTCACCGATCACCTGGGCAACGTGGTGGACTACGACCACGACGCACGCGGTCTCGAGACGCGGCGCGCCGAGGGCCAGGGCGAGAACCGTCGCGTGACCGTCACCGACTGGTTGCCGGCGCAGCGCCTGCCGCTGCGCGAGACGCTCGTCGACGGCGCGGGGCGCGTGCTGCGCAGCGTGGACTACAGCTACCGCGGGGCGCGCCTCGCCAGCCGCGCGGTGACGGATCTCGTCGCCGGTGGCGGCACGCGCGCCACGCGCTACCGCTGGTACGGTGACGACGATGCGTCAGATCCGCGCGTGGGACTGCTCGCGGAAGTGGACGGTCCGCGCGGCGACGTGGCGGATGTCACGCGCTTTGAACATGACCGCCAGACCGGCAACCTGCTAACGATCACCAATGCGCTGGGGCAGGTCACGCGCTTCACCGCCCACGACGCCGAGGGTCGGCCGCTCGCCATGCAGGATGCGAACGGCGTCGAGACGCGCTTCGAATACGATGCGCGGGGGCGACTGATCGCGCGCATCGTCGCAGGCGCACGCACGACCTATCGCTACGACGCGCGCGGACTGCTGAGCGAAGAGCGACAGTCCGATGGCAGCGGCCTGGACTACGGCTACGACGCCGCGCAGCGCCTGGTGCGCGTCGGTGACACGCTCGGCAATCACGTGGACTACACGCTCGATGCGCTCGGCAATCGCGTCGCGGAAACGACACACGACCCGGCGGGTACGCTCACTCGTAGACTGGCGCGCGCCTACGACCAGCGCAATCAACTGCTCACGCTGACCGGCGGCGAGGGGCAGGCGCAGGACTATGGCTACGACGCCAATGGCGAGCTGGAGAGCATCGGCGATCCGCGCGGAGTGGCTTCGCCGCGCCGCCTGGGACGGGACGAACTGCTGAGGGTCATCACCGATACCAACGGCGCAGGAGGCGTGACGCGCTATGCCTATGACGCCTTCGACGGCATCGCGAGCGTCACCGATCCGCGCGGCCTCGTCACCCGCTACACGCGCAGCGCCTTCGGTGAGGCGCTGGTCACCGCCAGCCCCGACGCCGGCGTCAGCGAGGACAGCTACGACGAGGCTGGCAATCGTGTCAGGCATCTGCGCAGGCAGACCGCGGCCCAGGCCGCGCCCACGCACTATCGCTACGATGCGCTGAACCGCCTGGTGGCGGTGGATTACCCCACCGATCCGGACATCGGCTACACCTACGACGACACGACACCGGGGCGCAATGCCGTCGGCCGCCTGAGCGCGATGACCGACGCGAGCGGCACCACCCGCTTCGACTACGACGCGCGTGGCAATCTCACCCGCAGGCGGCTCGATGGCGTGGGCGGGCAGCACGACATCGCCTATCGCTACGACAGCGCCTCGCGCGTCATCGCCATCGACTACCCGAGCGGACTGCGGCTCGCCCTGAGTCGTGACGCGGCCGGGCGGACGACCGCGCTCCGCGCCGAGCTCGGAGGCGCGAGCGTAGCGTTGGCTTCGAGCATCACCTGGCAGCCCTTCGGTAGCATGACCAGTCTGACGTTCGGCAACGGGCTGCGCGAAATCCGCGCATATGATCGCGCCGGGCGGCTCACCGCCATCTCGAGTTCGTCCAACGCGCTGCCGAGCTATCGCTACGCACGCTACGACGCGGCGGACAACCTGCTCGAGGTTGCCACCGAGGGCGGCGCGTCGGCCGGGGTGGCCGGTACCCGCCAGTACCGCTACGACGCCCTTCATCGGCTGATCTCCGAGAGCGGCGGCGCGGGCGCCTACAGCTACGCCTACGACGCAAATGGCAACCGCACGCAGCGCGACGAACAGCGCGCCGATGGCAGCCTGCTGCGGCGTGTGATGTACCGCGTGGGCGCCACCTCGAATCGCGTCTACGGCGCCCAGGCTCGCGGCGACGACTACGACCCGGCGGGTAACCTGTTGCGTCACCACGCCGGTTACGCCCTGGTCAATGGCGTCGCGAGCAACATCGGCCCCGACCTGGGCGTCACTTACCGTTACGACGAGAGCGGTCGCCCGGCCAGCGTCATGCAGCAGGTTGCGACGCTGTGGACCGCGCGCTACGACGGCCACGGACGTCGCGCCGTGAAGTACGCACGCGGCGACACGACCCAGCCCACCATCTACCTCTACGCCGAGAGCGGCGACCTGCTGGCCGCCGTCACCAGTGGTGGCGGCAAGCACACCACCTGGCGCGAGTACGTGTGGCTGGAAGGACGCCCACTCGCGGAAGTCACGACCACCGCCGGTGCCGCGCCGCGCATTCGCTACCTGCACGTGAACCAGGTGAACCAGTTGCAATACATGACCGATACGGCCGGACGCATGACCATGATCTCCACCGGTGGGGACGCCTTTGGCTTTGGTGGGCGGAACGACCTGGATGTCGACCGCGATGGCGTCAGCGAAGCCCCGGCGATCCTGCGTGGCTTTCCTGGGCAGGTGAACGACGGGCCGGTGTTTGGAAATGGGTATAGGGATTATGTGGCGGGGTTGGGGAGGTATTTGGAGAGTGACCCTGCTGGATTGAACGGCGGAATCAATCCGTACGCATACGTTTTGAACAACCCTCTCCGCTTCATCGACACCCATGGACTGACGCGCCAGGACGTTCAGGACATGATAGGGCTGGCGGCAGTTTCACAGCCTGATCTAGACGTGCCCAACGAAGTGAGCGTTCGAGACCTTGGGAAATCTGTCGATGGGAGCGACATTGTTGGCTTCACGAATCCCATATCAAAGTCAATTTCGGTGGATGATCGTTTCGAAGCGGAACTCGACTGTGAACAATTGAAGAATCTCTTGGAGCAGATTATTCACGAGTCCATTCACCGTACACGTCCGCGTCTCGACATGATTCTCCGTCCACTGCGTCACCCTGATATCTATAGCGAAGCAAGATCTAGAGTCGACGCGCTGTCATCGAGACTTGAGCAGGGAGCCAAGCAGTGCGCATGCGCAAAGCGGTGAGTAGTCTAGGGGTGATTTTGGCGATCGGTGCAATCGCGGGGTGCATCGAAATGCAAGCGCCCTACGCCGAGACCTACGTCGTTTCAGGTGCCCGCTTCACAGCGGAGAGCGCTCACGCGAGAAATCGCGCGCTGATTGGTGATGGAGAGAAGCCCGAAAGCGGCACGGATTTCGTTCTTCAAGGGCATCAGGTCCGAAGTGGTGACGGTAGCATTGTAGCGTTCCGCGAACAGTCGCCAGGGAGTATTCTCAGGACTGATAGATCGTCGTTCTGGAATTTGACCGTATTCTTTCCTCAAATGAATCTTGGCACTGCCAATGAAATTCGATTGGATTCCCGCTCCGATGTGTTCGCGTTCTGGTCATCCAGTTTGACTAACTCGCCAGGCAGCAGCGGATGCTGGGGGTACAGCAAGAGTGGATCGGTTACGCTGCAGCGTGCTTCGGACGGTCTGTTCACGCTGGACGTGGATCTGATGGTGGATACCTTTAGTCCGCTCAACTGGCCCGGGGACTGTGAGGAAGAAAAGAGGATTAGAAGGCGAGTGACTGCGCATGCCCAATCGCTTTCAAAGCTCATCGAGTTCGACAGGGCAGTCGGGATCGGCGTGCCTTAGCTTGTGCGATGAGGTGTTGGCAGTGAGTGCCCGGGGCGATCGCATCGCCGCTTTGCGAGGCTTCCTTTGCGTGCAGGCCTTCGTAATCATTGTCGTGTGCGTATGGACCGCCGGCGAGTTGTCCGTACTGGAGAGCGGGGTTTGGATACTGTCGTTTGTGACAATTCTGTCCGCCCTCGTGATGAGCGCTCCAGGGCGAGCGTCGCGCCACTCGCGACGTCTCAGCGACCCCTTCGTGCTGGGAGTCGTAGTCTTTCCCGAAGCGGAGATTCTGAGCCTGTTCGGGTTGACGGAGTCTCTTGGCCCGGTGGCGCTCGCGTCTATGCTTATGTCAGTTGTCACCGCGTCTGCGCTGGGCCGGGTGGACGCTGGTAACCGAGACTCGCAGTGGGGTATGTCGGAGACACTCCTGCGGACTCGAGGACCGAGCGCTCGCATCGGGTCTACCCGCCCGACGAAGCTAGACCGGACGACTGCAGCAACCACACGCCACCGCAAGGAGGTCTTGTCGGTCCCCCCGAGCTGCGCGCACGCCTCAGCCAGCGACCTGCCATGACTGATCATTACGTCCGCCACGCTCGACCTGTCGACGATCCCCTCGGTCGTAAATTGTTGTTTCGCCTTGGCCCGAACCTCCATGCTGCAGCGTCTTCGGGGAACATCAACCTGGATCAGGGACCCTGGCGTGAATCGTTGGGGCATGTCGAGCCCAAGGCCAACCACCTCTGGACCCACCTCTCGATCTGCCGGTCCGGGACCTCGTCGTCTGACTCTCCTCCCAAGAAGCGACTAAACTAGGAATAACGTCAGCGACCAGGATTGCCTCCATGCACCAGTACATTGCTGTCATTGAACGCTGCGTCGCGACTGGGCTCTACGTTGGCTACATCCCGGGCTTCGCCGGCGCGCACAGTCAAGGTGAGACCCTCGAGGAGTTGAACGCCAACCTGAAAGTGGTCATCGAGATGCTGCTCGAAGACGGCGAGCCTAGGCTTGATGCCGAGTTCGTCGGCACGCAAATGGTGGCCGTATAGGCGTGTCGAACGTTCCGGTACTCAAACCTCGTGAGGTCGAGAAGATCTTGTTCGCGCTGGGCTTCGCGGTAGCGCGCCAACGAGGCTCGCACAAGCAGTATCGGCACCCCGATGGTCGCGCAACCACTGTGCCGCATCACCCAGGTCGAGACGTCTCGCCACTCCTGTTGCGTCAGATCGCGAGGGATATTGGAATGACGGTCGACGAGTTGATGGCGAATCGTTGAACCGACATGACGGTGACGCGCCTGCTCCAAAAGCAGCATTCGGGCAAACAGATTGCTCCTCGTTTGCGCCGTCAGGATGACGCCGTTACAAACGACCGATCGATCAGGAAAAGACCTGCAGCGTTCTGACAACGCACGTCGGGGCGGACCTTCTCCGAAGTGATCCTATTGGGTTTCCGAGGATGCCAATCCCTAAGCATGTGTCTCCGACCTCTACCGCGGAGTGGGACACATGGCTCGTGCCAGATCTCGATCGCCTGCACAGAGATCCGCGGAGACAGCGCAAGCCACGGAGGCCCGGCACGGAGGGGGACAGCAGCCGGTATAGGGAAGCGGCGATCCGGGTGGCTTTCCGAATGAAGACCATGGCAAGCCGCGTGAGGTGGGGCGTGTTCGTCTTGTGCGATGGGCTGACCTGGCTGCTACGCGGCCTGCGGGGTGTTCACTGAGTCGCGCTGAGCGAAGGTGAGCGCGGCCTTTAGGCATTCTCCTCCCGTCGGACCCCAAACCACGCCGCATACAACGCCGGCAGGAACAGCACCGTCATCACCGTCGCGGCGATCAGCCCGCCCATGATCGCCACCGCCATCGGGCCGAAGAACACGCTGCGCGACAGCGGGATCATGGCCAGCACCGCGGCGAGCGCGGTGAGCACGATGGGGCGGAAGCGGCGCACGGTCGCCTCGACCACCGCGTCGAAGGGCGCGCGGCCGTGTTCGAGATCCTGGCGGATCTGATCGATCAGGATCACGCTGTTGCGCATGATCATGCCGAACAGGGCGATGGTGCCGAGCATGGCGACGAAGCCGAAGGGCTGACGGAACACCATCAGGAACAGCGCCACGCCGATGATGCCGAGCGGCGCGGTCAACAGCACCATGGTGGTCTGGGAGAAGCTCCGCAACTGCAGCATCAGCACCGTGACCACGCTCAGCAGGAAGAGCGGCATGCCGGTCATCACGCTGTTCTGACCTTTGCCGGAATCCTCCACCGTGCCACCCAGCGCCAGGCGGTAGCCGCGTGGCATGTCGGCCGTGATGCGCTCGATGTCGGGCGCGAGCATCGCAACCACCACTGGCGGCTGCAGATCGCCGTAGAGGTCGGCGCGCACGGTGATGGTCGGCACGCGGTCGCGCCGCCACAGGATGCCGTCCTCGAAGCCGTAGCGGATGTCGGCGACCTGGTTCAGCGGCACGCTGGCGCCACTCGCGGTCGGCACCGTGACGCTGCCGAACAGGTCGAGGTGCTGCTTCTCGGCCGGCGGGCCGCGCATGGTCACCTGGATGAGGTCGTTGTCTTCGCGGAAGGTGGTGGCGGCCAGGCCGTTGATCGAGCCGTCCAGTACCGCTGCGATGGTGCGCGTGTCGACGCCGAGCGCGCGGGCGCGATCCTGGTCGATGACCACGCGAATGGTCTTGGACTGCTCGGCGGTGTCGAGGTGCACGCCCGCGGTGTAGGGGTTGGCGCGCAGCAGGGCGGCGATCTTCTCCGCCTCGCGCCGTGCCACCGCGCGGTCCGGGCCGGACACGCGGTACTGCAGCACGTAGCCGACCGGCGGACCGTTCTCGATGCGGTTCACGCGCCAGCGCAGGTCGGGAAACTCGCTCGGGAAGCGCGCGAGCAGGTGCTCGCGCACGCGTTCGCGGGCGGCGTAGTCGTGGGTGTTCAGCACGAACTGCGCGAAGCTCTGCGCCGGCAGTTGCTGATCGAGCGGCAGGATGAAGCGCGGCGCGCCGCTGCCGATGTAGGCCGCGTAGCTGTCCACGCCGTCGAGCCCGTCCAATATGCGTTCCAGGCGATGCGCGGCGGCCTCGGTGTCGTGAACGGAGGCACCCTCGGGCAGCTTCAGATCGACTAGCAGTTCCAGGCGCGTCGAGGCCGGGAAGAACTGCTGCGGCACCTTGCCGAACAGCACCACGCTGCCGGCGAACAGCGCCACGGTCAGCGCGATGGTGGTCCAGCGATGGCTCACGCACCAGCGCACCACGGCGCGCACGCGGCGATAGAAGCGCGTGTCGTAGACCGCGTGTTCGTCGTGGGTCGCGCCGTTCTCCGACAGGCCCTTCTCCGGCAGCAGCCGGTAGCCGAGCAGTGGCACGAACAGCACCGCGGCTGCCCAGGACAAGAGCAGCGCGATGACCGTCACCTGGAAGATGGCGATGGTGTACTCGCCGGTGCTGCTCTTCGCCGTGGCGATGGGCAGGAAGCCGGCGGCCGTGATCAGCGTGCCGGACAGCATGGGAAAGGCGGTCGTCCGATAGGCGAAGCTCGCGGCCTGGATGCGGTCGTAGCCCTCTTCGAGCTTCACCGCCATCATCTCGACCGCGATGATCGCGTCGTCCACCAGGAGGCCGAGCGCGATGACCAGCGCCCCGAGTGATGTCTTGTGCAGGCCGATGTCGAGATACAGCATCGCGGCGAAGGTCATGGCCAACACCAGCGGAATGGACAGCGCCACCACCAGGCCGGTGCGCAGACCGAGCGAGAGGAAGCACACCACCAGCACGATCACCACTGCTTCCGCCAGCGCGCGCACGAATTCGTTGACCGAGGCGCTCACCGCGCGCGGCTGATCGGCGAGCCGCGCGAGTTCCATGCCGAGCGGCAGGTCCTGGTTCAGGCTCGCGAGCTCGGCATCGAGCCGTTGCCCGAGTCGAATGATGTCGCCACCGCTCTCCATGGACACAGCGATGCCGATGGCCGGCTCGCCGTTGAAGCGCAGACGCGGCGCGGGTGGGTCCTCGTAGCCACGATAGACGCGCGCCACGTCGCCGAGGCGGAAGGTGCGGCCCTGGTGGTGGATGGGCGTGTTGGCCACCGTCTCGACGGTGGTCATGCCGCCCGTGACGCGCACGAAGATGCGATCGGTCGAGGTGTCGATGGCGCCGGCCGGAAACACGTCGTTCTGGCTGGCGAGGGTCTCGCTGATGAGCCGCGGCGGAATGCCGAGCGTGGCGCGCCGCGTGTTGCCGACATCGACGTAGATGCGCTCTTCCTGCAGCCCCAGGAACTGCACCTTGGCGACGTCCTTGATGCGCAGCAGGCGGTCGCGCACGCGCTCGGCGTAGTCCTTCAGCTCCGCGTAGCTGTAGTCCTTGCCGGTCAGCGCGTAGATGTTGCCGAAGGTGTCGGCGAATTCGTCGTTGAAGCTAGGTCCGATGATGCCCGCCGGCAGCGTGTGGCGGATGTCGCCGATCTTCTTGCGCACCTGGTAGTAGTTCTGCGGCATGGTGTCCACCGGCAGGTCCTCGCGGAACATCACGAACACCTGGGATTCACCGGGGCGCGAATAGGAGCGCAGGAAATCCAGCGCTTCCAGCTCCTGCAGCTTGGCCTCGATCTTGTCGGTGACCAGGCGGTCGACCTCGTCCGCGGTGGCGCCGGGCCAGGCGGTGCGCACCACCATCACGCGGAAGGTGAAGGGCGGATCCTCGGACTGGCCGAGGTGAAAGTAGGACCACACGCCCACCACGCCGAGCAGCACCATGAAGTAGGTGACCAGCGGGCGGTTGGCGAGCGCCCAGGCGCTCAGGTTGAAGCCGGCCACGCGTCGGGCTACAGCGCGGCCTTGGCGCGACGGTCGATGGCCTGGACCTGCATGCCCTGCGCGAGACGGTGGACGCCGGCCGTCACCAGCCGGTCGTCGGGGCTCAGCTCGCCGCTCACCAGCACCGAGCCGTCCAGGTAGCGCAGCACTTCGACCGGCACCGGCTCGACGACCTGTGCGCCGCCCTCGCCGGTCACGCGCCACACCGTGGCCTGGCTCTCGGCGGTGTTGCCGAGGGCGGTGGCCGGCAGGCGGAAGCTGGTGGCGCCGCCCGCGTTGCCGAGCAGCACGGTGGCGGTGGCGCCGAGCTGCACCGCGGCGTCGGCATCGACGAGCGTGATGCGCGCGAGGTGGGTGCGGGTCGCCGCGTCGGCCTGGGGGTCGATGTCGCGCACGCGCCCCTGGTAGCGCTTGCCGGGATTGCTCAACACTTCGACGTCGAGGCGATCCGCCGCGCGCAGCGCGGCGACCCGGCTCTCGGGGACGTTCACGTAGGCTTCGCGCTCGCCGTCCAGCGCGAAGCGCACCACCGGCTGGCCGGCGCTCACCACGTTGCCGGGCTCGGCCAGGATCTGCATGACCACCCCCGCCGCGTCGGCGCGCAGGTCGGTGTAGCGCGACTGGTTGGCGGCGAGGTCGTACTCGGCCTTGGCCTGTGCCAGGCGGGCCTCGGCCAGGCGCGTGACGTTGACCCGCTGGTCGAGCTGCGACTGGCCGACGAAATTGCGCTCGCGCAGATCGCGGTAGCGCTGTTCCTCCGCGCGGGCGAGCGCGAGGTCGGCGTCGGCCGCGGCCACACCCGAGCGGGCGGCGGCCAGCGCCAGGCGCGCGTCCTGCGGGTCCAGCACCGCGAGCAGGGCGCCGCGTTCGACATGCGCGCCCATGTCGACCTTGCGCTCCGCGAGCTTGCCGCCGACGCGGAACGACAGGTCGACCTCGACCCGCGCATGGATGGCGCCGGGCAGTACCTCGCGTTCGAGGGCGCCATCGAGGCGCAGGGGCGATTCGACCACCACGGGACGCGGAGTCGCGGGCGGCGGGGGCGGCGCGCTACAGGCGACCAGGGCCAGGAGCGCGGCAAGCACGGGGAGAGGGTGCGGCCGGCGGAACATGCTGCGGCAACGAGTCCAGGCTAGATACTGAACTCGATAGTAGACTAAATCGCTCGGCCTTGCGAAGCGCGCCGCGGCGGCCGGTGCTGGCCGCCGCGACCGCGTCGGGTCAGACCAGCTTGGCGTAGTTGTCCAGGATGGGCAGCACCACGTCGGCGGGCGCCGCGGGGATCGGCAGGATGGCGCGGGTCACGCCGCGCTCCGCGAGACCCGCCAGCGGGTTCTGACCCTCCGGCGGCATGGCGAAGAACATGCCCAAGGACAGCGTGGACGGGTCGCGACCGCGCTTCTTGCAGGCCTCGTGCACCGCCGCCAAGCCGCTGTCGAAGTCGTACAGGCCGCCGATCGGCATCCAACCGTCGCAGAACTCGGCGATGTGATCCGCGGTCTTCGGGCCGGCCGCGCCGCCCATCAGCACCGGCGGATGCGGACGCTGGGTCGGCTTGGGCCACGCCCAGCTCTTCTCGAAGTTCACGTACTTGCCGCTGAAGCTCGCCTCTTCCTTGGTCCACAGCTCCTTCATCAGCAGCATATATTCGCGCAGGATCTCGCGGCGCTGCTTGAAGTCGAGCTTGTGGTTGCGCATCTCCTCGACGTTCCAGCCGTAACCGATACCGAGTTCGAAGCGTCCGCCGGAGATCATGTCGAGGCTGGCTACTTCCTTCGCGAGCCAGATCGGGTCGCGCTGCGCGACGAGCGTGATGCCGGTGCCGAGACGGAGCTTCTGCGTGACCGCCGCGCAGGCGGTCAGGGCGACGAACTGATCGTGCGTGCGCCAGTAGTCCTCGGGCAGCGGACCCAGTTCCGGCCGACCGCCCCAGGGCGTCTCGCGGCTGGTGGGAATATGGCTGTGTTCGGGAAACCACAGGGACTCGAAGCCGCGTTCTTCGCAGGCGCGGGCGAGCGCCATGGGCTGAATGGCCTTGTCGGTGGGAAACATGATGATGCCGATGTCCACGGTGACCTCCTCCGGTGATGGATAGTGGGTCGCCAAGGTAGGCGATTGATGGTCGCTCGAGCAATCGACCGCGCGCGCGGTCGCCGGCATCAGCTCAGAACGGCAAGCCGTGGGAGCCCGACTGCATGAACAGCAGCATGGGCAGGGACAGCGCGACATTGGCGCGCGAGGCCAGCAGCGCGCGTCGCCGCGCGCTGGCCTTTTCCGCCTCGGTGGCGGGCACCATGCCGAGAATGCGCTGCTGCGCGGGCCAGATCACCAGCCACACGTTGGCGAGCATGATGGTGCCGAGCCAGGCGCCGAGGCCGATGGCGGTCACCAGCGGATCGTGCTCGCCGATGCCGAGGGTGAAGGCCTGGACGAAATACTTGCCGAAGGCCTGGCCCGGCTTGAAGGCCAGGTACAGCGCGCCGGACAGCCAGGTCACCAGCGAAGCGTAGCGGAACCAGAACAAGGCGCGCGGCGCGACGTAGCGGGTGATGGCGGCGGGGCCGGGACCGTCCTTGTCGGCGGTGGCGGCGGCCAGCGCCGGCATCTGCACGAAGTTGAAGTAGTACAGGAGGCCCAGCCACATCACGCCGGCAGTGATGTGCAGCCAGCGGTCGAACAGCATGATGGCCATGGGCGGGGAGGGTGAAACGAGTCGGGCGGGAAAGGTTCAGACGCCGGCGATGGCCTTGGCGAGGTAGCCGAGCGCCACCGCCAGGATCACTCCTGCGACGACCGTGGCGGGCAGACTCTCCAGCGGATTCATGCGACCTCCCCTATAGCCTGATGTGCGTGCCCGCTCGATCAGGGGGCTACCGCATTGTCGATGAGGCAGGGGCAATTTTCAAACCCGACGGCGAGCGGTCGGGCGCGGGGCGGGTCAGGCCAGGGGCGGATAGCAGGCAGCGAGGCCCGCGAAGATCACGCCGCCCACCCAGTTGTTGTTCATGAAGGCGGCGAAACATCCCGCGCGGCTGCGATCCCGGATCAGGTACTGCTGGTAGACGAACAGCGCCGCCACCACCGCGAGTCCCACGTAGTAGGGCCAGGCGAGCGCGGCGCGCTGTCCGATCACCACCAGGTTGGACAGCATCAGCACCTGCAGACCGCCGATGATCGCGCGATCGGATTCGGCGAACAGGATGGCGGTGGAGCGGATGCCGAGCTTGAGGTCGTCCTCGCGATCGACCATCGCGTACTCGGTGTCGTAGATCACCGCCCACAGCACGGCGGTGGAGAACAGGAGCCACGTCATGGGCGTCACGTCGCCGCTCTGCGCGGTGTAGGCCATCGGCACGGCCCAGCCGAACGCCGCGCCCAGGTGGACCTGCGGCAGGTGCGTGTAGCGCTTGGCGAAGGGATAGGTGATGGCGAGCAGCGCGCCACCGAAGGACATCATCACGGTCAAGGTGTTGGTGGCCAGCACCAGCAGCGCCGCGAGCGCGAGCAGCACGACGAACACGGTGAGCGCCTCGCGCTCGCTGACCGCGCCGGTCGCGAGCGGACGGGTGCGGGTGCGCTCGACGTGCCCGTCGAAGTTGCGATCGGCGTAGTCGTTGATCACACAGCCGGCGGAACGCATCAGCACCGTGCCGAGCACGAAGATCGCCAGCACGTCGAGACTCGGTACGCCGCCCGCGGCCATCCACAGCGCCCACAGCATCGGCCACAAAAGGAGCAGGATGCCTATCGGCCGGTGCAGGCGCGCGAGACGCGCGTACAGCACCAGGCGCTGCCGCCAGTCGGGACCTTCACCGCGGGGCGCGGCTTGCGTGCGGGCGCTGTTCATACGTTCGCGTATTCTACCTTGTCGGCCAGCCAGCGCCGCACCAAGGGGTCGGTCAGCTCGGGGTGGTCGCGGAGCACCAGGCCGGCCGCGGCCTGCACATCGCGCAGCAGGGCGGCGTCGCGCACCAGGTCGGCGATGCGGAACTGCGCCACGCCGGTCTGGCGCGTGCCGAGCAGTTCCCCCGGGCCGCGCAGCTCCAGGTCGCGATCGGCGATGACGAAGCCGTCGGTGGTCGCGCGCATCACTTCCAGGCGCTGGCGCGCCATCGCCGACAGCGGCGGCTTGTAGAGCAGCACGCAGTCCGCGTGCTGCGCACCGCGTCCGACCCGCCCGCGCAGCTGGTGCAGCTGCGAGAGGCCCAGGCGCTCGGCGTTCTCGATCACCATGAGGCTCGCATTGGGCACGTCCACGCCGACTTCGATCACCGTGGTCGCGACCAGGAGCGCGGTCTCGCCGCGCGCGAACGCCGCCATCGCGGCGTCCTTCTCCTTGTCGGGCAGGCGGCCGTGCACCAGGCCGACCTGCACGCCGGGCAGGGCGGCGGCGAGCTGCGCGGCGGTGTCGGTCGCCGCCTGGTGCTCGAGCACGTCCGACTCGTCGATCAGCGGGCACACCCAGTACACCTGCGTGCCGGCCTCGCACTGCACGGCGATGCGCGACACCACTTCGGCGCGCTTGCTCTCGGCCAGCACCACGGTGCGCACCGGTTTGCGGCTGGGCGGCAGCTCGTCGAGGATGGAGACATCGAGATCGGCGTAGGCGCTCATCGCGAGTGTGCGCGGGATGGGCGTCGCGGTCATGATCAGCTGGTGGGGCCGAAAGCCGTCGCGCGCGCCCTTGTCGCGCAAGGCGAGGCGCTGCTCGACGCCGAAGCGATGCTGCTCGTCGACGATGATGAGCCCTAAGCGCGCGTACTCCACGTCCTGCTGGAACAGCGCGTGCGTACCGACCGCGAGCGCCGGCCGCGGCTCGGCGAGCCGCGCGAGCAGGGGCCGGCGCTGCGCCTTGGTCAGCCGGCTGGTGAGCAGCATGACGTCGATGCCGAGCGGCTCGAACCAGCGGCGGAGCGTCGCGCCATGCTGCTCGGCGAGCAGTTCGGTCGGCGCCATCAGCGCCACCTGGTAGCCGCTCTCCAGCATCGCCGCAGCCACCGCTGCGGCCACCGCGGTCTTGCCCGCGCCGACGTCGCCCTGCAACAGGCGCAGCATCGGCTGGCCGCGCGCCAGGTCCTGCATCACCTCGTCGATCACCCGCGTCTGCGCGCCGGTCAGGGTGAAGCCGAAAGCGACGAGCAGGCGCTGCTGCAATTCGCCCGCCGCGGCCGTCGGCGCGGCGAAGTCGCGCGCCTGTTCGCGCAGACGTTTCAGGCTCAGCTGGTAGGCGAGCAGTTCTTCGAACACCAGCCGCCGCTGCGCAGGGTGGCTCGACTCCGCCAGCATCTCGACGTCGGCGTCGGGTGGCGGACGGTGCACGAAGCCGAGCGCCTCGCGCAGCGACGGCAGGGCGAGGCGCGCGCGCAGCGCGGCCGGCAGCAGCTCTTCGCGCGCGTCGTCTTCACCGACCGCGAGCAGCGCGAGCGCCTGGTTGGTGAGATGGCGCAGGCGGTTCTGCTGCAGGCCTTCGGTGGTGGGATAGATCGGCGTCAGTTCGGCGTCCACCGGCACCGGCGAGTCGCCCGCCAGGATGTGGCATTCGGGATGCACCATCTCCAGCGTCTGCGGGCCGCGCCGCACCTCGCCGAAGCAGCGCACGCGGCGCCCGGTGGCGAAGCGCTGCTGCTGGGAAGCGTTGAAGTGAAAGAAGCGCAGCAGCAGCGCGCCGCTGCCGTCGGCTACGCGCACCACCAGCGCGCGCCGCCGGCCGAACACCACCTGCGCGAGTTCCACCACGCCCTCGATCTGCGCCTCGCGATTGACCCGCAGCGCGCCGATGGGCGTGAGCCGCGTGCGGTCCTGGTAGCGCAGGGGCAGGTGGAAGAGCAGGTCGCCGATGCGCGTGATGCGCAGTTTCGCGAGGTGTTCTGCGACCTTCTCGCCGACGCCGTTCAACTGGGCGACCGGCGCATCCAGCGCGAGCGGACCACCCATGGCGCGGCGCGCGGCGAGCGGTCGCGCCTCAGCGGCGCTTGACCAGCACCGCGTCCATCTCCACCGCCGCGCCGCGCGGCAATGACGCCACGCCGATGGCGGCGCGCGCCGGGTAGGGTTCGGTGAAGTACTCGGCCATCACTTCGTTGACCAGCGCGAAGTGCGCGAGGTCGGTCAGGAACACGTTCAGCTTCACGCAGTCGTCGAGCGTCGCGCCGCCGGCTTCGGCGACCGCGGAAAGGTTGTCGAACACGCGCTCGATCTGCGCGCGCATCGGCCCTTCGACCATGTGCCCGGTAGCCGGGTCCAGCGGGATCTGGCCAGACAGGTAAAGCGTGTCGCCGGCGACGATGCCCTGCGAGTAGGTGCCGATGGCGGACGGCGCCGCGCTGGTGACGATAGGGGTCTTGCTCATGGACAGAGGCTCCGGCTTCAGGCGCGCTTGCGATGCACGCGGGTCACGGTATCGATGTTGCGCAGCGCGCGGATGACGTCGGCGAGATGCTTGCGATTGCGCACGCCCATGGTCAGCCGCATGGTCGAGGACTGCTCGTCGCGCTCGACGATTTCGATGCCCTCGATGTTGGTGTTCTCGTCGGCGCAGGCGGCCGCCACGGTGGCCAGCACGCCGCGCTGGTTGATCACGTCGAGCACTATCTCGGCGCTGAACTCCCGGTCGAGATCCGGCGCCCACTCGACGTCCACCCAGCGATCGGGCGCGGCACGGAAGTCGACCACGTTCTTGCACGAGGGATGATGGATGACGATGCCGCGCCCGGCGGTGATGAAGCCCATGATCGGGTCACCGGGTATCGGGTAGCAGCACTTCGGAATGGTCACCACCATGCCCTCGGTGCCATGGATCAGGAGCGGTCCGGGCGCGTCGCCGCCCGGTGCGCGCCGCGGGCTGCGCTCGAGCGTGTCGCCGGCGCTGCTGACCAGGGCGCGCGCCACCAGCGGCGCCGGCCGCACGCCGAGGCCGATATTGGCCAGCAGTTCTTCCATGGACTTCAGGTTGAAACTCGCGAGCGCCGCGCGTACTCGCGCGGGGTCGAGCTGATCGATGGAGCTCTGGAAGTTCTCCAGCTCGCGATTCAGCATGCGCTTGCCGAGCAGACCGGCCTCGTCCTCGTGCAGGTTCTTGAGGAAATGCCGGATATTGGCCCGCGCCTTGCCCGTCACCACGAAGGTCAGCCAGGCAGGATTGGGGCGCGCGCCGGGCGCGGTGACGATTTCCACCGTGTCGCCGGTCTTCAGCCGCGTGCGTACCGGCGCGAGCCGTCGATTGATGCGGCAGCCGACGCACTTGTTGCCGATGTCGGTGTGGATGGCGTAGGCCAGATCGATGGCCGTCGCGCCGCGCGGCAGCTCCATGATCTCGCCCTTGGGCGTGAACACGTAGACCTCGTCCGGAAAGAGATCGACCTTGACGTTCTCGAGGAACTCCTGCGAATTGCCGGCACGGCGCTGCAGTTCGATCACCCCGCGCAGCCATTCCCGCGCGCGCTTGTGCGCGCTCTTGGCCGCGCTGTCGCCGGTCTTGTACAGCCAGTGCGCGGCGATGCCGGCCTCCGCCACGTGGTCCATCTCGTTGGTGCGGATCTGCACTTCTATCGGCACGCCGAACGGCCCGAACAGCACCGTGTGCAGCGACTGGTAGCCATTGGCCTTGGGGATCGCGATGTAATCTTTGAAGGTGCCCGGCACCGGCTTGTACAGGCCGTGGATCACGCCTAGCGTGCGATAGCAGGTGTCCACCGAGTCGACGATGATGCGGAACGCGTAGACGTCGTGCACCTCGGACAGGTGCAGATGCTTCTGGCGCATCTTGCGATAGATGCTGTAGAGGTGCTTCTCGCGTCCGATCACGTGCGCCACCAGTTCTTCCTGGCGCAGGTGGCGCTTGATGCGGTTCTTGATCTTGGTGACGACTTCGCTGCGATTGCCGCGAATGCGCTGGATGAAGCGCTTGAGCACGTCGTGGCGCTGCGGGTAGAGCGCCTGGAAGCCGAGTTCCTCGAGCTCGAGGCGAATGGCGTTCATGCCCAGACGCTGGGCGATGGGCGCGTAGATGTCTAGCGTCTCGCGCGCGATGCGGCGACGCTTGTCCGGGCGCAGCGCGCCCAGCGTGCGCATGTTGTGCAGACGATCGGCGAGCTTGACCAGGATGACGCGGATGTCATCGGCCATCGCCATCAGCATCTTCTGGAAATTCTGCGCCTGGGCCTCGGCGTGGGACTCGAACTCGATCTGGGTCAGCTTGGAGAGCCCATCGACGATGTCCGCCACTTCACCACCGAACTGCTCGCTGATGAGCTCCTTCGGCACCAGCGAATCTTCGATCACGTCGTGCAGCATGGCCGCGATCAAGGTCTCGTGGTCCATGTGCATCTCGGCCAGGATGCCGGCCACCGCGAGCGGATGCATGATGTAGGGTTCGCCGCTCTTGCGCGTCTGGCCCTCGTGGGCCTCGGCGCCGAAGCGGTAGGCGCGGCGCAGGTCGCGGATCTGCTCCAAGCTCAGGTAGGCGCGCACGCGCCGACAGAGGTCGTCGATGCGCAGCGGCGGGGCTTCGAGCTGGACCGAGGGGGTGCTCATGGCCGGTGGGCGACGTCAGCGGCCCGTCGCGGGTGCGACGGGGGGCGCGCAGGGGAAGGCGGGCGAATGTGCATGGGGCGCCCGCGTAAGCATCACTGGCGGCTTGCGGCCGGGGGCGCGCCGCGCGGCGTGATGCTCAGAAGTCGTTGTCGTTGTCGACCTGTGCAACCTGCTGCTCGGCGAATTCGGCGGCCAGTTCGTATTCCTCGGCGGCGCGCTCCTTGGCGTCGATCTCGTCCAGGATCTCGAGGTTCATGAGGCCAGCGGCGATCTCGCGCAGCGCGATCACGGTGGGCTTGTCGTTCTCGTCGTCGACCAGGGGGTGGGCGCCCATCGCGATCTGACGCGCCCGGCGGCTGGCCACCAGCACGAGATCAAAGCGGTTATCGACGGCGTTCAGGCAATCTTCGACGGTGACGCGGGCCATGGTGAGGGATTCCTGTGGCGTTGGCGGAGAACTGGGCCGGGAATGATAACAAACGCACCTTCAGGGTGCCACGAGCCGGGCCAGCATGGCCGCGTGACGCTCCACCTGCACCGCGCGGCGCAGGCGCGCCGCCCCGACGATGGCCAGCAGATCCGCGGCCGCGCGCTCGAAGTCGTCGTTCACCACCAGGTAGTCGTACTCACCGTAGTGCGACATCTCGCTGACCGCGTCGCGCATGCGCCGCGCCACCGCCTCGGGCCGGTCGCCGCGGCCGGTCAGACGTCGCTCCAGCGCCTCCACCGAGGGCGGCAGGATGAAGACCGAGATAGTGTCCGGCAGCGCCGCGCGCACGCTGCGCGCGCCCTGCCAGTCGATCTCGAGGATCACGTCCTCGCCCGCGGCCAGCCGGGCCGCTACCGGCCCGCGGGCGGTGCCGTAGCGATGGTCGAAGACCTGGGCGTGTTCCAGGAATTCGCCGGCCGCGACCATGGCCACGAAGCGCGCTTCATCGATGAAGTGATAGGCGACCCCATCCTCCTCACCCGCGCGCCGCGCACGCGTGGTGTGGGACACCGACACCCCCAGGCCTCCGGCGCGCTCGATGAGGGCGCGCACCAGGCTGGTCTTGCCGGCGCCCGAGGGCGCGGAGATCACGAACAGGTGACCGCTCGGCCGACCGGCGGTCTGGTCTGCCAGGGTCATGCCGCGACCCCTCGACGGTGGCGGGCAGGGCGGGCGGGGGGGGGCTTGTAGGGCGCGCGGACTGGACTCACGCCTTGGCTCCTCGGTTGGCGCTTGATTTTGCCACGAGCGCCACCCGGCTGAAGCGTGGTCCGCGGCGCTGCGCGTCGGCAGGGGGCGTCGCGCTTGTGATCGGTCCCGGCACAATCCTCACTCCAGGTTCTGCACCTGCTCGCGCATCTGCTCGATCAGGACCTTCAGGTTCACCGACGCGTTGGCCGTGTCGACGTGCGCCGATTTCGACCCCAGCGTGTTCGCCTCGCGGTTCAACTCCTGCATGAGGAAGTCGAGTCGCCGGCCCACCGGTTCATCCAGCTCCAGCACGCGCGCCACCTCGTCGACGTGGGCGGCGAGGCGGTCCAGTTCCTCGGCGACATCCAGTCGCTGCACGAGCAGCGCGCATTCCTGTTCGACGCGCGACTCGTCCAGGCCGTCGGCGAGATCGCGCATGCGGGTCTGGTAGCGATCGCGCACCGCGTCGATGATCTCGGGCACGCGCGTTTCCAGCACCACCAGCTGGTCGCGCACGCCGGCGAGGCGCGCGAGCATGATCTGCTTCAGCTTGTCGCCCTCACGCTTGCGGCCGTCCAGGAACTGGTCGAGCGCGTCGTCCAGCCCGTTCAGCACCAGGCGGGTGGTGGCGTCGAGGTCCACTTCCTCGACCTCGGTCACGCCCGGCCAGCGCAGCACGTCGAGTGGGTTGATGGCGATGTCGTCGCCGAGCAGATCGGCGACGTGGCGCGCGGCGCACACCACGTCGGCCACCGCGCGCTCGTTGACCTTGAGCGCCTTGAAGGCGCTGCGCGCGGCGTCGAAGCGCAGCGTGCAGTCGAGCTTGCCGCGCTTCACCGAGGCCGCGATGCGTTCGCGCACCGCGCCTTCGAGACTGCGGAAGTCGTCCGGCAGGCGCACGAACACTTCGGCATAGCGGTGGTTGACCGAGCGCAGCTCCCAGGCGCCGCGGCCAAAGGCGGTGTCGAACTCGACGCGCGCAAAGGAAGTCATGCTTAAAGGCATTGGCGCTGCTCCGGACCGGCGGACCCGGCGCCCGCTGCGTGGCACGAATCTTAGCCCTCCACCCCCGCCGGGCAAAGCGCGCGCCTATAATGGCCACCCGAGACCTGCCGAGAGCTTTCCATGAGTGCCCGACCCAGCGGCCGCGCGGCCGACCAGATGCGCGATGTGCGATTCACCCGCGGTTTCACCCGCCACGCCGAAGGCTCGGTGCTGGTGGAATTCGGCGACACGCGCGTGCTGTGCACGGCGAGCTTCGAGCCGCGCGTGCCGCCTTTCCTCAAGGGCTCGGGGCGCGGCTGGGTGACCGCCGAGTACGGCATGCTGCCGCGGTCCACCCACTCACGCATGCGCCGCGAGGCGAGCACCGGTCAGCAAGGTGGCCGCACGCTCGAGATCCAGCGGCTCATCGGTCGTTCGTTGCGCGCGGTGGTCAATCTCGCCGCGCTCGGCGAGAACACCCTGACGCTCGACTGCGACGTGCTGCAGGCCGACGGCGGCACCCGCACCGCGAGCATCACCGGCGCCTACGTCGCGCTCGCCGACGCGGTGGACAGCCTGCTGAAGGCGCGACGCATTCCCGCCAATCCGCTGCACGGCGCGGTGGCCTCGGTCTCGGTCGGCATCGTCGGCGGCGTGCCGGTGCTGGACCTCGACTATGCCGAGGACTCGAACGCCGAGACCGACATGAACGTGGTGATGAACAACGCCGGGCACTTCGTCGAGATCCAGGGGACGGCCGAGGGCCATGCGTTTCGCCGCGACGAGATGAACGCCATGCTCGATCTCGCGGCGAGCGGCATCACCCGCCTGTTCGAACTGCAGGACCAGGCGCGCGGCGGCTGATGGACTGGGTGCTCGCCACGGGCAACGCCGGCAAGGCGCGTGAAATCGCGGCGCTGCTGGCGGGGTTCGACATGCGCGTGCGCGCGCAGTCCGAGTTCGGCATCGAGGGACCGGAGGAGACCGGCACCACCTTCGTGGAGAACGCCATCCTGAAGGCGCGCCACGCCGCGCACGCAAGCGGCCTGCCGGCAATGGCCGACGACTCCGGTATCGTGGTCGATGCGCTGGGCGGCGCGCCGGGGGTGTATTCGGCGCGCTACGCCGGCCCAAGCGCGAGCGACGCGGACAATCTCGCGAAGCTCCTGGCCGACATGCGCGACGTGCCGGAGGACCGGCGCGGCTGCCGCTTCGTGTGCGTCATGGTGGCGATGCGCTCGGCCGTGGATCCGCTGCCCTTGATCGCGACCGGCGTGTGGGAAGGGCGTCTGTTGAGCACCGCGCGCGGCACGGGCGGCTTCGGCTACGACCCGATCTTCTGGGTGCCGGACGAGGGGCTGAGCTCGGCCGAACTGCCGCCCGCGCACAAGAACGCGCTCAGCCATCGTGGCCAGGCGCTGCGCGCGCTCAGCGCCGGGCTCGCGGCGCATCGCCCGTGGTGAGCGACGGCCAGGGACTCTACCTGCACCTGCCGTGGTGCGTGCGCAAGTGCCCGTACTGCG
The DNA here is from genome assembly GCA_050186725.1 of Gammaproteobacteria bacterium. Classification (GTDB taxonomy): domain Bacteria; phylum Pseudomonadota; class Gammaproteobacteria; genus JADJYF01. The sequence continues at coordinate 192,306 of JBFWYG010000001.1, read as the reverse complement.
ATTTCAATTCCTTCGAAGCGCGGGGCGCGTTGGCCGAACAGGTCTATGTGACAGCGCTGCTCGCCGACCTCGACGCGGAGCTGCGCGAGCGCCCGAGGCCGCGCATCGCGAGCGTGTTCATCGGTGGCGGCACGCCGAGCCTGTTCAGTGCCGCGGCCATCGCCCGGCTGCTGGACGGCTGCGCGGCGCGTACGGACTTCTGTGGCGACGTCGAGATCACGCTCGAAGCCAACCCCGGCACCGCCGAAGCCGCGCGTCTGCGCGGCTATCTCGCCGCGGGCGTGAACCGCCTGTCGCTCGGCATCCAGAGTTTCGACGACGAGATGCTCGTGCGCCTCGGCCGCATCCACGGCGCGGAGGAAGCGCGGCGCGCCATCGCCATGGCGCGCGAGGCGGGCTGCGTGAATCTCAATCTCGATCTCATGTTCGGCCTGCCCGAGGCGCGGCCCGGCGATGCGCTGCGCGATCTCGAACAGGCCATCGCCCTCGGGCCCGAACACCTGTCCTGGTACCAGCTCACCCTGGAGGAGGGCACGGCCTTCGGCAGGCGGCCACCGCCACTGCCGGAACACGATCTGATCTGCGACGACTACGACGCCGGACTTGCGCTGCTGGCCGCGGCCGGCTACGCGCAGTACGAGATCTCCGCTTACGCGCGCGACGGTCGCGCCGCGCGCCACAATCTCAACTACTGGCACTTTGGCGACTACCTGGGCCTCGGCGCGGGCGCCCATGGCAAGCGCACCGATGCCGAGGGCGGCGTGTGGCGCGCGGCGCGCATTCGCCACCCCGAGCGCTACATGCGCGCGGCGCTGGCGGGTGACGCGGTCGATGAACGCTCGCAGGTCCAGGGCGGCGATCTCGCCACCGAGTTCATGCTGAATGCGCTGCGCCTCGCGGCGGGCTTTTCCCTCGCTCTGTTCGAACAGCGCACCGGGCTCGCGCGCGAGATCATCGCCGCACCGCTGGCCGAGGCGCTCTCGCGCGGCTGGCTCCTGCAGCGCGCGGACTGGTTGCATCCGACCGGCGCAGGGTTTCGTTTCCTGAACGATCTGCAACTGCTCTTCACCGGCCTCGATGAATCCGCCGTCGCTGCCTGAGTCGATGCGCGCGCAGCGCGCCCATGGGCCCGGTCAGGCGCTCTGCTGGGAAAGCGTGCCGCTGCCGCGGCCGGGCCCGGCGCAGGTGCTGGTGGAGGTCAGTGCCTGCGGGGTGTGCCGCACCGACCTGCACCTGGTCGACGGCGAACTGCCGCAGGCGCGCTACCCGGTGATTCCGGGGCACGAGATCGTCGGCACGGTAGTGGCTTGCGGTCCGGAGGTGCGTGACCTGGTGCCGGGCATGCGCGTCGGCATTCCCTGGCTCGGCCATACCTGCGGCGCATGTTTCTATTGTGAACAGGAGCGCGAGAACCTGTGCGACGCGGCGGTGTTCACCGGCTGCTCGCGGGACGGTGGCTACGCCGAGTACTGCGTGGCCGATGCACGCTACAGCTTTCCGCTGCCGGCGGGATTCGACGACGTCGCGGTGGCGCCACTCCTGTGCGCCGGTCTCATCGGCTATCGCAGCCTGCGCATGGCCGGCGACGCGCGACGGCTCGGCATCTTCGGCTTCGGCGCAGCGGCGCACCTGGTCGCCCAGGTCGCGCGCTGGCAGGGCCGCGAGATCTACGCCTTCACGCGCCCTGGCGACACGGCGGCCCAGGATTTCGCGCGGCGCCTGGGCGCCGTGTGGGCCGGTGGCTCCGACCAGCAACCACCGGTCCTGCTGGACGCGGCGCTGCTGTTCGCGCCGGTCGGCGCGCTGGTACCCGCCGCCCTCGCGCTGGTGCGCAAGGGCGGACGCGTGGTGTGTGGCGGCATCCACATGAGCGACATTCCGAGCTTCGCCTACGAACGCCTGTGGGGTGAGCGCGAAATCGTCTCCGTCGCGAACCTGACGCGACAGGACGCCGTGGAGTTTCTCGATCTCGCCGCGCGCGTGCCGGTGGTGACGAGCACCCAGAGCTATGCGCTCAGCGACGCCAACCTGGCGCTGGATGATCTGCGTCAGGGCCGCCTGCAGGGGGCGGCGGTATTGATCTGCCGTCCTTCCGCGCCCTCGGCGCAGCAACCCGGAGCCCAGTCATGAGCCGCGAACATCTGCAAGACCTTCTGTCCCGCCTGCGCGGTGAACTCGCGCAGCTCGAGGATCGCGATTCGCGGCCGCGCCTCGAGAGGCTGGTGGCGGATCTCGAGCGCGAACTCGCCGCCGAGCAGGCGGAGGGCACCGGCCTGACCCAGGAACTGAAGCGCCGGGTCGAGAGCTTCGAGGTGGAGCATCCGCGCGTCACCGCCATCCTGAACGACGTGATGGTGACGCTCAGCAATCTCGGCATCTGAGCGGATTCAGTCGTCGGGCGGCGCGCGGCGCAGGCTCTTCACGCCGCCGCGCCGTTTCTTCTCTTCGAGGCGACGGGCCCGCGAGGCGTGGGTCGGCTTGGTCGCGACCCGCGGCTTCTCGCGCTCGCCCGCGCGGCGCACCAGCTCCGCCAGGCGCAGGAGTGCGTCCTCGCGATTGCGTTCCTGGGTGCGAAAGCGTTGCGCCTTGATGATCAGCACGCCTTCGCGCGACACGCGCCGATCCTTGAGGTCGAGCAGGCCCTGCTTGTAGCGCGCCGGCAGCGAGGACGCGGGAATGTCGAAGCGCAGCGCGATGGCGCTCGCGACCTTGTTGACGTTCTGGCCGCCCGGCCCCTGCGAACGCACCGCGGAGAGTTCCACTTCCTGTTCGTCGATGCTGAGCGTGGCGGTAATGGCGATGCGAGCCATGGAAACCTCAGGCCTCGGTGGTCGGCGCCCTCCGCGGCGCGGGCGAGGCGAGGGCGGTGAGCATATGCAGGCTGTCGATCAGCCAATCCGGCGCGGCGTCCGCCAGTGCCGGCGCGGAATTGTAGCCATAAGTGACCGCCGCGACGCGGCAGCCGGCGGCGCGCGCGGCGTGGATGTCGTCGCGCGTGTCGCCGACCATCAGGACCTTGGCCGGCGCGGCGCCGGTGCGTCGGCAGACTTCGGCCAGCAGATCGGGGGCTGGTTTGCGCTCCGCGGCGTGCTCGGCGCACAGCACGTGGTCGAAGCAGCGCTCCAGATCGAGCGCCCGCAGCAGGGGCAGGCTGAGATGAGCGTACTTGTTCGTCACGCAGCACAGCACGAAGCCGCTGGCGGCGAGGTCTTCCAGCGCCGCTCGCACGCCGGGATAGGGCGCGCTGCGCGCCGCCACCCGGCGTTCGTACTCGGCGACCACGCGGGCCGCGCAGGCCTCCACTTCCGGCGTGGTGGGTGGTCGTCCGCGGCTCACGGCCAGCGCGCGCTGGACCAGGGTCTCGAAGCCGTCGCCGATCATCGCGATGACGCGCGCTTCGGACAGCGTGGGGGCGCCCTCGGCGGCCAGCGCGCGGTTGACCGCGCCTGCCAGGTCCGGTGCGCTGTCGACCAGGGTGCCATCGAGGTCCAGCGCCACCACCTCGAATTCGCAGAGCGGTGGGCGCGGCTGAGCGCTCATGCAGGGAGGCGCTGAAGCGCCGCGCGCCAGCGACGCCGAACATCGGCGAGATGGGCGGGCAGGGCGAGACCGAGCGCGAGGGCTATGCCGCGCCAGTCCTCGAACGCGCGCGCGCAGTACACGGCGCCCAGCAGGCAGGCGCCGGGCAGGGCCATCAGCAGCAGGTCACCGACGCGCGGGCCGCGTCGCAGGCGGGTGCGCAGCGTGGCGAGCGCGATGACTTCGAGCAGCAGCACGCCGAGCGCCAGCAGCGCGACATTACCCGAGGTGACGAGGTCGCGCATGGCGGCCGCGTGGTTCAGGAAGAGCGGTCGGGGCTGCGCGCCGGGCCGAGTCCCAGCAGGTGAGCGAGATCCTTGAAGAAGATGCGCACGTGGGCCATGGGGCGCGCGCGCACCAGGCGCTTGTTCATGTAGGCCTCCCAGGTGAGACGCTGCACGTCCGGATCGGCGCACATGCTGACGAAGCGTTCGCGCCGTGCGTCGCTGGAATACCAGAAGCGCTGCATGATGCCCAGGACCCAGAACACCCGGCCGTGCTCGCGCATGAAGCGCTTGCGCGCACCCGCCAGCGCGCGTGCATTGCCGCTCGCCAGGCATTCGTGCGCCGCCAGCGCCGCGTGCTGGCCCCCGATCATGGCGTAGTAGATGCCTTCGCCCGAGGCTGGCGCGACCACGCCCGCGGCATCACCGGCCAGCACCACGTCGCGGCCGTTGTCCCAGCGTTTGCGTGGCCGCATGGGAATCGGTGCGCCCTCGGTCCGAACCGTGGCGACCGTGTCGAGGCCGGCGACCGCGCGCAGCGCGGTGGTGCCGGCGCGAATGGAAAATCCCTTGCGCGCGGTGCCGGTGCCGACGCTCAGCTTCTCACCGTGGGGAAACACCCAGCCGTAGAAGTCGGGCGACAGGCCGCCCTGGTAGTACACATCGCAGCGTTCGCTGTCGTAGGACGCGCCGTCGGACGGCGGCGATTGCAGGATCTCGTGGTAGGCGTAGACCAGCGGCGGTGGCGCGCTGTCCGGCATCGCCTGGCGTGCGAGCGGCGAGGCGGCGCCGTCGGCGCCGATGATCACGCGCGCACGCACCTCTTTCGCGGCCTGGTCGTCGAGGCGGACCAGACGCAGGCGCGCGACACCGTCGGTGTCGCGGGTGAATTCGCGGAAGCTCGCGCGTACACGGGTCGCGCCATTGGCGACCGCGCGCTCGCGCAGCCACTCGTCGAACTCGTCGCGATCGACCATGCCGACGTATCCTCCGGAGATCGGCATGTCCACGTGGCGGCCCGAGGGCGCGATGATGCGCGCGCTCTTGATGCGCGCCTTGAGCAGTTGATCGGGAATGGCGAAGTCGCGCACCAGCCGCGGCGGGATGGCGCCGCCGCAGGGCTTGATGCGGGTCGAGCCGTCGATCAGCAGCACGCGGTAGCCACGGCGCGCGAGATCGTCGGCCGCTGTCGCGCCGCTCGGTCCGGCGCCGACGATGGCGACGTCATAGTCCGCGGCCTTTGCCGCCTCAGCGCTGCTCATTGCGGCGTGCCCCCCAGCATGTATTCGGCGGTGCCGCGCGCCACCGGCGCGCGACTGAAATCGGGACGGATGACCTTGGCCGCGGCTTGCGCGGCTACCAGGAACAGGCAGGCGTCGAGCGCGAACACCCAGGCATACGCGGCGCTCGCCGACCCGAGCAGCCAGGTGCCGAGGTCCACCGCCACGGTGCCGAGAAAGCCGCCGGCGCCAAAGGCCAGCGCCTGCGCCGCGCCCCACAGGCCCATGCGCATGCCTTCGCTGCGCTCGCGGCCTTCGCCGGCCAGGCTCATCATCGCGCCGATGGCGGCGATGGTGAACGCGCCGTTGGCGAAGCCGAGCAGGAACACCGACAGGCGCAGCGGCCAGGTCGGTCCGACCACGGCCGCGGCGGTCAGGCTGGCCAGGGCCAGCGCCGAGGCGTGGCAGCCGCCGAGCGTCCAACCGCGCAGCGAGATCAGTCGCCGACCGCGCGCGCTGCCGCCGAGCAGGGCCACCAGCAGCATGCCACCCAGCACGCCGCCGTGCTGCACGCCGGTGAGCTGGGTCGAGGCGCCGGGGGTCATGCCAAAGACCTTGCCGGCAAAGGGTTCGAGGATCAGATCCTGGGCGCTGTACGCCAGCATCGACGCGAACACGAAGATCGTGAAGCGTCGGGTTCTCTCCTCAGACCAGATGGTCGCCAGCGCAGCGCTGAATCGCACCTGGTTCTGCGTCGTACCAGCTACGTTGGGGATGGCGGGACGCTGCGCCGGCGACCGTTCGATACCCGCCAGTGCGATGACGGTGACCACGAAAGCCAGGCTGGCTACGCTCGCGGTCACGCTGATCAGGCGTGGCAGGGAAAAGGGATCCAGGAAATGTCCCGCGGTGACGGTGGTCAGCACGAAGCTGGCGATCATCATGGTCCACAGGATGGTCGCCGCGGGCGCGCGCCTCTCGGGCGCGACCTGCACGGCGAGCAGAACGAGGAGCGAGGTGCCGGCGGCGCCGACACCGATGCCGACGGCAATGAAGGCCAGCACCGCGAGCGCGAGCCCCGCGTAGAGATGGCTGGCCATCAGGGCCGTGGCGGCCGCGCTGCTCACGCCGCCGAGCGCCAGCACCGCCATGCCGCCGATGACCCAGGGCGTACGGCGTCCGCCGCTGTCCGAGCCGTGGCCAAGGCGGGGACGCAGGATCTGTACCGCGTAGTGCAGCGCGACCAGCGCGCCCGGAATCGTGGCCGCCGCCGCCAGCTCGACCACCATCACGCGGTTGATGGTGGAGGTGGTGAGCACCACCACCGCGCCGAGTGCGCTCTGTACCAGCCCGAGACGGACTATCTGGAACCAGCTCAGGTGGCCCGCGGTTGTCATGCGCCGGCTCCCGCGCGCAGCGCGAAGGCGGTGATCATCATGCCGCTGACGTAGAGACTGACGCCGGTCGCGTTGTACCAGGGCGCGAGTTCGCGCGGACGGGTGAGCCAGCGGCGCATCAGCACGCACTGCACGAGCAGCACGCCCGCGACCGCCAGGCCATGGCTGGCGTGTCCCCAGGCGAACAGCAGCGTGGCGATCGCGACCTGCGGCAGCGCCATGCCCGCGCAGGCGAGCCGCGCCGCGCGGCGCGCGCCGAGCTGCACGGGCAGCGAGCGCAGGCCCATCTGGCGGTCGCCGGTGATGGATTTGAAGTCGTTGAGCGTCATGATGCCGACGGCGCCCGCGCTGTACAGCAGTGCGCAGGTCAGGGTCGCGCCGCTCGGCGCGCCGCCGCCGACCATCAGCGCGCTGCCGGTGATCCACGGCAGGCCCTCGTAACAGAACGCGCAGGCGCTGCTGCCAAGCCAGCCGTTTTCCTTCAGCCGCAGCGGCGGTGCGCTGTACGCCCAGGCGAGCGCGAGGCCGAGCAGCGAGGCGCCGAATACCCAGGGTCCCAGCGTCCAGGCGAAGGCGGCCGACATCAGGCTCCAGGCGATCGCCACGTACAGACCCCAGGCGCCCGGCATGCGGCCCGAGGGGATGGCGCGGTGCGGTTCGTTGATGGCGTCGACCTCGCGGTCGAACCAGTCGTTGACGGCCTGCGAGCAGCCGCACAGCAGCGGTCCGGCCAGGAACACGCCGGCCGGCAACAGCCACCAGTGCGCGGACCAGGGGAGGCCGGCGGCGACGATGCCGCAGGCCAGCGCCCACATCGGCGGGAACCAGGTGATGGGCTTCAGGATTTCGAGGACGGCGCTCGGCGTCGGCAGGCTCGCTGGCGAGAGAGCGTAGGGAGTGCTTGCCATGCAACCGTCATCCAAAATTGACAACTAAAAGTGTCAACCAAAGATTACTCGGCGCTTCCGACGAATTCAAGGTGCGCGAGCGCGCTTCCTAGCGAATCTTCTGATCTATGGAGTGCAGGGAGAGATCGCCGCGCCGCCAGGCGCGGCGGGGCTTCATTCGTCGCCGTCGGCGCGCAGGTCGCCGAGGCCGTGGCGGCGCAGCTTCACGTAGAGGCTCTGGCGGCTGAGCCCGAGGATCTCCGCCGCCGACGCGCGGTTGTCGCCGGTGAGGTTGAGCGCCGCTTCGATGCACAGCCGCTCGACCACGTCGGCGGCCTCGCGTACGAGGTCCTTCAGCGGTACGCGGCCGACCAGTTCGGTGAGCTGGTCCATGGAGCGCGGCATGACGCTCGGTGAAGTGTCATCGTTGCTAAGGCGCTGATCGACGTTGCGGATCGACAGCGCGTAGCAGTGGCGATCACCGTCGGCCACCGACACCGCGCAGATTTCCACCGCCAATTGCGCGCTGTACTGATCGCGCAGCACCGTCTTGAACAGACGCACAGAGCCATGTTCGCGCAGGTGCGCGAGCAGCACGGTGAGGTCGACGCCGGGCAGTCCCAGCCACTGCTCGAGCGACGCGCCGAGCGCCTGCTGTTCGTCGTCGAGCTGCACGAGTTGCAGGAAGGCGCGATTCACGCTGAGTACGTGACCATCTTCATCGGTGATCACGATGCCGTCGGGCAGCCGATCGAGAACGCCCGTGAAGCGCTTGCGCGCATCGTCGGCGGAACTCGCGGCCGCACTGGTCAGCAGCGCGCGATTGAGACGAATCACGTAGTGCGCCACGTCGTCCTGCTTGAACAGCGAAGCCGACACGATGATCTCATTGTCGCCGCGCGCCAGACGCGCGGACACGTCCCGCGTCTTGCCGGCGTTGCGCACCGCCGCCAGCAGACCGACCACGGCTTCACTGCCGCGAATATCGAAGCCCTGGGGAAAGGCCCGGCCGACGATGCGTTCCGGCGTGTCGCCGAGCAATTCACCCGCAGCGGGATTCGCTTCGAGCACGATGCGCGTGCCCGCATCGACGATCAGCACCGCCTCGGAGGCGATGTTGAACAGCATGCGGTAGCGGCTCTCGGCCTGACGCAGCCGCAGGTAGTCGCGCTCCATGGCCTGCTGAGCGTCGACCAGGCGGCGCTGCAGCACCGCGAGCGGACGGATGTCGCGACCGAGCGCGACCTTGTGCCCATCGCGTCCGAGCTCGACCACGCTGTACATGATCGGCACGTCGACGCCGTCGGCCATGGGGTGATTGAGATGGCGCCAGCGGGGCGCGCGGCCATCGCCCGCGTCACGCAGCAGTTCTTCGACCTTGGGCCGAGATTCGACGGTGACGGTGTCCAGCCAGCGTCGTCCGACCCAGCGGTGCAGGCTGTCGAGTGCCGCATCCTGCGTGCTGAGTGAAAGGTCTTCGATGACGCCGTTGGCGTCGAGCACCAGCGCCACGTCGGTGGCGATGGAGAGCAGGGCGGCAGCGCCTTCGGCATTGATCTGGCCGAAGGACTTCTGCGGAGCCCTGAATCGCTGCGAAATGGCCGCCTCCAAAACCTCACTCCACCGGTTGGCAACGGTCGCTCAAGTCATGCGCGCGGCGCTACACCATTGCTCCGCGAGCGCCACGGCCGAGACGCCGTCACTGGCCTGGAAATCCGCGCCTACCTGCGCGAGCAACTCAGGCCGTTCGTTGAAAAGATTGCCGCCGACCAGCACGCCCACACGGCGCCTGCCGGCCGCCGACCGCACGTTCGCAATGAGGGTCCGCAGGTGGGGAATGAACAACTCGGAGCTCAGTGACAGGCCGACGATGGCGCAACGCTCGGTTGCGACCCGCGCGAGCAGGGCCTGCTCGCCGAGCTGGACATCGTCATTGACCAGCCAGCCCGCGCGCGCGAAGTAGGCCGCTACCATGCGAATTCCAAAAGCGTGCCCGTCGCCGGGTTGGGCGGCAAGCAACACGCGCCTGTCGGGGCGCGGCGCCTCGCAGGTCGAGGCGAAGCGCGGCAGCAGTGTACGAAGCAAGTCCTGCAGTCGCAACATGCCGATGGTTACGTCGCTGAAGCAGCAGGTGTCCTGTTCCCACAACGTGCCGAGGTGGCGGGCCGCCGGCTGGAACAGCGTACCGAGCAGTTCGTCGAGCGAGTAGCCGGCCGCGACCAGCGCGTCGACCCACAGGCCGGCGGCGCGTTCGTCGGCCGCCACCAGGCGCTGCGCGAAATCCGCCACGTCGTCAGCGGTGAAGATCAGCGGTCGCGGCCCATCCGCGGGGCGCGGCGCCGGACGAGGCGCCACACGCCGGTGGGCGAACATCAGGCGCGGGATGATCTCGGCCGAGACCAGGCTGGTCAGCGCGCCGGCATCGCGTTGCTGGCGGCGCGTCTCGAATGCATGCGGGTCGTGCGGGCTTGCCCGGCGGGTGCCGACCTCGATGGTCAGCGGGAAGGCCTCGTCTGACCGGTTGAAGAACACGTCGGCGGAAGGCTCGGCGTGGATGAATACTGGAGGCGGACGCCCCCCTGATGCGGCACTCCTCACGCGTCACCCTCCCCCGTCCAATCCATTCCCTCTTCTCGTCTGCAAGCATTGGTCGCTGGATGGCCGAATGTCAAGGCGAATAGACGTCAAGAAAAATTGACACTGAGGCGACCCGCAACTAGATTTACATCCGTCGAGCAGCAACACGAAGGGGAGCGAGGCATGGCTGGCACGATGGGGACCCCGGCGTCCACCACCCGCCTGTACTCCGAGCAGGAGCGCCTGCGGCGCGACCGCTCCCGCTGGACACTGGTGCAGGGCGTGCTCGCACCCCTGCAGTTCCTCGTGTTCCTGGTCAGCCTGTGGCTGGTAGTGCGCTACCTGCACAGCGGCGAAGGCTTCGCGGCGGCCACCGCCTCGGTGGTGGTCAAGACCGGTGTGCTCTACGCCATCATGGTCACCGGCTCGCTGTGGGAGCACGACGTCTTCGGCCGTTACCTGTTCGCGCCGGCCTTCTTCTGGGAGGACGTGGTGAGCATGGCGGTCCTCACCCTGCACAGCGCCTATCTCGCCGCCCTGGTGTTCGACCTGCTCACCCCGCGCGCTCTGATGCTGCTGGCGCTGCTCGCCTATGCGAGCTACGTGGTCAACGCCGCACAGTTCGTGGTCAAGCTCGGCATGGCCCGCCGCGAGGCGCGCGGCGCCGCCGGCACGTTGGAGGCAGTGTGATGAGCGCCGTGCAGCCCTTGAACGACCTGCGCTGCGGCGTGGGTGAGCGCCCGATACAGCGCGAGCGCGGCCCGCGCGAGATGTTCTGCGGCCTGACCGGCATCGTCTGGCTGCATCGCAAGCTGCAGGACGCATTCTTCCTGGTGGTGGGCTCGCGCACCTGCGCCCACCTGCTGCAATCCGCCGCAGGCGTGATGATCTTCGGCGAGCCGCGCTTCGCCACCGCCATCCTGCAGGAGCGCGACCTGGCCGGCCTCGCCGACTGCAACACCGAACTCGACCGGGTGGTCGCGCAGGTCGTCGCGCGCCGCCCCAACATCAAGACCCTGTTCCTGGTCGGCTCCTGTCCGTCTGAAGTCATCAAGCTCGATCTCGCCACCGCCGCGCAGCGCCTGTCCCGCGAGTACGCCGGGCAGGTGCGGGTGCTGAGCTATTCCGGCAGCGGCATCGAGACCAGCTTCACCCAGGGCGAGGACAACTGCCTGGTGTCGCTGGTGCCGGAAATGCCGCAGGACGATGCGCCACGGCTGCTGGTGGTGGGGACGCTCGCCGACATCGTCGAGGACCAGTTCGTGCGGCTGTTCGACGAACTGGGCATCGGGCCGGTGTCCTTCCTGCCGTCGCGCCGGGCCGGCGCACTGCCGCCGGTGGGCCGGGGCACGCGCCTGCTCCTGGCCCAGCCCTTCGTCAACAACACCGCCCGCGCGCTGATGGCGCGCGGCGCCACGCCGCTCACCGCGCCCATGCCGCTCGGCGTGGAGGGCACGCTCGCCTGGTTGGGCGCCGCCGCGGCTGCCTGGGGCGTGTCCCCGGCGCGGGTGGAAGCCGTGGCCGCCGCGCCCGCGCGCCGCGCGCGCCAGGCGCTGGCCCCGCTGCGCGAAACGCTGGCCGGCAAGCGCATCAGTTTCCTGCCCGATTCGCAGCTCGAGATCCCGCTGGCGCGCTTCCTGGCCAGCGAATGCGGGATGGACGTGGTCGAGGTCGCGGTGCCGCACCTCGATCGCCAGTTCATGGCCGCCGAACTCGAGCGCCTGCCGGCCGCCGTGCCGGTGATCGAAGGGCAGCACGTCGAACTGCAACTCGAACGGGTGCGCGCCGCGCGGCCCGACCTGACCGTCTGCGGCCTGGGACTGGCCAATCCTCTCGAGGCGGACGGCCTGCGCACCAAGTGGTCCATCGAACTCGTGTTCAGCCCGGTGCAGGGATTCGAGCAGGCGGCGGATCTTGCCGAACTGTTCGCCCGGCCGCTGCTGCGCGCGGCACGCCTGGAGGTCTGAGCATGGAACTGACCCTGTGGACCTACGAAGGACCGCCGCACGTCGGCGCGATGCGCATCGCCAACTCGGTGACCGGCGTGCACTACCTGCTGCATGCCCCGCAGGGCGACACCTACGCCAACCTGCTGTTCACCATGATCGAGCGCAACCCGCGCCGCGCGCCGGTCAGCTATACGACCTTCCAGGCCCGCGATCTCGGCGGCGACACCGCCAACCTGGTGATCGAGAGCCTGCGCGAGACCTGCGAACGCTACCGCCCGCAGGCGCTCCTGGTCGGTGAATCCTGCACCGCCGAACTCATCCAGGATCAGCCCGGCGCGCTCGCGCTGGGACTCGGTCTGCCGGTGCCGGTGGTGCCACTGGAACTGCCAGCCTATTCGCGCAAGGAGAATTGGGGCGCGGCGGAGACCTTCTACCGCCTGGTGCGCACCATGACCCAGGGTGTGTCGCCGGAGCGCCCCGCGGCGGACACGGGACGCCGCCCGCGCGCCAACCTGCTCGGCTCGACTTCGCTGGGCTTCCGCTGCCGTGACGATATTCTCGAAGTGCAGTCGCTGCTCGAGGCGCTCGGCGTCGAGGTCAACGTCGTCGCGCCCGCGGGCGCGTCCGCCGAAGAACTCGCGCGCATTCCGCTCGCGGATTTCAACTGCTGCCTCTATCCCGAGATCGCGCAGACCACCTGCGACTGGCTGGCGCGCACTTTCAAGCAGCCCTACACCCGTACCGTGCCCATCGGCGTCGGCGCCACGCGCGATTTCCTGTGCGAGGTCGCGGGCCTGGTCGGGCTGCCGGTGGAGCCCGCCATGGCGCGTGCCGAGGAGCGCCTGCGCGTGCCGTGGTACTCGCGCTCGGTGGACTCCACCTATCTCACTGGCAAGCGCGTCTTCATCTTCGGCGACGCGACGCATGTCATCGCCGCCGCGCGCATCGCGCGGGAAGAACTCGGCTTCACGGTGGTGGGACTCGGTACCTACAGCCGCGAGCTCGCGAAACCGGTACGTGCCGCGGCCGAAGCGCTGGGGCTCACCGCGCTCATCACCGACGACTATCTCGAGGTCGAGGCGCGCATCGCCGAACTGCAACCGGAACTGGTGCTCGGCACGCAGATGGAACGCCACATCGCCAAGCGCCTGGGCCTGCCCTGCGCGGTGATCTCCGCGCCGGTGCACGTGCAGGACTTTCCCGCGCGCTACTCGCCGCAGATGGGCTACGAAGGCGCCAACGTGCTGTTCGACACCTGGGTCCATCCGCTCATGATGGGCCTCGAAGAGCATCTGCTCGGCATGTTCCGCGACGATTTCGAGTTCCGCGACGACGCGCCTTCGCATCTCGGTCACGCACCCGAAGCGCCGCCCGTGGCGCCCGCCGCGGTCGACTGCGCGTGGAGCCACGAGGCCGAACGCGAACTGCAGAAAGTACCGTTCTTCGTGCGCGGCAAGGCGCGACGCAACACCGAGAAGTTCGCCCGTGAGCGGGCGCTCGCCACCATCACCCTCGAGACTCTGTACGATGCCAAGGCGCACTTCAGCCGCTGACGCCACGCCCGTGCGGGTCGTCATCGTCACGCTCGATACGCATTTCGGCAGCGCGATGGAGCGCGCCGCGGCCGCGTTGCAGAAGGAGGTGCCGGGCCTCGACGTGCGCTGGCACGCCGCCTCGGAGTGGGGCAACGATCCCGCCGCGCTCGCGCGCTGCCATGCCGACATCGCGCAGGGCGACATCGTGCTGGCCGCCATGCTGTTCCTCGAAGACCATGTGCAGGCGGTGCTGCCGCAACTGCTCGCGCGCCGCGCCGAGTGCGATGCAATGATCGGTTGCATGTCGGCCGGTGAGATCATCCGCCTCACGCGCATCGGCCGCTTCGACATGTCGAAGCCGGAGTCGGGCGCGCTGGCCTGGTTGAAGCGACTGCGCGGCAGCAAGGGCAATGGCTCGTCATCGGGCGCCAAGCAGCTCGCGATGATGAAGCGCATACCGCGCCTGCTGCGCTTCGTGCCCGGCACCGCGCAGGACGTGCGCAGCTATTTCCTGGTGCTGCAGTACTGGCTGGCGGGCAGCGAGGACAATCTCGCCAACCTGCTGCGCCATCTCGTGACCCGGTATGCCGATGGTCCGCGAAGCGCGCTGCGCGGCTCGCTGCGCGCGCCGGCGCCGACCGAGTACCCGGAGGTCGGCGCCTACCATCCGCGCCTCAAGGGTCGCGTCACCGATGCGCCCGGCCGTCTGCCGCAGCCGGCGGGCAAGATCGAAGGCACCGTCGGTCTGCTGGTATTGCGCTCCTATGTCCTAGCCGGCAACACCGCGCACTACGACGGCGTGATCGAGGCTTTCGAGGCGCGCGGTCTGCGCGTGGTGCCGGTGTTCGCCAGCGGCCTCGATGCACGTCCCGCCATCGAGCGCTTCTTCATGCTCAATGGGCACGCCTGCGTCGATGCCGTGGTCTCGCTCACCGGTTTCTCGCTGGTCGGCGGCCCGGCCTACAACGATGCCCACGCCGCCGAGGAAGTGCTGGCGCAGCTCGACGTGCCCTATGTCGTCGCGCAGCCCATGGAGTTCCAGTCCATGAGCGAATGGGAGGCGTCGAGCCGCGGGCTCACGCCGCTCGAGACCACCATGATGGTGGCGCTGCCGGAGCTGGACGGCGCCATCGCGCCCATCGTGTTCGGTGGCCGCGGCACCGGCGGCGCGCGCGACATGAGCGTGCATCCGGAGCGCGCGGCGATGCTGGTGGCGCGCGTGGCGAAGATGGTGCGCCTGCGCCGTCGCGCCGCTGCCGAGCGCCAGGTGGCCATCGTCATATTCAATTTCCCGCCCAACGCGGGCAGTGTCGGCACCGCGGCCTACCTCGACGTGTTCCGTTCGCTGTACAACACGCTCGCGGCGATGCGCGAAGCCGGCTACGACGTGCGCGATCTGCCGGCCGACGCCGATGCGCTGCGCGAGGCGCTGCTCGGTGGCAATGCCCAGCAGCACGGCGCGGCGGCCAACGTCTGCGCGCGCATCGCGGTCGACGACTACCTTAGGCGCGAACCGCATCTCGCGCAGATCGAAGCGCAATGGGGTCCGGCGCCCGGCAAGCACCAGAGCGACGGACGCAGCATCCATGTGCTCGGCCTGCGTCTCGGCAAGGTGCTGGTGGCCGTGCAGCCGGCGTTCGGCTACGAAGGCGACCCGATGCGCCTGCTGTTCGCCGAGGGCTTCGCGCCGACCCACGCCTTCTCGGCCTTCTACCGCTACCTGCGCGAGGATTTCGCGGCCGACGTGTGTCTGCATTTCGGCACCCACGGCGCCCTGGAATTCATGCCCGGCAAGCAGAGCGGCCTGTCCAGCGCCTGCTGGCCGGACCGCCTGATCGGCGACCTGCCGAACCTGTACCTCTACGCGGCGAACAACCCGTCCGAGGGCACGCTGGCCAAGCGTCGCGCGGGCGCGACCCTGGTGAGCTACCTCACGCCGCCCGTCACCCACGCCGGTCTCTACCGGGGCCTCGCCGAGCTCAAGAGCACCATTCAGCGCTGGCGTGGCACCGAGCCCGAGGCGCGCGGCGCGGAACTGCACGCGCTGATCCTCGACCAGGCCGAGATGCTCGACCTGCTGTTCATCCGCAGCGACGCCGAGAGCGATGTCGAAACCATCGATCGCGCGCTGACGGAACTCGAGATGACGCTCATTCCAAGTGGTCTGCACGTGGTCGGCGAGGCGCCAGACGCGGCTGCGCGCGCCGACGTGCTGGCCGCCATCGCCGCCTGCGAGACCGCCACCGCGCCGCCGCGCGCGGCGCTGGAAGCGCTGGTCGCAGGCGAGAGTCGCGCCGCCGTGATCGCGCGCTGCGGCACGGTGGCTGACGGCGCGCTGCTCGACCGCCTGTCCGGCATGAACGAAGCGCTGACCGGCAACGCCGAACTCGCCGCCCTGCTGCATGCGCTGGCTGGCCGCTATGTGCGCCCCGCGCCGGGCGGCGACCTGCTGCGTACGCCGGAGATCCTGCCGACCGGGCGCAACCTGCACGCCTTCGATCCGTTCCGCATGCCGAGCGTGTTCGCGAGCAACGAGGGCGCGCGCCATGCAGAACTGCTGCTTGCGCGCCTCGCCGCCGACGGTCGCGGCCTGCCGGAGTCGGTGGCCATCGTCCTGTGGGGCACGGACAACATCAAGAACGAAGGCATTCCCATGGCGCAGGCGCTGGCGCTGCTCGGCGCGCGGCCACGCTTCGACAGCTATGCGCGCCTGTGCGGCGCCGAACTGGTGCCGCTCGCCGAACTCGGCCGGCCGCGCATCGACGTGGTGATCACGCTGTCCGGCATCTTCCGCGATCTGCTGCCGCTGCAGACCCGGGTGCTGGCCGAGGCCTGCCTGCTCGCTGCCAGTGCCGAGGAGTCCAGCGAACAGAACTTCGTGCGCAAGCACGCGCTGGCCTACCAGGCGGCGCAGGGCTGCGACTTCGCCACCGCCGCGCTGCGCGTGTTCAGCAACGCCGACGGCGCCTATGGCGCCAACGTCAACCAACTGATCGAGGCCGGCACCTGGCAGGACGAGAGCGAGCTCGCCGCCGCCTACACCGCGCGCAAGTGCTTCGCCTACGGCGTCGATGGCCGCGCGGTGCGCCAGCCGGAGATGCTCGCGAGTGTGCTGTCGGACGTCTCGGTGGCCTACCAGAATCTGGAATCGGTGGAACTCGGCGTGACTACCATCGATCACTATTTCGACACCTTGGGTGGCATCGGTCGCGCGGTACAGCGCGAGCGTGGCGAGGCGGTGGCGGTGTACATCGGCGACCAGACCTCGCGCGAAGCGCGGGTCCGCACGCTGGACGAACAGGTCGCGCTCGAAGCACGAACCCGCACGCTCAACCCCAAGTGGTACGAGAGCATGCTGGCCCACGGCTACGAGGGCGTGCGCCACATCGAGACCCATGTCACCAACACCATGGGCTGGTCGGCCACCACCGGCCAGGTCTCGCCCTGGGTCTACCAGCGCCTGACCGAGACTTACATCCTCGACGAGTCGATGCGCGAGCGTATCGCCGGACTCAATGCGCAGGCCTCGATGCGCCTCGCGCATCGCCTGCTCGAGGCGCATGAACGCAATTACTGGACCCCGGACGAAGCCACGCTCGCTGCCCTGCGCAGTGCCGGGGACGCGTTCGAGGATCGCCTCGAAGGCATCGTCGAAGGAGTCGCCGCTTGAACATCGCAACCGTCCCAGTCAGCAGCATAGGCCGCCGCGCCGCCCCGCCCGACGGCGAAGGCAGCCTGCAGGTCCAGCTCGATCCCCGCGCCACCATCGACAACGCCAAGGTGTTCGCGGTGTACGGCAAGGGAGGTATAGGCAAGAGCACTACCTCGTCCAACCTCTCGGTCGCCTTCAGCAAGCTCGGCAAGCGCGTGCTGCAGATCGGCTGCGACCCCAAGCACGACTCGACCTTCACGCTCACCAAGAAGCTCGTGCCGACGGTGATCGATGCGCTCGAGGCGGTGGACTTCCACGCCGAGGAGCTGCGCGTCGAGGACTTCGTCTACGAGGGCTACAACGGCGTGATGTGCGTCGAGGCGGGCGGACCGCCAGCCGGCACCGGCTGTGGCGGCTACGTGGTCGGGCAGACGGTGAAACTCCTGAAGGAACACCACCTGCTGGAAGACACCGACGTCGTGATCTTCGACGTGCTCGGCGACGTGGTGTGCGGCGGCTTCGCGGCGCCGCTGCAGCATGCCGACCGCGCGCTGATCGTCACGGCCAATGACTTCGATTCGATCTTCGCCATGAACCGCATCGTCGCGGCCATCCAGGCGAAGTCCAAGAACTACGCGGTGCGACTCGGCGGCGTGATCGCCAATCGCAGTGCCGCGACCGATCAGATCGACCGCTTCAACGGCGAGGTCGGCCTCAATCTCGTCGCGCACTTTCCCGACCTCGACGTCATCCGTCGCAGCCGGCTGAAGAAGTCCACCCTGTTCGAGATGGAGGACTCGCCGGAGCTGCGCGCGGTGCAGGACGAGTACCTGCGCCTGGCGGCGTCGCTGTGGGCCGGTACCGAGCCGCTGACCTGCGCGCCCATGCGCGACCGCGACATCTTTGACCTGCTGGGGTTCGATTGATGAACAGCCACTCCTACGTCAACCGACGCTCGCAGCTCGAGCACTATTTCGACCGCACCGCGGCCGAGACCTGGTCGCGCCTGACCTCTGACGCACCGGTGAGCCGCATTCGCGCCACGGTGCGCGCCGGCCGTGATCGCATGCGCGCCACCCTGCTTGACTGGCTGCCGGCAGACCTTGCCGGGGTGCGCCTGCTGGACGCCGGCTGCGGCACCGGTGCGCTGGCCACCGCCGCCGCGCTGCGCGGCGCCGACGTCATCGCGGTCGATATCGCGGCGAGCCTGCTCGACACCGCGCGCGAGCGCCTGCCGGATCTCACGGGCCGCGGTCGCGTGTCCTTCCAGGCCGGCGACATGCTGAGCCCGATGCACGGCCGCTTCGACTACGTGGTGGCGATGGATTCGCTCATCCACTACCAGTTGCGCGACATCCTGGCGGCGCTCGCCACGCTCGCGCCGCGGGTCGAGCGCGGCATGCTGGTGACCTTCGCGCCGCGCACGCCACTGCTGACGATGATGCACGCCGTCGGCCGGCTGTTTCCGCGCGGCGATCGCGCCCCGGCCATCGAGCCGGTGAGCCCGCAGGCGCTCACACGCGCCATCGCCGAGTACGACGGTCTGCACGGCTGGCGGGTGGGGCGCAGTGCACGGATCGCGAGTGGTTTCTACACCTCGCAGGCGCTGGAGCTTCTGCGCGCATGACGCGATGGGCCGACAGCCTTGCGCTCAAGTGGTGCCGCGTCGGCCTGGCATGGTTGCCGTTCGCCGACGCCGCGACCCGCGAAGTGCCGATGTCGCGCCTGCTGCGTCTCTCGCTTTTCCAGGTCTCCGCCGGCATGGCGCTGGCCCTGCTGAACGGCACGCTGAACCGCGTGATGATCGTCGAGCTGCACGTGCCCGCGTGGCTGGTGGCGCTGATGGTCGCGATGCCTGTGCTGGTCGCGCCGGCGCGCGCGCTCATCGGTCATCGCTCCGATCACCATCGCTCGGTGCTCGGCTGGCGCCGCGTGCCCTACATCTGGTTCGGCACGCTGATCCAGTTCGGCGGGCTCGCGATCATGCCGTTCGCGCTGATCATCCTCTCGGGCGACACCCACGCCACGACGCCGTGGCTCGGCCGTGGGGCGGCCGCGCTGGCCTTCCTGCTGGTCGGGGCCGGCATGCACACCGCGCAGACCGCCGGTCTCGCGCTCGCCACCGACATCGCGCCCGCCGACAAACGTTCGCGCGTGGTGGCGCTGCTCTACGTCATGCTGCTGCTCGGCCTGACCGGCAGCGCGCTGGCCTTCGGCCTGTGCCTCGCCGACTTCACGCAGCTGCATCTCATCCAGGTGGTGCAGGGCGCTGCCGTCCTCACGCTCGCGCTGAACGTGATCGCGCTGTGGAAGCAGGAGCCGCGCCGCGCGCCGCCCCCGGCATCCGAGCGCGTGCCCTTCGCCCGCGCCTGGCGCGAGTTCGCGGCGCAGCGCCGCTACGTGCGTTTCCTGCTGACCGTCGCGCTCGGCACCATGGGCTTCACCATGCAGGACATCCTGCTGGAACCTTTCGGCGCGGAGGTTCTCGGTTTCTCCGTCGCTGCCACCGCGCGCCTGACCGCCTGGACGGCGGTAGGCGCGCTCCTCGCCTATGCCTTCGCGGCACGGGCCAGTCAGGGCGGCACCGATCCCCACCGCCTCGCGGCGCTCGGCGCGCTCGCCGGCGTGGCGGCGCTCAGCACGGTGATGTTCGCCGCGCCGCTCGCCTCGTCGGCGCTGTTCATCTTCGGTGTCGGGCTGATTGGCTTCGGCAGCGGCCTGTTCGGTGTCGCGACGCTGCTGGTCGCGATGGGTTTCGATGACCTCGAACGCAACGGCCTCGCGCTTGGCGCGTGGGGCGCGGCGCAGGCCTTCGCCGGCGGGCTCGGCATCGCCGCCGGCGGCGCGCTGCGCGATCTGCTCACACTGCTCGCGACGCGCGGCAGCCTGGGTCCCGCGCTCGTCGACGCCAGCGCCGCCTACAGCATCGTCTATCAAGTGGAAATTCTGCTCCTGTTCGCGAGCCTGGTGGCCCTGGGGCCCTTGGTGCGCGCGCCGGGGCCTAACCGCCGAAGGCCCACCGGGACTTTCGGTCTTGTGGAAATGCCCAGTTAGCGGCCAGGCCGCTCGAGGAAAGCCCATGGAAACCGGAGCCATCACGCCCTACATCGACGTCGCGCAGCTCGTGCTGTACGGCTTCTGGCTGTTCTTCTTCGGACTCGTGCTGTACCTGCGGCGCGAGGACCGTCGCGAGGGCTACCCGCTCGAGCATGACGATGGGCGCATCGTAGATCCCGGGCTGATGTGGGTGCCGGCGCCCAAGGTCTTCCGCCTGCGTCATGGCCACGGCACGGTGTCGGTGCCGAATGACAAGCGCGACAGCAGCCGCACCTTCGCCGCCGCGCCGACCGCGCGCTGGCCGGGTTCGCCGTCGGTGCCGACAGGCGATCCGATGCTGGACGGCGTCGGCCCCGGCAGCTACGCACTGCGCGCGGACGTGCCCGACCTGACCCTCGAGGGCGGACCGAAGATCGTGCCGATGCGGGTGGCGAAGGAGTACAGCATCGAGGCCCGCGACCCGGATCCGCGCGGCATGCCGGTGGTCGGCATGGACGGCGAGATAGGTGGCACGGTGTCCGACGTGTGGGTCGACCGCTCGGAGGTCGTCATTCGTTACCTGGAAGTGATGGCCGCGGCGGCCGACGGTCCGCGCAGCGTTCTGCTACCGATGAACTTCGCGCGCGTCGATGGCGCGCGCGGCCAGGTGCGCGTGCGCTCGGTGAAGGGACATCACTTCGCGATGGCGCCGGCACGCGCGAACGCCGACCAGGTCACCATGCTCGAGGAAGAGCGCACGGTGGCCTTCTACGGTGGCGGCACCCTGTACGCCGACCCGTCGCGCCAGGAGCCCTGGCTGTGAACGAACACGAGTACGAGGCCTCGCCCGGCCTGCCGGCGTCGCTGCCTGCCGGTGAGCGGGTGCTGTGGCAGGGCTCGCCGGGCTGGTGGCCCTTCGCGTGCTCGGCGTTTCACGCGCGCGGGCTCATGATCTATTTCGCCGTGCTGGTGGTCGCCCAGACCCTCGGCGTGATGCGGGAAGGCGGCAGCCTGCCAGTGCTGGCCGGCACCGCCGCCTGGATGATGACGCTCGCGACGCTGGCGCTCGGTATCGCGCTCGGCGCTGGCGTGCTCTACGCCCGCACCACCATCTACACGGTGACCGACCGGCGGGTGGTGCTGCGCTTCGGCGTTGCCGTGCCGCTCGCGGTCAACCTGCCGTTCAGCGCCATCACCGCGGCCGATGTTCGGCGGCGGGTCGACGGCAGCGCCGACATCGCGCTGACCCTGGACGGCGCGCAGCGAGTCGGCGTGATCCACATGTGGCCCTGCGTGCAGAGCTGGCGGCTGAACGCGCCGCGCCCGCTGATCCGCGGCGTGCCGGTCGGGGTTGCCGACATCCTCGCCGGCGCACTGGTGGCCAGCGCCGGCGGCGGCCACGCGACGCCCGTGCCGCGCTCCGCGGCCGGTCCCGTGTCCGGCGCCGCGGTGGCGGCCTGAGCCATGGCCTCGCACCACCATCATGGCGAGGGCTTCCCGCGCGCCACCCTGTGGAGCGCGGCCGCGCTGGTGCTGCTCAGCCTGGTGGCGGTCGCCGTCGGCCACGGCACCCAGCGTGGCCTGTCGCACATGCCGGCGAGCGCCGCGGTCGAGATTCGCGACCTGCGCTTCGAGGATCGCGCCGAAGGCACCATTGTCATCTACCGTGATGGAGAGTCGCGCCTCGCCGAAGTGCTGCCGGCTGGCGGCAACGGCTTCCTGCGCGGCGTGCTGCGCGGCCTCGCGCGCGAGCGCAAGCGCCAGGCGGGCGCGGCCCAGGCGCCGTTTCGCCTGACCCGCTTCGCCGATGGTCGCCTGACCGTCGCGGATCCGGTCACCGGCCGCAGCGTCGACGTTGCCGCTTTCGGTCCCGACAACTACGGCGCGTTCGCGCGCCTGTTCGCCCTCACCGGTCCGCGCCTCGGCGAGGAGGCCGCCCTGGCCGACGGCGCGGCGCGCACCCCGAGCGCACCGCGCGCCAACTGAATGCAGAGGATTTCGTCATGAGCAGCACCACACTGGCAGTCGCCGAGCAGTTCGACAGCACCACCCGCGCGCGGCAGGAGTCGCTGATCTCGCCGCGCTTCTACACCACCGACTTCGCCGCGCTCGATCGCATCGACATCGAACCGGTGCGCGCCGAGTGGGACGCGATGATGGCGGAGTTCCACGCCGATCCGAACCGCCACCACTTCGAGCGCGACCACGGCTTCGATGTCGCGCTCACCGACCTGCCGGTGGAACTGCGTGAGGAGTTCCTGGATTTCCTGGTGACCTCCGCGACCTCGGAGTTCTCCGGCTGCGTGCTCTACGCCGAAGCGAAGAAGCACTGCAAGAATCCCGAGGTGCGCGACCTGATGGGCTTAATGGCGCGCGACGAATCGCGCCACGCCGGCTTCATCAACCAGGCGCTCAAGGATTTCGGTCTGGGCATGGATCTCGCGTTCCTGCGCAAGGCCAAGAAGTACACGTTCTTTCGTCCCAAGTTCATCTTCTACGCGACCTACCTGTCGGAGAAGATCGGCTACGCGCGCTACATCACCATCTACCGCCAGCTCGAGCGTCATCCCGAACTGCGCTTCCACCCGATATTCAAGTGGTTCGAACACTGGTGCAACGACGAATTCCGCCATGGTGAGGCCTTCGCGCTGATCATGCGCGCCAACCCCGCGCTGCTGTCCGGGGTCAACAAGCTGTGGATCCGCTTCTTCCTGCTGGCGGTGTTCGCCACCATGTACGTGCGCGATCACACGCGCCCGGCGCTGCACGCGGCGCTCGGCTTCGAGGCGACCGATTACGACTTCGCCGTGTTCGACATCACCTCGACCATCGCGCGCCAGGTGTTCCCGGTGGAGCTCGACTTCAACGCCCCGGCCTTCAAGCGTGGCCTGGACAGGCTGGTGGAGATCGGTCTCGCCAGCGCCGCGGCGCGGCGGCGCGGCGGGCTGCTCGGGCTGATCAAGCGCGCGGGTCTGGCCGTGAACGGCGCGGCGGTGTTCGCGCGCCTGTTCTGCCTGCCGGCACGCCAGAACGATCTGCCGGCGCGCGTGCGCCTCTCCCCGGCGTGGTGAGCGACCAGCACGCATGAGCCAGGTCGCGCTGCCGATGCTCTACGCGTTGCTGCTGTGGTGGTTCAGCACGGGCGTGATCCTGTACCTGGACAGCCTGCCGCGCCGCACCTTCCGCTGGAGCATGGTCGGTGCCGGTGTGGTCGGCGCGCTGGCACTCTACGCGCTCGCGTGGAGTGCCGACAGCGCGAGCGTGCCGGCTGCCTACGTGGCCTTCACCGCGGCAGTGCTGCTGTGGGGCTTCATCGAGATGAGCTATTTCATGGGCTTCGTCACCGGGCCGTGGCGGAAACCCTGTCCGCCCGGTCTGCGCGGTTTCGCGCGCTTCAAGCTCGCGCTTCGCACCAGCCTCTACCACGAGGCGGCGGTGGTGGTGACCGGCGCGGCGCTGTTGTTCGTCTGCCGCGACCAGGCCAACGCGCTGGCGGCCCATACCTTCCTGGTCCTGTGGCTGATGCGCTGGAGCAGCAAGCTGAACCTGTTCCTCGGCGTGCCCAACCTGAACGAGGAATTCCTGCCCGAGCAGCTCCGCTACCTCGTCACTTTCATGCCGCGCCGCGCGATGAACCTGCTGTTCCCCTTCACGGTGACCGCCGCGACGGTGGTCACCGCCGAACTGTTCCGCGCGGGGATGTCGGCGCCGGCCGGCAGTTTCGCCGCCACCGCCGACGGCCTGCTCGCGGCGCTGATGCTGCTCGCCGTGTTCGAGCACTGGTTCCTGGTGGTGCCGGTACAGGATGCGGCGCTGTGGCGCTGGGCGCTCGCCATGCGTCGCTCGCGGAACGGCATCGAAACCCCGCTCGCCGTGCGCGCGGCGCGGGACTGACCGACCTCGCGCGCCAACTTACCCAGGAGACCCGCTATGGCCACACCCTTTCCCTTCACCGCGGTGCTCGGCCAGGAAGAGATGCGTCGCGCCTTGGTGCTCGCGGCCATCGACCCGAGCATCGGCGGCGTGCTGCTGTTCGGCGACCGCGGCACCGGCAAGTCCACCGTGGTGCGTGCGCTCGCCGCGCTGCTGCCGCCCGAGCGTGTCGTCGCCGACTGTCCCTACGGCTGCGCCGCCCGAGGCAGTGATGCGCGCTGCGCGCACGTCATCACCCCCGGTAGGGTGCGGGTGGAGACGCGACCGGTGCCGGTGGTCGACCTGCCGCTCGGCGCCACCGAGGACCGCGTGGTCGGCGCGCTCGACCTGGAGCGTGCGCTGGTGCACGGCGAGAAGGCTTTCGAGCCCGGGCTGCTGGCGCGCGCCAATGGCGGCTTCCTCTATGTAGACGAGATCAACCTGCTGGAAGATCACCTGGTCGACGTGCTGCTCGACGTCGCCGCCTCGGGCGAGAACGTGGTGGAGCGCGAAGGCCTGTCCATCCGTCATCCGGCGCGCTTCGTGCTCATCGGCAGCGGTAACCCGGAGGAGGGCGAGCTGCGTCCGCAGTTGCTCGATCGCTTTGGCCTCGCGGTGCAGGTCAAGGCGCCGAGCGATCTGCGCACGCGCGTCGAGGTGATTCGCCTGCGCGATCGTTACGAGCGCGATCCGGCGGCCTTCATCGCCGAGTGGCGCGGTCGCGAAGCACGCGAGCGCAGGCGCATCGTCGCGGCGCGCGCGCACCTCGCGACGCTGGAAGTGTCCGACCCGCTGCTCGAGCAGGCGGCGAAACTGTGCCTGGCGCTTGGTACCGACGGCCTGCGCGGCGAACTCACCCTGATGCGTTCGGCGCGCGCGCTGGCCGCGCTCGAAGGCGCGCGCGAAGTCACCAGCGCGCACCTGGCCGCGGTCGCACCGGCGGCGCTGGGACATCGCCTGCGGCGCAATCCGATGGACGAGTCCGGTTCCGCAGTGAGGGTCGAACGCGCGCTCGCCGAGGTGTGCACGGCGTGACCGCCGACATCAACCCCATGCTGACGCCGTGGCAGCGCGCGGAGCGCGTGGCGGCGCTGCTGGCGGTGGCGCGCTGCGGCGTGCTGCTCGCGGCACGGCCCGGGCCGGTGCGCGATCGCTGGCTGGAAACCCTGCGCGAGTTCCTGCCCGCCGACCAACCCTGGGGTCGTCTGCCGCCCCACGTGCCGCTCGCGCGTCTGGTCGGTGGCCTGGATCTGGGCGCGACGCTCGCCAGTGGCATGCCGATGCTGGAACAGGGCCTGCTCGCCGCCGCGGATGGCGGCGTGGTGCTGGTGCCCATGGCCGAGCGGCTGGACGCCAGTGCCGCGGCGCTGCTGTGCGCGGCGCTCGATCGCGGCGAGATCCAGGTCGAGCGCGAAGGCTTGTCCGCGCGCACCGCCGCGCGGATCGACGTGGTCGCGCTGGACGAGCGCGCGTCTGACGACGAGGCGGTGTCGGCGGCGCTCGAGGAGCGGCTCGCGCTGCGCCTCGCGCTGGACGACATCGGACCGCGCGAACTGACGCCGGCCACGCTGTCGCGGGCCGAGCTCGACGCGGCGCGTGCGCGGCATGCCCGCGCGACGATTGCCGACAGCCTGCTCACCGCGCTGGTCGAAGCGGCGGCGTCGGTCGGCATCACCTCGCTGCGGGTCGTCCTGCTGGCCGCGCGCGTGGCGCGGGCCGCGGCCGCGCTCGACGGCGTGGAAACGGTCGATCAGCATCACGCGGCCCTCGCAGCGCAGCTGGTGCTGGCGCCGCGCGCCGTGCGCTTTGCCCCACCGCCCGAGATGCCGCCGCCGCCACCCGAACAGTCGACGCAGGAATCGTCCGACGCAGAAGCGCAGGACCAGGCCCAGGCCGACGAGCAACGCGAGCTGCTGGTCGCCGCGACCCAGGCGGCGATCCCCGATGACGTGTTGCGCGCGCTCGCCCAAGGCGGCGCGCGACGCGCGCGTCGCGGCGGCGGTCGCGCGGGCCAGCGCGCCGAAACGCAGGGGCGCGGACGACCCCTGCCGCCGCGCGCCGGCGTGCCCCGCGGCGGCCAGCGACTGGATCTCATCGCGACGCTGCGCGCCGCGGCACCGTGGCAGAAGCTGCGCGCGCCGAGCGCCGGCGCAAGCCGTACCTGCGTCGCGCTGCGCGGTGCCGATCTGCGCACGGTGCGTCGTCAGCAGCGGCGCCGCAGCCTCACGGTGTTCGTGGTCGACGCGTCGGGTTCGACCGCGGCGCGGCGCCTGGCCGAGGCCAAGGGCGCGATCGAACTGATGCTGGCCGAGTGCTACGTGCGTCGCGATCGCGTCGCGCTGGTCGCGTTTCGCGGTGCCGGCGCCGAACTGGTGCTCGCGCCGACCCGTGCCCTGACACGCGCGCGGCGTTGCCTCGCCGATCTGCCGGGTGGCGGCGGCTCGCCGCTGGCCAGCGGACTCGTGCTCGCCCGGGAAGTGGCAGGAAGCGCGCGCGGCGAGGATCTCACGCCGCTGATCGTGGTGCTCACCGACGGTCGGCCCAACGTCGATCTCAGCGGTCGCGGCGGTGCGGAGCAGGCGGCGCGCGACGCGCTCATGGTGGCGGATGAGATAGCCCAGCTGTCGCTGCCGGCGGTGATGATCGACGTGGCGCCGCGGCCGCGGGAATTCGGTGCGGAGCTCGCGACGCGCATGCACGCACGCTACCTGCCGTTGCCGAACGCCGATGCGCAGAGCATCGCCGGCGCGGCGCGCGCGGCGCTGCCGAATGCGCCCCGGGTGGCCCATGGCTGAGCCCGCGCCGCACTGGGCCTTGCCTCGCGACTGCGGCGCCGCCGACGAACATGGTGACCTCGCGCGCGACTGGCCGCACCTGGAGCACAGCCGCTTCCTCGTCACGCCGCGCGTGCGCTGGCACGTGCAGGTGGCGGGCGAAGGGCCGACCGTGCTGCTGTTGCACGGCACCGGCAGTTCCAGTCATTCCTGGCGCGCGCTGATGCCGCTGCTGGCGACGCGGCTGCGGGTGATTGCGCCCGATCTGCCCGGCCATGGCGCGAGTCTCGTCGCCGATCACGCGCAGCTGTCGCTGCCAGGCATGGTCGACAACCTGCGCGAGCTGCTCGGCATGCTCGCCGCCGAGCCCGCGCTCATTGTTGGCCATTCGGCGGGCGCCGCGATCGCGGTGCAGATGGCGCTCGCGGGCCGCTCGTCGGCGCGTGGCATCGTCAGTGTGAACGGCGCGCTGCTGCCCTTTGGCGGTGTGGCGGCGCACCTCTTCTCGCCCGCGGCCAAGCTGCTCGCGCGGAGCGCCTGGGCGGCGCGCGCCTTCGCCTGGCGCGCGCGTCAGCCCGGCGTCGTCGATCGCCTGCTGGCGAGCACTGGCTCGACGCTGGACGCCGAGGGCGCCGGCCTGTACGCGCGGCTCGCCTGCGATCCAAGGCACGTCGCCGCCGCGCTCGGCATGATGGCGCAATGGGATCTCGACACACTGGCGCGTCAGCTGCCGCGCCTCACCGTGCCGCTCGACCTGGTGGTCGGCAGCCGCGATGCGATGGTTCCGCCGGAGCAGGCGGAACGCGTCGCCGGGCGCGTGGCCGGCGCGCGTGTGACCGGATTGATTGGACTCGGCCATCTCGCCCACGAGGAAGACCCCGCCGCGGTCGCGCGCATCATCGAGCGCGACGCCGCTGCCTGGGGCGTGCTGGCCGGCGGCATCACGCCGCGCATCGTCGGAGGACAAGGTTCATGAGTGCAGTCGATACTTCGATGCTTCGCGGCGGACTGGGCGCGCACGCGCACACGAGCCTGCGCGTCGCAGCGCACGGCCCGCGCCGTGTCGCGCACCGCGCCGACGCGCCGCACGCGGTGGTGATCGGCAGCGGTTTCGGCGGCCTGGCGGCGGCCGTGCGGCTCGGCGCGCGCGGCTATCGCGTGACCGTGCTCGAGCGACTCTCGACACCCGGCGGTCGCGCCGCGGTTCATCAACAGGACGGCTTCACCTTCGACGCCGGCCCGACCATCATCACCGCACCCCACCTGTTCGAAGAGCTGTGGCAGCTGGCAGGACGGTCGCTGGCCGACGATGTCGAACTGAAGGCGCTCGATCCCTTCTACGAAATCCGCTTCGACGACGGCGCCGTGTTTCGCGCCGGACGCGGTGACGCGTTGCGCGCCGAGGTCGCGCGCCTCGCGCCGAGCGATCTGCCGGGCTTTGACCAGCTGATGGCGCTGTCCAAGCAGATCTTCGACATCGCCTTTCTCGAACTCGGTCATCGTCCCTTCGGCAGCTTGCGCGACATGCTGCGCGTGCTGCCGCGCCTGGCGCAGCTGCGCGGTCACCTGTCGGTCTACCAGCTGGTGGCGCGTTACCTGAAGGACGAGCGGCTGCGTGTCGCGTTCAGCTTTCATCCGCTGCTGGTGGGCGGCAATCCCTTCACCACCACCTCGGTCTACACGCTGATCTCGCATCTCGAGCAGCATTGGGGCGTGCACTACGCGATGGGTGGCACGGGGCGGCTGGTGGCGGGGCTCGCCGGTCTGATCGCGCACCAGGGCAACACGCTGCGCTGCGACGCCGAAGTCGATGAGATCCTCGTCCACGATGAGCGCGCGGTCGGTGTCCGGCTGGCGGGTGGTGAGCGCATCGCCGCCGACCTGGTGGTGTCCAACGCCGATCCGCTGTGGACCTACAGTCACATGCTGCCCGGTCGCCGTCCGCGACGCTGGAACGCGGCGCGCATTGGCCGCGCGCGCCACTCCATGAGCCTCTTCGTGTGGTACTTCGGCACGCGTCGACGCTACGAAGACGTGCCGCATCACACCATCCTGCTGGGTCCACGCTACCGCGGCCTGCTCGAGGACATCTTCGAGCGGCATACGTTGGCCGATGACTTCAGTCTCTACCTGCATCGTCCGACCGCCAGCGACGCGCGTCTCGCGCCGCCGGGCTGCGACGCGTTCTACGTGCTGTCACCGGTGCCGCATCTCGGCGCGGATATCGACTGGCGGCGCGCCGCCGAACCCTATCGCCAGGCCATCGCGCGCCATCTCGAGGCACGCCTGCTGCCGGGACTGCAGGAGGAGATCGTGACGTCGCGCATCACCACGCCACTCGACTTCGAGGCGCGCTACCTGTCAATCCAGGGCGCGGCCTTCGGTCTCGAGCCGAGGTTGTTCCAGAGCGCCTGGTTCCGGCCGCACAACGCGAGCGAGGAACTGGGCGGGCTGTACCTGGTGGGGGCGGGCACCCATCCGGGCGCGGGCCTGCCCGGCGTGCTGTCCTCGGCGCGCGTACTCGACGAACTGGTACCCCACGCCGACGCCTGGCGAGGTCAACATGCGCGGGGCTGAAGCCGATCTCGCCGCGTGCGGGCGCCTGCTGTGCGCGGGGTCACGCACCTTCTACCTGGCATCGTTCCTGCTGCCGGCGACGGTGCGCGATGCGGCGATTGCGCTCTATGCCTTCTGTCGCATCGCCGACGACGACATCGACTGCGCAGGCGGCGCGCCTCAGCTCGCACGCCTCGAGCAGCGGCTGGCCGCGGTGTATGCCGGCTCGCCCATGCCCCATCCCGTCGATCGTGCGTTCGCGCGCGTGGTCGAGTCTTTCGCCTTGCCGCGCGCGCTGCCCGAGGCGCTGCTCGACGGCCTGCGCTGGGACTGCGAGGAACGACGCTACGAGACGCTCGCGGACGTCGAGGCCTATGCGGCGCGCGTGGCCGGCAGCGTCGGGGCGATGATGGCCGTGCTGATGGGCGTGCGCGACGCGGACCTGCTGGCACGCGCCACCGATCTCGGCGTCGCGATGCAGCTCTCCAACATCGCGCGCGACGTCGGTGAGGATGCGCGCAACGGACGCTTCTACCTGCCGCGCGCCTGGCTCGCCGAGGCCGGTATCGATGCCGACGCCTGGCTGGCGGCGCCACGCCACACGCCCGCGCTGGGCGCGGTGGTGCTGCGCCTGTTGGCGCACGCGGAACAACTCTACGCGCGGGCCGACGCCGGCATCGCCGGTTTGCCCTTTGCTTGCCGCTTCGGCATCGGCGCGGCACGGCACTGCTACGCCGGCATCGGGCACGCGGTCGCGCGTCGTGCGGGCAATGGCGTCGACGGGCGCGCGGTGGTGTCCACCGCGGCCAAGTTGGCGCTGTTGCTCCGTGCGCTGCCCGTACCGCGTCCCGCGCATCCGGCGCTGGCCGCGCCGGTGCTGGAGGCGAACCGCTTCCTGGTGGAAGCGGCATCCTCGCATGCGCGTGGTGCGGCGCGGGGTCTGGCGGCCCGCTGGCTCGCAGTTTTGAACCTTTTCGAACGCCTCGAGCGACGTGATCGCGAGGCGCGTGGGACGACGATGTCTACCGGTATGGGAGTCTGAACATGCGACATCTGATCGGTCTCGTTCTGTGCAGCTATGGACTGTGGCTGCTGTACGGCGCGCTGCGCCATCGGCGCAGCCACGCGCTGGCGCCCGCGACCGGCACGCTGGCCATTCTCGGGGACATCATGCCGCCGCTGGTCATCATGGGTATCGGTATCGCCGCGCTGGAAGTCGTGCTGGCCTACGCCATGGTCGGTGACTCGGCGCTGTTCTCGCTGTTCGACCTGGTCGGCGTGCTGTTCGTGCTGGCGAGCTACGGCGCGTGGATCCTGGTCAAGACACGCTATCGCGGCGAACTGGGCGCGGACCCGGGCTGAGCCCACCGTGTCCAAGTTCGCGTGGGCCATCGGCGACGCGCTGCTGCTCGCTTTCCTGTTCTATGAATGGTTCGCCATTCGTCGCGAGCTGCGCCGGGACGCGGCGCGACGCGAACAGGAGGCGCTGGCTGTCGTCCACGCCAGCGAGGACGAGGACACTCCGGTCCCCGGCTACTCAGCGCCCCACGCGCCGCGCGCGGAAGGGCAGCAGGCGCTGCACCCAGGGGCGCGTGAACCGGTCGAGTGACAGGCTCTCGTGCACCGCACGGCGCGTGACGCCGTCGAGCTCGTGCTCGATCAGCGAACGTGCATAGAACGGCGTGTCTTCCCAGGTGGCGCAGACCCGCGCCACGCCGGACGATGAACGGGTGTGACGGGCCATGCGCCAGACGGACGTCGCGGGCAGGGCGACCGGTGCAGGCGCGGTGAGACTCGCAAAGCCGCCCGCGGCGGGAAAGGTCAGTGCGTGCACGCGGCGCTGGCCGTCGCGCGGCAGGACGTCGTACAGCACGTGCGTGTCGTCGTCGTCGCCGACGCTGCGGCTCCAGCACCATGCCTGAAAGTCGCGCTCCAGTGGACGGTCGCCGTGATTGGAATCCAGGTAGCCGCTGCCCGCCCAATGCAGCGCCGGCGTGTCCATGTCCACTTCGACGTTTGCCCGGGGCGCGAGCGGTTGCCAGTGGTGATGCGCGCCGCTGTCCAGCGCCACGCGACAATCGACCAGTGGCGTGGGCGTGACGCGCAACGCGCCGCGCAGCGGCCAAGGCAAGGGCATGCAGCGCTCGTCGATGACGATCTCGAGCCTGTCGCCCTGCCAGTGCATGCGACTCGAGCCGATGGCGAGATGTGACGCGTCGCGGGAGAGCGCGTGCACGTCGTACTCGCTGAAGGCCCAGCGGCGAGTGGGACCATAGAAAATGCAGTTCACCGCGCAGTGCTGCTCGGGCGGTGTGGCGCCGCGGCGGCGCGCGCGCGCGTAGAACGGCGAGAACACGCTGCCGATGAAGAAGATCACGGTCAGGCCGTGGACGCCGTCGTCCGCGATCGCGTCCAGGTACCACCAGGCATAACCATCGGGTGCGACGGACAGATCGAAGGGCAGGGGCAGGGCTGCGGCAACGCTCACTCGCGCGCACCGCGCGTGAGATCGGCGTGCAGCGCCGCGGCGGCCAGGCGGCCGGACAGCGCCGCCATCGGCACGCCGGGGCCGGGATGCACGCTGCCGCCGGCGAGGTAGAGTCCCGGCACGCGACTGCGCGCGCCGCCACGCGCGAAACTCGCGCGCCAGCCGTGCCCCACCGGACCATAGATCGCACCACCCGCGCCGGGAAAGCGCGCGGCGAAGTCCGTCGGCGAAGTGACCACGCAGCGGGTGGGCTCGAAGCTGAGCGTCAGTCCGACGCGGGCCAGGCGCTCGCGCATGGCCGTCTCGGCCTGCGCCAGGCGCGCCGCATCGTAAGCCACGCGATCGCCGTTGGCGGGCGCATTGATCAGGCACAGCAGGCCGCGCTCGTCGGGGGCGTCGTCCGCCGTGAGCCGCGCATCCTGGGCGCACACGTAGACGGTCGGGTCGCGTGGCAGCGCCTGGCGCTCGAACACGGCCGTGAATTCTTCGGCGTAGTCGTCGCCGAAGAACACGTTGTGATGATGCAAGGGAAAGCCCGCGGTGCGCGCCACCACGTTCCAGGTGAGCGCGGAGGACGAGCGCGCCGCGCGGGACGGCGCCGCCGCGCGCAGGTCATCCCCGAGACTGCCGTCCCGCAGGGCGCCGATGTCGACATTCGCGATCACGGCCGACGCGGCCAGCCGTTCGCCGTCGGCGAGGCGCACGCCGCGCACCCGCCCGCCGACACGCTCGATGGTGCGCACCTCGCTGCCGTAGCGGAACGCCACGCCGCGCGCGGCGGCGAGGCCGGCGAGCGCCTCGGCCAGGCGCGCCATACCGCCCTCCAGCCGCCACACGCCCAGGCTCTCGACGTGCGCGATCAGCATCAGCGTCGCCGGCGCGCGCCAGGGCGAGGCGCCCACGTAGGTGGCATAGCGGGCGAAGAGTTGGCGCAGGCGCGGGTCATGGAAATAGTCACCGAGTGCGTGCCACAGGCTGGTGAAGGGGCGGATCGCAGCCAGCGCGGGCAGGCGTCGCGGGCCGACACGCGCCAGCAGCCCCGGCAGCGAGGGACGCGAGGCGCACATGAAGGGCTGTTCCAGCACTTGGTAGATGGCGGCCGCGTCGGCCCGAAAGCGGCGGTAGCGCTGGGCTTCGGCGCTGCCGGCGAATCGGCCCACGGCGTCGACGGCGGCTTCGGCCTCGGTGGGCAGGTCGAAGCGGCTGCCGTCGCTCCAGGCGTGCCGCGCGAGCACGGTGAGCGGCGAGAGGCGCAGATGTTCGTCGAGACGCGCGCCGGCGCGCGCAAAGATGTCGTCGAACCAGGGCTTCTGGGTGAACACGGTCGGGCCGGCGTCGAGGGCTCGACCGCCAACCGCCACGCTGCGTAGCTTGCCGCCTGGCGTGGTGGCTCGCTCGAGCACGGTCACCGCATGCCCGCGCACGGCGAGTTCCAGCGCCGCCACCAGCCCGCCGACCCCTGCGCCTACCACCACCACCGGTTTCACTGCATTCCGCCCTTTGACGTGGGTGGAGGGCAATGTCTATATTTCATGACACAAATATAAATCAAAAATCGTAAATCTAAATGGACAATTGCAACCAACGGAGGACCTGACCATGGACCACAGCACGCGCTTCGAAGCCGCCATGCAGCGCGCCCTCGCCGAGGCCACCGGCCAGGGCTGTCCGCCACGGCTGGCCGCGGCCATGGAGTACGCCGTGTTTCCCGGCGGCGCGCGCGTGCGACCACGACTGTGCATGGCGGTGGCGGCGGCCTGCGGTGACGACCAGCCGGCACTCAGCACGGCGGCCGCGGTGTCGATCGAACTCCTGCATTGCGCGTCGCTGGTGCACGACGACCTGCCATGTTTCGACGACGCGCCGATGCGTCGCGGCAAGCCGTCGGTGCACGTCGCTTTTGGCGAGGACCTTGCCGTGCTGGCGGGGGACGCGCTGATCGTGCTCGCCTTCCAGACGCTCGCCCGCGAGGCCGCCCACGTGCCGGAGCGTCTCGCCGCGCTGACCTTGACCGTCGCCAACGCGGTGGGTGGCCCGCATGGGGTGGTGGCCGGGCAGGCCTGGGAGTCGGAGCCCGACATCGCGCTCATGGACTACGAGCGCGCGAAGACCGGTTCGCTGTTCGCCGCCGCCACGGTGGCGGGCGCGCAGGCAGCGGGCGCCGCGCCGCTCACCTGGCTGGATGTCGGCGCGCGCATCGGCGCCGCCTTCCAGGTCGCGGACGACATTCATGACCTCATCGGCGATGCCGACAAGATGGGCAAGCCCACCGGCCAGGACGCGGCGCATCAGCGACCGAGCGTCGCACGTGAGTTCGGCGTGCCGGCGGCGAAGAAGCAGCTCGAGCACCTGGTGGCGGGTGCGATCCACAGCATCCCGCCCTGCCCGGGCGCCAAGCAGCTGCGCCAGCTCATCCTGCGCGAAGCCCAGAACTTCATCCCTCGCGGTATCGGCGGCATACGTGCGGCCTGAGCGCGGACGCGCCGTGCGCCAGACACCCTCGTGAACCTGCCGCTCATGACGGGCGACAGGGCTTCGCGCTGGCGGGAAACGCTGGTCGGGTGGCGCAATCGCCTGCTGGGCAGCGCGAAATTCAGGCGTTTCGCCGAGCGTGTCCCCGGGCTTCGTCGTATCGCGCGGCGCGAGGCGGCGGCGATGTTCGACCTGTGCGCGGGCTTCGTCTATTCCCAGATCCTGTTCGCCTGTGTGCGCCTCGGTGTGTTCGAGTTTCTCGCCGAGGGACCGCGCGCGGCGCGCGATCTCGCCCACCAGGCGCGCCTGCCGCGCGAGTCGGCGCTACGCCTGCTCGACGCAGCGAGCGCGCTCGGCCTGGTCGAGTCACTGGGAGGGGAGCGTTACGCGCTCGGCCCGCGAGGCGTGATCGTGCTGGCCAATCCTGGCATCGCGGCGATGGTCGAGCACCACGCGCTGCTGTACCAGGATCTCGCCGATCCGATCTCGCTCTTGCGCGACCCCGACGTGCCGACACGCATCGGCCGCTACTGGGCCTACGCGCGCAATCCGCAGGCTCGCGATCTCGCGCCCCACGAAGTCGCCGACTATTCCGCGCTGATGGCGCTTTCGCAGCCCTTGATCGCCGAGCAGGTGCTGGCCGCCTACCCAGTGGAGCGACATCGCTGCGTGCTCGACGTGGGCGGCGGTGAGGGCGCATTCCTGCGCGCGGTCGCGCGCCACACCTCGACGCCGCGTCTCATGCTGTTCGATCTGCCCGGCGTCGCTGAGCGCGCGCGGCAACGCGTGCGGGACGCGGGACTCGGCGCGCGCGTCCACGTGGTGGACGGCGACTTCTTCAAGGATGCACTGCCCATCGGCGCGGATCTCGTGACGCTGGTGCGCGTCATTCATGACCACGACGACGCACAGGCGCTCGAGCTGCTGCGCGCGGTGCGACGCTGCCTGCCGGACCACGGCACG
This sequence comes from Gammaproteobacteria bacterium, assembly GCA_050186725.1. Classification (GTDB taxonomy): domain Bacteria; phylum Pseudomonadota; class Gammaproteobacteria; genus JADJYF01. Next base: position 157,085 of record JBFWYG010000001.1, on the reverse strand, counting down.
GTGCTGTTGGCCGAGCCGATGGCCGGCGCGCCCGATGCGGAGCGGGTCGGCGCCGCTTATTTCGGTTTCTACCTGATGGCGATGCGCAGCGGTCTGCCGCGCACACCTGAAACCCTTTGCGCTCTGTTGCTTGCGGCGGGTTTCGAGAAACCACGACTGCTTGCGCCACCGATGCCGTTGCAGACTTTGATCGTGGTCGCGGAGACGCGTAAGTAAAATTAAATTGACAATCTCGAATGTCAGATTAAAGTTACACATAAGCGGCCGGCCCTGTCCGGCCAATCGGACCGGCGATTAACACGCCGGCCAGGCCCTCGGACCAGGGTGGGGAGATGCAGACCACAGCCGTCGTCATCACGCAGCCGCAACACCTGGACTTGGTGCACATCGAGCTGCCCGCGCCCGGCCCCGACGAGGTGCTGGTCGACATCGAGTGGAGCGGCATCAGCACCGGTACCGAGAAGCTCCTGTGGAGCGGCACCATGCCGCCCTTCCCCGGTCTCGGATATCCGCTCGTGCCGGGCTACGAATCGGTCGGCCGCGTACGCGGCGGTGCATCCCCTGAACTCGAAGGTCGCCGGGTCTACGTGCCGGGCGCGCGCTGCTACGGCAACATCAAGGGCCTGTTCGGGGGCGCCGCCTCGCGCGTCGTGGTGTCCGCTGCGCGACTGCTGCCGGTTCGCGAGGATCTCGAGGAGCGCGCAGTGATGCTCGCCCTGGCCGCCACTGCTTTCCACGTCACCGGCGGAGACCCGGCGCGGCAGCCTGAACTCATCGTCGGCCATGGCGTAGTGGGCCGCCTGCTGGCGCGTATCGCCGTCGCACTTGGCGCACCGGCGCCGACGGTCTGGGAAATCTCGCCCTGGCGCAGCGAAGGCGCGCAGGGTTACCAGGTGCTGGACCCGAACGCCGACGAGCGCCGCGACTACGCGTGCATCTGCGACGCGAGCGGCGACTCGGCGGTGCTGGACACCCTGGTGGGAAGACTCGCGCGCGGCGGCGAGATCGTACTCGCCGGCTTCTATCCGCGCCCGCTGTCCTTCACATTCCCACCGGCCTTCATGCGCGAAGCACGACTGCGCATCGCCGCCGAGTGGCAACCACAAGATCTGGCGGGCGTGAACCGCCTGATCGATGCCGGCCGCCTGTCATTGGACGACCTGGTCACGCATCGCGCGCCGGCGCAGGACGCCGCCGCTGCATACCGCACAGCATTCAGCGATCCGCGCTGCCTCAAGATGGTTCTCGACTGGAGGGAATGCGCATGAACGCACCCATGGCGCCTTTGAAGCGCATCGACCGCGCGCCGCGCGCCGACGACACGACCGCTGCGCCAGCCAAGCGCGAGACGCAGATCATCGCGATCTACGGCAAGGGTGGCATAGGCAAGAGTTTCACGCTCGCCAACCTGTCCTACATGATGGCGCAGCAGGGCCGCAAGGTGCTGCTCATCGGCTGCGACCCCAAGAGCGACACCACCTCGCTGCTGTTCGGCGGTCGCGCCTGCCCGACCATCATTCAGACCTCTTCGACCAAGACCCTGGCCGGTGAGCAGGTCGCCATCGGCGACGTGTGCTTCAAGCGCGATGGCGTGTTCGCCATGGAGCTCGGTGGACCGGAAGTCGGTCGCGGCTGCGGCGGGCGCGGCATCATCCACGGCTTCGAACTGCTCGAGAAGCTCGGCTTCCACGAATGGGGCTTCGACTACGTGCTGCTCGACTTCCTGGGCGACGTGGTCTGCGGCGGCTTCGGCCTGCCCATCGCGCGCGACATGTGCCAGAAGGTCATCGTGGTCGGCTCGAACGACCTGCAGTCGCTGTACGTCGCGAACAACGTGTGCTCGGCGGTGGAGTACTTCCGCAAGCTGGGCGGCAACGTCGGCGTCGCGGGCATCGTCATCAACAAGGACGACGGCACCGGCGAGGCGCAGCGCTTCGCGGAAGCGGTCGACATCCCGGTGCTCGCGGCGATTCCCGCGGACGACGACATTCGGCGCAAGAGCGCGAGCTACGAGATCATCGGCAAGCCGGGCGGACGCTGGGCGCCGCTCTTCGAGCAGCTCGCGGGCAACGTCGCCAGCGCGCCGCCGCGCCAGCCGCGACCCCTGTCGCAGGATGCGCTGCTGGGCCTGTTCGACAGCGACACGGTCGGTCGCGACGTGGTGCTCCAGCCGGCGACGCTCGCCGACATGTGCGGCGCCGAGGCGCTGGTGAAGCCCTCGCTGGAAGTGGTCTACGACGATGTCTGAGACCCTGCTCGAGCGGCCGGTGGAAGCTGCCGACGAAGGCGTCGGCTGCGCGGGCTCGCGCCGCGAGTTGCGCGACAGCGCCGCCGCGGCCGGCAAGAGCGAGACGCTGGCGCGCTATGCCGCCGACTACCCGCTCGGCCCTCACGATCAGCCGCAGAGCATGTGCCCGGCTTTCGGCTCGCTGCGCGTCGGACTGCGCATGCGCCGGACCGCGACGGTGCTGTCCGGCTCCGCCTGCTGCGTGTATGGCCTGACCTTCACTTCGCATTTCTACGGCGCGCGACGCAGCGTCGGCTACGTGCCTTTCAATTCCGAGACGCTGGTCACCGGCAAGCTCTTCGAGGACATCCGCGACGCGGTGTTCCAGCTCGCCGACCCGGCGCTCTACGACACCATCGTGGTGACCAATCTCTGCGTGCCGACCGCCTCCGGCGTGCCGCTCAAGCTGCTGCCGAAGGAGATCAACGGCGTGCGCGTGATCGGCATCGACGTGCCGGGCTTCGGCGTGCCGACCCATGCCGAAGCCAAGGACGTGCTGGCGGGCGCCATGCTGCGCTACGCGCGCACCGAGGTGGAGGCGGGACCGGTGCAGGCGCCGCGCGGCGGCCGCGCCGACCTGCCGACCATCGCGCTTCTGGGCGAGACCTTCCCCGCCGACCCGGTTGCCATCGGCACCCTGCTCGAGCCCCTCGGCCTCGCCGCCGGCCCGAGCGTGCCGACCCGCGAATGGCGCGAACTCTACGGCGCGCTGGACTGCGTGGCCGTGGCGGCGCTGCATCCCTTCTACACCGCCTCATTGCGGGAGTTCGAGGCCGCCGGACGGCCCGCCATCGCCTCGGCGCCCGTCGGTCGCGAAGGCACGGCGGACTGGCTGGACGCCGTCGCGGCCACCTGCGGCATCCCGGCCTCGCGGCGCGACGCGGCCAAGAACCGCTTCCTGCCTGCAATCGCCGGCGTCCTGGCGGGCGCGCCGATCAGGGCGCGCGTGACGCTGTCGGGCTACGAGGGCTCGGAACTGCTGGTCGCCCGGCTACTGATGGAGTGCGGCGCGGACGTGCGCTACGTCGGCACCGCCTGCGCGGCCACGCCCTGGTCGGCGCCCGATCGCGCCTGGCTCGAGGCGCGCGGCGTGCGCGTGCAGTACCGCGCGTCGCTCGAACAGGATTACGCCGCGCTCGACGAGTTCCAGCCCGACATCGCCATCGGCACCACGCCGGTGGTGCAGAAAGCCAAGAGCCGCGCCACGCCCGCGCTCTATTTCACCAATCTCATCTCGGCCCGGCCGCTGATGGGACTGGCCGGGGCCGGCGCGCTGTCCCAGGTGATCAACGCCGCGCTCGGCAACCGCGAGCGCTTCCGCGAGATGCAGGCCTTCTTCGGCGACACCGGCAGCGGCGATGCCGCTGGCGTCTGGCACCAGGCGCCACAGGCGGCGCCCGCGGGTTTTCGCGAGCAGATGCGCCGCAAGCGCGAAAAGCAGCTGGCCAAGCGCAACGTCGAGGATGCCATCTGATGTTGGTCATCGATCACGATCGGGCAGGCGGCTACTGGGGCGCGGTGTACATGTTCACCGCGGTCAAGGGACTGCAGGTGATCATCGACGGCCCGGTCGGCTGCGAGAACCTGCCGGTCACTTCGGTGCTGCACTACACCGATGGCCTCCCGCCGCATGAACTGCCCATCGTGGTCACGGGCCTCGCCGAAGCCGAGCTCGGGCGCAAAGGCACCGAAGGCGCGATGAAGCGTGCCCACGGTACCCTCGACCCCGATCTGCCGAGCGTGGTGGTGACCGGCTCGATCGCCGAGATGATCGGCGGCGGCGTGACGCCGGAAGGCACCAACATCCAGCGCTTCCTGCCGCGCACCATCGATGAAGACCAGTGGCAGAGCGCGGACCGCGCACTCACCTGGCTGTGGACGCAGTACGGCGCCAAGGCCGGCGCCCGGCGCAAGCCCGCCGCGGACCGCGTGCCGAGCGTCAACATCATCGGTCCGGCCTATGGCACCTTCAATTCACCGTCCGACCTGGCCGAGATCCGCCGGCTGGTGGAAGGCATCGGCGCGCGCGTCAACCTGGTGTTCCCGCTCGGCGTGCACCTGGCCGACATCCCGCGCCTCGCGGATGCCGACGTCAACATCTGCATGTACCGCGAGTTCGGTCGGCAGCTGTGCGAGACCCTAGAGAAACCCTACCTGCAGGCGCCCATCGGGCTGTTCAGTACTTCCCGTTTCCTGCGTCGGCTTGGCGAGCTGCTTGAACTCGACCCCGAGCCTTTCATCGAGCGCGAAAAACACACCACGGTGAAGCCCCTGTGGGATCTGTGGCGCTCGGTGACGCAGGATTTTTTCAGTACCGCGAGCTTCGCCATCGTCGCCACTGAAACCTACACGCGCGGCGTGCGGAACTTCCTCGAGAGCGAGATGGGGCTGCCCTGCGCCTTTGCCTTCGCGCGCAAGCCAGGCGTCAAGCCGGACAACGAGGCGATTCGCCAGGCGATTCACCAGAGCCCGCCGCTGGTCATGCTCGGCAGTTACAACGAACGCATGTATCTCGCCGAGCGCGGCGCGCGCAGCGCCTACATTCCGGCCTCGTTTCCGGGCGCCATCATCCGTCGCCACACCGGCACGCCGTTCATGGGCTATGCCGGCGCCACCTACCTGGTCCAGGAAGTGTGCAACGGCCTGTTCGACGCGCTGTTCCACATTCTGCCGCTGGCCACGGATCTCGACCGGGTCGACGCGACCCCCGCCCGCGCGGAACGCGCGCTCGCGTGGGATGCGGAAGCCGAGACCGAGCTGCAGCGCCTGGTGGAGAGCCAGCCTGTGCTGATTCGCATTTCCTACGCCAAGCAGCTGCGTGATCGCGTCGAGCGCGACGCACGTGGCGCCGGCGACACTCGCATCACCTTGGATGACCTGCGCCGCACCCTGGCTCAGGCGACCGCCGGGAGGGCAGCATGACCCAAGCGCTTGTGAATTTCTCCCACGCGACATCCGCGGGCGAACCGCCCGTCGGCGCCGCCACGCCTGACTACGTCGCCGATCAACGTCAGTACCGCCGCATGTACGCGCTGTGCTTCTGCGTATTCCTGCTGGTCGTTCTGGTGGGACGTCTCTTGCCGCGCGGCTGGCGGCCCTTCGCGCTGCCGGCGGGCCAGAGCGGCTCGGTGCTCGACGAAGCTCGCAACGCGACCGCGACCGTGCTGCCGTTCGTGTTCATGGTCTGAGCACGCAATTGAATTCTTCGGCGCGTCCACGCGGCGCGCCGCCGGATCCCAGCCGCGCGGGTAGCGCGGTAACGGCCGCGAGGCCATTGGTAATCGAGGAATAGTGTTATGGCAGATAGAGGCTCACTGTCAGGACTGACGGAGCAGGAGGCGAAGGAGTTTCACGGCGTCTTCGTCACCAGCTTCATCATGTTCACCGTGGTCGCGGTAATCGCGCACTTCCTGGTGTGGATGTGGCGGCCCTGGTTGCAGTAATCACCGCCACAAGTTTTTCAATCATCGAAACTAGGAGAATGTGACCGTGTGGAGAGTATGGTTGCTTTTCGATCCGCGCCGAACCTTGATCGCGTTGTCGGTCTTCCTGATGGTCCTGGCGCTTCTCATCCACTTCATCCTGTTGAGCAACGCACGCTTCAACTGGTTGAGCAACCCGGCCGCGGCGCCGGCTGCAGTTTCCATGCAGTCGCCCGTCACGGCCCCGCAGTCGCAACTCGTGGCGGACGTCGCGAAGTAGACAGCGGGCAGGCAAGGATGGACGTGGCTTACAGGGGGTTGGCCGCGTCCGTCCGCAGGCAAAGGCAAGCGCGTCTTGAGTCGCGCATTGCGTAGGCAGGGGGCAAGCGACATGGCAATGCTGAGCTTCGAGCGAAAGTACCGCGTACGCGGTGGCACGCTGATAGGCGGAGATCTGTTCGATTTCTGGGTGGGGCCGTTCTACGTCGGATTCTTCGGCGTGACGACCATGTTCTTCACGCTGTTGGGCACGGCACTGATCGTGTACGGCGCGGCGATGGGTACCACCTGGAACCTGTGGCAGATCAACATAGCGCCACCGGATCTCGAGCATGGCCTGGCGCTCGCTCCCCTGCTGGAGGGGGGGCTCTGGCAGCTCATCACGATCTGCGCGCTCGGCGCGTTCTCGTCGTGGGCACTACGCGAGGTGGAGATATGTCGCAAGCTCGGCATCGGGCTGCACGTACCGTTCGCCTTCAGCGTGGCGATCTTCGCCTACTTCGTCCTGGTGGTCGTGCGGCCGGTGCTGCTCGGCGCCTGGGGGCACGGTTTCCCGTACGGCATCCTGAGTCATCTCGACTGGGTGTCGAACGTCGGCTACCAGTACCTGCATTTCCATTACAACCCGGCGCATATGCTGGCGGTGAGCTTCTTCTTCACCACCACCCTTGCGCTGTCGCTGCACGGCTCGCTGATCCTGTCGGTGACCAATCCGGGGGGCGATCGCGAGGTCGCGACCGCCGAGCACGAAAACGCGTTTTTCCGCGACGCCGTGGGCTACTCCATCGGCGCGCTGGGCATTCATCGCCTCGGCCTGTTCCTGGCCCTGTCGGCGGGCTTCTGGAGCGCGGTCTGCATCGTACTGAGCGGACCATTCTGGACTCGCGGCTGGCCCGAATGGTGGTCGTGGTGGCTGAATCTTCCGATCTGGTGAGCAAGCGAGCGAGGACATGACAATGGCCGAATACCAGAACATCTTCACTCGCGTACAGGTGCGTGCACCCGCGCACATGGGCGTGGACGCTCCGGCGGGGAGTTGGCCGCGCGACGGCAAGCCCTGGTTCTTCTACCTGCTGGGCAAGATCGGTGACGCGCAAATAGGACCGTTCTACCTGGGCGGACTGGGACTCGCTTCGTTGGTCTTTGGCTTTGTCGCCATCGAGATCATCGGGCTGAACATGTTCGCCGCGGTGGATTGGAACCCGGTGGAGTTCGTGCGTCAGCTGCCGTGGCTGGCGCTCGAGCCGCCGCCGGCGAAGTACGGCCTGACCATTCCACCGCTCGAGGAAGGTGGCTGGTGGCTGATGGCGGGCTTCTTCCTGACCGTGTCGATCCTGCTGTGGTGGGCGCGCATGTATGTCCGGGCCCGCGAGCTCAACATGGGCACGCACATCGCCTGGGCCTTCGCTTCCGCGATCTGGCTGTACCTGGTGCTGGGCTTCATTCGGCCGCTCTTGATGGGCAGCTGGAGCGAGGCGGTGCCCTTCGGCATCTTCCCGCATCTGGACTGGACCGCGGCCTTCTCGCTGCGCTACGGGAACCTGTTCTACAACCCGTTCCACATGCTGTCGATCGCCTTCCTCTATGGCTCGACGCTGATCTTCGCGATGCACGGCGCGACCATCCTGGCCGTGAGTCGCTACGGCGGCGAGCGTGAGATCGAACAGGTGGTGGATCGCGGCACCGCGTCCGAGCGCGCGGCGCTCTTCTGGCGCTGGACCATGGGTTTCAACGCGACGATGGAATCGATCCATCGCTGGGGCTGGTGGTTCGCGGTGCTTTGCCCGCTCACCGGCGGCATCGGCATCCTGCTGTCCGGCACGGTGGTCGACAACTGGTACCTGTGGGCGGTCAAGCACGGCGTGGCGCCGTCCTATCCCGCGGTCTTTCCTCCCGTAACCGATCCGGCCACCGTGCAGGGGGTGACGCCATGAATGCTCGTGCTCGCCGCTTTGGTTCTATCCTCGGCCTGACCTTGGGCGTCATGGCCCTCGCCGGCTGCGAGAAGCCGCCACCCGTGACCGGGCAGCAGGGCTTCCGTGGCACCGGCATGGTTGCCATGAAGTCGCCACTCGCCGTTCAGCAGGCGGTGGCTCGCAACCAGGTTCCCGCCGCGCTGCCTGCCGCGCCGGCCTCGGGGGTCAAGGCCAGCCAGGTGTTCAAGAACGTCACCGTCCTCGGCGATACCGACGCCGCGGAGTTCACCCGGCTGATGAATGCGATGACCACCTGGGTGGCACCGAAGGAAGGCTGCGCCTATTGCCACGACGTTGCCGACCTGGCCGCCGACACCAAGTACACCAAGGTGGTGGCCAGGCGCATGATCGAGATGACGCGACACATCAACTCGGGCGCCAAGGCCCACGTCGCCGAGACCGGCGTGACCTGCTACACCTGCCACCGCGGCAATGCGGTACCGGAGTACATCTGGCACAAGGCGGCGCCGGGCGAGGGCGGTATGGCGGGCTTCACCGACGGCCAGAACGCACCGGCGACGGTGGTCGGACTGACGTCTCTACCCTACGACCCGTTCGCCGATCTGGTCGCCGCGAAGCAGCCGGCGCAGGCCATCCGCGTGGCGGCCAGCACCGCGTTGCCGACCGCGCCGAGCCGCTCGATCAAGGATACGGAGGAAACCTACGGTCTGATGATGCATCTCTCCCAGGCGCTGGGCGAGAACTGCACCTTCTGCCACAACACCCAGTCGTTTCACGCCTGGGAGGGCAACCCGCCGCGGCGCGCGACGGCCTGGCACGGCATCCAGATGGTGCGGGATCTGAACGAACAGTTCCTGACGCCACTGGCCTCGAACCTGCCGGCCGAGCGACTGGGTCCGACCGGCGACAGCCCGAGGCTCAACTGCGCGACCTGTCACCAGGGCGCGAGCAAGCCTTTGGCGGGTGTGAGCATGCTGAAGGATTATCCCGATCTCAAGTGAGGCGACCTCAAGTGAGGTGGGAGGGGCGACGCGCGGCACTCACCGGGGTGCCGCGCGCGCATGGTCAGATGGGCGTGTCCGGACGCTTCTGACGGCTGTGATTCGTCACCGACGCCCGGATGTCCTCTACCAGTTTCTGCACCTTGGCGATTTCGCTCAGGAGTCCGAGGCGCACGAGTTCCCGAACCGCGTCCGGCAGGCTCGCGATCAGGTTGGCGGCTCGCCAGCCCTCGACCGCTGCAAGTTCCTCGTCGTCCAACGCCACGGCAATCGCGTTCGGCGTGTCGCCGAGTTCATCGCGCTCCACGTCGAACGATTCCTGCCCCCGCTGCGAGTCCGATTGCGCCATCACTCCCCAGCTACCTCGGCGCAAGCCAGCGCTTCACCACCCGGCCCACGCGGTCATCGACCATCAACCCTCGCTGGCATGATAGGAAGCGCGCTCGCTGGCCGGTATCTCGGGAAATACCGTACGTAAAAACTACGTACTGGCGGCTTCAGCGAAACAGCCGGATCAGGTCGGACAGACCGCGAACCTCGAGCTTCTCGCGAATGCGCGCGCGATGGATCTCCACGGTGCGCTGGCTGATGCCGAGCGCCTCGGCGATCTGCTTGTTGGTCTTGCCGAGCAGCAGCTGATCGACCACCTCGCGCTCGCGCACCGTCAGCCGTCGCAGCCGCTCGCTCAGTTCACCTTCGGACACCACCGGTTCCGGGCGGCTGGTGAGGATCTTGTGAGCCAGTTCCAGCGCCGCGAGGATGTGCTCCTCGGAGCCGGGCTTCTCGATGAAGTCGACGGCGCCGGCCTTGACCGCGGTCACCGCCAGCGGCACGTCGCCGTGGGCGGTGAGCATGACTATCGGCATGCGCGAGCCCCGCGACTTGAGGTGCGCCTGGAGTTCCATGCCACTCATGCCGGGGAGGCGCAGATCGAGCAGCAGGCTGGCCTTCTGCGCGGGATCGAACTTCTCCAAGAACTTTTCCGCCGAGCGGAACGCGGTGGTGCGAAAGCCGTGCGCCGAGAGCAGCGCGCAGAGCGACTTGGCGACCGAGGGGTTGTCCTCGACCACGTAGACCGGAAAGGACTCATGGACTGCGTGCATCGTGGCCTCCTCGCATCGGCAGGGCGAAGATCACTTCGGCGCCTTCCCGCGGCGCCCCGAGCCAGATACGGCCGCGGTGCGCTTCGAGGATGGTGCGACACAGTGACAGGCCGATGCCCATGCCGCCGGTGGTCGAATTGTGAAACGGCTCGAAGATGTTCTCGCGCACGGCTTCCGGAATGCCGGGGCCGTTGTCGCGCACCAGCACTTCCGCCATGTCCCCGCGTCGGCGCGTGACGATCTCGAGGCTGCGCGTCGCCCGGCCGCGCAGCGCCGCGAGACTGTTGCGCACCAGGTTCAGTACGACCTGGCCGATCTGCACCGGGTCGAGCTGCACGGCCGGCAGATCGCGGGCGAGGTGCCAGCGCAGCTGCGGTTCGCCATCCGAACCCGAGACCAGCGCCAGGGCCACGGCCTGGGACACCACATCGTTCAGATCGCGCGCCTCCAGCGTCACCTCGCCATGGGCGATGAAGTTGCGCAGCCGACGCACGAGTTCGCCAGCGCGCGCCGCTTCGGTGGCCGCGTCGTCGATGAGTTCCATGACGCGCGGCGGGATGGCGACGCCGTAATTGAGCAGTTCCTGGCGGCACGCCTTGACGTAGTTGCTGACGGCGAACAGCGGCTGGTTCAACTCGTGGGCCAGCGCCGCCGCGAGCTCGCCCATGGCGTTGGCGCGCATGGTGTCGAGGAGCTGCAGGCGCAGTCGTTCCTCGACCGCCTCGGCGTGCTTGCGCGCCGCCAGGGCCTTGCGCTCACGCTCCATGCTGTTCAACGCGAACAGCGCGCGGCGCAGGATGCGCAGCGCCTCCAGGTCGGCGATGTCGAACGGTCGGCTGCGGCCGCGTCGCTCCTCGCGCCACACCTCGAAGGAGCCGCGCGGCGACAGGCGCACGACGCCGTCGGCCATGCGGCGCTCGACCTTCTCCGGACGCCCGGCCCACTTGATGGTCTGCTCGAAGTGCTCGCGCAGCAGCAGCAGGTAGTCCTGGCCGTCCTCCGAGAGTTCGAGGCAGGCGGCGCCGGCGGCTCGAGTCGGTGGCGTCGGCAACAGCGCGGCGAGGTGATCGGAGGTCGCGACACCGTCGATGAAATGGGGCGCGAAGGCCTCGACGTCGGGCGCCGGGCGCGGTGCTTCGCCGACTTCCAGCAGCGTGCCGTCGAGGCTCGCGCGGAGGCCCTGGCCGGCGACCAGGTCGAGCATGCGCGGCGCGAAGGCCTCCAGCACGGTGCGCAGCGGTCGGCCGGCGCGGGTCTCGCTCTCGATGTCGAAGGCGATGCGTTCGGCGCGCAGTCCGCGGCTCAGCTGGGCGGAATTCTCCAGACTCTGCAGCAGGGCCGAGATGGTGCCGCCCAGCAGTTCGGCGAAGCGCATGACGCTGGATGGCACGTGCAGCGGGCTGTAGTGGTGGCAGGCGACCAGCCCCCACAGCGCGTCGTTGGCGGTGAGCGAGATGGACATGCTGCCGCACACGCCCATGTTGTTCAGGTACTCGACGTGCACCGGCGCCACGCCGCGCAGCTTGGAGTAGGTGAGATCGAGCGGCCGATGCGACGCGGCGTCGGCCACGCCACCGTCCGTCGCGACTATCGGTACAGGTACGGCGTTGATGTCCGGGATGCTGCGGATGAGGTTCAGCAGGAAGTGTCGGCGGGCAGGCTCGGGAATGTCGGCGGCCGGGTAGTGCAAGCCCATGAAGCTGTCCGCGCGCGACGTGCTCTCGGCGATCACTTCACCGTGCAGATCGGGCGCGAAGCGATAGATCATCACGCGATCGAACCCGGTGATCTCGCGAATCATGCGTGCACCGACCTCGGCGAGTCCGGCGACCGTGTTCGGCTTGATCATCTCGGCGATGATGCGCTGGCGCACGAGATCCTGCTCCCACACGGCGGCGGGGCGCGGCTCCTCGCGCACGAATTCCAGCAGCAGGTGGTCGTCGTGCACGTGCGGATAGCACTCCACGCGCCGTTCCAGGCCGTCATTGCCACGCAGCGTCGCGAACCACGGCTTGATGAGCTCAGGATGCGAGGGCGTGAGCGGCCGCGCGAACAGCGTCGCGCAGTGGTCGGCGCCGAGGACTTCTTCCAGCGTGCGCCCGAGCGCCGCCCGCGCATCCAGGCCGGTGAAGCCGGCGAGATTGAGACTCGCGCAACGCACGCGCCGGGTGGCGATCTCGGCCGCCAGCAGCGCGCCGTGGGGCTGCACCACGCCGATGTGATGGATGGGCTCGCGGTCGCACGCGTCCAGGTCGACCGCCGGTTGGCTATGGGGTGGTGTCAGCATGTCGGCGCGCGCCCGCGAGCGGTCGCGCGGGCCAGCCCGGCCGCGCCGCGCCGCCGGCGATGAACTTCGTGCTCGAAGGTGGTCTCGAGGGACGACATGGTTCCGGCGCTTCTCCCCAGGTCACCGCGCAGGCGGGCAAAGATGCTAGTAGATACACGCGGCGCGCAGCAATCGATGCTGATCTCGCTCACCTGCGTCGCCCACGCAAGGCGTATGATGAGCGCATCACCAAGCGCGAGCCGAGCATGGTCCCAGTTCCCTCCCTACCGCGCCATGGTATGACGCGGTGACGGTCGCGGCGCGATCCGCATCCGCCGCGAGCCACTGGTTGGAGGCGCTCGATGCCGCCGGCTGCGCCTCCCTGCTAGGCGCGGCTGCCGACCTGCTGCTGGTCGTCGATGGCGCCGGCCGCGTGCTCGACGTCGATACCACGCTGGACTCCGACACCGGCATCGCTTTCGCCACCTGGGCCGGTCGGCCGCTGGAACAACTGCTGCGCGCGGCCGACAGACCGCGGCTGCGCCGGCTGCTGACGGTCGCGCGCGCCGGCCGTGGCGCCCGTCGCCAGGTGCTGGCGCACGTCGCCGAGGGACACGCCCCGCTGTTCGTCGAATATGCGGCGCTGGGCCTGGGAACGGCGGGCCGTGTGCTGCTGGTCGGACGGGATCGCAGCGCGCTGGCCGGGCTGGCGGCCCAGCTCGCCGACGAACGCCTGGCGCGGGAGCGCGCGCGGCGCGACCTGCGGCGCGCCGAGAGTCGCTACCAACAGCTGTTCGACTGTCTGCCCGGCGCGCTGCTGGTGGTGGACGCCGCCAATCAACGCGTGCTGGAAGTGAACGACGCCGCGGAGATCCTGTTCGAACGCCCTGCCGCGGCCCTTCTCGGACGTCCACTGGCCACGCTGTTCGGTCGCGCGCAGCGCGCGCGCATCGCCGACTGGTGGGCGCAGCCGCCAGGCGAGTCCCTGGTGCTCGCGCTCGGTCGCGCGCGACGCAGTCTGCGCCTCGCCGCGCGCGGCTTCGGCGGCGGCGCGCGCGCGCTGCGCGTGGTCGAGCTGTCGCTGGTCGCGCCCGTGGTCGCGCCGCAGGTCGACTCGCGCTTCATGGGGCTGCTCGGCGCCGCGACCGATGCCGTGCTGCTGACGGATGTCGACGGACGCGTGCAATGGGCCAACGAGGCGGCCGTCGCGCTGTGCGGTGAACGCGAGGCGGAGGTGCTGTGCGGGCAGCGGGTCGAAGACCTGGTGACCCCGGCGCAACTCGACATGGCCGGCCTGCTGGCCACTCTGCGCCATGGCCGGCGCCATGTCGGGCTCGGTGCACACCTCGCCGCCGGCGCCTCGGTCGAACTGACTGCGGTACCCCTGCTGGACTGTCTGCCGCCGGGATTGGGCTTCTTTCTGCGACCGGCCGCGCCGCGCGGCGAGCCGCCCTTCGTTGCAGCCGATGCCTTGACGAGCCTGCTCGCAGCGCAGCCGCTGCGCGCGGTGGTACGAGACGCCGCCGACAGGGTCGAGCGTCAGTGCATCGAGGCGACCCTGCGCCTCACCGGCAACAATCGCGCGCTGGCGGCCAAGGTGCTGGGCATGAGCCGCCAGGGGCTCTACCTGAAACTGCACCTCTACGGCCTGGCGGGCGGCGACGAACGCCCGCACGACGACTGACTCAGGCGACCAGGTCTTCGCCCGGTGGCGGGTCGAGACTCTCCAGCAGCTCGGCGAAGGCGCGACAGGCATCGCTCACGGTGAACACCCCGACCAGCTTGTCGTGACGCGTGACCACCGCGGCGTCCACACGGCGCACGGCGAGCGTCGCCAGCACTTCCGCCAAACGCGTGTCGATGTCCACCACGTAGGGGGGCTCACCGCACAGGTCGCGCAGCGCGCGACCCTCGCTCGCCGCCAGGCCCCCGCTGCTCACCATGCCCACCAGGCGCCCTTGAGCTGTCACGGGCAGGTGATGAAAGCCGTGTTCGCTCAACAGCGCCCTGGCCGAAGCGACCTCCGCGTCGACGTCGAGCGAGTAGGGGAAGGGCGTCATGGCGGTCTTGAGCAGGGGCAGGGTCTTCTTCATGGCGGCTTGCGGCGTGGCTTTCGATGCCATGAGCTTCGAGCAGCGTCACGGCGCGACGCAAGCGGTAAAGAGCGCGAAGTTGATCTGTCGCAGGAAGACGGGGGCGAGCAAGGGAGAAGCGAATGTCGGATTGAACCCCGAGCCGGGACAGACCCCGTACGGGGTCTGTCCCATTCGCATGCCGGGCCGAAACCCGACCTGTGGACACTCAGGCGGCGAGCTGGCGCAGCACGTACTGCAGGATGCCGCCGTGCTGGTAGTACTCCCACTCCTTCGGTGTGTCGACGCGCACCGTGACCGGGAAGCGCGTGACCTTGCCGTCGGCATCGGTCGCGACCACGGTCAGCTCGCGCGCGCCGGCGGCGAGGCCTTCGAGGGTATAGGTCTCGAAGCCGGTCAGGCCCAGCGAGTCGGCGGTCTGGCCGTCCTTGTAGGTCAGGGGCAGCACGCCCATGCCGACGAGGTTCGAGCGATGAATGCGCTCGAAGGACTCGGCGATGACCGCGCGCACGCCGAGCAGGTAGGTGCCCTTGGCCGCCCAGTCACGGGACGAGCCCGTGCCGTACTCCTTGCCGGCCAGGATCACGAGTGGCACGCCGTCGCCCTGGTAGCGCATCGAGGCGTCGTAGATCGACATCTGCTCGCCACTCGGCACGTGCTTGGTCACGCCGCCTTCGACACCCGGCACCATCAGGTTCTTGAGCCGGATGTTGGCGAAGGTGCCGCGCATCATCACCTCATGATTGCCACGGCGCGAACCGTAGGAATTGAAGTCGGCCGGCTGCACGCCGTTGGCGATGAGATACTTGCCCGCCGGGCTGTCCTTCTTGATGTTGCCGGCCGGCGAAATGTGATCGGTGGTGATCGAATCGCCGAGCTTGGCCAGCGCACGCGCGCCATTGATGGGCTGGATGGCCCCCGGCGTGCGCGGCATGTTGACGAAGTAGGGCGGGTTCTTCACGTAGGTCGAGGTGTCGTCCCAGCCGTAGCGGTTGGACTTCGCGACCTGGATGCCGGCCCAGCGCGCGTCGCCCGCGTAGACGTTGGCGTAGCTCGCGCCGAACATCTTCGAGTCGATGATGCCGAGCGCGGCCGCGACTTCGGCGGTGCTCGGCCAGATGTCCTTCAGATAGACATCCTGGCCGTCCGCGCCCTTGCCGAGCGAGTCCTTCTGCAGGTCGATGTTCATGGTGCCGGCGATCGCGTAGGCCACCACCAGCGGCGGCGAGGCGAGGAAGTTCATCTTCACTTCCGCGTGCACGCGGCCTTCGAAGTTGCGGTTGCCGGACAACACCGAGCAGGCGACGAGATCACCCTGCCGAATCGCGTCGCTCACTTCCACCGGCAGCGGGCCCGAGTTGCCGATGCAGGTGGTGCAGCCGTAGCCGACGGTGTTGAAGCCGAGCGCATCCAGGTGCGACGAGAGCCCCGCCTTGTCGAGGTAGGCCGAGACCACCAGCGATCCGGGCGCGAGGCTGGTCTTGACCCAGGGCTTGACCTTCAAGCCGCGCTCGTTGGCCTTCTTCGCCAGCAGGCCGGCGCCGAGCATGACCGAGGGGTTCGAGGTGTTGGTGCAGGAGGTGATGGCGGCGATCACCACCGCGCCGTCCTTCACTTCCACGGGCTTGCCGCCGATGGTGACGGTCGCGGCGCCGCCGGCGGCGCGCGCTGCGGTGTCCACTTCGAGCTGCTTGAGATAGGCCGCCTTCACGGCGGTGAGGTCGATGCGGTCCTGTGGGCGCTTCGGACCGGCGAGCGCCGGTTGCACGCTGGCCATGTCGAGCTCGAGGGAGTCGGAGTAGACCGCGTCCGGGGTCGAGGCGTCGCGCCACATGCCGGTCGCCTTGGCATAGGCTTCGACCAGCGCGACCTGCTCGTCGCTGCGACCGGAGAGCTTCAGGAAGCTCACCGTCTCCGCGTCGATGGGGAAGATGCCGCAGGTCGCGCCGTATTCCGGCGCCATGTTGGCGAGCGTCGCGCGATCGGCCAGCGGCAGCTGGTCGAGACCCGGACCGTAGAACTCGACGAACTTGCCGACCACGCCCTTCTTGCGCAGCATCTCGGTGACGCGCAGCACGAGGTCGGTGGCGGTCACGCCTTCATTCAGTTTGCCGGTCAGCTTGAAGCCGACGGTCTGCGGAATGAGCATGGTGACCGGCTGGCCGAGCATGGCGGCCTCGGCCTCGATGCCACCCACACCCCAGCCGAGCACGCCGAGGCCGTTGATCATGGTGGTATGCGAATCGGTGCCGACGACGGTGTCCGGGTAGGCCTGCAGCACCCCGCCGTTCTCACGCGCGAACACGGTGCGCGCGAGGTATTCGAGGTTCACCTGGTGCACGATGCCGGTGTCCGGCGGCACCACCACGAAGTTCGAGAACGCTTCCTGGCCCCAGCGCAGGAAACCGTAGCGCTCCTGGTTGCGGTCGAATTCGATCTTGGCGTTTTCCTCGGCCGCGGTCTTGGTGCCGAACACGTCGACCTGCACGGAGTGATCGATCACGAGCTCCGCCGGCGAGAGCGGGTTGATCTTGTTCGGGTCGCCGCCGAGCGCCTGCATCGCGTCGCGCATCGCGGCCAGATCCACCACCGCCGGCACGCCGGTGAAGTCCTGCATCAGCACGCGCGCGGGGGTGAAGGCGATTTCCTTGTCCGGCACGGCCTTGGCATCCCAGTTGGCCAGTGCCTCGATGTCGTCCTTGGTGACGTTGACGCCGTCCTCGGTGCGCAGCAGGTTCTCGAGCAGGATCTTCTGCGCGAACGGCAGCTTGTCTATCGGGTACTTCGCGGCGAGGCGCGCGGGACTGAAGATCTCGTAGGTCTTGCCGCCGACTTCGAGCTTCGTGCGGGCGTCAAAAGAATTGTTCATGGTGTCTCCATGCAGCTAGAGAGGAATCGTGGGGCGGAATCAGCCGGTTATTATCGGCCAATCGCGGCCCGGTTTATAGCCGGGTGGCCGCCTCCACGCTGTCGATGATGCCGCCGCCCAGGCAGATATCGCCGTCGTAGAACACCACCGACTGGCCGGGCGTGGCCGCGCGCTGGGGCTGGTCGAACACCACCTCGAGACGGTCGTCGACCAGCGCGGTCAGGGTGCAGGGCTGGGCCTTCTGGCGATAGCGGGTCTTGGCCGCGCAACGATGGGGCAGGGCGGGCGCTTCGCCCGCCACCCAGGAGAGCACGCGGGCCTCGAGCGCACGGCTCTGGAGCGCGGGGTGGTCGTGGCCCTGCACCACCACCAGCACATTGCGCGCGAGATCCTTGGCCGCGACGAACCACGGCGCCTCGGCCGCCCCACGCACTCCGCCGATACCGAGGCCCTGACGCTGGCCGAGCGTGTAGTACACCGCGCCATGGTGGCGGCCGATCACCCGCCCGTCCAAGGTCTCCACCGCACCTGGCTGGGCCGGCACGTAGCGCGCGAGGAACTCGCGGAACGGCTGCTCGCCGATGAAGCAGATGCCGGTCGAGTCCTTCTTGTCATGCACCGGCAGTCCGGCCGCGCGCGCCAGCGCGCGCACTTCGGCCTTGGGCAGTCCGCCGACCGGGAACAGCGCCGCGCCGAGCTGGGCCTGGCCGAGCGTGTAGAGGAAATAGCTCTGGTCCTTGTTGGCGTCGACGCCGGTCAGCAGCCGGTAGCGGTCGTCCACGCAGTCGCTCCGCACGTAGTGGCCGGTCGCGATCAGGTCGCCGCCCACGCTGCGCGCGGCGTCGAGGAAGGCCTTGAACTTGATCTCGCGATTGCACAGCACGTCGGGGTTGGGCGTGCGTCCGGCGCGATACTCGGCGAGGAAATCGGCGAACACGCCGCTCCAGTACTCTTGCGACAGGTCGATGGTGTTGAGCTCGATGCCGAGCGCGTCGCACACGTCGAGGCAATCCTCGACGTCCTGCTCCCAGCGGCACCGACCGTCGGCGGTGGGCTCATTCCAGTTCTTCATGAACAAGGCCGAGCACTTCACGCCGGCCTCGCGCAGGCGCAGGCAGGCAACCGCGGAATCGACGCCGCCCGACAGCGCCACCACCACGTGGGGCGCGGGATGGCGCGCGAGCGTCGCGCGCGGCAGCCAGTCAGGGACGCAGGAAGTCATGCAGCAGCGACAGCGGATGAAGCGCGCCACCGAGGTGGTCGTCCACCGCGCGCAGCACCAGCGGGCTGCGCAACATGGCGGCGTGCGCGAGCAGTTCCTCGCGGTTCCACCAGTGGGTGCGGACGATCTCCTTGTCGAGCTTGCGCGTCGCGTCGAACTCACGCGCGGTGGCCGCGAAGCAGAAGCGCAGGAAGGTCTTGCCGACGACCTCGGTGTCCAGCAGGTAGACGCCGACCAGGGCGTCGATGTCCACCGTCCAGCCGGTTTCCTCCAGCGCCTCGCGGGCCGCGGCCGCGGGCAGCGTCTCGCCGGGATCGAGATGGCCCGCCGGCTGGTTGATCACTCGGCGTCCGTCGATGTCCTCCTCGACGAACAGGAAACGCCCGTCGCGCTCGACGACGACGGCGGCGACCACGTGGGGCCGCCACAGATCGGTGGTATAGGCGAGGCGCGGATCGTCGTGCTTGGACATGGGCGGTGCTCTCTCGAACGCGACGGGACTCAGATGCGCTTCACCACCGGGTTGTCCCATGAGCCGGTGATGGTGTACTTGCGGGTCAGGAAGCGATTCATCTGTTCCGGAATCGACTTGAACATCTTGCTGCCGATGTAATACGCGGCGCCCGCGCCCGCGCCTATCGGCCCGAACAGCGCGCCGGCCAGCGGCAGGCTGGCCGACAGCGCGGGTGTGACCACGATGTGCTGATCGTAGTCCTTGGTCGCGAGCCCGGTGCGGCCGGAGATGTCGAAGCGCGCCGACGGTCCCTCGATGGTCAGGCTGTTGGTGTAGGCATTGCCGTCCTGCAGCTGGAACACGCCCGAGATGTGATCGAACACCAGGCCCTTGTCGAACAGGTCCTCGAAGTCGAGCGTCAGGCGCCGCGGCAGGGCCTGCAGGCTGAGCAGGCCGAACAGCCGGCCGGTGCCCGGGTCGATGTCGAGAAAGCGCCCGTCCTTCACCTTCAGTTCGAAGCTGCCGTCGATGCCGGCCAGGGCGAAGTCGGCCGGTGTGCCGTCCCAGTGGGCGTTGATGTCGATGCGCGTCTTGCCGTGCTCGATGTTCGCCACCTGGTAGCCGAAGCGCGACAGCAGCTGGCCGAGCGCCTCGGCCTTCACGTCGATGTCGAAGCTGCTGCGATGCTGACCGCCATCGAACAGCCACTCGCCGGTGGCGGCGATGGTGAAGCCGTCCCCGGCGAAGCCGAGCTTGTCGAGCGCGAGGCCGACGGCGTGGCGGCTGGTGACGATCTCGGCGCGACCGAGATCGCTGTCGCCGTAGCGGAAGTCCGCGCAGCGGAGTTCGAAGGCCGGCAGGCTGCGCGGATCGATGTCGCTGGTCCGGGCGCTCGCGGCCGCGTCCGGCGTGGGCGCGAGGTGCAGGCGCTCGAGATCCAGGCGCAGCGCACCGGTCGCGGGATCGAGTGGCATGGTGAGGCCACCCGCCACATCGTCGCCGCTGATCGTGACCCGCCAGCCCCGCGCATCATAGGTCCCGGCCAGGCGCTGGTGGCCGAAGCGCCGCCCGAGCAGGCGCAGTTCGTCGGTTTCGACATCGAAGCTGACTGGCAGCTGGGGCGCCGCGGCCACACCGTCGCGCGTCGCCGTGGCGGTGGCCTGGCTGACGAAGCGCGTCCAGTCGCCGAGCGGCAGCAGCGGCGTGCGCCCGCGCAGGCTCAAGCCCGGCAAGCCGTCGAAGCGCGGCGCACGCTCGCCGAGCACCGCCTCGACGCGCGACAGTCGCGCGCGGCCGCTCTCGTCCGGGCCGGACTCGAGCGCCACGGCGACCGCGTCGTCCAGCGTCACCTCGGTGCGTGTCGGGCGCCCGTCCTCCAGGGTCATGGCGATCTTCAGCGGTCGCACACTGTCCTGTGGCTTGGCGAGCGGCGCGGGCAGGTCGATGCCGAGACCCTGCAGGTCCGACTCCACCACCAGCCGCTGGTGCGCGCCGTCGGCCACGGCCGTGGCGCTCGGCAGCGCGAGCGTTGCGCGCCAGCGCGCGCGGCCACTGAACGCGTCCAGGCGCGCGTTGGAGGCCAGCCAGCCGTGCAGCGTCGGCGTGTAGCGATGCAGGTCTTCGACCAGGTCGGCGGCGCTGGCGGCGCCCTCCAGGGAGAAGCTCGCCGCGGCCTCCGCATCGCCGCCACCCTGCACGGCGAGCTGCACCAGGCCATCGCCGTAACGCGCGGCGAGGTGCTTGCCCTGCCAGGCGCCCTGGTCGAATTCCACCGTGCCGGTGACGTCGTCGAGGGTGACGTGGTGGGCGGGCGCGCTGATGCGATTGCCGTCGAAATGCGCGACGCCATCCACCAGGTGCGGGCCGTTGGGATAGAGGCCGATGTCGATGTCGAGGTCGAGCGCGATGGGGCCATCGATCTCGAGTTCCTGCAGGCGACGCGCGCGGCCGAGGGCCAGCGGGCTGTCGTGCACCACGGCGAGTGCGCTGGCGGCCGGGCCGCGCGCGGTGCCGTGGATGTGCAGCTGGCGCTCGCGGGTCGCGACGTCAGGCAGCGTCACCACCGCGCCGTCGATGCGCGCGCCCGAGATGGCGCCGCGCGCGAAGCGCACCTCGACCGCCGGACCGCGTGCGCTGACCGTGGCGTCCACGCCGCTCGCCAACGGCCAGTGCAGCGCGTAGCGCAGCGTCGCCGCGCGCACGTCGAAGTCGGCGCTGAACTCGCCCTCGCCCTGGCGGAACGGGAAGTCGGCCGCCACGCCGTGAAAGCCGATGCGCCCGGCGCTCACCTCGCCGTCCTCGAACAGGCGCCGGGCCCAGGCGTCGCCGTGGCCGGGCAGCGCGCCCTGCGGCAGCAGCTCGGCGAGGCGCGTGGCGGCGGGGCTGGCGAGGCGCATCTCGAGGTCGTAGACCGGCGCCGTGTCGGGCGGCAGTTCGACGCGACCCGCGACCTCGACCTGGTTGCCCGCCACCGTGGCGGAAAGCGCGCGCAGTTCGACGAGTGGTGGGGCCTCGCCCGCCGCCGGCCGCCAGGTGAGGGCGCCGCCGAGACCCTCGATCGCGAGCGGCGCGGGGTAGCGCGTCGGGTCGGTGAAGCTGAAGGCCTCGTCGTCGAAGGAAAGCACGACGCCGCCGCGGTTGGCGGCGAGATCGAAGGACAAATCCTCCACCGCGCGGTCGCGTGCGGCCTCGCGCAGGGCCAGGCGCCGTACCCGCGCGGCGACGAAATAGGGCGAGGCCTCGCCGTCGACCGGTCGCCACCAGGCATCGAGCCGCGCCAGGCGGCCGCGCGGCGCGTAGCCGCCGAGCGAGGCGGCCAGCGCGCTGTCCGGCGCGCCCACCGCGACCAGGTGGGCGAGGGACTCGAATGGCAGACCGGCCGCCCGCAGGCCCAGCTCCCGCGGCCCGTCGCCGCGCTGGCGCAGGCGCAGCGTGAGGCGGCCGTCGCCGCGGTCACCGGGCACGTCGGGCAGCGCGACATCCGCCAGCGCGAGCCGCCAGCCGTCGTCCTGCCGAAGCCACTGGCCGCGCGCGGCCAGCAGCGGCTTGGCGTCCTCGCGCCCGCGCTCCGCGGTAAGTTCGAAATCGCTATGCCTGAGCTGGCCGTCCTGCCACTGCGACCAGGCGACCAGGTTCACCGGCACGTCGTTCGGCAGCGCGCCGCGCCAGCCGCCCTGGCGCAGCAGCCAGCCGCTCGACAGGCCGTCGAGGCGCGCGTCGATGGTGCCCTCCCAGTGCGGGTCCAGGGGATTGCCGCGGGTGCGCAGTTCGAGCGCGGCATGCCGGCCGAGGTTGGGCGGCAGATCGAGGTAGGCGGTGATGGTCTTGCGCGCGCCGCGCCCGAGCACGCTCACCGACAGGCCGGACAGCGCGTAGCTCTGCTGGGCGCGCTGGTCGTTGATGGTGACGTCGGCGTCGCGCAGCGCGAAGTTGCCCTGCTCGAACAGCCAGCGCATCAGCGGGGCGTGGGCCGGCGGCATGCCCGCCACGTGCAGGCGCCCGTCCACGTCGCGCACCAGGCTGATGGCGACGCCGGCCGCGCTGAGCTTGAGTGGCTTGAGACTCCGCGCGCGCAGCGATTCTAGCGGCGCGATGTCGATATCGGCGCGATCGAAATGCATGAGCTCGCCGTCCGCGTGCTCGTCCAGGATCACCAGGCGGGTGACGCCGATGCGCGGCGCCCAGCCGCGCCAGCCAGCGTCGATCGCGCCGACCTGCACCGGCCGGCCGATGAGCTCCGACAGCCAGCCTTCCATCGCCACGCGCTGTTCGCCGATCTGCGGCAGCAGGATGCGCAGCAGGGTGACGAACGCGGCGCCGGCGATCAGCAGCACCGCGATCGCGGTCCACAGCAGGGAAAGGCAACGCTCGAGAATACGACGCATGCGCCGGTTACAGCAGGACGACGTCGTACTGTTCCTGGGTGTACGCGGTCTCCACTTGGAAGCGTATCGGCACGCCGACGAACTCTTCCAGCTCCGCGACGCTGGTCGACTCCTCGTCGTGCAGACGATCGACCACTTCCTGCGACGCGACCACCAGCAGGCTCTGCGCCTCGAACTGGCGGGCCTCGCGCAGGATCTCGCGAAAGATCTCGAAACAGACGGTTTCCGCGGTCTTGATCGAGCCACGTCCGGCGCAGGTGGGGCAGGTCTCGCACAGCACGTGCTCGAGGCTCTCGCGGGTGCGCTTGCGGGTGATCTGCACCAGGCCGAGCGAGGTCAGCTCGCTGACCGTGATCTTGGAATGATCGCGTTCCAGGCTCTTCTCCAGCGCGCGCAGCACCTGGCGCTGGTGTTCGGCCTCGGTCATGTCGATGAAGTCGATGATGATGATGCCGCCCAAGTTGCGCAGCCGCAGCTGGCGCGCGATCGCCTGGGCCGCCTCGAGGTTGGTCTTGAAGATGGTTTCTTCGAGATTGCGATGCCCGACGAAGCCACCGGTGTTGACGTCGATGGTGGTCATCGCCTCGGTCTGGTCGATGACCAGGTGGCCGCCGGACTTCAAATCCACCTTGCGCTGCAAGGCGCGGTGGATCTCGTCCTCGGTGGAGTAGAGGTCTAGTATCGGCCGCTCGCCGGGATAGTGCTCGATGCGCGCCACGAGCTCGGGCGAAAAGGTCGCGGCGAACTCGCAGACCTTGTGGAAGTTCTCCTTGGAGTCGATGCGAATCTTCTCCACCGACGCCACCGCCACGTCGCGGATGGTGCGCAGCACCAGCGGCAGGTCCTCGTGCACCACGGCCGGCGCCCGCTCGACGGCCAGCCGCTCCTGGATGGAATGCCAGAGCCGCTCCAGGAAGGCCATGTCGGCCGCGAGTTCCGCGCGGCTCACACCCTCGGCAGCGGTGCGCGCGATGTAACCGCCGACCCGCGCGCGCACGTCGCCGCCGCGGCCCAGCCCCTTCTCGCTTTCCAGGTCGTCGGCCGGCTGCAGGCCGGGCGCGAGTTCCAGGATCAGTTCGCGCAGGCGCGCGCGCTCGTGCTCGTCCTCGATGCGCTGGGAGATGCCCACGGTGTGCGAGCCAGGCATGAACACCAGGTAGCGGGACGGCACGCTGATGTAGGTGGTGAGCCGCGCGCCCTTGGTGCCGAGCGGGTCCTTGGTGACCTGCACCACCAGGGTCTCGCCCTCGCGCACCGCCTGCTCGATGGTCACGGGCTGGCCGCTCTCGGCGGCGCGACGGCTGGCCGCGGCGATATCGGAGACGTGCAGGAAGGCGGTGCGTTCCAGGCCGATGTCCAGGAAGGCCGCGCCCATGCCCGGCAGCACGCGGCTGATCTTGCCCAGGTAGACGTTGCCCACCAGGCCGCGGTTACGCGTGCGCTCGATGGCCAGCTCCTGCAGCACGCCGTTCTCGATGATGGCGACGCGGGTTTCCTGCGGAGTGATGTTGACGAGGAATTCTTCCGCCATGCTGGACTGGGCCGCTTGTGTCGACGCTGCCGGGGTAGCGGCGGTGGTCGGCATTATACCGACCGCCATCGGGGCGACCAGTCAGCGGCCGGGTCGGACGGGCGGCGCGAGCCTGTCATCGCGGGCCTGCCCGGATATAATGCGCGGCCTTCGCAGGGGCCCAACCGTATGCTCATCTCCGACCTGAACGACACCCTGGCCATGGTCCTCGCCATCGGCGACGGCAAGGTCCTGGAGCCCCTGACCGCGCGCCGCGCGATTGCCGCCATGCCCTTCGGCGGCAACTACCGGATCATCGACTTCGCCCTGACCAACTGCCTGCACTCGGGCCTGCGCCGGGTGATGGTCCTGACCCAGTACCACTCGTTGTCACTGCAGAACCACATTCGCGACGGCTGGTCGATCTTCAATGCCGATCTGGGCGAGTACATCATGCCGGTGACGCCGCCGGTCAACACCCAGATCACCACCTACGGCGGCGTGGCCGACGCGCTGTACAAGAACCTCTACCTGCTCGAAGGCCTGAAGGAAGAAACCATCCTGCTGGTCTCCGGCGAACAGATCTACCGCATGGACTATGCCGCGGTGCTGGCCTTTCACGCCGAGCACGGCGCCGATGTCACCATCGCCGGCGTGCCGGCGGTCAATGCCTACGGCGCGAGTTTTCCGGTCGCGCTGGAGGTGGATGGCATCGACGTCAAGGGCGCGCGCAATGACGCCACCCTGCCGGCGCCCGACGACAACTTCCTGTGGCCGATGCGGGTGTTCGTGTTCAACCGCGCCAAGCTCTGCGCGCTGCTGCGCAAGTGTGGCGGGGACGGGCCGCTGGAGGCGCCGCTCTCGACTTTGGTCAGCGACAACCTGGCGATGTTCCGGCGCGTGTGCGCCTATCGCTTCGGCGGCACCTCGGGGCGCGTCACCCAGGACCGCTACTGGCGCAGGCTCGATGACCTCGATGATTACTACGAGGCCAACATGGATCTGCTGGAGCTCGAGCCGCCGCTCGACCTCTACCAGGCCGACTGGCAGATCCGCACCTACCAGACCCAGCGGCCGCCGGCGCGCACCGTGCCGGGCCGCTCGTGCAACGAGGGCATCTGCGTGAACTCCATCGTGTCCGGCGGCACGGTCATCGCCGGCGGCGGCGTGAACCACAGCGTGCTCGGCAACCGCGTCTACATCGACGACGGCGCGACGGTGGAGGACTCCATCCTGTTCTCCGATTCACGCATCGGCGAAGGCGCGCAGCTCCGGCGCGTGATCCTCGATCGCGGCGTGCAGGTGCCGCCCGGCGAGCAGATCGGTTTCGACAAGGCGAAGGACGCCAAGCGCTTCGTCATGACGCCGGGCGGCGTCATCGTCATCCCGTCCGATTTCAAGTTCGAGTAGCGGATACCGGCCCATGAGTTTCGAAGCGCGCCTCGCCGCAGTCCTGCCGCCCGGCGCGCTCTTGACCAGCGACGAGGCCAAGCGCCCCTACGAGTGCGACGCGCTGTCGGCCTACCACGAGGTGCCGCGGGTGGTGGCGGTGCCCGAGACCCGTGCCCAGGTCGAGCAAGTGGTGAAGCTGTGTCGTGAGTTCGACGTACCGCTGGTGACGCGCGGCGCCGGCACCGGGCTGTCCGGCGGCGCCCTGCCGCTGGTCCAGGGCTGCCTGCTGTCGCTCGCGCGCTTCAATCGCATCCTCGCCATCGACATCGACAATCGCACCGCGACGGTCGAGCCTGGCGTGCGCAATCTCGCCATCAGCGAGGCGGTGGCGCCCCACGGTCTGTACTACGCGCCCGATCCTTCCTCGCAGATCGCCTGCACCATCGGCGGCAACGTCGCCGAGAACTCGGGGGGCGTGCATTGCCTGAAGTACGGGCTGACCGTGCACAACGTGCTGGAAGTCGAGGTGCTGACCATCGACGGCGAGTGGCTGACGCTCGGCGGACGCGGACTCGACGCGCCGGGGCTCGACCTGCTGGCGCTGATGCACGGCTCCGAAGGCCTGCTCGGCATCGTCATGCAGGTGACGGTCAAGCTCCTGCCCAAGCCGGAACTGGCGCGCGTGGTGCTGGCCGCCTTCGACAGCGTCGAAACCGCCGGCGCGGCGGTCGCCGCGATCATCGCCGCCGGCATCGTGCCCGGCGGTCTCGAGATGATGGACAAGCTCGCCATCGAGGTCGCCGAGGCCTACTGCCACGCCGGCTACCCGCTCGACGCCGAGGCCATCCTGTTGTGCGAGGTCGATGGCAACGTGGTCGACGTCGAGGCCCAGCTGGCGCAGGTCGGCGCGGTGCTGCGCGAGGCCGGCGCGCGCGATCTGCGCGTGTCACGCGACGAAGCGGAACGTCTCAAGTTCTGGCTCGGCCGCAAGTCGGCGTTCCCGGCCATCGGTCGCATCGCGCCGGATTATTTCTGCATGGACGGCACCATTCCGCGCCGGCATCTCGCGCCGGTGCTCGAACGCATCGCCGCGCTGTCACGCGAGTTCAACCTGCCGGTCGCGAACGTGTTCCACGCCGGCGATGGCAATCTCCATCCGCTCATCGCCTTCGACGCCAATGACGACGATTCGCTGCGCCGCGCCGCCTTGCTCGGCAGTCGCATCCTCGCCGCCTGCGTCGAGGTCGGCGGCACGGTCACCGGTGAACACGGGGTCGGCGTGGAGAAGCTGAACGAGATGTGCCTGCAGTTCACCGATGCCGAACTCGACACCTTCCTCGCGTTGAAAGCGGCCTTCGATCCCAAGGGCCTGCTGAACCCCGGCAAGGCGGTGCCCACGCTGCACCGCTGCGCCGAGTTCGGCGCCATGCACGTCAAGGGCGGCAAGCTGCCGCACCCGGAGATCGAGCGGTTCTGAGGCGGGGAATCGGGGACAGACCACGGTTGCAGGTAGTCGGGTTCAGATCACGCAAGCCAACGCAACCGTGGTCTGTCCCCGATTAACCGATTAACGCAACCTACTGCGCGAACGCCTCGATCGCCCGCCAGCAGGGCAGCGACGGATTGACCGGGTTGATCGGCACCAGCGGCACGTGGGTCGCGCCGGCGTCGAGGTGTTCCTGGATGCGCCGTTCGACGGTCGCTTCGTCGCCCCAGGCGAGCATGGCGTCGATCAGGCGATCGCTGCCGCCGTGCTCGAAATCGGCGTCGGTGTAGCCGTAGTCGCGCCACATGTTGAGGTAGTTGGGCAGCCCGAGATAGAGCGCGAGCAGCTGGCGGCCGACCTGCCGCGCGACGCTCGCGTCCTTGGTCAGGCATACGCGCTGCATCGGCGCCAGCCACGGCCCACGACCAAGGATCTCGCGCGCCCGCGCGGTGTGCTCGGGCGTGGTGTTGGCGGGATGGGAGCCTTGCGCGATCTGCGCCGACAGCGCGGTCATCTTCGGCCCGAGCGCGGCCAGGATCAGCGGCATCGCGCCGACCGCGGCGTGCATCACGTTGCGCTCGTCGCGGCTGAGCGGCTGCTCGCTCATGCCTGCGACGGCGAGATTGGTCTTGATGGCGATCATCTTGTGGCAGGCGGCGATGTTGTCGACATAGGTGCGCATGGTCGCGAGCGGCTTGCCGTAGTCATGGCCGCGCAGGTTCACGAACAGGGTATGTGACACGCCGAGGCCGAGCAGGAAGCGTCCGCCCGACTGCTCGGTGAGGGTCTGCTGCATCATCGCGCAGGCCATGGGATCGCGGCTGTAGATGTTGACGATGCCGGTCGCGGCGATGAGCCGGCTGGTGTTCTGCAGCACGATGCTCGAGGCCAGCACCGGCTCGCGACCGACCGCCTCCGGAAACCACACCGCGCCGTATCCCAGGCGCTCGATGTGCTGGGCGGCGGCGGCGAGTTCGCCGGCCGACATGCCCTCGCTGAAGAGAAAGATGCCGCGTTCTTTGAGATTCATGGCGCCGCTCCGTTGGGTCGAGGGCCCCATTGTAGGGCGGGTTTCAACCCGCCATGCAGGCATTTCCCTGGGCGCCGTGCATGGCCGATTGAAATCGGCCCTACATCCTGTGGCCCGTCACGTCCGCTGGGTCGAGGGCCCCATTGTAGGGCGGGTTTCAACCCGCCATGCACGGCATTTCCCTGGGCGCCGTGCATGGCCGATTGAAATCGGCCCTACATCCTGTGGCCCGTCAGGTTCGCGTACCGCCCACCGTCAGCCCGTCGATCCTCAAGGTCGGCTGCCCCACGCCCACCGGCACCGACTGGCCGTTCTTGCCGCAGGTGCCGACGCCGTTGTCGAGCGCGAGATCGTTGCCGACCATGGACACGCGGGTCAGAACGTCGGGACCGTTGCCGATGAGCGTCGCGCCCTTGACCGGCGCGGTCACCTTGCCGTCCTCGATGAGATAGGCCTCGGCCGCGCTGAACACGAACTTGCCGTTGGTGATGTCGACCTGGCCGCCGCCGAAGCTGACCGCGTACAGGCCCTTCTTCACGCTCGCGATGATCTCCTGCGGCGTGCTCGCGCCGGCCAGCATGTAGGTATTGGTCATGCGCGGCATGGGGCGGTGGGCGTAGGACTGGCGGCGGCCGTTGCCGGTGGTCGGCGCCTTCATCAGGCCGGCGTTGTGGCGATCCTGCATGTAGCCGCGCAGGATGCCGTTCTCGATCAGCACCGTGCACTGGCCGGCCACGCCCTCGTCGTCCACGTTCAGCGAGCCGCGCCGCGCGGGCAGGGTGGCGTCGTCGACCACGGTGCAGAGCGGCGAGGCCACCTGCTGGCCGACGCGCCCGGCGAAGGCCGAGGTGCCCTTGCGGTTGAAATCGCCCTCGAGCCCGTGGCCGATGGCCTCGTGCAGAAGAATGCCGGGCCAGCCTGCGCCCAGCACCACGGTCATCTCGCCGGCCGGCGCGTCTTGCGCCGCGAGGCTGACCAGTGCCTGGCGCAGCGCCTCGTCGGCGATGTGCTCCGGACGGCCGTCGGCGAACAGCGCGCCATAGCCGCTGCGGCCACCGCCGCCGTGGCTGGCAGTCTCGCGCCGACCATCCTGTTCGACGATCACCGTGCAGTTCAGCCGTACCAGCGGCCGCAGATCGGCGGCGAGTGTGCCGTCGGAAGTCGCGACCAGCACCGCACTGTATTGCCCGGCCAGGCTCACCATCACTTCGCGCACGCGCGGATCCGCTGCGCGCAGGCGCGCGTCCAGGCTTCGGAGCAGCGCGAGCTTGGCCTCGACCGGCAGTTCGGCGAGCGGATCGAGCGCGGCGTACAGGCTGGGCACGGCGGCCGCGCTCGCCACCCGCACGTCGCGTGCCTGGCCCTGGCGGGTGATGGCGCGCGCGGTACGGGCGGCTTCGAGCAGGGCCGGCACCGTGAGGTCGTCGGAATAGGCGAAGCCGGTCTGCTCGCCGCTCACCGCGCGCACGCCGGCGCCCTGGCGGATGCTGTGCACGCCCTCCTTGACGATGCCGTCCTCCAGGCTCCAGGACTCGGCGCGGGTGAATTCGAGGAACACGTCGGCGAGGTCGACCTGGCGCCCGCACAGGTCGGCGAGCACGGTTTCGAGATCGCGGAATTCGACGCCGGTCGGGGTCAGCAGGCGCGCGCGCGCCTGGTCGAGGGCGGTGGTGGTCATGGTCGGGCTCGCGATGGTCTGTCGCGAGTATACGCCGCGGCCGGCGTTCAGCCGGCGCTGACCTGGGCCGGCCACAGCGCCTCGGCGCGCGCCGGCGCGCCGAACAGGTAGCCCTGCATCTCGCGACACCCCTCACGCTGCAGGAAGTCGCGCTGCTCGACCGTCTCCACGCCCTCGGCGATGGGCGTGAGATCGAGACTGCGGGCCAGCGCCAGGATCGCGCGCGCGATGGCGACGTCCTCGGCATCGTGCGGCACGCCGCTGACGAAGGCGCGGTCGATCTTCAGATCGTCGATGGGAAAGCGCTTCAGGTAGGCGAGCGAGGAGTAGCCGGTGCCGAAGTCGTCCAGCGCCACGCGCACGCCGTGCGCGTCGAGGCGCGACAGCGCGTCCAGCACCTTGTCCGGGTGCTGCATGGCCATGCTCTCCGTGATCTCTAGTTCCAGCGCCTGCGGCGCCACCCCACACTCGTCGAGGATGCCGAGCACCTTGTCCACCAGCGCGTCATCCAGCAGCTGGCGCATGGAGAGGTTCACGGCCACGCGCTTGAGACCGTGCCCCGCGTCCTGCCAGGCGCGGAACTGGCAGAGCGCGCCACGCAGCGCCCATTCGCCGAGCGCGAGGATCGCGCCGGTCTGCTCGGCGAGCGGAATGAAGCGCTCGGGCTCGATCTCGCCGTGCACCGGATGGGTCCAGCGCAGCAGCGCCTCGACGCCGACGATCTCGCCGCTCTGCGAATCGACCCGCGGCTGGTAGGCCAGCCACAGTTCACCATGCAGGATGGCGTTCTGCAGGCCGGCCATGAGCTGCGCCTTCTCCTGCACCTCGTCGTGCAGTTCGGCGGTGAAGAAGCGGAAGTCGTTGCGCCCGGCCTCCTTGGCCGAGTACATCGCGAGATCGGCGCGGGTCAGCAGTTCGTCGGGCGTGCGGCCGTCGGTCGGGTAGCAACTCACGCCGATGCTGGTCGACATCACGTGCTCGCGACCGTCGACGCTGAGCGGTGAGCCGATGCGGGCGAGGATCTTGCGCGCGATGGCGGCGACGTCGTCGACCTGCAGCGGTCCCTCCAGCAGCACCGCGAACTCGTCGCCGCCGAGGCGCACCACCACGTCGCCCTGGCGCACCGAGCCTGACAGGCGCGCGGCGGTCGCGCGCAGCAGTTCGTCACCGGCGGCGTGGCCGTTGGAATCGTTGATCACCTTGAAATGGTCGAGGTCCAGGCACAGCACCGCCAGCGTGTGCCGGTGGCGCTCGGCGCGGTAAATCATTTCCTGCAGGCGCTCGCGCAGGAAGATGCGGTTGGCGAGCCCCGTCAGCGGATCGTGATAGGCCTGGTGCTTGAGCCGACTCTCGTGCTCCTTGCGCGCGGAGATGTCGCAGTTGGTGCCGATGACCGTGAGCGTGCGGCCGTTGCCGCGCAGCGCCGAGACCCGTGCGCGGCTCTCCACCCACAGCCAGCCGCCGCGCAGGTCGCGGACGCGATGGTCGACCACGTAGCCGTGGGAGCGGCCACGCAGCACCTCGCGGTAGGCGCGCTGGATGGCGGGCCGGTCGTCCGGGTGGGTGAGCGCCATCAGCGCGCCCATGGTGGTGCGGGTCGCGACCGGCGGGCCGCCGAGCATCTGCGACCAGTGTTCGGACAGGCGCACCTCGCGGGTCACGGTGTCGGCCTCGAACAAGGCCAGGCGCCCGGCGACCAGCGCGGCGTCCAACTGCTCGCGGGTCGCGGTCATGGCCGCCACGGTGTCGCGCAGTTCGGCGGTGCGCTCGTCGACCACCGCGGCCAGCGAGGCGTTGATCTCCGCCTCGAGATCCGCGCGGCCGCGCTCGAGTTCCAGGCGCCTTGCGGTCTCGGCCTCGGAACGCGCGTGGGCCTCGGCCAGCTCACGGGTCAGTTTCTGCAGCTCCGCGGCGCGGCTCGCCTCCTCCCGCGCCAGGCGATGGGCCTCGCGCATCCAGCGGCCGAACAGGTGCGCGCTGCGCTGGATGCCGAGCAGGTAGACCAGCGAGAGCCCGCCCACCATCACGTGCAGCGGGTTGCCGTCGGCGAGAAAGCGCGCGGCCAGGGGCAGGATCGCGCCGGCCGCGTAGAGGTGGAAGATTTCCGGAATCGGCGCGAGGTAGGGTACCGCCGCCGAGGTCATGCCCGCCACGCACAGCACCACCACGAAGGAGTCCTGCAGCGCGGGCGAGATCATCAGCACATGGCTGGCGACGCCCCACAGCGCGCCGGTCGCGACCGCGCCGACGCCGAAGGCACGCGGCCAGTGGCTCGCCTGGCGCTCGGCCCCCGCGCTGCGCTCGAAGGCGCGCCGCAAGGCGCCGCGGCCGATCACCACCGCCAGCATCGCCAGCAGCCAGGCCCCGGCCCGCGCGACACCCACCTGCGAACTCTGCGCGACCGCGAGCACGGCGGCGGTGCCGAAGGTGATGATCTCGCCGGTCACGGCGTTGGTGAACAGCATCGCCACCGCCGCCTGGTCTATGCCGTCGCCAGGTCGCTCGGCGGCCGGGGCACGGGCGGCGGTCATCGGTGGGGTGCGTCCCTGCGGCGCGGCTTGGGGCTGTGGCGTGTCCATCGCCCTTCAGGGCTGCTCCGGAGCGTTCGTGGCGGGGGAATCAGGATGAGGATCCTAGCCCAGCCGCCCAAGGCATGCGCGTGCCCTTTGGCCCAGTGCGTCGCAAGTCACAGCTCGGGCACCGCGCTCCGATGCCGCGGTTTGACACCGCTACGTCAAGCAGTTAGCGTTTCCGGTTCTGATTCTTCATCCCGCTCTACATCGTACAGGTCCCCGTGAGCACTGGATTTTCGCGCATCGATCGCCTGCCGCCCTACGTGTTCAACGTTGTCGGCGACCTCAAGATGGCGGCCCGCCGCCGCGGTGAGGACATCATCGACTTCAGCATGGGCAATCCCGATCAGCCCACGCCCCAACACATCGTCGACAAGATGTGCGAGGCCGCGCAGCGCGGCGACACGCACCGCTACTCGGTGTCGCGCGGCATTCCGCGCCTGCGTCGCGCGATCTGCAACTGGTACAAGACGCGCTACGAGGTCGACCTCGACCCGGACAAGGAAGCCATCGTCACCATCGGCTCGAAGGAGGGCCTCGCCCATCTCGCAATGGCGACGGTCGACCGCGGCGACGCGGTGCTGGTACCGAACCCGGCCTATCCCATTCACCCCTATGGCTTCGTGATTGCCGGCGCCGACATCCGCCACGTGCCCATCGGCCCGGGCGTGGACTTCTTCCACGAGCTCGACAACGCGATCAAGAACACCTGGCCCAAGCCGAAGATGCTGTTGCTCAACTTCCCGAGCAACCCGACCGCGCAGTGCGTCGACCTGGCGTTCTTCGAGCACGTGGTGTCGGTGGCGCGCGAGCACGGCATCTACGTGGTGCACGATCTGGCCTACGCCGATCTCGTGTTCGACGGCTACGTCGCGCCGTCGATCATGCAGGTGCCGGGCGCGAAGGACGTGTGCGTGGAGTTCTTCACGTTGTCGAAGAGCTACAACATGCCCGGCTGGCGCATCGGCTTCATGGTCGGCAACCCGGACCTGGTGTACGCGCTCGCGCGGCTGAAATCCTATCTCGACTACGGCATGTTCACGCCCATCCAGGTCGCGGCCATCGCCGCGCTCGAAGGCCCGCAGGACTGCGTGGCGGAGATCCGCGACATGTATCAGCAGCGGCGCGACGTGCTGGTCGAAGGCCTCGAAGCGGCCAGCTGGCCGGTGGAGAAGCCGCGCGGCACGATGTTCGTGTGGGCGCGCATTCCGGAGCCGTGGCGCGCGATGGGCTCGCTGGAGTTCTCCAAGCTGCTGCTGGCCGAAGCCAAGGTCGCGGTCTCGCCGGGCATCGGCTTTGGCGAGTACGGCGACGACCACGTGCGCTTCGCGCTGATCGAGAACGCGCACCGCAGCCGCCAGGCGCTGCGCGGCATCAAGGACATGCTGCGCAACGGCGTGGGCGTGGGAGGCTGATGATGGCTCGTCGAGGCATGACGCTGCCGCCGGTCAAGCTGGGCGTGCTGGGTCTCGGCACGGTCGGTTGCGGCACACTGAACGTGCTGGCGCGCAATCGCGACGAGATCGCGCGCCGCGCCGGGCGCAACATCGAAGTGGTGGCGGCCGCCGCGCGCGACCTCGGGCGCAAGCGCCCGATAGACGTCGAGGGTATCCGCCTCACCGACGATCCCTACGCGGTGGTCGACGACCCGAGCATCGACATCGTGGTCGAGCTGATCGGCGGCACCGATCCCGCGCGGGCGCTGGTGCTGCGCGCGCTCGACAACGGCAAGGACGTGGTCACCGCCAACAAGGCGCTGATCGCGCTGCACGGCAACGAAGTATTCGCGCGCGCCCAGGCGCAGGGACTGACCGTCGCCTTCGAGGCCGCCGTCGCCGGCGGCATTCCCGTGATCAAGACGCTGCGCGAGGCGCTGGCCGGCAACACCGTCGAGTGGCTGGCCGGCATCATCAACGGCACCTGCAATTTCATGCTGACCGCGATGTACGAACGCGGCGCGAACTTCGCCGACGTGCTGGCCGAGGCCCAGGCGCTGGGTTACGCGGAAGCCGACCCGTCCTTCGACATCGACGGCGTCGACGCCGCGCACAAGCTCACCATCCTCGCGTCCATCGCCTTCGGCATTCCGCTGCAGTTCGCCAAGGTGCATGTCGAGGGCATACGCTCGCTCACCCTGGACGACGTGCGCCACGCTGACCAGCTCGGTTACCGCATCAAGCATCTCGCCTTCGCCAAGCGCGGCGCCGCGGGCATCGAACTGCGCGTGCACCCGACGCTCGTGCCGCGACGCGTGATGCTCGCGCACGTCAACGGCGTGATGAACGGCATCCTGCTGCGTGGTGACGCGGTGGGACCGCTGCTGCTGTCGGGCGCCGGCGCCGGCGCCGACGCCACCGCGTCCTCGGTGGTGGCGGACATCGTCGACGTGGTGCGCGCGCTGACGGTCGACCCGACCAATCGCGTGCCGCACCTCGCGTTCCGCGCCGACAGCCTGTCGGAGGCGCCGATCCTGCCGATGGCCGACATCGAGAGCGCCTACTACCTCAGGCTCTCGGCCGCCGATCAGCCGGGCGTGCTGGCCGACATCACGCGCATCCTGGCGGATCTCCGCATCAGCATCGAAGCCATCCGCCAGTCCGAGGCCGCCGAGGGCGAGACGACGGTGCCGATCATCATCCTCACCCATCGCGTGGCCGAGGCGGCGATGAACGCCGCGGTCGAACGCATCGCGCGACTGCCAGGCATCGCGCCCAACATCGTCCGCATCCGTATGGAGGAATTCGCGTGAGCGCGCGCTACACCGGTCTCATCGAACGCTACCGCGACCGCCTGCCGGTCGCGCCGGGCACGCGCATCATCAGCCTGTGCGAAGGCAACACGCCGCTGATCAAGCTGGAGAACATTCCGCGGACCCACGGCCGCGGCTGCGAGATCTACGTCAAGTTCGAGGGGCTGAACCCGACCGGTTCGTTCAAGGATCGCGGCATGACCATGGCCGTCACCCAGGCGGTGGCGGAGGGCGCGCAGGCGATCATCTGCGCGTCGACCGGCAACACCTCGGCCTCGGCCGCGGCCTACGCGGCGCGCGCCGGCATCCGCTGCTTCGTGCTGATTCCCGAAGGCAAGATCGCGCTCGGCAAGCTCGCGCAGGCCATGATCCAGGGCTCGGTGGTCATCCAGATCAAGGGCAATTTCGACGACGGCATGCGCATCGTGAAGGAGATGGCCGACGTCGCGCCGGTGACCATCGTCAACTCCATCAACCCCTATCGTCTGCAGGGTCAGAAGACCGCCGCGTTCGAAATCGTCGATGCGCTCGGTCGCGCGCCCGACTACCACTGCATTCCGGTCGGCAATGCCGGCAACATCAGCGCCTACTGGACGGGCTTCAGCGAGTACGCCGGGGTCAAGCCCGCGACCGCGGCCTGTGCCTGGTGCGACGACACCTGCAAGTTCGAGCGCCCTGCGGTCAGCGACAGCCGCCCGGTGATGCTCGGCTACCAGGCCGCGGGCTCGGCGCCCTTCGTCGCCGGCCACCCCATCGAACTGCCCGAGACCATCGCCACCGCCATCCGCATCGGCAATCCGCAGTCCTGGGATCTCGCCTGGGCGGCGGCCAACGAGTCCGGTGGCGAGTTCAAGGGCATGACCGACGCGGAGATCCTCGACGTGCAGCGCCTGCTGGCCGAGCAGGAAGGCATTTTCTGCGAGCCGGCCTCGGCCATCGCGCTGGGCGGCGCGCTGCGCGACATCGCCGCGGGCCGCATTCGCGAAGGCAGCGTCGTGACCTGCACCCTGACCGGCCACGGCCTCAAGGATCCGGACACCGCGATCAAGCAGAGCGCCGGCGGGGTCATCGAGATCCCCGCCGAGAGCGACGCGGTCAAGCGCGCGATCCTCGACCACCTCTGAGCCCGGCGCCGCGAGCCGCTGCCGTGGCGCGCCTCCAGGTTCTCGTTCCCCATCTCTTTCGCGGCCTTGCCACCGGCGGCGCCGAGGACGGCGGCTGGGCCGCCTGGCTGGCGCGCGGCGAGCTGCTGGACGCCGACCCCGAATTCGACGTGGACGCCGCGGTGCTGGCCTGGTTCGGGCGCGCCGACAGCGAGGGCGTGGCCGCGCTGCGCGCCGCGGCGGACCTGCCGCAGGCGCCAACCGCGCACTGGTTGTGCCTGGACCCGGTGCACCTGCGCGCCGATCCCACCCGCCTGGTGATGTTCGACGTCGACGCCGTCGGCCTCGAAGCGGACGAGGCCGACGCCCTGCTGGAACATCTGCGGCGCGGGCTCGGCGCAAGCTTCGATGTGCGCCGCGGCGCCGCGCCGGGCCGCTGGTACCTGCGCCTCGATGCACCGCTCACCCTGCCGCTGCCGCCGCCGCGCGCGCTGCGCGGTCTCGCGGTCGAGACCCACCTTGGCGCGCTGCGCCGCGCGCGCGATCTGAATCGACTCATCACCGAAACGCAGATGCTGCTCTACGAGGCCCCGGTCAACCAGGCGCGCGCGGCCGCCGGGCGCGCGCCCATCAACAGCCTGTGGCCCTGGGGCGGCGGCGCGCAGCCGCGGCTCGTCGCGCCGCCCGCGGCCGCGGTGCTCGGTGAAGACGCGTTGCTCGCGGCCTGCGCGGCGGCGGCCAAGGTGCCGCACCATGCCGCGCTCGACGGCTTGTCGGCGGCGCTGACGGCCGGCGCGCACGAACTCCTGCTGCTCGATCACTTCGAACCGGCGGACGGCGAGCCCGCGCGCGCCACCGCGCGCCTGCTCGCGCCGCTCACCGACGCGCTCGCGCGCGGCCGACTCGACGAGGTGCT
Organism: Gammaproteobacteria bacterium; assembly: GCA_050186725.1. Lineage (GTDB taxonomy): Bacteria > Pseudomonadota > Gammaproteobacteria > JADJYF01. The sequence continues at coordinate 119,831 of JBFWYG010000001.1, read as the reverse complement.
GCTGCGTGGGCATCGCGCCGCGGTGCGCGTGACGCGGGCGGCCCGCTGGCGGCTGTGGCGGCGCGCGAGCGCGTTTCGCGAGCTGCTGCGCGCGCGGGTGCTCGCCGACGACTGACCCGCGGCGCAGACAGGCCGAGGCCGCGCGGGCTAACATGCGGCCGCTCGCAGCCCGCGGTTCCAGCACACGACGCCACGCCATGGATTTCACGCCCCAACCCCTGACCGACGCCGAACTCGACGAGCTCGACGAGTTCCTCGCCCATCCGACGCTGGAGGACACCTCCATGGACGTCTCGGTGCTGGACGGCTACCTGACCGCCCTGCTGATCGGGCCGCGCAGCGTGCTGCCCTCGCTGTGGCTGCCGCGCGTGTGGGACATGGAGCACGCCGAGAACGCGCCGGCCTTCGCGCGGCGCGACGAGTTCGAACACATCGTCGAGCTGATCTTCCGCCACAACAACGCCATCGCCGCGGGTCTCAAGGACGCCGAGCGGCCGCGCATCGCGCCGATCTGCGTGCGTGACGACTGCTGGGGCGTGGCCGAGTGGTGCACCGGCTTCATGCTCGCCGCGGCCTTCGACGAGCCCGCCTGGGGAGGCTTGATGGACGAGCAGCCGGAACTGTTCGAGGCGGTGAGCGTGCTGGGGCTCGGCACGGACGAGGAGATCATGGAAGAGTTCAGCGACCGCGATGCCGCCATCGACGCGGTGATCGCGGCGGTGAAGCGCATCGAGGCGGCGTTCCGCGAGGCGCGCGCGAGCGAACCCGATGCGCTCCGCCTGGTGCAGTCCGAAACGCCCTACGCCCGTGAGGAGCCCAAGGTCGGCCGCAATACTTCCTGTCCCTGCGGCAGCGGTCGCAAGTTCAAGAGGTGCTGCGGCCGCGATGACCGCGTCACCAACTGACGGGCCCGCGCGCTTCGCGCTGCGTCCGCGCATCGTCCGGCGCAGCGTGCCGGGCGAAGCCTTCCTGCCCGGCGAACTGCACGCGGTCACGCGTCGCGTGCTCGCGGCGCGCGGCATCACCTCGCCGGCGCTGCTCGACACCTCGTTGAAGGGCCTGCTGCCGGCCAGCACGCTCGGCGGCATCGGGCGCGCGGTGGAGCTCATCGCCGAGGAGATGGCGCGCGACGGCCGCATCCTGGTGGTCGGCGATTTCGACGCCGATGGCGCGACCAGCACCGCGCTCGCGCTGCGCGCGCTGCGTGCGATGGGCGCGCGCGAGGTCGACTACCTCGTGCCCAATCGCTTCGAATACGGCTACGGCCTGACCCCCGGCATCGTCGAACTCGCCGCCGAGCGCGCGCCCGCGCTCCTGATCACGGTGGACAACGGCATCTCGAGCCTGGAGGGCGTGGCGCGCGCCAAGGCGCTCGGCATGCGCGTGGTGATCACCGATCACCACCTGCCGGGGGCGGCGCTGCCGGCGGCCGACGCCATCGTCAATCCGAACCTGGCCGACGAGCCCTTTCCGAGCAAGTGCCTGGCCGGGGTGGGCGTGATCTTCTACGTGATGACGGCGCTGCGCGCGCATCTGCGCGAACGCGGCTGGTTCAGCGGCCGTGGGCTGACCGAACCCAATCTCGCCAGCCTGCTCGATCTCGTCGCGCTCGGCACGGTGGCCGACGTGGTACCGCTCGACCACAACAACCGGCGGCTGGTGGCGCAGGGACTCGCGCGCATCCGCGCCGGCCAGTGTCAGCCGGGCATCGCCGCGCTCGCGACGGTCGGTGGACGCAACCGTGCGCGGCTCGCGGCGAGCGACCTCGGCTTCGCGCTCGGCCCTCGCCTGAATGCCGCCGGACGGCTGGCCGACATGTCGCTCGGCATCGAGTGCCTGTTGTCCGACGACCCGACGCGCTGCGCCGCCATCGCCGAACAGCTCGACGCGCTGAACCGCGAGCGCCGCGAGCTCGAGGACGTGATGCGCGAGACCGCCTTCGACAGCATCGAACGCGAACTCGGCGCCGCGCTCGGCGGTGAACTGCCGCCGGCCTTCTGCCTGTTCGACGAGGATTGGCACCAGGGTGTGATCGGCATCGTCGCGGCGCGGGTCAAGGATCGTTTCCACCGCCCGACCATCGCCTTCGCGCCCGGTGACGAGGGCACGATCAAAGGCTCGGCGCGCTCCATTCCCGGCGTACACATCCGCGACGCGCTCGATGCCGTCGCGGCGCGCCACCCCGAACTCCTCACGCGTTTCGGCGGCCACGCGATGGCGGCGGGTCTGACGCTCGCCGAGGACGCGCTCCTGCCGTTCCGCGCGGCGTTCTGCGCGCAGGTCGCGCTGCTGCTCGACGCCGAAACCCGTGAGCGACGCATCGACACCGATGGCGAACTCGGCGAGCGTGACTTCTCGCTCGAACTGGCGCGCGAACTGGCGCGTATCGCGCCCTGGGGCCAGGGCTTTCCCGAGCCGCGCTTCGAGGGCGAATTCACCATCACCGACCGACGGGTGGTCGGTGGACGGCATGCCAAGCTCGTGCTCGCGCCGCGCGGCGCGCGCGGCACGCTGGCCGCGATCGCCTTCGGCGCGGCGGGTGAGCCGTGGTTCGCGCGCGCCGAGACGATCCACGCCGTGTACAAGCTCGACGTCAACGACTACGGCGGCGTGGAGACGGTGCAGCTGGTGGTCGACTACGCCGCGTCGCTGTAAGCCGCGTTGGCCTCTCCGAAGCCAGTCGTTACAATGTCTGCCCTGCCTCACAGTCACTCGCGAGCCGTCATGGAACTCAATCCCGCCTACAGCGCCATCAAGGACATGCAGTCCCGTATCGAAGCCCTACGGGGGTATCTTTGACTACGCTGAAAAGGCCGACCGCCTGACCGAGGTCGAACGGGAACTCGCCGAACCCAAGGTCTGGGACAATCCCGAGCGTGCCCAGGAACTGGGCCGCGAACGCGTCGCGCTGGAACGCGTGGTGGTGACGCTGGACAAGCTCTCGCAGCGTCTGCTCGACGCCCGCGACCTGCTCGATCTCGCCGCCGAAGAAGACGACGCCGACACCGCGAGCGCGGTGCAGACCGACATCGCCGGCGCCGAGGCCGAACTCGCCGATCTCGAGTTCCGGCGCATGTTCGCCGGCGAGATGGATCCCAACAACGCCTTTCTCGACATCCAGGCCGGCTCCGGCGGCACCGAGGCGCAGGACTGGGCCGAAATGCTGCTGCGCATGTACCTGCGCTGGGGCGAGCGGCGCGGCTTCAACCCGGAGTTGCTCGAGGCCTCCGCCGGCGAAGTGGCGGGCATCAAGAGCGCGACGGTGAAGTTCAGCGGCGAATACGCCTTCGGCTGGCTGCGCACCGAGACCGGCGTGCATCGCCTGGTGCGCAAGTCGCCGTTCGATTCCGGCAACCGCCGTCACACCTCGTTCGCCTCGGTGTTCGTCTCGCCCGAGATCGACGACAACATCCAGATCGAGATCAACCCGGCAGATCTCCGCACCGACACCTATCGCGCCAGCGGCGCGGGCGGTCAGCACGTCAACAAGACCGATTCGGCGGTGCGCATCACGCACCTTCCGACCAACACCGTGGTGCAGTGTCAGAACGAACGCTCGCAGCACAAGAACCGCGACCAGGCGATGAAGATGCTGCGCGCCAAGCTCTACGAGCTCGAACTGTTGAAGCGCCAGGAAGCGCAGCAGGCGATCGAGGACAGCAAGTCGGACATCGGCTGGGGCCACCAGATCCGCTCCTACGTGCTCGACCAGTCGCGCATCAAGGATTTGCGCACCGACGTCGAGACCGGCAACCCGCAGGCGGTGCTGGACGGTGGCCTGGACATGTTCATCGAAGCCAGCTTGAAGATGGGACTATAGGCACGCCATGGCCGAGCACGACGAATCCGGGACAGAAGCGGCGCTCATCGCGCAACGGCGCGCCAAGCTCGAGGGCCTGCGCGCGAGCGGCAACGCCTATCGCAACGACTTCCGCCGCGACGCGCTGGCCGGTGAGCTGCACGCGCGTTTCGCGGATGCCACTGCCGAGGCGCTGGAGGCGAACCCGCTGCGCGTGACGATCGCGGGCCGCATGCTGACCCAGCGCGTGCAGGGCAAGACCTCGTTTGCGCACGTGCGCGACATGAGCGGCCAGATCCAGCTGTTCGTGCGCCGCGACGCGTTGCCGGAAGGCGTCTACGACGACTTCAAGAAGTGGGACCTGGGCGACATCGTCGGCGCCGGCGGCACGGTGTTCCGCACGCAGAAGGGTGAGCTGTCGATCATGGTCGACGAGCTGCGCCTCTTGACCAAGTCGCTGCGCCCACTGCCGGACAAGTGGCACGGCTTGACCGATCAGGAAGTGCGCTACCGCCAGCGTTATCTCGACCTCATGATGAACGACGCGACGCGCGACGTGTTCCGTGTGCGCAGCGCGACCATCGAGTTCATTCGACGCTTCCTCGCCACGCGCGGCTACATGGAGGTCGAGACGCCGATGATGCAGGTGATGGCCGGCGGCGCCGCGGCGCGGCCCTTCGTCACCCACCACAACAGTCTCGACATGGACCTGTACCTGCGCATCGCGCCGGAGCTGTATCTCAAGCGCCTGGTGGTCGGCGGCATCGAGCGGGTGTTCGAGATCAACCGCAACTTCCGCAACGAGGGGCTCTCCACGCGGCACAACCCCGAGTTCACCATGCTCGAGTTCTATGCCGCCTTCGAGGACTACCACTACCTGCTCGATCTGACCGAGACCATGCTGCGCGAGCTGACCGCGAGCGTGCTGGGAACCTCCGTGGTCGCCTACCAGGGCAAGACCTACGACTTCGGTCAGCCCTTTCCGCGCATGACGGTGAAGGAGGCGATCCTGGCCTACAACCCCGGCGTGGATGCCGCCGAACTCGAGACCGACGCGGGCGCTCGCGCGCTCGCCGCGCGCCTCGACGTGCCGCTCGAAGCCGGCTACGGCCGCGGCAAGGTGCTGACCGAGATCTTCGAGAAGACCGCCGAGCCTAAACTCGATGGACCGTTGTTCATCACCCAGTACCCCGCCGAGGTCTCGCCGCTCGCGCGGCGCAACGACGCCGATCCCTTCGTCACCGACCGCTTCGAGTTCTTCGTCGCCGGGCGCGAGATCGCGAACGGCTTCTCCGAGCTGAACGATCCCGACGACCAGGCCGAGCGTTTCCGCGCGCAGGTCGAGGCCAAGGCCGGCGGCGACCAGGAAGCCATGCCCTACGACGAGGACTACATCACCGCGCTGGAGTACGGTCTGCCGCCGACCGCGGGCGAGGGTATCGGCATCGACCGGCTGGTGATGCTGCTGACCGACTCACCGTCGATCCGCGACGTGCTGCTGTTCCCGCACATGCGGCCGCGAAGCTGATGCGCCGACTGGTCCGCTCCCGCACTGCAGGTCAGACTTCTGTCCGACATTTGTCCCCAGGGCGCAAGCGATAATGCCGTGCCCAGCCATGATCCGAGGAGATCTCCATGAGCAAGAAGACCCTACTCAGCCCCGCCACCGCCGTCGCCATCACGCTCGGCGCCGTGTCCGCGACCCAGGCGGCCGACAATCCCTTCGCCGCGCAGGCCTTCGAGCGCGGCTACCAGGTCGCCGCCGAGCAGGGCGAGACGACCTGCGGCGCCGGCATGGCCGAGGGCAAGTGCGGCGCTGGCGCGGCCGAAGCCAAGACCGACGCGGCCAAGGCGGAAGCCGCCAAGGCCGGCGAGAGCAAGTGCGGCGCCGGCAAGGGCGAGACCAAGGCCGGCGAGGGCAAGTGCGGCCCGTGAGCCCGCGCTCGCGGCACGCATGAACGGCGCCGCGCAGTTCGGCGTCGCGGGTACCGGTCTCGGTCTGCGACGCGCGCTGCTCACCGAACTCGAGTCCGGTCCCGCGCCGGGTATCGACTTCTGGGAGGTCGCGCCCGAGAACTGGCTCGATCTGGGCGGCGCCCTCGGGCGCCGCTTTCGCGCCTTCTGCGAGCGCCACACACTGCTGTGCCACGGCCTGGCCCTGAACCTCGGCGGCCAGGCCCCGCTGGACCAGGCGTTCCTGCGGCGCCTGCGCGTCTTTCTGGACCAGCACCACGCGCGCGGCTACAGCGAGCATCTCAGCTACTGCGCCGATGAGGGGCAGCTCTACGACCTGCTGCCCATACCCTTCACCAGCGAGGCGGTGCGGCACGTCGCCACGCGCATTCAGCGCGTGCAGGACGTGCTCGAGCGGCGCATCGCCATCGAGAACGTCTCCTACTACTGCGCGCCCGGCGCCGAACTCTCCGAGCTCGCGTTCCTCACCGCGGTGCTGGCGGAGGCGGACTGCGAGCTGCTGCTCGACGTCAACAACGTCTACGTCAACAGCCACAACCATGGCTACGACGCGCGCGAATTCCTGCGCGGGCTGCCGGTCGAGCGCATCGCCTATCTGCACATCGCCGGCCATCACCGGCGCGCGCACGATCTGCTGGTCGACACCCACGCCGCGCCGGTCGATGCGGAGGTGTGGGCGCTGCTGGACGAGACCTATGCGCGCTGCGGTCCAAGGCCGACGGTGCTCGAGCGCGACGCCGCGCTGCCGCCGCTCGCTGAACTCTGCGTCGAAGCCGCGCGCATCGGCGCCTGCCAGGCGCGGCACGTTGCCACCGCGCGCAGGCACGCCGGTGGCTGAGTCGCCGCTGGCCGCGCTGCAGGCGGCCTTCACCGCGCACCTGCGTGACCCGGCGCGCCACGCCGCGCCCGATCAGGTGCCGGCGGCGCGGCTCGCGCTGTACCGCGAGCTCCTGCTCGGCAACGTCGACGAGTTCCTGGCGCGGGCCTTCCCGGTGCTGCGCGCCTGCCTGTCCGACGAGCGCTGGCGGGCGCTGCTGACCGCGTACTTCGCGTCGCACCGCGCACGCACGCCGCTCGCGCCGCGCATGGCGGAGGAGTTCCTCGCCTGGCTCGCCTCACTGGACGGCGCGCTGCTCGACCCGCCCTGGCTGCTGGAACTCGCGCGCTACGAATGGCTGGAGGCCGAGGTGCTGCTCGACCCGCGCGAGCTGGACGAGGTCGCCCTGGACGCCGCTGCCGATCCGCTCACCGACGCGGTGGTGCTGAACCCCATCCTGCATCTCGAGCGCTACGCCCATGCCGTGCATCGCATCACGCCCGTCGCGCCGCCGGCGACGCCGGCCAGCGCGCCGGTCTGGCTGGTGGTCTACCGCCGCCGCGACGACCGCGCGGCCTTCATGGAACTGAACGACGTCGCCGCCCGCCTGCTGCAGCTGCTCGCCGCCGCGGACGGCCGCAGCGGCGAGCAGGCACTGGCGACGATTGCCGCCGAACTCAAGCATCCGCGCCCCGCGGCCGTTATCGAAGCGGGTCGAGCGCTGCTCGCGGACTTCCTGGCGCGGGACATCGTGCTCGGCGCCCGGCATTTCGCGCGGCGCTGAGACCCGGGCGCGTGGCGGCCTCGCCACGCCGGTCGCACTTCCTGCCTGCGAGGGCCCCGCCCATGGCATCCTCCACCTTCATGGCCGTGATCAACGGTCTCGCCGCGCTGTTCATCCTGTGCATCGGCCTGGCGGTGGTTGCCGTCGCGGTGCTGTACGTCATCGACGTCACCCAGACCACCCACGCGGTGCGGCGCAACTATCCCGTGATCGGCCGCCTGCGCTACGTGTTCGAGGATCTCGGCGAATTCTTTCGCCAGTACTTCTTCGCCATGGATCGCGAGGAGATGCCGTTCAACCGCGCCGAGCGCTCGTGGGTCTACCGCGCCGCCAAGGGCGTGGACAGCACGGTGGCCTTCGGCTCGACCCGCGATCTGCGCCCGGTCGGCACGGTGATCTTCGTCAACACGCCCTTTCCGACGCTGGAGGAGGACGCCGCGAGTCCCGGTCTCGTGACCCTCGGCGCGGACTGTCCGCATCCCTATCGCACCCAGTCGGTGTTCAACATCTCGGGCATGAGCTACGGCGCCATCTCGCGCCCGGCCGTGCTGGCGCTGTCCAAGGGCGCGCGGCTCGCCGGCGTGTGGATGAATACCGGCGAAGGCGGGCTGTCGCCCTATCATCTCGAGGGCGGCGCCGACATCGTGTTCCAGGTCGGTACCGCCAAGTACGGCGTGCGTGACAAGGATGGCCGCTTGTCCGACGAGCGGCTGCGCGCGATCGCCGCGCACGAGCAGGTGCGCATGTTCGAGATCAAGGTCTCGCAGGGCGCCAAGCCCGGCAAGGGCGGCATCCTGCCGGGCGTGAAGGTCACGGCCGAGATCGCGCAGATCCGCGGCATCGAGGTCGGCCAGTCGTCCCTGAGTCCCAATCGCCATCCGGAACTGGTGGACGAGCGTGCGCTGCTCGACATGCTGGGCCACGTGCGCGCGGTGACCGGCAAGCCGGTCGGCTTCAAGGCGGTGTTCGGCTCGGATCTCTGGCTGGAGAAGCTCTTCAAGGAGATCTGGCGGCGCGGGCTCGACAGCGCGCCGGACTTCATCACCGTCGACGGCGGCGAGGGCGGCACCGGCGCCGCGCCCATGAGTCTCATCGACAACGTCGGCCTGCCGCTGCGCGAGAGCCTGCCTCTGGTGGTCGACAAGCTGAAGGCCTTCGGGCTGCGTGATCGCACCAAGACCATCGCGAGCGGCAAGCTGGTGACGCCGGCGGACGTCGCCTGGGCGCTCTGCATGGGCGCCGACTTCGTCACCTCGGCGCGCGGCTTCATGTTCGCGCTGGGCTGCATCCAGGCGCTCCAGTGCAACAAGAACACCTGCCCGACCGGCATCACCACCCACGACCGCAACCTGCAGCGCGGCCTGGACGTGACCGACAAGTCGGAGCGGGTGCGGCGCTATGCCGAGACCATGCACCACGAGGTGGGCGTCATCGCCCACTCCTGCGGGGTGGCCGAGCCGCGCCGCCTGCAGCGCTACCACTGCCGCATCGTGCAGGCCAACGGCCGCTCGCAGCCCATGAACGAGCTCTACCCCGACGTGCGGGTGCTGGCGGTGCCGGGCCTCGAGGAGGCGCGGGCCTGAGGGGCCGCGGCCGCCGACGACGCCGGGCTGGCGGGGCGGGCCGGCTGTAAATATGATTGTGACTTCACAAGAGCGGCATTAGCCTGCGAGGAGTCACGCCGTGGAGCACGCCTGGGACCAAGACAAGATCATCCGGGTCGACATGACCCGCCTGTCCATCACCATCGAGGATTTCCCGCCCGCCTGGAAGCTGCTCGGCGGCCGCGCGCTGTCGGCCAAGATCCTGCTCGCCGAATGCGACCCGACCTGCGACCCGCTGGGCCCCGACAACGTCCTGGTCATGGCGCCCGGCACGCTGTCCGGCACTGCCGCCCCGACCTCGGGCCGCCTGTCCTTCGGCTGCAAGAGCCCGCTGACCAAGGGCATCAAGGAGGCCAACGTCGGCGGCAATCCCGGCCAGGACCTCATGAAGCTCGGCTACCGCGCGGTGATCGTCACCGGTCAGCCGGCCGACCGCGAACGCCGCTACGGCCTCAAGGTCGACGAGAGCGGCGTGGAGCTGGTGCCGGCCGACGAGTACAAGGGCATGTGGAACTACGCGCTGTGCGAGAAGCTGCTCGCCGACCAGCCGAAGAGCGCCTCGGTCATCTCCATCGGCCCGGCCGGCGAGATGCTGTTGAAGGGCGCCTCCATCGCCTGCACCGACGACAACAAGGCGCGCCGTCCGGCGCGCCAGGCGGCGCGCGGCGGCGTCGGCGCCGTGATGGGCGCCAAGGGCCTGAAGTGGGTGCTGGTCGACCCGGCCAAGCGCTCGCTGCGCCGTCCGGACGATCGCAAGGGTTTCTCGGCCTACGTCAAGGAGTTCGCCAAGGACTACCGCGCCAGCCGCCACGCCAACTTCAAGTACGGCACGAGCGCCGTGGTGCCGGCGGCCAACATGCTGCACACCTTCCCCTACAAGAACCGCACCGAGGGCCGCAACCCCGAGTTCGAGCAGCTGGACGGCGCGCGCATCCGCGAGTCCTTCGAGACCCGCGGCGGCGAGATGCACGCCTGCATGGCCGGCTGCATCGTGTCCTGCTCGAACATCGTTCATGACAAGGACGGCAACTACAAGACCTCGGCGCTGGAGTTCGAGACCCTGACCCTGCTCGGCTCCTGCTGCGCGATCAACAACTGGGAAGACGTCGCCGAGCTCGACCGCCTGTGCGACGAACTCGGCCTCGACACCATCGAGACCGGCGCCGCCATCGCGGTGTACATGGACTCCAACGGCATGCCCTGGGGCGACGCCGAAGGCGCGAAGAAGCTGCTCGCCGAGGACGTGAACAACGGCACCGAACTCGGTCGTCACATCGGCGACGGCGCGCTCGCCATCGGCACGGCGCGCAAGCATCACCGCATTCCCGTCGCCAAGGGCCAGGCGCTGCCGGCCTGGGATCCGCGGCCGCTGAAGGCGACCGGCATCACCTACTGCACCAGCGCGCAGGGCGGCGATCACACCGCGGGCCTGGTGATCGATCCGAAGATCAGCGGCGAGAAGGCGGCCATCGCCTCGCAGGAAGTGCAGATCGTCAACGCCGTGTGCGACTCCACCGGCTTCTGCATGTTCCTGGGGCCCACCATCGAGGAGACCGCCAAGTTCTTCTCGCCGTTCTTCGGCGAGACCGTCACGCGCGAGCAGATCGCCGACATCGGTTGGGAATGCCTGGCCGACGAGTGGGAGTTCAACGATCGCGCCGGCATGACGCTCGCCGACGACAGCATGGCGGAGTGCATGAGCACCGAGGGCATCGGTCCCGAGCACAGCATGAAGTTCGACGTGCCGGAAGAGATCGTGCGCATGGCCAAGGTGCGCCAGCCGGCGACCGAGAAGTTCTGGCGCCGCTCGCCGGCCGGTTGATCCCGGTCGGTCCTTGACCAGCCCGGTCCGCCGTCCGGCGGACCGGCTCAGCCGGTGGTGCGGTCGGTGCCGCCGGCGACCCCGCTGCCCGGCGCGCCCCGCGTCGGCGCGGTGCTCCCCACCGGGCGCACGCTCGGTCGCGGCTCGCGCTGCCCGAGCAGGCTTTCGTCGAATCGCGTCACGCGCCGCGGACCGTCGAACAGCTGTCCCTTCGCATACTCGATGCCCATCTTCGCCAGCGCCTCGCGCACCGAGCGGCTGTCGGCGTGCTCCGCCACGGTCTTGAGACCCAGCGCGCGCGCCACCCGCGACAGTCCCAGCACCACTTCGTAGTCCACCGAACTCGACAGCAGGTTGGCGACGAAGCTGCCGCGAATGCCGAGGTAGTCCACCTGCAGGGTCTTCAGCACGTCGATGGCGCCGCCGCCGAAGCCGAGATCGCCCACCAGGAACTGGCAACCGTCCTGCTTCAGCGTCGTGACGAAGTAGCGCACCACGTCGGCATGGCTGGAGAGGCTCGCCTCCGGCAGGCAGAAGCCGAGCCGCGGCGCGATGCGCGGGTGTTCGCGCACGCGGCGCACGGCGTATTCCAGCAGGCGTTCGTCCGCCACCGAGGTGGCGCCGAGCGGCACCAGCGCGAGACACATGTCCGACAGCGCGGGATGATCCGACACCAGCGCTTCGACCGCCGCGCCGACCAGCCAGCGGTCGATGTCGCTGCCGAGCTGGTAGCGTGCGGCGAGATCGAGCATCTCGGGGCGCGGGATGGGCTGGTCGTCACTGGTACGCACGCCGGCAGTCAGTTCACAGCGATCGCTCGGCAGGCTCGGCATCGTGGCGCAGAGCGGCTGGTAGAAGAGATCCAGGCGCCCGGCGTGCAGCGCCGACTGGATCTCACTTACTCGTCGCAGCTCGCGCGCCTGGCTGTCCTCCGCCGGCGCGCTGGCCTCGAACAGCTGCACGCGGTTGCGGCCGAAGTGCTTGGCGCTGTAGCAGGCGGCGTCAGCCGCGCGCAGCAGGTGAGCGGTGTCCTGTACCTCGGGGCCGATCTCCACCACGCCGACGCTGATCGACACCGGCAGCTCGATGGACTGCCAGGTGAAGTCATGGCTCTCGACACCGGCGCGCACGCTCTCGCCGATGCCGCGCGCGCGCTCCACGTCGCAGCTGTAGAGCAGCGCGCAGAACTCGTCGCCGCCGATGCGCGCGAGGGTGTCGGCGCCGCGAATGCGCGCGCGCATCACCTCCACCAGGCTGCGCAGCGCGTGGTCGCCCGCGGCGTGACCATAGGTGTCGTTGATGAACTTGAACTTGTCGATGTCGATGTAGAGCAGCGTGTGGGTCTTGCGCGGCGCATCGCCCGCCTGCCGCAGCAGCTTGGCCAGGCGTCGCTCGAACTCCGCGCGGTTGATGCAGCCGGTCAGCGTGTCGTGGGTCGCGCGCCAGGCGATGGACTCGACGCGCTGGCGCCGCGCGGTGACGTCGCGCAACAGCACCGACACGCCGACGAAGCTGCCGTCGGCGTCGGTCAGGGGTGTGAAGCTGTAGTCGACGCCGAAGGCCAGGCCGTCCTGGCGAATGAGCTGCGCCTGGTCGTGCATGCGCTGGCTTTTGAGGGTGAGCCGCGCCTCGGCGAGGATCGCCTCGGTGCGGTTGTGGGGCTCCCGGCCGTAGACGATGCGCAGGCACTCGCCGAGCGGCTTGCCGACCAGTTCCCCCGCGGCCGCGCCGAGCAACTGCTCCGCGAAGGGATTGACGTAGTCCACGCGACCGGCGGCGTCGGTGCCGAGCAACGCGTCGCCGAGGTGGTGCAGCAGCCGGTACTGGCGCGCGTCCCGCGCCAGGCGCTGGTCGAGTTCGTCGAGCGCGCGCTCGGCCCCGGCCAGCGACAAGGGCGCGCTCTGGGCGTGCTCGCCGGTCACGGCCAGCAGGCGACGCACCACCGCCGCGAGCGCCTCGTGGCGACGGAAGTAGACGCCGGCGACGAGGGCGAGGGTGGCCATCGCCAGCGCGATCCACGGCACGATGCCGGGATGGCGGCCGTCGTGCAGCACGCCGCCAGTGGCCAGCAGGCCGAGGGCGGCGAGGAAACATACGTAGGCCTGGGGGCGCTCACCGAGCACCGGGATGGCGACCAGCGCCACGCCCAGCGCCGCGCTCAGCAGGGTCGCCAGCGCCATGCCGTCGGCGCCGGGCAGGAACAGCGCGAGTCCCGAGCCCCACGCCAGGCCCAGGACGGCGGCCAGGCCGACCTCCAGGGAGGCCTGCTCACCGGCCCGCGGCGCGGCCTTCAGCCACTGCTCGAGCACCACCGCCAGCAGCACGAACCCGCTCCACGCGCCGAGCAGGGCCGGCGCGGTGCCGTCCCACAGCGCGGCGGCGACCCCGGCCAGCGCGGCGACGTGTGCCACCAGCCACACGCGGCCGAGCGTGGCCTGCACGCTCGCGGACGCGGCGCCCGGCCGGGGTCCGGCCTGGCGCTCGGGGTCGGGCACCTGCGACGTGCCGGGGTTGTCGTTCATCGCGGTCCTCTCGGACACCACCGGGCCCGCGTGCGAGGCGCTGCGGGGCTTTGTAAATTATTGTGTCGGCGGTGGGCGGCGGCGTGACTGTGGTCACAGGCGCGCCCGCGAGGTGCGTGACCGCGGTCACGCGTTCGGCAGGGGAGCCGGCCGCCGCGTCGGCGCGCGGCGGCCGAGGCGGGCTAGCGGTCGCGGCGCGCGCCGACCCGCAGACGCAGCGCGTTCAGCTTGATGAAGCCTTCGGCGTCGGCCTGGTTGTAGGCGCCGGCGTCGTCCTCGAAGGTCGCGATGGCGGGGTCGAACAGGCTGTCCCGCGGCGCGCGGCGGCCCTCGACGATGACATTGCCCTTGTACAGGCGCAGGCGCACCGTGCCGTTCACGCGCGCCTGGGAGTCGTCGATCATGGTCTGCAGCATGCGCCGCTCGGGACTCCACCAGTAGCCGTTGTAGATCAGCGAAGCGTAGCGCGGCATGAGGTCGTCCTTGAGATGGGCGACCTCGCGGTCCAGCGTCAGGGACTCGATGGCGCGGTGCGCCTTCAGCATGATGGTGCCGCCGGGGGTCTCGTAGCAGCCGCGCGACTTCATGCCCACGTAGCGGTTCTCGACGATGTCGAGCCGGCCGATGCCATTGGCGTTGCCGAGCGCGTTGAGCTTCGTCAGCACCTGGGCCGGCGTCATGCGCACGCCGTCGACCGCGACGATGTCGCCGTGCTCGTACTCGAGTTCCACCACCGTCGGGGTGTCGGGCGCCTGTTCCGGCGACACCGACCAGCGCCACATGGATTCCTCGGCGCTCGCCCAGGGATCCTCCAGCACCACGCCCTCGTAGGAGATGTGCAGCAGGTTCGCGTCCATGGAGTAGGGTGAGCCACTGCCGCTCTTGTATTCGATCGGAATACCGTGCTGCTCGGCGTAGGCGAGCAGCTTCTCGCGCGAGGTCAGGTTCCATTCGCGCCACGGCGCGATGACCTTGATGCCGGGCTCGAGCGCGTAGGCGCCGAGTTCGAAGCGCACCTGGTCGTTGCCCTTGCCGGTCGCGCCGTGGGAGATGGCATCGGCGCCGGTCTCGCGCGCGATCTCCACCAGGCGCTTGGCGATCAGCGGTCGCGCGATGGAGGTGCCGAGCAGGTACTCGCCTTCGTAGATGGTGTTGGCGCGGAACATCGGAAAGACGAAGTCGCGCACGAACTCTTCCTTGAGGTCGTCGATGTAGATCTCCTTCACGCCCATCTTGGTGGCCTTCGCGCGCGCGGGCTCGAGCTCTTCGCCCTGGCCGATGTCGGCGGTGAAGGTCACCACCTCGCACTGGTACTCCTCGGCGAGCCACTTGAGGATGACCGAGGTATCGAGGCCGCCGGAGTAGGCCAGCACGACTTTCTTGACTTTGAGTTTGGACATGACGCGCATCGGGGTGGTGGTGAAGGGAGCGGCATTGTGCCGACCGCGGGGGCCGAGATCCAGCGCGCCTCAGGCGTCCGCGGCGCGCCCCCGCCAGCGCACCTGGCCGCGCGCCTCGTCGAGGAAAACGCCGGGGCAGCGCGCCAGCACCAGGCGCAGGTCGCCTTCGGCGAGGCCGAAGCCCGGCGCGAGCGCGGCCGCGCAGGCGGCCCAGTCGCCGACCAGCCCGCTGGCCTCGCGCGCGCCGTGGGCGAGGAGGTATTCCAGCACCGCGGCGCTGAGGCGCGCGGCCTCGAGTTCGCGCCGGGTGCGCGCCTGCAGCGCATCCAGTTCGCTGAAGCGCGTGGCGAGCGCAGTGACGAAGGACGCCATCCAGCCGTCCATGCCGAGTTCCTGCTCGAGCGACTCGCGCGTCACGACGATGACCGTGGCGGCCGTGCTCGCGCGCACGCTCGCGGTGCGCGGCTGGCTCGCGAACACCGCGGTCTCGCCGAACACCTCGCCGGGCCCCAGGCGGCGCAGGGTCACGTCCTGGCTGCCCTCGCGGCGGAACACCTCGCACAGTCCCTCGGTGACGATGAAGGCCTCGTCGCCGGCCTCGCCTTCGCGCACGATGGTCTGGCCGGCGGCGAAGGAGCGGGTGGCGAACCACGCGCCGGCGCGCAGGAAGCCCTCGAGGTCGGCCTTCAGTTCCTGCACCGACTGGTGGCGCCGCGCGGGATCCGCCGCCAGCGCCTTCATCGCGATGCGCGCCAGCCCCGGCGGAATGTCGCGTCGCGGCTGCACCTGGTCGGGCGGCGGGATGCGGCTCTGCAGGGCAGCCTCGATGCGCTCGTCGGTGTCGCGCCCGACGTGCGGCGCCTGGCCGCACAGGACATGGTAGAGCGTGCCGCCGAGCGCGAACACGTCGGTGCGCTGGTCGATGAGATCGAGCCGGCCGCGCGCCTGTTCCGGCGCCATGTAGCCGATGGTGCCGACGATCGCGCCCTCGTCGTCGCCGAACACGCCCATGCCACGCGTGATCTGCACAGTTTCGCCGCCGTCTGCCGCGCCGCCCTCGGACGGTCGGCTGCCGGCCAGCAGACGCGCGATGCCCCAGTCCATCACGTACACCTGGCCGAAGGATCCGACCATGATGTTGTCCGGCTTGAGATCGCGATGGATGACGCCGCGCGCGTGGGCGAAGCTCACCGCGTCGCAGACCTTGATCAGGACGTCGATCAGGCTGCGCAGCGCGCCGCGACTGCGATCGTTCGCGCACAGGAGCGCGGTCAGGGTCATGCCCTGCACCTGCTTCATGGTGAAGTAGTAGCGACCCTCGGCGTCGATGCCGAGGTCGTGTACCGGCACGATGTTCGGATGATCGAGCTGGGCTGTGATCTGCGCTTCCTCGACGAAGCGCAGCGCGGCGCGCGGGCGCGACACGCCGACCCGTTCCAGCACCTTGGTCGCGACGCTGCGCAACAGCAGGCGATCGCGCGCGGCGTGCACCGCGCCGAAGCCGCCGCGACCGAGCAGGGCCAGGGTCTCGAGCCGCTTCTCGGGCGTGAAGAAGTCGGGCTGCAGCGCCGGCGCGGCGGCCACCGCGCCCGCCGACGGGCGCGCCGCCAGTTCTTCCAGGGTGCGGGTATCGTTGGCCGCGACGGTTGTCGGCGACTCGATCCGCAGGGTCGCATCCTCGTCGGTGCTGGCCGAGGTCGAGAGCATCCACAGTGGAATGCGGCAGGTGACGGTGGCGTCGGCGGCTTGGCTCCCGTCGTCCGGCGGTCCACCGGACGGCGGCTCGCGTTCCTCCATGTTCATCGTCCTCCGGGCGCCAGTGCCGGCCCATCATAGCCGAGCGTCGGCGCTGGCCCGCAAGCGAGGTCCCTTTTCGCGCTACTCCGAGCGCGTGAGCGCGGCGCGAAACAACACGCGTGGCGGCGTCTCGCACGCGGCGCGGAAATCGGCGACGAGCGGCAAATCCACCACAAGCCGCTCGCGCGGCGTGTCGACCAGGTTGCTCACCAGGCGCACACCGGGCGCGTCGTCGAACTCGACCAGCGCGACGACGTAGGGCAGCGGTCCCTGGTAGCGCGGATCGAAGCGATGGCTGACCTCGGTCCAGCTGTACAGGCGCGCCCTGCCTCCGACCGCGCGCCAGGTCGTGACGGCGGCACGGCAGTGCGGACAGCGCGGCATCGGGTACCAGTGATGACGTCGACAGGCGTCGCAGTAGGGCAGGCGCAGTTCACCGGCCGCGAGCCAACGGTTGAAGGCCGCGAACTCCGGCGCGAGCGCGTCGCTCATCGCGCGTCCCGCCCGAGCAGCAGCACACCGTAGTCGGGAATGGACCAGCCGCCGACCAGGCCGATCTCCGCGCCCGCGACCTGCGCCGCGCCGGCCTGCCCGCGCAGCTGGCGCACCGCTTCCAGCACGTGCTCGACGCCCAGCAGGTAGCTGTGCGCGAGCAGGCCGCCGTGGGTGTTGACCGGCAAGCCACCGTACACGCCGATACCTCGCTCGCGCACCAGCGCCGGCGCTTCGCCGCGCGCGCAGAAGCCGAGATCCTCGAGCTGTACCAGGAGCGAGATGGTGAAGCAGTCGTAGAGTTCGGCGAAGTCGATGTCGGCGCGCGTGATGCCGGCCTCGCCGAGCGCCGCCTCCATGGCGCGATGCGCGCCGGTCACGCGCACGATTTCGCGCTGCTGGGTGAAGATGTCGTCGCCGGTGAAGGGTTCGCTCGCGAAGCGCGAGGCCAGCACCTTGACCGGCGGCTGGCGCAGATCCCGCGCGCGCTCGAGCGAGGTCATGATGAAGGCGCCGACGCCGTCGCTGATCAGGCAGCAGTCGGCGACCCGCATCGGCTCGGCCACCAGGCGCGATGCGTAATAGCCTTCCCGCGTCAGCGGCTTCCTGTTCTGCGCGAGCGGGTTCAACAGCGCGTTGTCGCGATGGGCGATGGCGACCGCGGCCAGGTCGTCCGGCGTCATGCCGTACTCGTGCATGTAGCGTCGCGCCCACAGCGCGAAGTAGGTCGGCTGGGCGTTGAAGCCGTAGGGCTTCTCGAAGGCCATCTTGGCCGGGTACATGTCGTGGAAGCCGTAGGGGCCGCCGGCGCGCGAACCCCAGTCGACGCCGAAGTAGTAGAGCACCGTGCGCGCGCGTCCGCCGCGAATCGCGAGCTGGGCAAGCTCCGGCGCGCAGGCGTTGCCGGCGCCGCCGAAGGATGTGCCGCCGTCGAAGCCGCGTTCGATGCCGAACTGCGCGGCGATGAATTCCCGCGGCACCGTGTGCGGCATGATCACACCGTCGGTGATGATGCCGTCGATGTCGCCCGCGTCCAGCCCGGCGTCGTCGAGCGCGGCCTGCACCGCCTCCACCGCGAGCGTGCGCAGCGGCCGATCGGCGCGCCGCACAGGGCGCGTCTGGCCGATGCCGACGATGGCGATGTCGGTGCTCATGGGCGCGCAAGCCGCGCGCCGCGCGCCACGTCGAGTGGCGCGCGGCGGCGCATCACATGTTGAAGAAGCAGAGCTTGTTGCCGTCCAGGTCGCGGAAGTAGCCGGCGTAGAAGCCGTCGCCGCGATCGCCCGGCGCGCCTTCGTCGCTGCCGCCCAAGGCCAGCGCCTTGGCGTGCAGCGCCGGGATCTGGGTCTTGTCGGCGATGTAGAGCGCGGTCATGTTGCCGTTGCCCGGCGTCGCCGCCTTGCCGTCGAAGGGCTTGATGATGCACACCATGGGCGCTTCGGGCGAGGTGCCCCAGGCGATGAAGCGCTCGTTCTGCATGGCGCGCTTCGCGCCCAGCATGGCGAACAGTTCGTCGTAGAAATGCGCGGCCTGCTCGATCTTGTTGGTGCCGAGCGTGACGTAACCGATCATGGGAATCCTCCGGTGCGTTCTTGTGCGTACGCCGCGGCGCGGCGCCGCCGAATCATATCAGGCGACGAGCGCGCGCTCGAAGGCGGCGAGGAAGGCGGCGGGCGCCTCGGCGTGGGGCCAGTGGCCGCCGCCCGCCACGGTCTCGATCACGTGGTGCGGAAACCAGCGCGCGATGAGCGGCAGGTGCTCGTCCGTGACGCGGTCCGACAGCGCCCCACGGATGAACCAGGTGGGTCCGTCGTAGTGCGCGTCGGCCGGTGCGGGCAGCGGACCCAGGATATGGGCCATGTCGCGTTCGAGCGTCGCGAGATTCAGGCGCCAGCGCGGCTGGCCCTGCTCGAACAGCAGGTTCTGCAGCACGAACAGGCGCACCGCCGTATCGGGAATGGCCGCCGCCAGGGCGCGATCGGCGTCGGCGCGGCGGCGGATCGTGCCGAGGTCCACCGCCTTCAGCGCGGTGATGACCTCATTGAAGCGATCGGGGTAGGTGACCGGCGCGATGTCCACCGCCACGACGCGCTCGACGCCCCGGGGATCGGTCAGCGCCATGGTCATCGCCGCCTTGCCGCCCATGCTGTGCCCGACCAGCGTGAAGCTCGCCAGGCCGAGCGTGGTCACCAGCCGGCGCACGTCGGTCACCACGGCCGTGTAGTCCATGGTCGCGGTGTGCGGCGAGGCGCCGTGGTTGCGCAGGTCGACCAGGTGGAAGCGATAGCGCTGACCCAGCGCGCGGGCCACCGTGATCCAGTTGCGTCCGGCGCCGAACAGCCCATGCAGCACCACCACCGGTGGTCCGTCGCCGACCGCTTCGTGATGCAGATCGACCGCCGTCATGGCGTGTTGTCACGCAGATGGGGCGGGATGCGCGCCGGGTTCAGGTAGCGCTGCGACCACAGGCCGAGCAGGGCGATGTCCTCGTCGATGCCGTCCATCACCGGGTAGTCGCGAAAGCGCTCCGGCGCGACCCAGGCGAACGCGCTGTGCTCGTGGTTCAAGCGCACGTCGCCGGCCAGCCAGTGACGATGAAACAGGTGAATCTCGTAGATCCCGCCGTAGTAGCTGTCGCGCAGCGGGCCCAGGTAGCGTGCCAGGCGGGTCTCGTGTCCGGGGCCGATCTCCTCTTCCATCTCGCGCAACGCCGCCTCGGCCGGGGTTTCGCCGGGCTCGATCTTGCCGGCTGGCAGGCCCCACAGACCGGGGCCGAGGCGCGCCGTCTCGACCCGTCGGATGAGCAGCAGCTCGCCGGCCGGGTTCAGCAGCAGGTTGAGCGCGTAACGCGCGACGGGTGGCTCGGTGGACATGGTCGGACTCGGTGGCGAAGCGCAAGTATAGCCAGCCGGCCCGCCGTCCATACTCGCACGTCTGCTCAAGTTTGGCCCATGCGCGCCGCTAGCGGGAAGCCGGCCTCATCAGGACCGCGCGCCGTGCGCAGGACGCGAGCGTGGCCTCAATCAGTGCGACCAACAGAACCGTCACCCACCATGCGCCTACGTCACCTCTGCCTGCCCCTCATCGCGCTCGGCCTGCTGCTGGCCGTCCCGACCCACGCCGCGGAAGGACTGCGCCAGGAGCTCGTGATCCTGAATTGGGCCGACTACATCGACCCCGAGCTGATCGCAGCCTTCGAGCAGCAGCGCGACGTGAAGGTGCGCGTGGTCAACTACGAGGACGACGACAACCGCGATCAGCTGTTGCTCGCCACCAACGGCAGCGGTTATGACCTGGTGGTGATCAACGAGACCCATGTCGACGTCTATCGCGCACACGGCTGGATCGCGCCGCTCAGCGCCAAGGAAGTGCCGAACCTCAAGCACATCGATTCCAAGTGGCTGGACAAGGCGGAGGCCGCCAAGGGCTATGCCGCGCCCTATTTCTGGGGAACGGTCGGCATCGCCTATCGCAGGGACCTGGTGCAGAAGCCGCCCCAGGGCTGGATCGACCTGTTGCAGCCGGGCGCCGGCCTGAAGGGCAAGGTCGCGATGCTGAGTTCGTCGCGCGAGATCCTCGGCATGGCGCTCAAGGCCGCCGGGCACTCGGTGAACAGTGTCGATCACCACGAGATCGACGAGGCCATGAGCCTCCTGATCGCGCAGAAGCCCTATGTGCGCGCCTACCAGCAGTCGCTGCTGAACGAACGCTCGGAACTCGTGACCGGTGATGTCTCCATGCGCATGACCTTCAACGGCGACGCGCTGGTGCTGAAGCGCTTCAATTCGAACATCGACTACGTGGTCCCCGAGCAGGGCACGGGCCTGTGGGTCGATTACATCGCGGTGATGGCCAACGCGGCCAATCCTGCGCTCGCTTATGCCTTCATCGACTTTCTCAACCAGCCGGCCAACGCCGCGCGCAACGCCGAGTACGCGAGCTTCGCCACACCGAACGTCGCCGCGGAGAAACTGCTGCCGAAGGCGTTCCTCGCCAATCGCGCGGTCTACCCGGACGCCAAGACCCTGGCGAACTCCGAGATGTTCACCGCCCTGCCGCCCCGCGCGCTCAGCTATCGCAACACCAGGTTCTCGCAGCTGGTGCAGAACTGAGGGCACGCACAGCGCCGCGACCATGAAACTGAAGGCCAAGATCCCGGCGCTCGTGCTGCCGCTGGTGGTCGCCCCACTGCTGGTGTTGAGCGTGCTGGCCTACACCCGCATCCACGATGCCATGCGCGAGCAGATGGAGAGCGAGACCGCCCGCGCGTTGCGCAATGCCACCTCGCACATGCAGCAGGCGGTGTCCGCCGCGCGCGGCAACCTGCAGCTGTTCGAGAACAACCTGGTGCTGACCAAGTACGCCACCACCAGCGAGACCGATCGCTACACCCTGCTGCAGCCGGCCCTGCTCGACATCTTCCGCGCCTGCCAGGCCGCCTTTCCCGACTACTTCGAGATCCGCTTTCTCGCCCCGGACGGCTACGAGGACGCGCGCCAGGCGCGGTTCGACATTGGCAACGCCAGCGACGAGGAAGGCGGCACCGAGTGGTTCCGGCGCCTCGCGGCCCATCCCGAGGGGGCCTACGTCACGACCTACATGCACCCCGACACCGGGCGGCCGGCATTGTTCGTCGGTGCCGCGGTCAAGCGCCTCGACAAGACGGTGGACAGCCGCGACGCCGAGCCGGTGCTACGCGGCTACCTGGGCATCACCGTCGACCTGGTGGACTTCGCGCGCAACATCGCCGACGCGCACGTCGGCGAATCCGGCTACCTGTTCGCCACCGATACCGCCGGCAAGATCCTGTTCGGTCGCACCGACCTGCGCCTGCCGGCCGATTTCATCGCGCGGGTGAGCGCGGCGCTGAAGAACGCCAATGACGAGATCACGCTGGACATCGGTGACGAACCCACCGGCCTGCACATGCGGCAGTTGAACGATGGCCTGCTGTTGTTCGCCGCCCATCCCCAGGCCGACACGCGCAACCTGATCTTCCAGGCCGGCGCGGTGGTGGCGCTCGGCGTGCTGCTGATCCTGGTGGTCACGGGCGGCGGCCTGGTGGCGGTGCTGGCGCGGCACATCGTGCAGCCGGTGCTCAGGCTCGGCGCGGTGGCGGCCGAGATCGGCAGCGGCCACTGGGACGTGGAGAGCGGTATCGCCAGCGACGACGAGATCGGCGACCTCGCGCGCTCGGTCGAGGACATGGCGCGCAATCTCAAGGCGGCCGACGATCGCGTGCGCTTCCTCGCCTACCACGACAACCTCACGGGGCTACCGAACCGCGCGATGTTCCGCGACTACCTGACGCGCGCGCTGTCGCAGGCCGAACGATCCAGCCAGAAGCTCGGTGTGCTGTTCATCGACATCGACGGCTTCAAACGCATCAACGACACGCTAGGTCACCAGACCGGCGATCTGCTCCTGAAGGAGATCGCGCGTCGCCTGACGGCGCGGCTACGCGAGGAGGACATGGTCACGCACTGCGAGGCGAGCGCCTTCGGCAAGGATGGCCTGCTCGCGCGTCTCGGCGGCGACGAGTTCATCGTGCTGCTGACCGCGGTGCACGATCCGCATGGCCCCGGCACCGTGGCGCGCCGCTTCATCAAGACACTCGGCGAGACCATCACGCTGAACGGCCAGGATTGCCATATCGGCGCCAGCATCGGCATCGCGCTCTATCCGGACGACGGCGCCGACGCCGGCGAACTGATGCGCAACGCCGACATCGCCATGTACCACGCCAAGAGCCTGGGCAAGAACGCTTACCAGTATTTCCAGTCGTCGATGAACGCCGCGGTGCTGGAGCGCGCGGCGCTGGAGGCCAAGCTGCGCAAGGCCATCGCCGAGCATCACCTGTCCCTGCACTACCAGCCCCAGGTCGATCCGCGCCGCGACGAGATCGTCGGTCTCGAGGCGCTGCTGCGCTGGACCGATCCGGACACCGGGCCGATCTCACCGGGCGCCTTCATCCCGCTCGCCGAGGAGACCGGGCTCATCCTGCAGATCGGCGAATGGGTGATCGACGAAGCCTGCCGCCAGGCGCGCGCCTGGGACGCACGCGGCGTACGGCCGGTGCCCATTTCGGTGAACGTCTCGGGTGTGCAGTTCGAACGTCAGGACGTGGCCGAGGTGGTGCGCGCCGCGGTGCAGCGCCATCATCTGCCGCCCGGGCGGATCGAGATCGAGATCACCGAGTCGGCCATCATGCGCCAACCGGATCGGGCGGTGGCGGCCTTGAACACCCTGCGCGAATCCGGCGCCGGCGTCGCGCTCGACGACTTCGGCACCGGTTATTCCTCGCTCAGTTACCTCAGGCGCTTTCCCATCGACACGCTCAAGATCGATCGCAGCTTCATCATGGAAATAGATCAGAACCAGGAAGACGCGGAAATCGTCGCGGCGATCGTCGCCATGGCCCACACCCTCGGTCTGCAGGTGATCGTCGAAGGCGTGGAGACCGCCGCGCAGCTCGAGGTCATCGTCGCCAAGCAGTGCGACGTGGTGCAGGGTTTCGTCTACAGCCGCGCGCTGCCGGCAGCCGACGTGCCCGCGCGCCTCGCGGGTCCCTTGCGGCAGAGCGCCTGAGCTCGCCTAGGCGAGCTTCGCCACTTCCACCCGCGCGTCGAAGGCATTGCTGCCGAAGCGCCGGTCGGACAGACCGT
The DNA here is from genome assembly GCA_050186725.1 of Gammaproteobacteria bacterium. Classification (GTDB taxonomy): domain Bacteria; phylum Pseudomonadota; class Gammaproteobacteria; genus JADJYF01. The sequence goes on along the minus strand of JBFWYG010000001.1, from coordinate 96,155 downwards.
CCGGCGTCAGCGCATTGGCCGAGGCGGCGCCGTCCAGGCTGTCCACCGGCCACCAGCTGAAGGGTAGCGACACCACCCCCGCCGGCGTGTCGCCCGACACCCGCGCCACCGCGCGCACTTGACCGAGCCCGTTCCACATGCGCACCGCGTCGCCGCTGGCGATGGCGCGCGCTGCGGCGTCTTCAGGATGGAGCTGGATCTCGGGCTGCTGCCCGCGGGTGCTCGCCTGGCGCGGATTGACGTATTCCGAGTTCAGGAAGTGCGCGACCTTGGCCGACACCAGGCGCAGCGGCCAGGCGCGGCGCGCGTCGTCGCCCTCGCTGATGGGCACGTAGCCGGGCAGGGGATCGAGCCCGGCCGCGGCCAAGGTCGGCGAATGGAACTCGCACTTGCCGCTCGGCGTGGTGAAGCCGCCGTTCGCCCGCGGCCGGTAGTCCTCGGGCAGCGCGAGGCGCATCCAGCCGCGACGCGAGAGTTCGTCGAAGTCCACGCCGCCGAGCCAGGGATGGCCGGTCGCCAGCAGCTGGCGCACGCGCGTCTCGTCGTCGCTCGTGAGCCAGGGCTCATCGAAGCCGAGCGCGCGGGACAGGCGACGGAACAGCTCGGTGTTGGCGATGGCCTCGCCGCGTGGCGCGATGGCGGGCGGGTTGATCGCCACGTAGTCCTGCCCCCACGAGCCCATCAGTTCCCAGTGCTCGAACTGCATGGTGGCCGGCAGCAGGATGTCGGCGTAGCGCGCGGTGTCGGTCATGAAGTGCTCGTGCACCACGGTGAAGAGATCCTCGCGCAGGAGGCCCTGCCGCACGAGGCTCTGGTTCGGCATGGTCACCACCGGGTTCAGGTTGTAGACCATGAGCCAGGTGATGGGTGGGTCCATGCGCGGGTCGGTGAGCGCGCGGCCGAGCTGCGCGAGGTGCACGGTGCGCGCCGGCGGCGGCTCCTTGCCGGGGCCGAACACCGCGCTGAAGTCCAGCGCCTCGACCACCAGGTGCCCGGTGAAGTGGCACAGACCGCCGCCGCGCTCGCGCCACGCGCCGGTCAGCGCCGGCAGGCAGGCCGCGGCGCGGAAACCGAGCGAACCGTTGGAGTAGCGTTCCATGCCGACCATCAGGCGAATCGCCGTGGGTCGCGTGGTGGCGTAGAGCCGCGCGAGGCGTTCGATGGTGTCGATGTCGAGCCCCGTGATCTCGGCGACCCGCGCCGGCGGATACTCGGCGAGCCGCGCAGCGAGCGCGTCGAAGCCCTGGGTGTGGCGCGCGATGTAGTCCGTGTCATGCAGTTCGTCGCGCACGATGACGTGCATCATGCCGAGCGCGAGCGCCGCGTCGCTGCCCGGCTGCAGCTGCACGTGCCAGTCGGCATGGGCGGCGGTGGGGGTGCGCACCGGATCGATCACCACCACCTGCGCGCCCTGGCGCCGCGCCTCGCGGATCGGGCCGCCCCACAGGTGCACGTTGGTCGCGGCGGTATTGGTGCCCCACACGATGATGAGCCGGCTGTGCGCGAGATCCTCGGGAAGGATGCTGGCGCCGGGGCCGACGGTGTTCGCGACCGCGGTGTAGGCGACGTTGCCGCAGATCTGACGATCGACGCCGGTCGCGCCGAGACGCGCGAAGAATGCGTCGCCTGCCCAGCGCTGCAGGATGCCGATGGTGCCGGCGAAATTGGCCGGCATGGCGGTGAGTGGCCCGTGCCGGGCGATGCCGTCTTCGAGACGCGCCACGACTTCGGCGAGCGCCTCGTCCCAGCTCACGCGTTCGAAGCGGCCGCTGCCCTTCGGCCCGCTGCGGCGCAGCGGATGCAGCAGACGCTCGGCGCTGTACACACGCTCGGGGTAGCGCTTGAGCTTGGAGCATAGCGCGCCACGCGTGTAGGGATGATCTGGCGTGCCCGCGAGGCCCACGGCGCGACCCGCGTCGTCCACCGTCACCTGCCAGGCGCAGGTGTCGGGACAGTCGTGGGGACAGGCGCCGTGGACGGTTTTCATGACGAGGCTCCGCGCGAAAGGAAGGCGCATGATGCGCCAGGCGGCCGCGCGGTCCAAGCGCCTGAACGCTTTCACTGGCGCGCGGATTGTGGTCAATTGCGTGCAGGCCGGCGCGCCCAGTGAGCGCGCGGCGCATCAGCCAGGGGAGCGATGAGGCGATGAGCGGCACGGTCAGGATCGCACGCGAAGGTCCCATCGGGTACGTCATTCTCGACAACCCGGCGCGGCGCAACGCCATCGGCGCGGACATGTGGCGCGCGCTGCCGGCGGCCGTGGCCGATCTCGAGGCCGACGCGGACCTGCGGGTCATCGTGCTGCGCGGCGCGGGCGAGGTGGCCTTCGCCGCCGGCGCGGACATCTCGGAATTCGAACGCAATCGCGCCGACGGCGACGCGACACGCGCCTACGAGGCGGCGACCGGCGCCGCGCATCGTGCGCTCGAGAATGCCCGCAAGCCGGTCATCGCGCAGATCCGCGGCTACTGCCTCGGCGGCGGCCTCGCGCTAGCGCTGTCCTGCGATCTGCGCTACTGCGCGGACGACAGCCAGTTCGCGATCCCCGCGGCACGCCTCGGCGTCGGCTACGGACTCGCCGGCCATCGCCGCCTGGTGGCCACCGTCGGCCATGCCAACGCGCGCGAGATCATGTTCGGCGCGCGGCGCTACGGCGCGGAGGAAGCGCGGTCCATGGGGCTCGTCAATCGCGTGCTGCCCACCGCCGAACTCGAGGACTGGGTACGCGATTTCGCCGCCGGACTCGCCGCCAACGCGCCGCTCACCCAGGCCGCTTCGAAGGCCGCGATCAACGCCCTCATCGCCGAGCATGCTGACTTCGCCGCCTGCGCGGCGCTCGCCACGCGCTGCTTCGACAGCGCGGATTACCGCGAAGGGCGCGAAGCCTTCCTGCAGAAGCGCACGCCCAGGTTCCGTGGCGTGTAGGGCCGATTTCAATCGGCCAGGCACGGCCCTTGTCATAGGCCGTGTCTGGCGGGTTGAAACCCGCCCTACAGCTTCGCCCTCCAGGTGCCACCTACAGCAAGAGGACACGCCATGACCCTCTCATCCCCCCTCGCGCAGACCGATCCCTGGCAGCTGCCCCTCGCGGCGCTCGATCCGAGCCATCCGGATCTCTACCAGTTCGAACTGCACGGCCCGTGGTTCGCGCGCCTGCGGCGCGAGTCGCCGGTGCACTACACGGCAGAGAGCGCGTTTGGTCCGTTCTGGTCGATCACCCGTCACGCCGACATCGCGCAGGTCGAGCTGAACCACGAGGTGTTCTCCAACTCGCCGGCCATCGTGCTCGGCGATCCGCCGGCGGACTTCGCGCCGCCGATGTTCATCCAGATGGATCCGCCGCGCCACAGCGAGGAGCGCGCGGCGGTGCTCCCGGCGGTGAGCGCCGCGCGCATGAAGGAACTCGAAGTGCTGATCCGCGGCCGCGTCGGCGCGATTCTCGACGGCCTGCCGGTCGGCGAGACCTTCAACTGGGTCGACCACGTGTCACGTGAGCTGACCACGCAGATGCTCGCGACGCTGTTCGATTTTCCCTGGGAAGACCGCCACCTGCTGCCCTTCTGGTCCGACGCCACCACCACCACCGACATCGTCGGCGCCGAGACTGACGAGGCCGAGCGGCGCCGCGTGCTCGGCGATTGCCTGGCTTACTTTGCGCGCCTGTGGCAGGAACGGGCGGCGGTGAGCGAGCCGCGCTTCGACTTCATCTCGCTGCTCGCGCACAACCCCAAGACGCGCGACATGATCAACGACCCGATGGAGTTCCTCGGCAATCTCATGCTGCTCATCGTCGGCGGCAACGACACCACGCGCAATTCCATCAGCGGCGGTGTGCTCGCCATGCACCGGCATCCGGGGCAGATGGAACGCCTGCGTGCCGATCGTTCGCTCCTTCCCAACGCGGTGTCCGAGATCATTCGCTGGCAGACGCCGGTGGCGCACATGCGGCGCACCGCGAAGCGCGATTTCAGCTTCCAGGGGCAGGAGATCCGCGCCGGCGACAAGGTGGTGATGTGGTATGCCTCGGCCAATCGCGACGAGGCCGTGTTCGACGACGCCGGCCGTTTCGACATCACGCGCCGCAACGCGCGCGAGCACCTGTCCTTCGGCCACGGCATCCACCGTTGCCTCGGCAGCCGCGTGGCCGAGATGCAGCTGCGCATCCTGTGGGACGAGATCCTGAACCGCTACGCGCGTATAGAAGTAGTGGGCGAACCCCAGCGCTTCCAGTCGAACTTCCTGCAGGGCTACACCGAGCTGATGGTGAACGTCGTGCGGCTCTGAATCGGGGACAGACCACGGTTTCCTGGAAGCCGTGGTCCGTCCCTGACGCCCTTCGAAACCGTGGTCTGTCCCCGATTCCTCGTCTCCGGCGCCTTCAGAACTTCGGCTCTTCCCACCACGGAAAGAAGTCAGGCAGGTCGCGGCTGACCTTCCCGGGAAACTTCGGCGCGCGCTTCTCGAGAAACGAGCTCACGCCTTCCTTCGCATCGGCGGTCTGGCCGAGGGCATAGACGCCGCGCGAATCGATGCGGTGCGCGTCCATCGGGTGGTCGGCCGACAGCATGCGCCACATCATGTGGCGAATGAGCGTGACCGAGATGGCCGAGGTCTGGGTGACGATCTCGGCGGCGATGGCGCGGGCGCGCGGCAAGAGATCCTCCGGCGCCAGCACTTCCTTCACCAGGCCGCCGGCGAGCGCTTCCTGGGCCGGGAACACGCGGCCCGAGTAGGCCCATTCCAGCGCCTGGGAGATGCCGACCACGCGTGGCAGGAACCAGCTCGAACAGGCTTCCGGCACGATGCCGCGCCGCGCGAACACGAAGCCGAACCGCGCGTCCGACGAAGCGAGCCGAATGTCCATGGGCAGGGTCATGGTCGCGCCCACGCCGACCGCGGCGCCGTTGATCGCGGCGATCACCGGCTTGCGCGACTCGTAGATGCGCAAGGTGAGCAGGCCGCCGCCATCGCGATGGCTGGCGGCGTCGCGCTCGGCGGCATGGTTGAAGCTGCCCGCGCCCGCCGAGAGATCAGCCCCCGCGCAGAAGCCGCGCCCGGCGCCGGTCACGATGATCACGCGCACCTCGTCATCGGCGTCGGCGCGATCGAAGGCGTCGATGAGTTCGCGCAGCATGGTGTGGGTGAAAGCGTTCAGCTTGTCGGGACGGTTGAGCGTCAGTGTCAGCACGCCGTCTTCGACGGCATAGGCAATCTGTTCGTAGTGCATGGTGGACTCGGCTCCGGAATTGAAGTGTCGAGCGGCGCGGGACAGCGGCCGAGGACAGCGGCGATTGTACGTAGAAACGGGCGTCCTCGATGCGCTTGACCAGCCCCTGAAGCGGGTCGATAGTCAGGGCAGGCGCACACGCCGGCTTCATGCTCACCTCGACCGAAGGAGACCCGCCATGCCCGAGCACCCCGTCGTCGATCACGCGCAGTGGCTCGCCGCCCGGCGCGCGCTGCTGGAAGAGGAAAAGGCCTTCAGCCGCGCGCGGGATGCGCTGGCCGCGCGCCGTCGCGCGCTGCCCTGGGAGGCGGTCAGCAAGACCTACGTGTTCGACACGCCGGCCGGACCTCGGCGGCTGGAGGAGCTGTTCGCGGGGCGCAGCCAGCTCTTCGTCTACCACTTCATGCTCGGTCCCGGCTGGGAGGAGGGCTGCAAGAGCTGCTCCTATCTCGCCGATCACTTCGACGGCATGCAGCCCCACCTGCGCGCGCGGGACGTCACCTTCATCGTCGTGTCGCGCGCACCGTTGGCGGAAATCGACACCTTCCAGCGGCGCATGGGCTGGCGTTTCCCCTGGGTCTCGGCCCACGGCAACGACTTCAACTACGACTACGACGCTTCGTCGCGTCCCGAGGATCTCGCCGCCGGCCGCGCCACCTACAACTACCGGCCGCGCGACGGTCAGATGACAGAATTACCGGCCGCGAGCGTGTTCTACCGCGATGCGGACGGCCAGGTGTTCCATACCTATTCGACCTACGCGCGCGGACTCGACATGCTGATCGGCGCTTACCAGGTGCTGGACCTCGTGCCCAAGGGACGCGACGAAGACGCGCTCGATTTCAGCATGGCCTGGGTGAAGCACCACGATCGGTATTGAGCGGCCTGCATGTCGGGTTGCAACCCGACTTGCGATCAACGCCACATCGCCCGCGCGCGGTCCTTCAGATCGACACGCAGATCCCGCCGCCAGGCGGGTTGTTCGTCCTGGCGGCTGCTCCAGTGGCCGGCATCCAGCGTCGCGAGCACACGCTCGGTCAGGAAGCGGCTCTTGCTGCCGTAGACGTGACGGTCGCCGAGCTTCGGCTGCTGCGGCACGAAGTACTTCAGCGGGTTGACCAGCACCAGGCGATTCTTCGCGCGGGTCAGCGCGACGTAGGCGAGCCGCCGTTCTTCTTCCAGCTTGTGCGGATCGCCCGCGGCGAACTCGTTCGGAAAGGTGCCGTCGCTGAAATGCTGCAGGTAGACCGTGTCCCATTCCTGGCCCTTGGCCGAATGCACGGTGGACAGCACCAGGTAGTCCTCGTCGATGTGCGGTGGGCCGGCGAGATCGCCGCTCGCGCTCGGCGGGTCGAGCGTCAGCTCGGTGAGAAACGCGCGCCGCGACGGATAGTCGTTCGCGAGCTGGGCCAGTTGCTCGATGTCGCCCTCGCGGGGAAAGGCCTGGTCGTAGCGTCGCTCGAGCAGCGGCTGGTACCAGGTGAGCACGCGTTCCATCTGTCCGGGCCAGGGCGCGGAGACCAGGCCTTGCATCAGCTTGGAGGTGGCGTCCCAGCCGTCGCGGCCGCCGGCGGGCAGGCCCGCCACGGCATCCAGCGCGGCGAAGTCGCCGGCGGCCGCGGCCAATGCATCGCAGGCCTTGCGCGCGGTCGCCGGGCCGATGCCTTCGAGGAGTTGCAGCACGCGGAACGCGGCGAGTTCATTGCGCGCGTTTTCCGCCCAGTTCAGCACCGCGAGCACGTCCTTCACGTGCGCGGTTTCCAGGTACTTGAGCCCGCCGTACTTGACGTAGGGAATGTCGCGCTTGCCGAGCTCGACTTCGAGCCTCAAGGTGTGGCGGCTGTTGCGGAACAGCACCGCCTGGTGCCACAGGCGCACGCCCTGTTCGCGACGTTCGAGCACCTGCTCGCACAGGTAGTGCGCTTCCTCCTGTTCGTCCTCGACGGTCACCAGGCACGGTCGCTGGCCGGCGCCGCGCGCGGCGCGCAGCGCCTTCTGGTAGCTGCGCGACGCGTCCAGCATCAGCGCGTTGGAGGTGTCGAGGATCTCCTGCGTCGAGCGGTAGTTGTCTTCCAGCTTGATGACGGTGGCGCCGGGGAACTGCGCGGGGAAGTCCAGGATGTTCTCCACCGCCGCGGCGCGGAAGCCGTAGATCGACTGCGCGTCGTCACCGACCACGGTGAGGCCCGCGCCGTCCGGCCGCAGGCGGCGAATGATGTCGGCCTGCAGGCGGTTGGTGTCCTGGTATTCGTCGACCAGGATGTGATCGAAATGCGCGGAGATGTCGCGCGCGACGCGCTCGTCCTCCACCAGGTAGTACCAGTAGAGCAGCAGGTCGTCGTAGTCGAGCGTCTGCTGGGCGAGCTTGCGCTCGACATAGGCGGCGAACAGCGCTTTCAGCTCGTCGTGCCATTGCACGAAGTGCGGAAAGTGCGCGGCGAGCGTCTCGGCCAGCGGGCACTGCGCGTTGACCGTGCGCGAATAGATGTCGAGGCAGGTGGCCTTCTGCGGAAAGCGTTCGCGGCTCTTGTGATAGCCGAGCGCCTGGCGCTCGACGTCCAGCATGTCGGCCGAGTCGCCGCGATCGAGCACGCTGAAAGTTTCCTCGAGCCCGAGGCTCTGGTGGTAGTGACGCAGGAAGCGCGCGGCGAGCGCGTGGAAGGTGCCGGCCCAGTCGACCCGCGCGGCGGCGGCGGTTCGCGCGCCGCCCGGCTGCGCCTGGCGCGCCGCGGCCACGCTCTGCTCGGCGCGCTGGGTCATCTCGCGCGCCGCGAGACGGGTGAAGGTCAAGAGCAGAATGCGCTCGGGCGCGACGCCGTTGAGGCACAGGTGCGCGACGCGCGCGGCCAGCGTGGTCGTCTTGCCGGTGCCGGCGCCGGCGATCACCAGCAGCGGGCCGCTCTGCCAGCGGCCCGCGTCGTCCGGCGCGCCGAAGGCCACCGCCGCGCGCTGCGCGGCGTTCAGGCGGCCGAGCGTATCGGCGCTCACAGCGCGCGCCGCACTTCGATGACGCGGCCGAGGATGCGGCACTCGAGTCCGCGGTCCGCTGGATCGATGTCCGCGTAGTCCGGGTTGGCCGCTTCCAGCAGCACGCGACGTCCCACGCGCCGCAGGGTCTTGACCGTCGCCTCGTCGCCGACCAGCGCCACGACGATGTCGCCGCTGCGCGCCTGGCCCGTGCGCTCCACCACCAGCAGGTCGCCGTCGTGGATCTCGCGTCCGGCCATGCTCTCGCCCGCCACGCGCAGCGCGAAGCAGCGTGGGGCGAGGTCAGCCCGCACCGGCAGGTAGCCGTCGGCGTGGGTCACGGCCTCGTGCAGGCTGCCGGCGTGCACGCGGCCGAGTATCGGCACCAGCCCGGGCTGGAAACCGCCCGGCAGGCGATAGCCACGATCGCGACCGCTGTCCTGCTCGAGTTCGCCGCTCGCGACCAGCGCGTCGAGGTGTTCGCGGGCGGTGGCGGTGGAGCGAAAGCCGAAGGCCTCCTGCACCTCGCGCACCGAGGGCGGCGCACCGGCCAGCAGGCGTTCGAGCACGTAGTCGCGCACGCGGGCGCGGCTCTCTCCGGGTGGGGTTCTGGGCATGGCCGCGTTGTACCACACGATCGGGCGGTGTGGCCACGGCGGCCGGCGGGGCTCACCCTGGACAGGTCGCGACCAGCGCCACACCTGCGTAGGAGAGCCACACCTCGCCCTCCTCGCGCCGCGCCTGCATCGCGAGCTTGTCGCCCGCCACGCTGTCCTCCAGCAGGGCCAGCAGGCCGGCGCGATCGTCGTTCCGCGGAAAGGACCCGGCGACGAGGTCGACGGCACGGTAGGGCACGCGAAAACGGGTCACGCGGGGTGCGCCGAGGCCGGCCTCCACGAACAGCGCGCAGAGCGTGTTCAAGGGCCGGAACTCGACGGTGGACGGATCGCGAAAGCGCTCCATGGCATTGAAGGCCGCGGCGCGCGTGGGATCGTCGTCGGCCACGCCGTCGCACAGCAGGAGCCGCGCGCCGGGGCGCGCCACGCGCAACATCTCGGCGAACGCGTCGTCGATGCGTTCGAGGTGATGGAACGCGAAGCGGCTGCAGACGATGTCGAAACTGCCGGCGGTGAAGGGCAGGGCGTAGGCGCTCGCTTCACGCCAGCTGACGTTGGTCAGCCCCTGGGCGTGCGCAAGCGCGCGCGCCTGGGTCAGCATCGCCGGCGTCGCGTCCACGCCGGTCGCATGTGCGACATGGGGCGCGAAGGCCGCCACCACGCTGCCCGGACCGCAGGCGACGTCGAGCAGATGATCGCCCGCTCGTGGCGCGGCGGCCTCGCGCAGCAGCGCGTGCACCGCCTCGTTGTGCAGTTCGGGCGCGGCGGCGAAGCCGGCCGCCTGGCGGGTGAACTGATCCTGGATCAGGGCGTCGTGGGTGTCGTTCATGCACCTGCCTTCAGGCGCGTCGTGACCCGCTCGAGGAAGGGCAGGAGTGCGGCGGCGAACCCCTCGGGGTTGTCGGCAAACGGCCAGTGACCACTGTCTTCCAGGTAGACCACCTCGGCGCGCGGGAAATACTCGCGTTGCTCTTCGGCGTAGCGCGACGACACGTAGGGGTCGCGCTTGCCCCAGATCACGAGACACGGAAAATCCGCCGGCGCGAGCGCGGAACGCAGCGCTTCGGCGGCGCCGCCCAGGTCGCTGGTCGCGCGGTAGAGCTTCAGGATTGCGCGGCGCGTGCCGCGGTCGAAATGGTCGTACATGCGGTCGACGAAGTCGCGCGGCAGGCCGCGCGGATTGCCGTGCTTGAGCGCGAGGTGAAAACCTGCCCGCGTGGTGGTGGCGAGGAAGAACTCGCCGACGAGCGGCGTGCGCCAGATGCGCGCCATGTAGTGCCAGCGGTAGCTGCGCATCACGCCGACGTTGACCAGGGTCAGGCTCGCGACCCGCGCCGGATGCTGGGCGGCCCAGGCGAGCCCCCACGGCCCGCCGAAGTCGTGCAGTACCAGGTGCGCGCGCTCGATCTCCCGCTCGCCGAGCAGCGCGCCCAGGTGGCGGGCGTAACCGGCCACGGTGTAGTCGAAGTCGGCCGGCTTGTCGGCCGCGCCGAAGCCCGGCATGTCGGGCGCGAGGCAGCGGGCGAAGGGCGCGATGGCCTCCATGAACGGCAGCCAGTCCGCGCCCAGGCCCGGGTTGCCGTGCACGAACACGACCGCTTCGCCGGGCTGGCCACCACCGGTGTCCAGGCAGGGCGTGCGCACGCCATCGATCACGAGTGAGTGCTGGAACATCGGGGCTTCCTAGCCGGGGCTCAGGCCCATCCTAGCAGGGCCGTGCGAGCCGTGATCCGGCCCTGCGGGTCGAGTACCATGCGGCGATTCCACGCACCGAGAAGGAGAGCACCCATGACCGAGGCCGTAATCGTTTCCACCGCCAGGACGCCGCTCTGCAAGAGCTGGCGCGGCGCCTTCAACATGACCCATGGCGCGACCCTGGGCGGACACGTCGCCCAGGCGGCCCTGGCCCGCGCCGGCGTCGAGCCGGGCGAGGTCGAGGACGTGATCATGGGCTGCGCCAATCCCGAGGGCGCGACCGGCTGGAACATCGCGCGCCAGGTGGCGCTGCGCGCCGGCATGCCGGTCAGCGTGTCGGGCATGACCGTCAACCGCTTCTGCTCCTCGGGCCTGCAGACCGTGGCGCTCGCCGCGCAGCGCATCCTGACCGGCGAGGGCGACATCTACGTGGCCGGCGGCGTGGAGTCGATCTCCTGCGTGCAGAACGAGATGAACCGCCACATGTTCAGCGAGGCGTGGCTCGAGAAGAACAAGCCGCAGGTCTACTGGCCGATGCTGCAGACCGCCGAGACCGTCGCCAAGCGCTACAGCATCAAGCGCGAAGACCAGGACCGCTACGGCGTGGCGAGCCAGCAGAAGGCCTTCGCCGCGCGCGAGGCCGGCAAGTTCAACGACGAAATCGTGCCGATCTCGGTGACCATGAAGGTCGTCGACAAGAACACCGGCGCCGAGACCCTGCGCGAGACCACCGCGAGCCAGGACGAAGGCATTCGCGGCGATACCACCTACGAGGGCGTGTCGACCATCAAGCCGGCGGTCGAAGGCGGCGTGATCGCGGCCGGCAACGCCAGCCAGTTCTCCGACGGCGCGTCGGTGCAGGTCATCATGAGCGACAAGGAAGCCGCGCGCCGCGGCGCCAAGCCCATCGGTATCTTCCGCGGCTTCGCGGTCGCCGGCTGCGAGCCAGACGAGATGGGCATCGGACCGGTGTTCGCCATTCCGAAGCTCCTGAAGCGCACGGGCTTGAGCGTGCAGGACATCGATCTGTGGGAGCTGAACGAGGCCTTCGCCGTGCAGGTGCTGTACTGCCGCGACAAGCTCGGCATTCCGGACGAGCGTCTGAACGTGAACGGCGGCGCGATCGCCGTCGGCCATCCCTATGGCATGACCGGCAGCCGCCTCATCGGCCACGCGCTGATCGAAGGCAAGCGCCGCGGCGCGAAGCGCGTGGTGGTGACCATGTGCATCGGCGGCGGCATGGGCGCGGCGGGCCTGTTCGAGGTCTGCTGAGGCTTCGCGTGAGTCGGATGGGACAGACCCCGTGCGGGGTCTGTCCCTTCGGTCTGCTGAGCGCGCGCGAATCATGCTAGGCTCGCCGCGACGATCGCGCCGCGGGGAGGGCACGCGATGACAGCCAGGTTCACAGCACTCTGCATGTTGTTCGCAGTCGCGCTCTGCGCCTGCTCGGACAAGCCGTCCGACCCCGCCCCCGTCAGCGCCGCGCCCGCCGAACACCGCGAACTCGAGACTGCCGTCAAGGCGCCACTCGACAAGGCCGCGGGCGTGAATTCGCTCATCGATGAGCAGGACGCCGCGCAGCGCCGCGCCATGGACGAGCAGGGCCGCTAGCGCATCGCACGCCGCCGTCGCCGCGGCAGTCGCGGCACGACGACTCCACGTCACATCCAACGCAAGAGGAACGACGCCATGGCATTGCCGCAGGAAATCAAGCCGCTCAATTCCGAACTGATGGACACGCTGGTGCAGGCCGGCAAGATGGAGTGGACGCCGCAGCCCTTCGACCCCGAGCGCTCCTTCGTCAAGGTGCTGTGGACCGGCGCCGAGAGCGGCTCCTGGGCCGTGCTCCTGAAGTGGAAGAAGGGCTTCGTCGCGCCCCCGCACAAGCATCTGTCCGCCTCCCACACCTTCATCCTGAGCGGCAAGCTGCAGGTGCGCGATGGCGTGCTGAACGCCGGCGACTATGTCTACGAGCCGAACGGCATGCTGCATGGCGCGACCACCGCGCTGGAAGACACCGAGTATCTCTTCATCTGCAATGGACCTGTGCTGTTCTTCGACGGCGACAAGTTCACCTCCTATCTCAGCTGGGAGGAACTGCGGCGCGCGGAAGCGAAGGCTAAGGCGCGCGGCAAGACCGCCAAGGCGAAGCCGGCGGCCAAGGCCGCGACCGCCGCCAAGGCCAAGCCGAAGACTGCCGCCAAGGGGCGCGCCCGCGCGGCGGCCTGAGGTCAGGATCGCCGGTGAAGCTCTACTGGGTCCAGGTCGCGCCCAATCCGACCAAGGTGCGGCTCTACATCGCGGAGAAGCTGGCCGGCGGCGCCACGCTCGAGGTCGAGGGCGTGGTGGTGAAACTGGCGAAAGGCGAGCATCGCTTGCCCGAGCACCGCGCGCGCAATCCTTTCGAGAGCTTGCCGGTGCTCGAACTCGACGACGGCTCGACCATCGTCGAGTCACTGGCGATCATCGAGTACCTGGAGGAACTGCATCCCGCGCCGCCGCTGTGGGGCGAGGAAACGCGCACGCGGGCGCGGGCCCGCGAGGTCGAGCGCATCGTCGACCAGCGTCTCCTGAACCCGCTCGCGACCTATGTCCATGCCACCGCCTCGCCAACCGGCAGGCCGGCCAACGTCGACGTCGCCGATCGCGCCGCGGCGGAGTGGCCGATGGCGCTCCTCTACCTCGACGAACTGCTGGCCGACGAGCGCCCCTTCCTGCTCGGCGAGGCGCCGACGGTCGGTGACTGCACGCTGGCGGCGACCCTGCAGTTCGCGCGCTTCGCCAAGGTCGATCTGCTCGCGGGCCTGCCGAGCCTCGCGCGCTGGGACGCCGCGTATCGCGCGCGGCCGATCGCGCAGATGGTGCTGACTCTCTAGCGTGACTTCGCCGTACCGCTTGTTCGGCGTGGAGTGTTCCTACTACGCCGCCAAGATCCGCGCCTGCCTGGCCTATAAGCGCGTGCCCTTCGTCGAAGAGCAGGCGTCGCGGCGGGTGTACGCCGAGGAGATCCTGCCGCGGGTTGGCTGGCCGGTGGTGCCGGTGCTGGTCACGCCGGACGATCGGACCGTGCAGGACACCTCCGACATGGTAGACCTCCTCGAGGCGCGTCACCCGCTGCCCGCGGTACTGCCGGCCGACGGCGCCGCGCGCGTGCTGTCCTACCTGCTCGAGTTCCTCGGCGACGAGTGGCTCAAGCTGCCGGCGATGCACTACCGCTGGAATCACAACTACGACTTCATCGTCGCCGAATTCGGACGCAACAACGATCCAGAGGCCTCACCCGCCGAGCAATGGCGCGTGGGCGAGAAGGTCGCGCCGCGCTTTCGCGACTGGCTCGAACCGCTCGGCGTGGTGCCGGCGAGCGAAGCGACGGTGGAGCAGGACTACCTGGCGCTGCTCGACCTGCTCGACGCCCACTTCGCGGAGCATCCCTACCTGCTCGGTGGCGCGCCGACGCTGGGCGACTTCGCCTTCTTCGGGCCGCTGTACGCGCATCTCGAGCGCGATCCGAATTCGGGCGCGATCATGCACGCGCGCGCGCCGCGGGTCGCGGACTGGGTCGCGCGGCTGCGCGCCGGTGCCGAGGACGCGGAACCGGGCGCCGCGTTGCAGGCCCCGCCGGCCTCGCTGCTGCCCGTGTTGCGTCTCCTCAACCGCGACTTCGTGCCGATGCTCACGGCCGAGACGGCCGCGCTGCAGGCCTGGCTCGCCGAGCAGTCGGGCACCGACGAGCTGCCGCGCCACGTCGGTCGTCAGCGGTTACGTCTCGGGCGCGACACGCCACGCGAGGTCGAAGTCGAGCGCGCGCTGTTCCCCTACGATCTCTTCATGCTGCAGCGGGTGCAGGATGCCTTTCATGCGCTGCCGGAAGACCAGGCGCGGTCGGCGCGCGACGCGCTCGCCGCGTGCGGGGCCGACGCGCTGCTCGACCTGCGTCTCGCGCGGCGCGTGACACGTCGTGACTTCCGCCTGGTGCGCGCGTGAGCGCAGCGCTCGGCGCGCCGGCGCTGTTCGTGTTCCTGTGGTCGACCGGCTTCATCGGCGCGCGTTACGGTCTGCCGCACGCCGAGCCCATGACCTTCCTGTGCTTGCGCTTCGTCATCGTGCTGGCGCTGCTCGGGCTCATCATCGCCTGGCGACCGGCGGCCTGGCCGCGCGCGCCGCGCATGTACGGTCACCTCGCGGTGACCGGCATGCTGATGCACAGCAGCTATCTCGGTGGTGTGTTCAGCGCCATTCACGGTGGCCTGAGCGCGGGACTCGCGGCGCTGATCGTCGGCACGCAGCCGCTGCTCACCGCGGCGCTGTCCGGGCCGCTGCTCGGCGAGCGCATCGTCCCGCAACAGTGGTTGGGTTTCCTGCTCGGCTTCGTCGGGCTCGCGCTCGTGCTGTCCAAGTCCTTCGCCCAGGGCGCGCTGCCGCCTGCGGCCGTGGCCTGGGCGGTGTTCGGGCTGGCCGGCATCACCTGCGGCACGCTCTACCAGAAGAAGCACGTGGTGAACGTCGACCTGTGGCGTGGCTCGCTGGTGCAGTTCGCGGCCGCGCTCGTGCCCTGCGGGCTCTACGCACTCACCTTTGAATCACGTGCCATCGACTGGACGCCGTCCTTCGTCTTCGCGCTCGGCTGGCTGTGCGTGGTGCTGTCCATCGGCGCCATCGGCGTGCTGTGGGTGCTCATTCGCCGCGGCGCGGCGGCCTCGGTCGCGAGCCTGTTCTACCTCGTGCCGCCGGTCACCGCCTTCGAGGCCTGGCTGTTGTTCGGTGAGACGCTGACCGCGCTGCAGGTCGGCGGCATCGTGCTGACCGCTGTCGGCGTGGCGCTGATCAACCGCAAGTCGGCGTGAGGCCCGCGGCGTTCACGCGCTCACAGGTCGTCGAAGTAGGGCGGACTGATGATCGCGCGCGGGTGATTCAGGAACACGCGCTCGGCGTGCGCCGGATGGGCCGGGTCGAGCGCGGCGAACCAGCGCCGTATCTCGCTGACGGGGGTGTGACGATTGTCCGGATCCCAATGCTCGTCGACGCGGGCGAAGCAGCGCGAGCCCTGGTCGCCGGCGGCGATCTCGCGGCACACCCAGCGCAGCATCTCCTGGCAGTCGGCGGCGCTCCTGGCCGCGACCTCGGCGATGCTGGCCGTGGCCGGCACGTCCCAGCGCTCTACGCGGTAGATCGGGCCATGGTCGATGACATCATCGATTTCGTGCACCGTGACACCGTGGTGGGTGCGTCGTTCGCGGTTGACCACCGGTTGGCACCACAGTCCCCAGCAGCCACCGTGTTCGGGCGGCGCGGGATGGATGTTCACCGCACCGTAGCGCGCCTTGCGCAGGTGGGCGGGCTTCAGAATGATGCCGTTCACGTAGGAGATGATGAGGTTGTAGTCGCAGGCCTCGATGGCCGCGAGGACCTCCGGCTTGGTGGCCGCGTTGCCCATCTCCCAGAACAGCACGGTGGGGGCGTCGAAGTGGACGCTGGCGATGGCGGTGACCAGCTCGGTTTCACCGGGCATCGAGTGCAGAATGAGGACCCGGTAGCGATCGTTCATGGCGCGTCGTCCCTCGTCACGGGGTGGACACGCAGAATCGACGCGCGCCGGTCATGCTGTCAATTCGTACCTGGAGCACGATGATGAACATTCGCCCCTTGCTGCTCGGCCTGGCCGTGCTTGTCTGCCTGACTGCCTGCGCGCCCAAGGTCGGCAGCGAGGCCTGGTGCAAGGCCATGGACGCCAAGCCCAAGGGCGACTGGACCGCCAACGAGTTCGCGGACTACACCAAGCACTGCGTGCTCAAGATGAAGCCCGCGGAATAGAGCGCGGCGAGGCCGACGCGGTCAGCGCGCGCGTCGTCGACGGCGCAGCGCGAGCGCGGCGAGCGCGGCGCCCATGGTCAGCGCCGGCGCCGGCAGCGGCACCGGGCTGGCGGTGAAATTCGCTTCGTGCAACTCGAGGGTCATGCCGCCATCGCCGAAGCCGAGACCGAAGTCGGCCAGCAGGGTCGCGCCGATGGCGACGAAGTTGGCGCCGGCGAAGGCGCCGTTGGCGGCCGGCAGGTCGATGCTGCCGAACATGCCCGGACCGCTGATGTTGACGCTGTGGAACAGCGCATGCACTTCGGCGTTCGCGACCGGGGTGGCGCCGATGTTCTGGTTGAACGGCACCGTGTAGCTTGCGAACAGCGCCGGGGTCAGCCCCGGGGCGAAGGGGGTGCCGAGCGTGAGCGTCAGGTTGTCGGTGCCGCCCGGCGCCGATTGATTGGTCACCCGAATTTCGCTTTCGTCGAAGGCGCCGCCGAAAAACTCGCTCGGCCGGCGCAGCGTGGCGAAGCTCACGCCGTTCAGTGTGAACTCGGCGCTGACGATGGCGTCCTCGTACTCCACCTGCTGCACGGCGGAATTGTTCAGCAGGAAGTCGCGTGCGGCATCGGTATCGACCACGATGCGCAGCGCGTAGCTGAGCTCGTTGATGCTCGCGCGTGGCACGCCGAGCAGGTCGGCGATGGGGTCATCCGACACGGCATCGAAGCGTTCGCTGACCGTGCCGGTGAAGGTCCACGCAACTTGCGCGGCCTGGGTCGAAGCGGTGAAGGCGGTGGCGAGCAGGCCGCAGGCGGCCGCGAGACGACGGTTCATGGTATTCCTCCCTGAGTGATCCCTTGCTCGCCGCGTCGCGTGCTGCGACGGGCAAGCTACCCAGGGGAATGCTATCCGTGCGTCACCGGCTGCCAGCGGCCCGGCGAGGGCCGCGTGAGCAGAATTGCCAACTATTACCGTTTATCACCGTTCGCCATTCACACCGCGCGGCCGAGTTCCAGGGGCAGGCGCCGCAGGCGCTTGCCGGTGGCCGCGAACAGCGCGTTGGCGAGCGCCGGCGCGAGCGGCGGCACGCCCGGTTCGCCGACCCCGGTCGGCGCTTCGGTCGACGCGATGATGTGCACGTCGACGCGCGGCATCTGGTCGATGCGCAGCAGCGGGAAGTCGTCGAAGTTGCCCTGCTGTACCACGCCGTCCTTGAGCGTGATGGCCTGGTCGAACACCGCCGCCAGCGCATAGCCCACGCCGCCTTCCATCTGCGCGCGAATGACGTCCGGATTGATCGCGGTGCCGCAGTCGACCGCCACGGTGACGCGTTCCACGCGGTAGCCACCGTCGGCCGCGGTGCTCACTTCCACCACTTCCGCGACCCAGGTCTTGAACGAGCGATGCACGGCGATGCCGCGGCCGTGCCCCGCGGGCAGCGGCGTGCCCCAGCCGGCCTCGCGCGCGGCGCGTTCCAGCACGGCGAGGCGGCGCGGGTCGTTCCTGATCAGGCGTCGCCGGTACTCGAAGGGATCCGCGCCGGCCGCGTGCGCGCACTCGTCGATGAAGCACTCCACCGCGAAGGCGGTGTGGGTGTGGCCGACCGAGCGCCACCACAGCACCGGCACGCCGGGCTCGGTGAGATGGGCCTCGACGCGCAGATTGGGCACCGCGTAGGCGAGATCCGACGCGCCTTCGTGCACCGTGCGATCGACTTTCTCGTCGCTCGCCTTGGCGCCCGGCAGCAGCGGCTGGCTGACGATGCGCTGCCGCCAGGCGAGGGGATTGCCGTCGGCGTCGAGCGTCGCCCGCAGCGCGTGGGTGGTGGCCGGCCGGTAGCGGCCCGCGCGCATGTCGTCCTCGCGGGTCCACACCAGTTTGAGCGGCTGGTTGTCATCGAGCGCACGGGCGATGTTCACCGCCTCCAGCACGTAGTCGGCGCGCGGATCGGCACGCCGGCCGAAGGAGCCGCCGGCATAGAGCTGATGAATGGTGACTTGCCTGGGCTCCAAGCCCAGCAGCTTCGCGACGTTGTTCTGATCGCCGCTCATCGACTGCGCGCCGTACCACAGTTCGGCGCGGTCCCGGCCGAGCTGCACCACGCAGTTCATCGGCTCCATCGACGCGTGGGCGAGATAGGGCAGTTCGTACACCGCTTCCAAAACGCCTTCGGCCTTGGCGAGCGCGCCGGCCGCGTCGCCCTCGTCGCGGATCACGCGGCCGCTCTGCGCGGCGAGCGCGAGGTACTGCTCGCGCTGGTCCTGGCTGTCGACGCGGCTCGCGCCGCGCTCGTCCCAGGTGACGATGAGCGCGTCGCGCGCGCGGCGTGCGTTCCAGAAGCCGTCCGCCACCACCGCCACGCCGCTGTCGAGTCTCAGCACCGCGTGTACGCCCGGCAGCTTGCGCGCCGCGGCGTCGTCGACCGTGGCGGGTGTCGCGCCGAAGCGCGGGGGATGCAGCACCAGCGCCGTGCGCATGCCCGGCAGGTAGACGTCCTGGGTGTACTGCGCGCGTCCAGCGGTCTTGGCCGCGACGTCGGTACGCGGCAGGGACTGACCGATGAGCACGAATTGCTCGGGCTTCTTGAGCTGCACTTCGCCCGGCACCGGCAGCGTCGCGGCGCGCGCGGTGAGCGCGCCGAAGCCCGACTCGCGACCGCTCGCCGCGTGGCGCACGCGGCCGCGCGCCACTTCGATCTCGCTCGCCGGCACGCGCCACTCGGCGGCCGCCGCCGCGACCAGCATGGCGCGCGCGGTGGCGCCCGCTTCACGCATCTGCAGCCAGCTGTTGTTCATCGCCGAACTGCCGCCGGTGCCCTGGGCCGTGCCCCAGTTGAGATTGGCGTAGCGGCTCGCGTCGGCCGGCGCGGCCTCGACCGCGATCTGCGCCCAGTCGGCGTCCAGTTCCTCGGCGACCAGGGTGGCGAGCCCGGTGTGCGCGCCCTGGCCGAACTCGACGTGCTTGGCGATCACCGTCACGCGTGAGTCGGGCGAAATGCGTACGAAGGCGTTGGGCGCGAAGTCCGCGGCGGCGTCGCTCGCGGCCTCGGTGTCAGCGAGACGGAAGCCCAGGGTGAGCCCCGCGCCAAGGGCGAGGCCCACCTTCAGGAAGCCGCGCCGCGCGGGCTGGAACGGCGCGTTCATGCCAGCGCCTCTGCCGCGCGATGGATGGCGGCGCGAATGCGAACGTAGGTCGCGCAGCGGCACAGGTTGCCGCGCATCGCCTGGTCGATGTCGGCATCGCTCGGGCGCGGCGTGCGTGACAGGAGCGCGGTCGCCGCCATCACCTGGCCCGGCTGGCAGTAACCGCACTGCGCCACTTCGAGTGCGTTCCATGCGTCCATCACCGCGCGCGACACCAGCGTGTCGACGCCTTCGATGGTGGTGACGGCGCGGCCCTCCAGCGCGGAGACCGGCAGCACGCAGGCGCGCTGCGGCTGGCCGTCGACCAGCACCGTGCAGGCGCCGCACAGCGCCTTGCCGCAGCCGTACTTGGCGCCCGTCAGGTGCAGTTCGTCACGCAGCGCCCACAGGAGCGGCGTGTCGTCCGCCGCGCGCAGTTCGTGCGCGCGGCCATTGATGTCGAGTGTGGCCATGGCTGTCCTCCGTCGTCGGAGTATAGCCGGCGGTCACGGCGCCATCAGGTCGGCCAGCGGAGCTGCAGGCTCTTCATGGTGCGCAGCTGCCCGCTCTCGTAGCTCGGCTGCGTGTCCGGCGCGACTTCGAACGCGGGAATGCGCGCGAGGAACTCTTCGATGGCGACGCGGATCTCGAGGCGGGCCAGGTGTTCGCCGAGGCAGCGATGTGGACCGACGCCGAAAGCCGTGTGCACCACCTCCGAGCGCGTGATGTCGAAACGCGCGGGCTCGCCGCACACCTCCGGATCGCGCGATGCCGCGGCGTAGTTGAGCGCGATGCGCTCGCCCGCCTTCAGCTGTTCGCCGCCGACCTCGCAGTCGGCGCGCACGCTGCGCGCCACCGCCACCACCGGCGCGTAGAGACGCACGGTTTCTTCCACCGCGGTATCGACCCGCGCCGGCTCGCGCGCGAGACCGGCGCGCAGCGCGGGGTCCGCGGCCAAGGCAAAGATGGCGCCCGACATGGCGTGGGTGGTGGTGGCGAGTCCGCCGAACACCACGTCCAGCACCACGTGCACCTTGTCGTCCCAGCTGCATGGCGCGCCGTCCTTCTCCACGCCGGCCAGGATCACGTCGACGATATCGCCGCCGCGGGACGGCTGGCGTGCGCGCTCTTCGAGAAACGACTGGAGATAGGCATAGACGCGGCCGAAGGCGGGCGTGCGCGCCTCCAGCGGGCCGAAGGAATAGATGTCGATGTCCTCGAACAGCGTCGGCAGGTCCTCCACCGGCACCGGCAGGATGTGCTTGAACAGCACCAGGCCGGGCAGCTGCGCGGCGAAGTCGGCAACGAACTCGCAGTGCCCGCGCGGCGCGAAGCGGTCGATGAGTTCGCCGGCGTAGGCGCGTGCCGGCGCCGCGAGCGCGGCCACCGCGCTCGCGGTGAAGAACGGATTCAGCACGCGCCGCCACTCGCTGTGGTAGGGCGGGTCGAGATCCTCGGGCAGGATGGCGATGTTGCCCTCGGGCGGGTTCAGCATCCATCCATCTGCGCTGCTGAAGGTGCGCCAGTCCTGCGCGCAGCGACGCACCTCGCGGTAGCGGTTGAAGATGCGGTAGCCCGGGCCCACCTCGCTGTGCGCCACCGGGCAGCGCGCCACCAGGTGCTCGAGCACCTGCTCGAACTCGGTGGCGAACAGCGGATCGTCGATGTCGAACCGTTGCGCGAGATGGGCGTAGCGTTCGGGTGTGTCACTCACGGGCGATCTCCTGCCTGCCTCAGCGCGCGGCGCCGGCCATCAGGCGTGCGATGGTGTTGTGATAGTTCTGCACGGCGGGCTCGTTGCGACCGAACAGGAATTCCTGGTTGGCGCCGCTCGCGAGCCCGTCCTGGATGGTGCGGCCGACGGCGTAGTCCTCGTCTTTCACCGCCTGCAGCACCAGGGCGCTGAAGAGCTCGGAGGCCGCGCGCTCCTGCTCGGTCTCCGGCTTCTTCGCCACCAGCACGGTCTGGCGAGTGACGGTCGTGGTCGGCGTCGGGCCGGGGAAGATCTGGCTCACCAGGCAGTGGTCGCCGAGGATGCCGGAGATGGAGGTGTTCGGAAAACAGTTGTGGATGAGGCGGATGTGCTTCTGCGCATCCCACGCGCTGTCCGGCTGGTCGATGAGCTCCGCCAGCGACTTGCGCCCGAAGGTCAGGCGCTGGTGCGGGCCCCAGGTGTCCAGCACCAGGAGATTGCCGACCGTGTACTGGCCGACCGTCTTGCCGTGCAGCGAGTTGTGGTGATACGCCTCGAGATAGCCGTCCAGCGCCACCTTCCAGCCCGGCCCGTCCAGCTCGCGCTGTTCAAAGATGTGCCAGCTGCCGAGTTCGAGCGTGCCGAGTTCGTCGACGAAGTCGCCGAGCCAGGCGTCGATGTCGAGCGCCTCGCCCGGCGTCAGCTTCACGTACACCAGGCCCGCGCGCTCGGCGCAGTCGAGCTCGGTGAGCCCCAGCGTCGCGTGGTCGACGTCGCCGAAGGTCTCCGCCGCGTAGCGGCTGATGAGCGCGCCCTGCGTGTCGTAGGCCCAGGCGTGGTAGGGACAGGTGAAGACCCGCGCATGGCCGCGTCCCTGCGGGCACACCGTGGCGCCGCGATGGCGGCAGGCGTTCAGAAACGCCCGCGCGCGACCGTCCTTGCCGCGCACCATGAGCACTGGCACGTCCAGCACCTGCATCGCGCGGTAGTCGCCGGGGTTCGGGATCTCGATGCTCAAGGCGAGCGCGAGCGGCAGGTGCTTGAACACCCGCTCGACTTCGCGTTGGTAGCGATCGGCATCGATGTAGGCCGCGACCGGCATGCGCATCACGCCCGCCGCCTGGTCGGTGGTGCCGGCGCGGAAGTGCGCGAGCGCGCGACGCGTGAGGTCGAGCATCACGTCGTGACGATTGCCCGGCGCGGCGCTCACGAGCGTGTTCCCGGCCCGCCGTGACGCGCGAGGAACTCGCGCCACGGAGCGAGGCTCTCCGGGTAATCGGCCGGCAGGCGCTCGCCACGGATGTGCAGGCGGTTGCGTTCCTTGAGCGCGCCGGCGTATTCGGTGACCGGCACGTAATAGAGGAAATGGATGCTGCGCTTCGCGATGCGCCAGCGGCCGGCCTCGCGACGATACTCGTCGTGGTAGCGCATCGCGGCCCAGCTCACGACCTCCGACGGGCAGGTCTCGGCGTGGCTCAGCACCAGGCCGGTGGCGCGGTCCGGTGAGGCATCGTCGAATTCGATGCAGTGATCGTGGGTCCAGTGAAAGGCCGGGCCGCGCACCTTGAACAGTTCGATGTACATCGCCTCGATCGCGGCGCGACCGTGGGCAACCATCGCGCCGCTCGGCGAATCGAACACCGCGTCCTCAGTGAAAAGATCACACAGCCGCGGCATGTCGTGCTCATCGCAGGCGATGGCGTAGGCGGTGATGAGATCGCTGATCGCGAAGCGCGATTCCAGCCGGTCGATGCTGCGCTTGAGCGCTTGGATGTCGTCCATGGAGACTCCCTCGAAGGTCTTGCGGTCAGGACGCGCGCAGCAGGCGGCGCGCGTTGTCGGCGTAGGGGCGGGCCTCGGCGCGCACGTCGCCCGGCTGCTGATCCCAGCCGGCGAAGTTGGTGCCGAACAGCAGTCGCGCGGGGTTCACGCGCCGCGTCAGGAGTTCGACGGACTCCGCGGAATGCACGTGAATGTCGAACCACAGGCGATGCAGCAGCGCCTCGAATGCGCCATCCTCGCGCAGGCTCGCGCTCGCCCAGGGCCGCTTGCGCGCGGCGCTCGCCATGCGCCCGAAGAGGTAGCCGGTCGCGCCGCCGCCGTGGCTCAAGGCGACATCGAGCTTCGGATGGCGCTCCAGCACACCGCCGTAGATCAGCGTGCAGACCGCGATGGTCTCCTGCGCGCAGAAGCCGATGATGATGTCGAGATCGAAGCGCTTGAGATTCGGATCGCCCGGCGGCCCGTCGATGCCGGCCGGCGCGGGATGGATGAAGAGCGGCACGTCCAGCGCGACCAGGGTCTCGTAGAACGGATCGAGCGCCGGGTCGTCCAGCGGCCGGCCGAAGTCGCTGCCGATGTAGGGACCGACCATGCCGAGCTCGCGCACCGCGCGGGTGGTTTCCTCGATGGCGAAGCCGATGTCCTGCATCGGCACCGCCGCGCAGGCCGCGAGCCGCGCGGCGTGGGACGCGACCTGGGCGGCGAGCGCGTCGTTGTGCACGCGGCAGAAGTCGCGCGCCGCGGCCGGCTCGATGAAGTGGAAATAGGTGAGCGGATTGGGTGACAGCAGCTGGAAATCGATGCCGGCGCGATCCATGGCCGCGAGCCTGAGTTCCACGTCCATGAACGGGCTGCCGCGGTAGCGCACGCCGTGCAGCTCGTAGCCGCCCACGCGAAAGCGTGGCTGGGCCTCGTAGCCGAGTTCGGGGCCGTGCGCGCCTGCCGCGCCCATGGTCGCTTCCAGCACGGCGTGGGCGTGCACGTCGATGGTGTCCGCGTCGGCGAGACTCATGGCGATTCTCCGCGCTTGAACTCTTCCACCACGTCCTGGCGCAGGATGCGGGTGCCGTAGTGCGGTGCGCGCCAGCCCGGCGGATCGCGACGCGGCGCCGGCGGAGCGATGGCCACGCATTCGCCGTCCAGGATCACCTGGCGGAGGCTCTCGCGACGCCCGAGCACGGTGACGTCTCGCGCGACGTCGCCCGCCACCAGCAACAGGTCGGCGAGGCGTCCGGTCTCGACCGCGCCGGTCTCGCCAGCGAGCCCGAGCGCGAAGGCGTTGTCGCTGGTCGCGGCCTTGATGGCCTGGAGCGGCGTCAGGCCCAGGTCTCCCACGAACACTTCGAGTTCGCGGTAATGCCAGTCGCCGTAGGGCGTGATGGAGAAGCCGGACTCGGTGCCGCACAGGAGCGGCACGCCGGCATCGTAGGCGCGCTTCAGCATCACCGCGCTCTCTTCGATCTCCTTCTGGAAGATCTTGCGGATGCCTTCCGAGGCGCCGACCGCGGCGCCGTAGTCGGCGAGATTGGCCTGGAAGGTGAAGGTCGGGACGATGGGCACGCGGCGTTCGACCACGGCGGCCAGCGCGGCGTCGTCCATGTAGGTCGCGTGCAGGATCATGTCCATGCCGGCCAGCGCCGCGTCGCGCGTGCTGCTCGCGCCGCGGCAATGGCCGACCACCGGGATGCCGAGTTCATGCGCCGTGTCGCACACGAGCTTCATCTCGTCCAGCGTCCACATCTGCACCTCGCCCTTGATGCGCTGGCGCGGGGTGAGACCGGTGACGTGTACCTTGATCCAGTCGACGCCGATCTTTATCTGCCGCCTGACCTCGCGCACGATGTCGTCGCGGCCGTGCACCACCATGCCGTAGCCGCGCCGGCCTTCGTCGGGAATGAGCCGACCGGCGGTGCCGCCGCCGGCGGTCAGGAGCGCGTTGCCGCCGGTGGTCATGCGCGGGCCGCGCACGATGCCGGCCTCGAGCGCGTCGCGCAGATCGACGCCCACTTCCCACAAGGAGTCGGCGTCGAAGAAGCCGGTCACGCCGGCCGCCAGCAGCTTGCCGACGTTGGCCGCGGCGATGATCGCGGCCAGGCCCTCGCGGCGGTGGAAGAACAATTCGTCGTTGGAGCTCGGCTCGTCGAAACTGATGTGGCAGTGCGCGTCGATGAGCCCCGGCATGACGGTGAGGCCGCGGGCGTCGAGGCGCGGCACCTCGGCCGCGGTGCTCGCGCCGAGTCCGGGCGCGACCGCCGCGATGCGCTTGCCGGCCAGCAGCACGTCCGCGCTGAACGGCGCGTTGCCGAGGCCGTCCACCACGCGACCGCCTTCGATGAGCAGGGTGGGTGTCGTCTGTGCGTTCATCGTCATCGTCCTCATCCGCGTACCGGCAGGGTGCGCGCGCCGCGCACCCACAGCGAGGCCAGCCACTCGGTGTGCGAGTCCAGCCGCGTGATGTTCGGCATGCGCGTCAGCACCGCCTCCAGCGCGATGGCGCCCATGCGTTTGCCGAGCGCGGCGCCGGGGCAGTAGTGCGGCCCGTGCGCGAAGGACAGGTGGCGGCCGGCGTCACGGTGGATGTCGAAGCGTTCGGGATCTTCCCAGCGGCGCTCGTCGCGGTTTGCCGAGCTGATGTAGGACAGCACGTAGCTGCCGGCCGGGATGTGCGCGCCGTGCAGTTCGATGTCGTGGGTCGCGGTCTGGAACACCAGATTGACCGGCGACCAGTAGCGCAGCGTCTCTTCCATGAGATTCGCGCACAGGGCGGGATCGGCGCGCACCGCGGCCAGCGCCTCGGGGTGTTCGAACAGCGCGATGAGCGCGCTGCTGATCATGTGGGAAGGCGTCTCCGAGCCGCCGAAGTGGGTCAGCACGGCGATGGACAGCACCTGCAGGGAGCTCAGCACATCACCGTCTTCCTCGGCGCGCACGAGATGGGAGATGAAGTCGTCGCCTGGGTTCACGCGCCGCTCGGCGATGGTCCGCTCGAGATAGGCGCGCAGTTCCGCGACGCTCGCCCGGATGCGTTCGACCTCGGCGGGCGCCAGGCTCGCGCGGTTGGCGGCGTTCAGCAGATCCGCCGTCCAGATCTTGAAGTTCTCGCGCTGGCTGCGGTCGACGCCCAGCAGCTCCGCGGTCACGCTCACCGGCACGTAGGCGGCGAAGTCTGCGACGAAGTCGAACTCGCGACCGCGCGCCAGGATCTCGTCCAGCAGTCCGTCGACGATGGCGCGGATGCGTGGTTCGAGCGAACGCGTCACCGCCGGCGTGAAGGCCTGGCCCGCGAGCTTGCGCAGCGGCGTGTGCGCGGGCGGATCCATGGCGATCAGCGACGGCGTCTCCGGTACCGGGTCCAAATCGCCGAAGGCCTGGGCGATGAAGTCGCGCGCCGAGTAGGTCTCGGGGTGCAGGAAGGTGTGCTTGCAGTCGTCGTAGCGGAACAGTCCCCAGGCCTTCAGCGCCGGGATGTAGCTGACCGGGGCCTCGTCGCGCAGGCGGCGGTACCAGGGATAGGGATCCTGCTGCACTTCGCGCAGGGTGGGGTCGAATTCCAGGGTGCTCATCTTCGCGGCCTCGGCGGCGGGCGGGCCGACGCCGCCGGTGGTCGGAATAGTAAGCGTCCTTACCAGATCGGCACAAACCCCGAATCGCGGAGGCGCGGGCCGCTGGCCGCGGATGGACGAGGCCGTACAATGCCGGTCCGCGCCGTCCGGCGCGAGAGCCCATTTCACCGGGGAGAATCGCCATGCAGCCCATGACCGGCATACGCATCATCGACGTCACGACCAACGCCTCGGGGCCGATGTCCACCGGCATGCTCGCCGACCAGGGCGCGGACGTGATCCGCTTCGAGACGGTCGGCGCGGGTGACCCGGCGCGCCACGTCGGCGGGGTGCGCGGCGGCGTGTCGGCCTATTTCGCGCAGATGAACCGCAACAAGCGCTCGATGGCGGTGGATCTGAAGAACCCCGCGATCCGCCCCGCGCTGTACAAGCTCATCGAGACCGCCGACGTGTTCGTGCAGAACTCGCGTCCCGGCGCGCTCGATCGCGCCGGCTACGGCTTCGAGGACCTGCAGCGCATCAATCCGCGCCTGATCTACGTGTCCATCTCGGGCTTCGGCCGCAGCAACCCGGCCGCCGACAAGCGCGTCTACGACCCGGTCATCCAGTCGGTGTCGGGTTTCGCCGCGGCCCAGGGCGCTGGTGGCGGCGAGCCGCAGCTGATGCGCACCATCGCGAGCGACAAGGTCGCGGCGGTCACCGCCGCGCAGGCCATCGCCTCGGCCTTGTTCGCGCGCGAGCGCGGGGTCATCGCCGGCCATCATGTCGAGCTCTCGATGCTCGATGCGAGCCTGCACTTTCTCTGGCCGGAAGTGTTCTGGAACGACAGCTTCGTCGGCGCCGAGGGCTTCACGCCGAAGCCGCTGATCGCGTCGTTCTACGAGCTGCTCCGCACCCAGGACGGTTTCATCACGCTCATCGTGGTCGGTGACGGCGAGTTCGCCGGCGTGTGTCGCGCGCTGCGCATCGAACACCTGCTGGACGACCCGCGCTTCACGTCACTGACGCTGCGCTTCGCGAACTATGCGCAGATGCTGACCGAGTTCCGGCCGGCGGCGGCGAACTTCACCTGCGCGGAACTCATCGCGCGGCTGGAACAGAACGACGTGCCCTGCGCCAAGGTCAACGAACTGCACGAAGTGGCGGACGACCCGCGCGTGAAGCATGGCGACACCTTGGTGGAATACGACCACCCGCGCGGCGGCCGCATTCGCCAGGCGAGCGCGCCGGCGGTGTTCGCCGGCGAGCGCATGCCGGTGCGCCGCCCAGCGCCCGCGCTCGGCGAACACACAGCCGAAGTGCTGCGCGCGGTCGGCTGCAGCGACGCGGAGATCGACGCCTGGGCGAGCGCGGGCGCGATAGGCCTGTAGGGCCGATTTCAATCGGCCATGCGTGGCACCGAGATGAGCGCAGTGGATGGCGGGTTGAAACCCGCCCTACAGGTGCCTCCGTTGTAGGGCCGATTTCAATCGGCCACGCGTGGCGCCTCCATGCGCGCAGTACATGACGGGTTGGATCCAAACCAACATGAATCAACAGGAGTCTTATCGATGAGCAATCTCTTCCACGCCCAGGTCGTCACCGGCTTCAGCCACACACTGCTGAGCCTATCGCAAGTGCTGGACAAGGCCGCGGCGCATGCCGAGAGCCATGGTTTCGACATGCAGAACCTGCTGACCTCGCGTCTCTTTCCCGACATGTTGCCGTGCACGCGCCAGTTCCAGATCGCGACCGACTCGGCGAAGGGCGCGGCCGCGCGGCTGACCGGCGTGGAAGCGCCGCGCTGGGAGGACACCGAGCAGACCGTCGCCGAACTGCAGGCCCGCCTGGCCAAGGCGCGCGACTATCTCGCGAGCTTCACCGCGGCGCAATTCGACGGTGCGGCGGAGCGTGCGATCGAGATCAAGACCCCGGCGGGCACGTTCGCATTCACCGGCGAGACCTTCCTTCATCGCTGGGCGGTGCCGAACTTCTACTTTCACTGCACCACGGCCTACAACCTGCTGCGCCATGGCGGCGTGCCCGTCGGCAAGTTCGATTTCCTCGGCGCCCTGTAGGTCGGGCTTCAGCCCGACGTTGAGGTCGGGGCTCTTGTTCGCGCTCTGGAATGGCATGGCGGGTTGAAACCCGCCCTACATGGAATGTCGGGTTGAAACCCGCCCTACAGGTGCCGCCGTTGTAGGGCCGATTTCAATCGGCCATGTGTGGCGCCGCGATGAGCGCAGTGCATAGCGGTTTGAAACCCGACCTGCGCATTCTCTCCACACCCTCTGCGATCATGCAGCCCAACCTGCGCCTCGTGACCGGTGACGGTCGTTCACGAGGACATGGACCATGCAGAGAGTTTCCATCGCCGCGCTGGTGCTGGCGGCGAGCGCCGCGGCCGCGGCGGACGAGGGCAGTCGCAACTGGCAGGTGAATTTCGGGCTTGCCACCGACTATGTGTTTCGCGGCATCACGCGTACCAACCAGGACCCCTCGGTCCACGGCGGCATCGATTACCACAACCCTGATTACGGTCTCTACGCGGGCCTGTGGTCATCGAACACCGAGTTCGATCGCGCGGGTGACGACGAGGCTTCGCTCGAGACCGACTTCTATGGTGGCTTTCGCAGTCGCCTGGCGAACGGCATCGGCTGGGATCTCGGCGCTCGCTACTACTACTTTCCCGGCCAGAACGCCGACCGCGGTGTGGGCGATCTCGAGACCGCCGAGGTCAGCGGGCGGCTCGACTACGGCTTCAGCCGCCTGATGTTCACGCCCAAGGTCGACGTCGGCGTGGCCTATTCGCCGGACTACTTCGGTGAAGACGGCGATGGAGTCTACGTCGATTCAGGCGTGAAGCTCGCGCTCCCGCAAGCCTTCGGCCTCTTCACCCGCGTCGGCTATCTCGACGTCGAGGGCGATCGCAGCAACCCCGCCGGCTACGACTACGTCGATTACCAGGTGGGCGTGAGCAAGCGCCTCGGCGCGTTCGACTTCGATCTCACCTGGCACGATACCAACCACGGCTGCGATCAACTGGTCGGGCAGAGCGCCTGCCAGGCGCTGGTGTTCGGTGTGAACAGCCGCTGGTGACCCCCGTGCGACCCTCGGCCCGCGTGACGTTGCCCCAAACCCTCCCTCGGCGTGGCGCGGGCCGAGGCCATCGCCAGCGCGAATGACGCCGCCGCGCTCAGCGTCCGCGGTGCGCGCACAGCGCGAACACCCGCTCGAAGTCGCGCGCCTGGCGCGCGACGGCGCAGGCTGGACTGGCGAGCAGTCGCGCGCGCATCGTCGGGCGGAGCTCGGCGAGACGGGCACGCCCACTCGCCGTTGCGAGCGCTCGGCCGCGCCGCACGAAATCCGCGCCGTCGGCAGCGAGGAAGTCCGCGAGCCCGGCGCTGTGGAGCAGGCTGGCGGCGGTGCGCGCGGCCCAGCGGTCGCCGCGCCAGGTCAGCACCGGCACGCCCTGCCACAGGGCTTCGGCGGTGGTGGTGCCGCCCGAATAGGGCTGGGTATCGAGGGCGAGGTCGATCTCCGCGTAGTTTTCCATGAACTCGAAGTTGGGCGCCGGCCCGGTCAGGCGAATGCGCTCGCGCGCGATGCCGCGCCGTTCGAAGCGGCGCAGCAGGTGCTCGCGATTGGAGGCCTGCGCGGCCGCGGTGTGTCCCAGCAGCAGCGGGCTGTCGGGCAGCGCGGTGAGCAGCGCGCACCAGTCGTCGAGCGTCGTATCGGTGAGCTTGTAGAGCGGCGCGAGACAGCCGAGCGTGAAGGGTCGCTTGGTCGGCAGGCCTACTTCGGGTGTCGGCGTGGTGGGCGCGAAGGCGAGGTAGCTGCGCGGCAGGCGCACGATGCGTTCCACGTAGTGCGCTTCTTCGGCGGCGGGGCACACGATGACGTCGGCCAGGTGCAGATGCAGTCCCGGCAGGGCGTTGGTGCCGAAGGCGTTGAACCACGACACGCCCACCGGCGCCGGCGCGGACAGGAACACGCCGGCGCGCGTCGGCGCGCCGTAACCGCTCAGGTCCACCAGCACGTCGAGGTCGGCGGCGCGCAGCGTTTCGTGGAGTCGAGGGAGGTCGAGGTCCGCGGTGTGCGTGATGCGGTCGCGCGGATGCGAGACATGGCCCTCGAACGGCGGCGCATCGCCGTCGGCGAACAGGTGCACGTCCACCGCGTCGCGGTCGTGGTGGTTGATGACACCCCACACAGTGCGCATGTAGGACGCCCAGGTGAAATGGGCGGAGAGATAGCCGATGCGCAGACGGCCGCTCGCGCGGCGGCGGCGCGCGGGCGCCAGCGTCGCGATCTCCGGCCAGCGCTCGGCGAGCGCGGCCGCCATGTGATGCCGCGATGCGCGCAGGGCGGCGAGATCGGCATTCGGCGCGGCGGGCAGGAAGGTCGCCATCGAAAGCAGTGAGCCGAGCTTGCCGACGCCGCCAAGGGTCGCCAGGCGGAAATGGCGGACGGCCTGGTCGATCAGGCCGAGTCGCGCGGCGTAGGTGGCGACTTCGTGATGAAGCTCGGCGTCCTGCGGGGCGGCGGCGAGCGCACCGCGTGCGCAGGCCAGGGCTGCCCCCCACTCACCTTGGGCACCCCACGCAGCGGCCCGCTCGCGTGGGGTGGCGGCGTCCTGCACCGCGGCCAGTTCGGCCCGCTGTCCCGCAACGCGCGCTCAGAAGAACTTGAACGAGAGGATGTCGATCCACTTGCCGTGGTTGGAGTTGAAGGCGGGATTGAGCTTGACCATCGCGTTGGAGCCCTGCGCGGTGGCGCCGCCGACCACGGCAGCGAGTTCGTTCTCGTCCAACTCGCCGACCTCGGGCATGAAATCGTCCATGTCGAGCTGGTAGCCGCGCTGCTGCGCGAACGCGATCAGCGCTTCCGCGCCCACGCGGTTGTCGGCGTCGCCTGCCGGCCGCAGGGCCTGTACCGCCTGGTTGAGAGACGCGTCGGACTCGATGTCGGCGAGGAAACGGTTGAGTTCTTTGTCACTCATGGAGCTCTCTCCCTGCTATGTGTCCACTTGGTGTTCGATGTCGGCGAAGGCGCCGGTGCATCGGCTGGCCGCGCGCTTTCACGCGGTCCGCCACCGCAGTATGCGACAGCGGCACCGCCGCCGCCCGTGAAGTACCTGACATTCGAAGAAGTTGGGGCGGGCAGCCGCCGAGCGCTTCAGGCCACACCGAATCCGCGCAGCCAGCGCTGTCGCGTAGGCCACAGGCGGAGGCAGGCGCGCAGGTCTTGCGCGCCTGCCTCCGCCTGGCCCGCGTCCAGGCCTCGCGCCGCGAGCAGGGCGCGCGCCACGCGCAGGCCCGGCGGCCGCGCGCCGCGGTGCGTCAGCAGCAGCAGCTCGATGGCCGCGACCCGCAGCGCCGTGCCGTGGCGACCGACCTGCGGCGCCATGCCGCTGCTCGCAGGATTGGTGCCCGTGCCGGCGCCGGCGCGCAGCAGCGCATTCATCGCGGTGGCGCGCGGCGCGGCCTTGCGCGGATCGACCGGCATGATCGCGCCGCTGAACAGCAGGAGGTCGAGGGCGGCGAGCAGCGCCGACAGGCTGCAACCGTGCCGGGGAACGCGCCGCGCAACGTCCGTCACCCGGCACGGCCCGCTGGCAAGTGCCTGGACCAGGACGCGAACGGCCGGGCGATCGAAGCGCAGACGACCGGCCGGGGTCTGCACGTCGTAGTGCACGTGGGGCGGCGCCACGCTCAGTGCGAAAGTGGCATGAGCGCGCTGGTCGCGCTGGGCGCGCAGCGACAGCGAATGTCCGCCCTTGACGAACACGTCCGTGCGCAGCATCTGGCCCAGGCACGAGTCCTTCACCAGTTCCCGCTGAGTGCCGGGCGGCTGTGCCGCGAGCAGCGCGCGTTGCGCGCGTCGCAGCAGGTAGTCGTCGTAGCGCAGCGCGAGTCGCGCACTGCCCACGTAGTCGAGCGCCGCCTGGCGCGCGCGCGCATGCGCCTCGGTGACGAACACCGGGCGCCAATGCGCGTTCAGGAACTCGTGCCCGAGGTAGGCGCTCGGCATGTCGAGCAGGCGATCGAGCAGTTCGCTGCCGTGCTCGGCGAGTCCGAGACGCGTGTTGGACAGGTCGCGCACCTGGCGGACCAGCGCGCGCGCCGCGTCGATGGCGGCGCCGGTGTGCGACGCGTGCTGGTCGCGCATGGCGGTGAACAAGAGCTGCTGTGCCGGTCGCAGCGCGGACCAGCCCGGCTCGACGTTGTAGCCGAGGTAGCACAGGCCGCCAGGGATCAGCACCCGTGCGGCCAGTTCGAACAGCAGCGAGGCGTTGTGATCGCTGACCCAGGTGTAGACGCCGTGCGCGACGAGGTAATGAAAGCGCGGAAAGCGTCGGCTTCGCACCTGCTCGAGCGTCGCATGCACGAAGCGCACATTGGTCAGACCCGCGGCGCGGGCTACGGCGCGCGCCTGGGCAATCTGCTCCCCCATGGCGTCGATACCCACGAACTGTCCCTCGGGGTTGGCGGCGGCGAGCAGGTTGAGCGTCCAGCCGAGGCCGCAGCCCACTTCGAGGTAGCGGAACGGTGCGCCGGGCTCGGCGCGCGGCGCTGCGAGACCCGCCCACAGGGCGACGTGATCGAGCCAGGCCGGGGCGAGTTCGGCCTGCCAGGTCGGCACGTAGGCGCATTCGGCGTAGTAGCCGTCGAGCGGCGCAGGGGACGGATCGCCGGGTTGGGGGTCGGGCTTCATGGCGACCGGTCCTTGGTGCGCCTGAGTGTTAATTGGAGCGTGAATGTCGGGTGCAAGTCCGACCTACAGGGTTTGGATGCGGGCGAGGGCCGCTAGCGCTTCGCGCACCATGCCGGGGACGAACTCGGCGACGTGGATGAGTTCGGTGAGCGCGCCGGCAATCTGTCCGCAGGGCAGGATGCCGCCTTCCATGTCGCCGTCGCGCTGGCCGGCGATGAGCCGCTCGTCCTTGAAGCGCGTGAGGTCTTCCTCGGTGATGCCGGGGCGCTGCTCGAACTCGTGCAGCTCGGCGATGGCGCGGCTCGGCAGGATGCGTGACGGCCCGTAGAGCGCCTGGAACAGAGTGTCGTCGCCTTCGCGCGCGGCGAGGATGCGTGCCGCGTAGTTCGGATGCCAGTCGGGATTGTCGTGGCTCGCGACGAAGCGCGTGCCGAGCGCGACCGCGTCGGCGCCCATCGCGAGCGCTGCGGCGAGTCCGCGGCCGTCGCGCACGCCGCCGGCGAGGATCACCGGCACGTCGACCGCCTCGGTGACGCTGGGCCCGAGGACGAAGGTGTGCACCGGGCGCGAATGGGTGTGCCCGCCGGCCTCGTAGCCCGAGGCGATCAGCATGTCGACGCCATCGGCCACGGCGCGTTGCGCCTGGCGCGTGCCGCCGACCTTGTGGATGTGGATGAGTCCAGAGCCCTCGATCATGCGCCGCGCGGCCGAGGGCGCGCCGGCCGAGGTGGTGATGGCGCGCAGGCGTTTCGCTACCTCGCTGTCCTTGACCGCGTCGACCACCGCCTGTACGTAGGCCGCGCTGAAGGCCGGCACATTGCCGTGCTTGTCGGTGCCGACCGGGATGTTCACCGCGAAGGGCTTGTCGGTGAGCGCGCAGGCCTCCTCGATGTAGCCGCGAAGTTTCGCCGCGCCCGCGCGCGGCTCTTCGCTGATGCCGGGAATGCTGACCGTGCCGAGGCCGCCGGCGTTGGAGACTGCCGCCGCCAGCGCCACGGTCTTGTAGGGGCCGAGGCCTTCCTGCATCACCGGGTGCACGATGCCGAAGGCGCGCGTGAAGCGCGTGGCGAGGCGGGCCTCAGTCATGGAAGCTGGTCCACTCCGCCAACGGCGCGCGTTCACTGATGAGGGTGTTCTCGATGGCCGCGGTGTCCTCGTAGCCGAGTGACATGCCGCACAGGATCTTCTGCTCGGGCGGCAGGTCCAGCACCCGCGCGATGATGCGATGGAACTGCGCGAAGGCGAACTGCGGGCAGGTGTGCAGGCCGCGCCCGCGCGCGGCGGTCATGAGGTTGCCCATGAACATGCCGTAGTCGATCCACGTGGCATAGCCCATGGCGCGATGCACGGTGAAGATGAAGCCGACCGGCGCGTCGAAGAACATGAAGTTGCGCGCGTGCTGCGCGTGGGTGCGCTCGCGATCGCCCTTGCCGATGCCGAGCAGGCCGTAGAGCTCCCAGCCGACCTTGCGCCGCCGATCGAGGTAGGGCGAGATCCATTCGCTCGGGTAGATCGGGAACTCGCTCTCGTGCTTCGCGGCCTCGGCCGGATCGTTGAACGCGGCGAGGATCTCCTCGCTCAGCCGCGCCTTGGTCGCGCCGGTCACCACGTGCACCAGCCATGGCTGGCAGTTGGTGCCGGAGGCCGAGCGCGCGGCGACGGTCAGCAGCTCCTCCACCGTCGCGCGCGGCACCTCGGTCGGCAGGAAGCGGCGCACGGACTTGCGCGAGGTGAGGGCGTCGAATACCGGCTGGGTCTCTGGCATGGTCATGGGTCTGGTGTCGGTCCTTGGGCGTCAGTAGGGCTTGGACTGCAGGACGCGGGCGGCGGTCAGGCGTTCGACCTCGGCCTCGCTCCTGCCGAGCAGCTTGGTGAGGATGTCGCGGTTGTGCTCGCCGAGCATGGGCGCGACCAAGGTCGGATCGTTGGCCGGGTAGCGCGACGAATGCACCGGGTGGCCCGGGATCTGAAACTCGCCGGCTATCGGGTCGTTCACCGTGCGCACCGTGCCGCGCGCAACGAGGTGCGGGTGGGTGACGGTCTCGGCGACCGACAGCACCGGCGCGCAGGGCACGTTGTGCTTCTCCAGCACCGCGATCGCGGCGTCCACCGAGGGGAAGGTCGCCAGCCAGTCCTCGATGGTCTTCACAACCTCGTCGCGCTTTTCCAGCCGTTCGATGTCGGTCTGCCAGCCCGGCGTGGTGGCGAGCTCCGGCCGGCCCATGGCCGCGCACAGATCCTTGAAGTGATGCAGGAAGGCCATGATGGTGATGCCGCCGCCCGGCCCTTGAAAGATGCCGCCCGGGCAGATGTAGTTCATGTGCCGCCCGGTGCGGGTCGGCACGATGGCGCCATCGGTCGCGCTGTACCGATGCACGTTGACCTCGTGGTAGTGGTAGTAGCAGTCGAGGATCGCGACATCGAGATGCTGGCCCTGGCCGGTGCGGTGGCGATCGAGCAACGCGGCGGCGATGGCGAAGGCCGCGGTCACACCGGTCGATACGTCGCCGATGGCGGCGAGTGTCAGATCGGGCAGGTCGTCCGGCGGGCCGACCATGGAAGTGATGCCGGAATAGGCCTGGGCGATGTAGTCGTAGCCCGGCTTCTTCGCCAGCGGCCCGGTCTGGCCGAGCGCGGAGATGGAGCACAGGATGATGTCTTCGCGGAGCCCCTTCAGCGTCTCGTAGCCCAAGCCCATCTCATCGATGATGCCGGGGCGGAAGTTCTCCACCACCACGTCGCACAGCGGCACCAGTTCCATCAGGAGCGCCTTGGCCTCGGGCGAGCGCAGGTCCAGGCACAGGCTCTTCTTGTTCAGGCACTGCTGCACTGTGTACAGGCTGCGCTCGCTGTTGCGCAGCTTGGACATCGCACGCGACATCTCGCCGTCGGGCGCGGACTCGACCTTGATCACCTCCGCGCCCATCTCGGCGAACATGCGCGTGCAGGTCGGGCCGGCCGCCGCGCGGGTGAAATCGAGCAGGCGGTAGCCGCTCAGCATGTGTTGTTTCGTCTGGCTCATGGTGGGGACCTCCTCGCCGCAGGTCCCGGACTATCGACCAGCCCGGGCGCGGGCGTCAATCCATGGCGCGAATGGCATACCATGCGGCTCACGCGGCACTCGCCGCCCCTGGGAGCAAGTCATGACGGTCGAATTCCTCGATCCTCGCGGCGCGCCGCGCGCCGCGTTCGAAGCCTATACCTGTCGCGCCGCGCTCGAAGGCGAGGCGGTGATCGGACTCCTGGCGAACAACTTCCCCGATTCCGTGCCCTTTCTCGACGCCATCGAACGTGCGCTAGCGACCGTGCTGCCCACCGCCCGTTTCCAGCGCTACGTGAAGAAGAACGCGTCCGTGCCGGCCGACGAGCGCCTGGTGACGGACATCGCCGCGCGCTGCGACGCGCTCGTCACCGCCTACGGGCACTGAGGCAGCTGCACTTCCGGCACCGTGCGTGACGGCATTGCACTCGCCCGCCAGGGGCGTCCGGCGGTGGCCATCGTGACCACCAAGTTCGAGGTGCAGGGCGACTTCGTCGCACGCGCCGAGGGCATGCCCGACATTCCGCGCGTGGTGGTGCCCCATCCCATCGCGGGCTCCGGTCTCGACGCGATGATGCGCGTCGCCGATACGGTGAAGGACGAGATCGTGCGGAGGCTACGCGGCGCATGAGCGAGTTGCTGCAAGCGGCGAATGCGGACGCCGCACTCGAACTGCTGCACGAACTCGGCTGCACCGACGGGCTGCCGGTCGTCATCCCGACGGCGGACAAGGTCGCGCGCCTGGTGCTGGCGAGCGGCCTCGACGGCGACATCGAACTCGGTGACATGGGTCCGGCGAATGGCGTGGCGACGGTGGAGAAGGTCGCCTGCGCGGCGGTGATGGCGGGCTGTCTGCCCGATCACATGCCGGTGGTGGTGGCCGCGGTGCGCGCCGTGTGCCAGCCGGCCTTCGATCTCGGCGAGATGCAGTCCACCACGCACTGCATCGCGCCGCTCCTGATCGTGAACGGTCCCGCGCGCCGCGACTGCGGCGGCTTCGCCTCGGGCTTCGGGCTCATGGGCCCCGGCCACCGCGCCAATGCCGCGGTCGGCCGTGCGCTCCGGCTCGCGATGATGAACATCGGCGGCGCCCGACCCGGCGTGTCGGACATGGCGCTGCATGGCTCGCCCGCCAAGTTCAGCTTCTGCATCGCCGAAGACGAGGACTCTTCGCCCTTCGCGCCACTGCACACGAGTTTCGGTTACGCGCCGGCGCAGAGCGCGGTGACGGTGGTGGGCGTCGAGGCACCGCACTCGTGCTTCTTCACCGGCGACGCCGACGACCCGGCGTCGGCCGAGGCGTTGCTCGACACGCTCGCCGCCGTGATCGCCAATCGCGGCAGCAACAACTCGCACCTCGGCGGGCGCGGCGCGGTGGTGGTGGTCATGAATCCCGATCACGCCGAGGTGTTGAAGCGCGCCGGCTACGATCGCCCACGCGTGCAGGCGGCGCTGGCCGCGCGTGCGGTGACGCCGCGCGAAGAGTTGGCGCGGCTGAACCGCAAGATGCTGACCGGCACCGAGGACCTGATCCCCGCGGTGCGCGAGCCGCGCAACATCCACCTGCTGGTGGCCGGCGGCCCCGGACTCTATTCCATGGTCATGCCGTCCTGGTGCGCCGGCCCCCACGGCAACATCGCCGTGCACCAGGAAATCGACATCGCGCAGTTCTGTGAGTTGCCGTAGGGACAGACCCCGTACGGGGTCTGTCCCAGCATGAATGCCGTGCAAGGCGGGTTGAAACCCGCCCTACAATCGCCTCCGCTGTAGGGCCGATTTCAATCGGCCATGCACGGCGCGCGTCATACCATCGCCGCCAGCACCAGACCCTGCATCACGCCGATGCGCTCGAAGTGGTAGCTGTCTTCCATGAGACCCGTGGAGAGGAAGGCGATCGACAGGTCACGTTCCGGGTCGACGGTGAAGCCGGTGGAACCGGCGCCGAAGCCGCCGAAGCTGCGCGGTGAATTCATCGGGCTGAAGAGTCCCGGCAGGTTGCCTTCGCCGCGCAGGAAGAAGCCGCAGCCGATATTCGCCGGGTATTCAATCCAGCCGCGCACGCCGAACCACATGTCGAACAGCACGTTGCGCAAGGTGCCGGTCTGGTTGCGCGTGCAGAAGTCGATCATGGCCGGCGACAGCACGCGCTTGCCGTCGAGCTCGCCGCCCCGGCGCAGCATCTCGGCAAAGCGATGCAGGTCCTGCACCGAGGTCATGCAGCCGCCGCCCGGGATCTCGCAGCCGGGAGTCGCGAGCAAGGTGCCGATGCCTTCCACCGCCGCCGGCGGCAGCAGCGCAGGCAAATCCTTGTACGACACCTTCACCGGGCACAGGCGCTTCAGCAGGTCGGGACGCGGGCCCAAGCTCGTGTCCTTCATGCCGAGCGGCGCGAACACCTCCTCGTTCAGCATCTGCGCGTAGCTGCGCCCGCGGCCGTCGGCGCGCAGGCACAGCGCCGCGATGATCGAATGCCCGAGCAGGATGGAGTAGTTCACGCGCTCGCCGGGCTGCGACTCGAGCGGCAGGCCGCAGGCGAAGGCGACCAGCCTGTCGATGTTCATCAGCACGTCGGGCGGCACGGGCGGAATGGCCGACATCACGCCGCTGGTGTGGGTCAGGAGATGGAACAGGTTGACCTTCTCCTTGCCGAGCGTCGCGAACTCGGGGATCAGCTCCGCCACCGGCGCGTGCAGCTTCAGCAGCCCGCGCTCGACCAGCGACAGCGCCAGGACGTTGGTGAACTGCTTCGCGACCGACATGGTGGCAAACACCGAGTCCTGCTTCATCGGCTTGTCGGCCGCGCGCTCGGCGTAGCCTTCGCAGAGATCGAGCACCACCTCGCCGTGGCGCGCGACCAGCATGCGCACGCCGTGGCAGCGGCCGGCATCGATGTCGGCTTTCACCGCGTCGCGCACGCGGGCGAGGCGCGTCGCATCGAAACCGAGTTTGGCGAGATTGTTCTTGGGCGCCTTGACGGCGGCGAGCTTGGTGGCCATGGACTGATTCCCCTCGAGTGGTGGTTGGCTTACTTCTTCAGATGCGCGCCGACAATGGCGCCAATCACGCGGCACGGTTCCGCGTGCGGGTTCTTCCAGCGGTGCATGGTGCCGCTCTGCACGATGACGTCGCCGGCGCTGAGCGCGGTGGCCGAGCCGTCGTCGAGTTCCAGCACGCAGCGGCCGGACAGCACGTAGAGCATGTCGCAGGTCGCGGAGCGATGCATGCCGGGCGCGTCGTCGGTGAAATGGGAAAGCAATCCCGGCGCGAGCCTCTCGGCCGCGGCGGCGCCCTCGGCGCTGCCGCCGCCCTTCTCGGGATCGCTCCCAGCCGGCAGTACGAACTCGATGAAGCGCACGCCGCCGATGGGCGGGAACCAGGTGGACGGCGGCGGCTGGCGACCATCGTCGGGATAGTCGAAAGTGCTGTCCGAGCCCCACAGCGTGCCGAGCGCGATGCCGCCCATGCCGGGGATCTCGGCGCTCGCGAACGTGCTGTCGCTCGCGATGATGGATTTGCCGTCGGCGCGGTGGCCGGTGACGACGCGACGGAAGCTGCCCATGGTGCTGTTCCTCAGGATGGAGGCAGCGACTATCCATCCGCCATCGGGCGAGCGTCAATCACAAGCCGCGGGGCGCGCGGGCCCCAACCAATGGGGAGCATGGTGGCGCTCCCCGCGGAGCGCTATCTTCGCCACTCCAGAACCGAGCGGGGACCGGGCGATGCGCACACTCTACGAAGGCGGCACCTTCTTCGAAGGCCCGCGCTGGCACGACGGCGCCTGGTACGTGGCCGACATGTACGGCCCGAAGGTGCTGCGCATCACGCC
>JBFWYG010000001.1:54499-56031 GCA_050186725.1 Gammaproteobacteria bacterium | reverse complement strand
GAACTGATGCTGTGCACCGCGCCGGATTTCGATTCGGCCAAGCGCGCGGCGTCGCGCGAAGCGGTGCTGTTCGTCGAGGAAGTCAGCGTGCCGCGCGGTCGCGGCCTGCCCTGAGAGATCACTGGCGCTCCGGCCTCAGGCCGGGGCGCGGAAGTACCGCCACAGGCCCCACAGCGCGAGGCCGACCATGATGTGCACGCCGAGCACGGGCGGCCAGCCGGCGAGGTAGATGAGGTCGTTGGCGAGGCCGGGCTTGAACGGGCCGCCGCCGAAGGCGAGGCCGCGCGTGCCGCACAGCGCGTTGGCCGCGGCGCCCAGGGTGAACAGCCAGGCTGTCGCCAGTGACGACCAGTACAGCCAGGCGAA
Organism: Gammaproteobacteria bacterium; assembly: GCA_050186725.1. Taxonomy (GTDB): domain Bacteria; phylum Pseudomonadota; class Gammaproteobacteria; genus JADJYF01. The sequence goes on along the minus strand of JBFWYG010000001.1, from coordinate 55,665 downwards.
CTGGCGGCGCGACAGCCGCATGTATTGCCCGCCGAAGGCGAAGCCCATCAGCAGCAACCCCTGGGTGATCGCCTCCATGTGCGCCATGCGCCAGGCGCGACCGTCATCGGGGATGCTGAACGGGATGTCGATGGGCAGCGGCCACAGCACGACGCGGCCGAGCAGCCCGAAGAACCACACCCAGCCGATCAGGAGCGCCAGCGCGATGAGGCCCGTGCCGTTCAGCATGAGCGCGGCGCGCATGCGCTCGTGCATGGCGCTCGGGGACTTGTCGTTCATGCTGGTCCTGGTCACGCGAGGGCGGCCGGTTCGGGATCCGCGAGCCGCGCGGTGTCCAGCCGCGCGGCGGCCTGCGGCGCGGCGCTGAAGAGCCGTGCCCACGCGAGCGCCCACGGCGGGTCCGCCACCTGCCGCGGGTCGTAGCCGGGCACGAGGATGCGCAGCAGTTTGGGCGTCAGCGTGGCGAAGATCCTGAGCAAGAGGCGCGCGAGCGCGAGTCGCGAGCGGACATCGCGCCACAGACCGTCCTCTTGCAACAGCGCCTGGTAGCCGCGGCGCGTGAGACCGAAGATGTGCCAGGTGGCGTACAGGAAGCCGTGTACGCGGCGGAAGCACCCGCCCGCGACGTGTTCGAACATGTCGTAGGCGACCTGCTTGTGCTCGATCTCCTCGACGAAATGCCACAACACCAGTGACGCGACGCCGCTCTCGCTGTCGCCGAACAGGTGCTCGCGGTCCTCGATCAGCATCTCGCCGATGGCGAGCGCCATGGACTCGAAGCCCTCGGCGTAGGCCAGGTTGAATTCCAGGCTGCGCTCCGCCGCGAGCCGCGCGTAATCCTCGGCGAGCCGCGCCTGCAGGTCTTCGATGCAGCGATAGCCGAGCGCCACGAGCCGGTCGTTGAAGCGCCGGTGCTGCATGTAGTGCATGGACTCCTGCGCGACATAGTCGTCGAGCGCGCGGCGCAGGTCCGGGTCGGTCACGCGATCACGCGCCGCGCGCATGGTCGCGATGAGATAGGGCTCCAGGTAGGGCATGGCGAGCGAGGCCGCGTTCACGATGTGCGAGAACTCGGGGCGTTTGCCGTTCCAGTGGGCGGGCAGGGGGGACGGGTAGGTGAATCCTGGCCGCCGCACGGTCATCCGTTCGCTCGTCATGCCTGGCTC
>JBFWYG010000001.1:44438-54399 GCA_050186725.1 Gammaproteobacteria bacterium | reverse complement strand
CAGCTCTTCGCGCAGCCGCACCAGGATCTCGCGCACGATGGCCTGCATGTTGCCGAAGTGGTAGTACAGGTTGCCGTGGCTGATGCCGAGGTGCGCGGCCACCTGCGTCGTGCCGATCAGGCTGCCGCGTTCGTTCATGAGCTCGATGGCGGCTGCAACGATGCGTTCGCGGTTGCCGGCCTTGCGCCGCGCGCGTCCAGCCGGCTCGGCGGGTGGGGATTTCCTCGTCGTGGTGGGTGACTTCATGGGCTGCGGATCCGGCGGGCGAGCTCGCCGCGGGGGCGGAACACGCGGCTCGCGCCAAGGATACCTTGACCCCGAATAGACGAAAAAGTCTAATCCAGCGGGAGCGTGTCGTGCGTGGGCAAGGGTGCGCCGCGTTGACGCCGCGCGAGCATGGGGATAGAGGACTGGAGGACCGCGAAGATGAGCGACGTTGTGGCGGATATGCCGATGGGCGACTGGTGTGGCGCCGACCCGTTCGAGCCGAGCTTTCGCGACGACCCCTACCCGGCGCTGCACGGTCTGCGCGAGCGCAACCCCGTCAATCTCACGCCGGTCGGCACGTGGCGGGTGAGCCGCTACGACGACGTCTCGCGAGTCTTTCGCGAAGCCACGACCAGCATGACGCTCGCCAATGGCGAGTCACCGAATTTCGATCCCCTCGATCAGCGCGGCAGCTTCCTGGAGTTCATGCTGAACAAGGACGACCCCGAGCATCAGCGTCTGCGCCGCCTGGCGATGCTGACCCTGAACCCGAAGACCACGCGCATGATGGAGGACGAAGTGCGGGCCACGGTCGCGCAAACCATGGACCGGGCGCTCGCCGAGGGCGGCATGGACCTCGTGACGGACATGGCGCACACCGTGCCGTCGCGCATGATCTGCAAGATCATGGGCATTCCGGACGGCGACCGTGACCGGTTCAACGCCTGGACGGCGACGCGCACCAATGCCTTCTTCGCGAAGTTCCTGCCGCCAGAGATCCAGCAGCGCACCCGCGATGCCGGCCATGCCATGGCCGACTATTTCGAGGCGCTGCTCGCCGAGCGTCGCCAGAACCTCGGCGATGACATGATCAGCACCATGATCCGCGCCAACGAGGGCGCCGACCGGCTCAGCGACGACGCGCTGGTGATCCAGGCCATCGGCATCATCATCGCCGGTTACGAGACCACCATCGGGCTGATCGGCAACGGCCTGCGCGCGCTGCTGGACCACCCGGCGCAGCTCGAGACGCTGCGCGCGCGGCCGGACCTGATCGACAACGCGGTGAACGAGTGCCTGCGCTACGACAATCCCATCCTGTTCAACTGGCGCGTGCTGGCCGAACCGTTCACCCTGGGTGGGCAGACCCTGCCGGCGGACGCGGTCATCTGGCTGATGCTCGCCGCCGCCAATCGCGATCCGGAGCGCTTCGAGAACCCCGACGTGTTCGACATCGAGCGCCGCAACGTCGCGCACCTGTCCTTCGGCGGCGGCATCCATCACTGCATCGGCAACTCGCTGGCCCGCATGGAAGCGCGTCATGCGCTGCTCGAGTTCGCCGAGCGCACGCGCGGTCTGCGCATCGAGCAGGGCCGGCTCGAGTGGTCGCATTCCTTCTTTCGCGTGATGGCGTCGCTGCCGGTCAGCTTCCACTGAGCCAGGTTGGCGCCGGCGCCGGGTGACGTCAGGTCGCTGGGCGTCTGCGCAGGTGCAGGACGATGCCGAGGGCGGCGCCGCCGTCGATGAGCGCGCCGGCCCCGATCAGCGCCCAGGCCACGCCGGGCGCGGCGAGCGGCGGCATCAGGTCCGGGCTCGTCAGGCCCATGGCGCCCACCGCGATGAGCAGGGCGCCGATGCCGTTCAGCAGCAGCAATGGCATGGGAAGATTCGGGCTGGCAGTCATGGCGGGCTCCGGGGACGGGTTCAAGCCGTGGTGTGGTCGACGGACAGCACCGGCTGGGTCTCGCTGTCTCCGACCAGCACCGTCATCAGATTGGTCACGAGCCGCGTGCGCGCGGCGTCGTCCAGGCGCAGCACCTGGTCTTGTTCGAGCCGCTCGATGCCGAGCTTCACCATGCCGACCGCGCCCTCGACGATGAGGGTGCGCGCCGCCACCACCGCCGCCGCCTGCTGACGCCGGAGCATCGCGCCGGCGATCTCGGGGGCGTAGGCGAGGTGCGAGATGCGCGCCTCGAGGATCTCGAGGCCGGCGAGTTCAGAGTGGCTCTGGATGGTCTCGACCAGCAGCGTGGCGACCAGCTCCAGGTCGCCGCGCAGGGAGTCGCGGCCGTGCTCGTCGCCGTCGTAGAAGCGCGCGCTCGCGACCTGGCGCACCGCGGATTCGCTCTGCATGGCGATGAAGTCGTGGTAGCTCTCGACATCGAAGGTCGCGCGGGCGGTGTCGTAGACCCGCCAGACGATGACCGCCGCCACTTCGATGGGGTTGCCGGCGCGATCGTTGACCTTGAGCGTCGGCGTGTTGAGGTTGCGCGCGCGCAGCGAGAGCTTGTGCTTTGCGTAGAAGGGGTTTACCCAGAAGAAGCCGTCGTCACGCAGCGACCCGGCGTACTTGCCGAAGAACACCATGACCGCGGCCTGGTTGGGCTCGAGAATGCAGAAGCCCTTGGCCAGCAGGGCGAGCAGGGGCAGGCACAGGATGCCGAGCACCGAGGGGGTGCCGCCAGGCGCCATGGCCGGCCCCACGATGGACCAGGCGACGGCGCCCGCGAGCAACAGCAGCAGCGCGAGCGCCAGCCAGCCGGAAAGCGCGCTCGTGCCGCGTTCGTCTACCCGTCCTGCCATGTCGCCGCCTCCTGTGACCGCGCGGTATCTAGCGTCCGCGCGGGCCTGGGGCTTTAGGGCAGGACGCCCCCGGGAGCTTACAGCGCGTTGAAACGCGCCGCGGCGATCTGCCCGATCTCCTCGTCCTGCTGGTAGGTGCCGCCGCTCTCGCCGAGCGCGCCGAGCATGGTGCCGTCGGGCGCGCGCAGCACGATGCCGCCCCACACCGGGGTGTACAGCGGGTCGCAGAACCAGGTGATCTCACGACGCTCGTCACCGAGCGACATGTCGAACAGGCGGGTCTTCAGCACGCGCGTGTCCATCTGCCACTTGGTGGCGGTGTAGGCCTTGTTGTAGGCCATGCGCGCGTTCAACGCGGTCGCGCCGTCCATGCGCGCGAGGTAGAGGGTGTCGCCGCCGGCGTCGACCACGCAGCCGGCGAACTTGATGCCGCGCTTGGCGGCCTCTTCCAGCATGGTGTCGACGATGAGGCGGGCTTCGTTGAGGCCGAGCTTGGTGGGCATGGGGATCTCCTGGTGTTGATGAGCAGAATGTTCCGGGGGTGATAACGAAACTTTGTAGGGCCGGTTTCAACCGGCCGTGCACGGCTTACGGAGGCGCCGTCGCATGGCCGGTTGAAACCGGCCCTACAGGACGAGAATTTCTCTCAGCCCGCCAACCTCCCCAGGCGCTCGCGGATGAGCGCGTTCGCCTCGTTCATGATGCGGTCGATGAGTTCCTGGCAGGTCGGAATGTCGTGGATGAGACCGGCCACCAGGCCACAGGACCAGGCGCCGAGATCCATTTCGCCTTCCTGCATGATGCGCGGATAGACGCCCACCACGTCCTCGGCGATGTCGGCGAAGGTAATCTTGGAACCGAGTTCCTTCTCCTTCGCCACCACGCGCTCGACCGCGGCGTTCTTCAGCACGCGTTCGGTGTTGCGCAGCGGGCGCATGATGAGCCGCATGTCGAGTTCGGTCGCCTTCAGGATGGCCTGTTTCACGTTCTCGTGGATGGGCGCCTCCTTGGTGGCCATGAAGCGCGTGCCCATGTTGATGCCTTCCGCGCCGAGCGCCAGCGCCGCGACCAGCGAGCGGCCGTCGGCCATGCCGCCGGAGGCGACGAAGGGGATCTTGAGTTCGTCCGCCGCGCGCGGCAGCAGGATGAAGTTCGGGATGTCGTCCTCGCCCGGGTGACCGGCGCATTCGAAGCCGTCGACGCTGATCGCGTCGCAACCGATGGACTGGGCCTTCAGCGCGTGGCGCACCGAGGTGCACTTGTGAATCACCTTGATGCCGGCGTCGTGGAGCATCGGCAGCCACTGCTGCGGATTGTTGCCGGCGGTCTCCACCACCTTCACGCCGCCGTCGATGATGGCCTGGATGTAGCCCGGGTAGTCCGGCGTGGAGACGGTGGGCAGGAAGGTGAGGTTCACGCCGATGGGCTTCTTCGTCATCTGGCGGCAGCGCGCGATCTCGTTGGCGAGATCCGCCGGGCTGCGCTGGGTCAGCCCGGTGATGATGCCGAGCCCGCCAGCCTCGGACACGGCGGCGGCCATCTCGGCGAAGCCGACGAAGTGCATGCCGCCCTGGATGATGGGATGTTCGATGCCGAACATTTCGGTGATCTTGGTCTTCACGCGTGGGTTTCCTTGAGGATTCGAGGGGAATTCAGTGCCCGGCATTCTCGGCTATCGGGCGGTCGCAGACAATTCGCGGCGGTACGGTGGCGGCCGTAAACAAAACGCCCCGCGCGGGGCGGGGCGAAGCAGGCGTTGAGAGCCGAAGCGACCGCGGAGCGGAGGGGGAAGGGAATGTCCCGCGGGGCGCTTCTGAGCCTTTAACGCGCGGGGCGGTTGCCTGGATCACCCCCGCGGGCTTCCGTTGTAGGGCGGGTTTCAACCCGCCACGCAGGGCTTCGCAAACGCGCAAACGGGGACAGACCACGGTTTCGGAGAAACCGTGGTCTGTCCCCGTTTGCGCGGTGTTGGCCGATTGAAATCGGCCCTACAAGAGGATGTGGCGGATGTCGCCCAGCACGGTGGTCAGGTAGCGGGTGAACTGGGCGGCGGCGACGCCGTCGATCACGCGGTGGTCGTAGGACAGCGTGAAGGGCAGCATGAGCCGCGGCACGAATTCGCCGTCCTTCCACACCGGCTGCATGGCGGCCGGCGAGACGCCGAGGATGGCCACTTCCGGCAGGTTGATGATGGGCGTGAAGGCGGTGCCGCCGACCCCGCCCAGGCTCGAGATGGTGAAGCAGGCGCCCTGCATCTCGGCCGGGGTGATCTTGCGTTCGCGCGCCTTGCGCGACAGTTCCTTCACCTCGAGCGCGAGCTCGTACAGGCCCTTCTTGTCGACGTCGCGGATCACCGGCACGACCAGGCCGTTGTCGGTGTTCACCGCGATGCCGATGTGGAAGTATTTCTTGTGGATCAGCGCCTCGCCGTCGGGCGATAACGAGGCGTTGAAGTCCGGGAATTTCTTCAGTCCCACCACCACCGCCTTCACCAGGAAGGCGAGCAGGGTGAGCTTGGCGCCCTGCTTCTCGGCCTCGCTGGCCTTGGACTGGCGAAAGGCCTCGAGCTCGGTGATGTCGGCCGCGTCCATCTGGAAGACGTGCGGCACGGTCAGCCAGCTGCGATGCAGGTTCTGCCCGGTCAGCCGACGAATCTTGCTCAAGGGCGTGAGTTCCGTCTCGCCGAACTTGCTGAAGTCGATGACCGGCGCGGCCGGCAGGTTGAGTCCGCCGCCCGCGGGCGCGCCGCCGGCGTGGCCGCGGGTGCCCTTCATCACCTCCTTCACGTGCGCCTGCACGTCGTCCTTGAGAATGCGGCCCTTGGGTCCGCGGCCGTAGACCAACGCGATATCGACGCCGAGTTCGCGCGCGAACTTGCGTACGGCGGGACTGGCGTGGGCCTTGGTCGGTGTGGCGGCCGGCGCGCCGGCGGGCGGCGCGGGACGCGGTGATGGCGTCTTGGGCAAGGTCGGCGGCGGCTTCGGTGCCTCCACCGCGGCGGGTGCGGGCGAGGGCGCCGGCGCCGCGCCGCGCACGGTGAGCGCGAGGATCAGGTCACCCTCCGACACCTGGTCGCCCACCTTGACCGTGATCGCCTCCACCACGCCGGCCGCGGGCGCCGGGATGTCCATGGTGGCCTTCTCGCTCTCAAGCGTGATCAGCGGATCTTCCAGGCCGATGCTGTCGCCGAGTTTGACCAGCACGTCGATCACGTCGACGTGGTCGAAGTCGCCGATGTCGGGCACGCGGACCTCGACGGTGCGCGCGGCGCCGTCGGCCGCGGCGGGCGGCGCCGCGGGTGGCGCCGCATCGGCGGGCTTCGGCGCGGGCGCGGATGGTGCGGGCGCCTGCGCGGTCGCGGCCGGCGGTGGCGCTGCTTTGGCCGCCGCGCCGTCGGCCGGCGCCAGCGTCAGGATCAGCGCGCCTTCGCCCACCTGGTCGCCGACCTTGACCTGGATCGCGACCACCGTGCCCGCGGCCGGGGCCGGGATGTCCATGGTGGCCTTCTCGCTCTCCAGCGTGATCAGCGGGTCTTCCGGACTGATCACGTCGCCCGGCTTGACCAGTACGTCGATCACGTCGACGTGTTCGAAATCGCCGATGTCCGGCACCCGTATCTCGACTTCGCTCGCCACGGCCGCGCCCTACTGGTTCATCGGGTTGGGTTTGTCGGGATTGATGCCGTACTTCGCGATGGCCTCGGCCACGCGCTCGGGCGGCAGCACGCCGTCGTCCGCCAGGGTCTTCAGCGCCGCGACGGCGATGTAGTGACGGTTCACCTCGAAGTACTCGCGCAGCTTCGCGCGCGAATCGGAGCGACCGAAGCCGTCGGTGCCGAGGCAGCGGTAGCGGCCCGGCACGTATTCCCGCACCTGGCCCGGGTAGGCGCGGATGTAGTCGGTGGCCGCCACCGCCGGCCCCGGATGGGCGGCGAGACGCTTGGTGATGAAGGGCACGCGCGGGGTCTCCAGCGGATGCAGCAGGTTCCAGCGCGAGCACTCGAGACCCTCGCGCCTGAGCTCGTTGAAACTCGTCACGCTCCACACGTTGGCGGCGACGCCGAAATCCTCGGCCAGCAGGTCGGCCGCCGCCAGCACCTCGCGCAGGATGGCGCCGCTGCCGAGCAGCTGCACCTGCGCGCTCTCGACCTCGCGGAACAGGTACATGCCGCGCACGATGTCCTCCTCCACGCCAGCCGGCATCGCCGGGTGCAGGTAGTTCTCGTTCATCACGGTGATGTAGTAGAAGACGTTCTCCTGGCGCTCGAACATGCGCTTCATGCCGTGATGGACGATCACCGCGAGTTCGTAGCCGAAGGTCGGGTCGTAGCTCACGCAGTTCGGAATGGTGGAGGCCAGGATGTGGCTGTGGCCGTCCTGGTGCTGCAGCCCCTCGCCGGCCAGCGTGGTGCGGCCGGCGGTGCCGCCGAGCAGGAAGCCGCGCGCCTGCATGTCGCCCGCCGCCCAGGCCAGGTCGCCGATGCGCTGGAAGCCGAACATCGAGTAGTAGATGTAGAACGGGATCATGGTGAGCCCGTGGTTCGAGTAGGCGGTGGCGGCCGCGATCCAGGAACTCATCGCGCCCGGCTCGGTGATGCCTTCCTCGAGGATCTGGCCCTTGATGTCCTCGCGGTAGTACATCACTTGGTCGTGATCCACCGGCTCGTAGAGCTGGCCCACCGCGGAATAGATGCCGAGCTGGCGGAACATGCCCTCCATGCCGAAGGTGCGCGCCTCGTCGGGGACTATTGGCACCACGCGCTTGCCGATGGTCTTGTCGCGCACCAGCGCGTTCAAGAGGCGCACGAAGGCCATGGTGGTCGACATGTCGCGCTCGCCCGAGCCTTCGAGCAGCGCCTCGAAGAGGCTCAGCGCCGGGATGGTGAGCGGGTCCGCCTTGGCGCGCCGCTGCGGCACGAAGCCGCCCATGGCCGCGGTCCGCTCGCGCAGGTACTGCATCTCGCGGCTGTCTTCGGCCGGCTTGTAGTAGGGCGCGTCGGCGATCTGATCGTCCGGGATCGGAATGTTGAAGCGATTGCGGAACGCCTTCAGCGCGTCCTCGCCCATCTTCTTCTGCGAGTGGGTGATGTTCTTGCCTTCACCGGCCTCGCCCATGCCGTAGCCCTTGACGGTCTTGCACAGGATGACGGTCGGCTGGCCGGTGTGGTTGACCGCCGCGGTGTAGGCGGCGAACACCTTGTGCGGGTCGTGGCCGCCGCGCTGCAGGCGCCAGATGTCGTCGTCGCTCATGTTGGCCACCATGGCCTTGAGCTCGGGATACTTGCCGAAGAAATGCTCGCGCACGTAGGCGCCGTTGAAGGCCTTGTAGGCCTGGTACTCGCCGTCGACCGCCTCTTCCATGCGCTGCATCAGCAGCCCCTTCTGGTCACGCGCGAGCAGCGCGTCCCAGCCCGAGCCCCAGATCACCTTGATCACGTTCCAGCCGGCGCCGCGGAAGTCGGATTCGAGTTCCTGGACTATCTTGCCGTTGCCGCGCACCGGGCCGTCGAGGCGCTGCAGGTTGCAGTTGATGACGAAGATGAGGTTGTCGAGCTTCTCGCGCGACGCGAGCGCCGCGGCGCCGAAGGCCTCCGGCTCGTCCATCTCGCCGTCGCCCATGAAGGCCCACACCTTGCGATTCTGCGCGGCGAGCAGACCGCGGTTCTCGAGGTAGCGCATGAAGCGCGCCTGGTAGATGGCCATCAGGGGACCCAGCCCCATGGACACCGTGGGGAACTGCCAGAAGCCCGGCATCAGCCACGGATGGGGATAGGAGCAGAGACCGTTGCCGTCCACCTCCTGGCGGAAGTTGTTCAACTGGTCTTCCGACAGCAGGCCGAGCAGGTAGGCGCGCGCGTAGATGCCGGGCGCCGAATGGCCCTGGAAGAACACGAGATCCCCGCCGTGCGCGGCGCTCGGCGCGTGCCAGAAATGGTTGTAGCCCACCTCGTAGAGCGTCGCCGCGCTGGCGTAGCTCGCGATGTGGCCGCCGAGTTCGCTGTTCTTGCGGTTGGCCTTCACCACCATCGCCATGGCGTTCCAGCGGTTGATCGAGCGGATGCGCCACTCGAGTTCCGCGTCGCCCGGGGTGTGCACCTCGCGGTGCGCCGGGATGGTGTTGATGTAGGCGGTCTTGGCGGAGTAGGGCAGATTGACGCCGGAGCGGCGCGCCTGGTCGATCAGGCGTTCGAGCAGGTAGTGGCTGCGTTCGACGCCTTCGACATCGATGACCGCGTCGAGGGCGTCGAGCCACTCCTGGGTTTCCTGGGTATCGTCGTCCGGAAGTGCTGCCATGGTTCTCTCGCCTGCTCGACGCGCGCGCGGGAAGCGGCGCGCATCCTGCGTCGTAGTGTATCGGATGGCCGGGGCAGGGCCACCCCTGCGGTACTGGAGTTGTCGGTCGGCGGGAGTATTCCTGTAGGGCGGGTTTCAACCCGCCATGCGAGGCGCCGATGCGCGACGCCTGATCTGGCCGATTGAAATCGGCCCTACAGGTCAGGGTTCAAGCAGGTGATCTCACACCTGCTGCAACATCGTCTCCGCGTCGCTCACCTCGAACTTGCCCGGACCTTCGAGATTGAACTGCGCGACCTTGCCGTCTTTCACCAGCATCGAGAAGCGCTGCATGCGCATGCCCATGCCACGAGCGACGAGATCCAGTGCCAGGCCGAGCGCCTGGGTGTAGAGGCCGCTGCCGTCGCCCAGCATGCGCACCTTGCCCTGCGCGCCCTGCTCGCGGCCCCAGGCGCCCATCACGAAGGCGTCGTTCACCGACAGACACCAGATCTCGTCGACCCCCTTCGCCTTCAACGCCGCGCTCTGCTGCACGTAGCCCGGCAGATGCTTCGCCGAGCAGGTCGGCGTGAAGGCGCCGGGCAGGCCGAAGATGGCGATGGTCTTGCCGGCCGCCTCGGCCGTCACGTCCACCGGGCGCGGACCGATGGCGCAGCCCTCGGATTCGACTTCGTTGAATTCGTAGAGCGTGCCCGCGGGCAGGGTGTCGCCGATTTTGATCATGGTGGAGTTTCTCAGGTGGTGGGTGGAAGGATTGTAGGGCCGAATTCATTCGGCCATGCACGGACTATGTGATGCGCCGTGCATGGCCGGTTGAAACCGGCCCTACAAATGCAACGGAGCCGCCTGTCGGGCCGAATTCATTCGGCCATGCACGG
>JBFWYG010000001.1:0-44338 GCA_050186725.1 Gammaproteobacteria bacterium | reverse complement strand
CATGCACGGCCGGATGAAACCGGCCCTACAGCGAGAGGCCACGCACCATGTCGCGCGAGATCACCAGGCGCTGGATCTGCGAGGTGCCTTCGTAGATCTGCAGCAGTTTCGCGTCGCGCATCAGCTTCTCGACCACGAACTCCTGGGTATAGCCATAGCCGCCGAAGATCTGCACCGCGTCGGTGGTGACCTTCATCGCGGCGTCGCCGCCGAAGGCCTTGGCGCAGGCGCTGTGGCTGCCGCGCAGGTTGCCGCGATCGACTTCGCTCGCCGCGTGCAGGCACATGAGTCGCGTGGCGAGGTAGCTGATCTCCATGTCGGCGAGCATCGCCGCGACCATCTGATGGTTGACGATGGGCTCGCCGAAGGCCTTGCGCTCGGTGGCGTAGCGCAACGCTTCGTCGCGTGCGCGACGGATGACGCCGGCCGCGCCGGCCGCGATCCAGGGGCGTGAGCGATCGAAGGTCGCCATGGCGAGCTTGAAGCCATGTTCGGGGCCGGCGATGAGGTTGGCCGCCGGGATCTCGACGTCCTCGAACACCACGTCGGCGGTATGCGAGGCGCGCTGGCCGAGCTTGTGGATGAGCGATTCCCAGCGCAGGCCCGGCGTGCCCTTCTCGACCACGAACACCGCGATGCCGCGGTGGCCGCTGGTGCCCTGCTCGCGGGCGAACACCGTGTACCAGTCCGCCACGTCGGCGTTGGTGATCCAGCGCTTGCGGCCGTTCAGCACGTAGCTGTCGCCCTTCTTCACGAAGCGCGTCTTCATGCCGGCGACGTCGGAGCCGGCGTCGGGCTCCGAGCAGGCGTAGGCGGCGTAGCCTGGCGCGGCGGTCAGCCGCCCCAGGTATTCCTGGCGCAGGGCCTCGTTGTCGGCCAGCAGCAGCGGCAGCGCCGCGAGACTGTTGGCCACCGCCGAAGTCGCGATGCCGAGGCAACCGTAGTTCACTTCCTCGATGACCAGCGTGTGATCGTGACAGGAAAGCCCGGCGCCACCGACTTCGGCGGGGAACTCCAGGTTCAAAAGGCCCTGTTCCCACAGACCGCGAATGATGGCGTGGGGGAACTCGGCGGTCCGATCCAGCGCCATGTCGAGCTTGGGCTCTATGATCTGCTCGCGCACGAAACGGCGCGCCGCCTCGACCATCATGGTCTGTTCTTCGTTCAAGGGCTGCATCGCTTTCTCCGGGCCGTCAGCGGCCGACGATTCGTGTCAGGGACAGGGCTCCACGCGCTCGCACTTCACGCCGTTCTGGTAGAGGAACTTGATGAAGTCGCTGCCGGGCACGAAGCGCTCGGCGAGCGCCTCGGTCTGCGGGCCGCGGTCGATCTCTTCCAGGAAGCATTCGCGCGCCTCGCCGACATCCTTGCACGCGAACTCGAGCGGCCGCACCACGCCGGAACTGGTCTTGAGGCGATAGCCGTCCGCGGTCTTGGTCCAGGCCTGGCCGAAGCGCATGCCGGCGCAGTCGCAGGCGAGATAGCGGTCGGCGAACTCCATCAGCTTGCCGACCGTCATGTTCGGCACGTCGTCGTTGCGCGGATTGACCAGCTTGGCGGTCATCAGCTCGCGCGGTGTGGAGGAGAGATCCTGCGCGGGCGCCGCAGGGGTGTCGTCCTCTTCGGACTTGAAGGGAATCTTCGGCATGGACATGCCGCAGGCGGTGAGCGCCGGCAGGAGGACGAGCAGCGCGAACGCGCGCAGGGTAGTGAAGCGGCTGAGCATGGATTCAGGCCTTTCGCATGTCTTTCAGGAACTCGCGGCGTTCCTGTTCGAAGAAGATACGGGCGACGATCAGATCCAGGATCTTGTGGATCCGTCGCTCGAGCTTGCGTCCCGGGCCGTAGTCGGCCGGCGCGTAGAAATCGATACGGTTGGCGTCCACCAGCTCGCGACATACCTGCACGGCCGTCTCGCTGCGCGGCCGATGCACCGCCACGGCGAAGCCACCGTAGTTCTTCACCACCGTCATGCACGGCACGTCGGTGAGCCCATCGCCGATGTAGAGCATGTGCTGGAAGGGCACCGGGCGCGCGTCCTCCGGCATGTACTCGTTGATGGTCTCGAGGCTCGACTCGCGTCCCTTGTTGATGCGGAACAAGTACTGGGTCTTGCCGGTGTCGTTGATGACCACCGTGGGAAAGCGCGCCGCCTCGTGGTGATCGAAGTAGTACTGGGAGGCATAGATGCGGGTGAAGTGCCGCTTGATGCTGATCCCTTCCAGGATCTCCGACAGTCCCGCCGAGATGATGTAGTGCCTGGTCTGCACCGTGCCGCCGGACTTCGCGTCGACGTACGCGTCGATGCGCTCGAACCAGCTCTCGACGCCCGGGTAGTAGACGATTCCGGCGGCGAGATCGCGCAGCGCTTCGCGCGACAGGTGAGCCTTGTTGGCCTCGATCTTCTCCACCAGCAGGCGCATGTAGGTGAGGATGCTGTCGCCCCCGGTGCGCCTGACCTCGGCGTTCACCTCCGCCCAGAACTCGTCGCCGCTGATGCCGAGCTGCGGCAACACCGTGTACTCCTGCATCGGCTGGGGCGTCAGCGTGCCGTCGAAGTCGTAGACGATGGCGAGCGTGTTGCGCGGGTTCGTGTCGCGGCGTGGCACGTTCAGGCCTCGCCGAGCAGTTCATGGTAGATGCCGAGCATCTCGGCGCTGAAGCAGGCGATCACCACGCTCGCGATGTCGGTGTGGCGGGCGAGTCCGGCGCGCACTTCGTCGACCGCGATGCGCGCCGCGGCGCGCAGGGGGTAGCCGTAGACGCCGCAGCTGATGGCCGGAAAGGCGATGCTGCGCAGGCCGTGGTCGGCGGCCAGCGCCAGACAGCGGCGATAGCAGCTTCGGAGCAGTTCGGGCTCGCCCGCCGTGCCGCCCGACCAGATCGGCCCCACCGTGTGGATCACGTGGCGCGCCGGCAGCGCGTGGCCGGCGGTGATCTTCGCTTCACCCGTGCGGCAGCCGCCGAGCGACCGGCATTCGGCGAGGAGCGCCGGGCCCGCCGCGCGATGGATGGCGCCGTCCACCCCGCCGCCGCCGAGCAGCGATTCGTTGGCGGCATTGACGATGGCATCGCAGGCGAGACGGGTGATGTCGGCCTGTTCGGCGCGCAGGCGGGCGGTGTCGGTCATGGCGGCGGGCCGTCGTCATGCTCGAGTTCGGCGATCGCGGCCGCGAGGCGCTGTTCGGCGCGTGCCCGCGCGAGGGCGTCGAGTGCCGCGAGGCTGAAGTCCGGATGTGCCTTGCGCAGGGCCGCGTAGGCGTCCAGCGCGCTCTCCATGCCGGCCACGTCGTCGCGCTCGCTGCTCTTGTCGTTCTTGAGCTGCTCGGCCATGTTGCCGCCGAGAAAGGCGGCGTAGAGCGTGGCTTTGCGCGCCGGGTCCATCGGCTGGTACATCCAGGCCAGCAGCCGTTCGTTCAGCACGATGTGCACGGCGCCGCTGTCGCGGATGAACTCGAGAAAGGGACCGGTGCGATCGAGGCGCGCGAGCGGATCGGCGCGGAAGTCCTGCCACGCGGCGAGCGCTTCCGCGGCGCTCGGTACACGCGGCGGCGCGGCCGGCGCCTCTGGCTCGGCGCGCGCGCCGCCGGCAAGGCCCAGGAGCAGGGCTAGAACCAGAACCAGTGGTCGAGTCATCAGCGATACGCTCCCAGCGCGTCGAACAGGGTGAGTACCACGCGCGCGGCGCGGCGCGTGTCCGGCATGACATAGCGCGCCAGCGCCGCGGTGGCGGCGTTGGGTTGATGCAGATCGGGCACCATGATGGTCAGCATGCGCGCGGCGTGGGCGGCGTGCACGCCGACCGAGGAATCCTCCAGCGCGACGCAGCGCGTCGCTGCCACGCCGATCGCGTCGGCGCAGCGCAGGAAGATCTCGGGCGCCGGCTTGCCTTCGCGCACCTCGTTGCCGCCCACCACGACGTCGATCAAGGGCAGCAGCCCGGCCATGTCGAGCGAGCGCAGCGCCTGGTCGCGCTGGGTGGAGGTGGCGACGCCGAACGGAATGTCGCGTGCACGCAGCCCCTTGAGCAGCTCCAGCATGCCGGGCTGGGCGGGTACGCCGTGGACCGAAGTGTGCTCGAGCCAGATGCGGCGGAACTCGTCGCGAAAGGCCTGCATGGGAAAGTCCTCGCCCATGTCGGCGCGCACCGCCGCTTCCACCGCGCGCGGCGGCAGGCCCATCCAGCTCGCGTAGGTCTCATCGGACAGGGGATAGCCCAGCGCCTGGGCCGCCTCCTGGGCGCCCTTGCGGAACAAGGGCTCGGAATCGATGAGGATGCCGTCCATGTCGAACACCACGCCGGCGTAGGGCGGCGCGTTCATCCTTGAGCGGCCTCGATCAGCAGATCGACGAGCAGCTCCGGATCGCGCTCGACGATGACGGCCTCCAGGTCGGCCTCGCCGATGAAGCCCTCGTCCACGCCGTGGCGCAGCGCCGCGAGCCAGGGATCGAAATAGCCGGCGACGTTCAGGATGCCGATGGGCTGACGCAGCTGGCGCAGTTGCCGCCAGGCGATCACTTCCAGGATCTCGTCGTAGGTGCCGATGCCGCCCGGCAGCGCGACGAACGCGTCGGAGCGCTCGATCATGAGCGCCTTGCGCTCGAACAGATCGTCCACCACCACGGTCTCGGCGAGACCGGCGTGACACACCTCGCGCTCGCGCAGGAAGTCCGGAATGACGCCGATCACGTGGCCACCCAGGTCGAGCGCGCCGTCGGCCAGCGCGCCCATCAGGCCGATGTTGCCGCCGCCGTAGACCAGCGCGATGTCGCGCGCGGCGAGCGTGCGGCCGAAGCCGTCGGCGGCGGCCAGGTAGTCCTCGCGCGCGCCGGGGCGCGCGCCGCAAAACACCGCGATGGAAAACATGTCTCGCCCAGCGCTCCTATTTCGCCATCCACACGGTGACGCCGCTCTGCATCTCCCAGGCGCCGCCCGGCTTCAGCGCCAGGTGCAGCATGCGGCCAGCGCCGCACTCGGCGCCGCATTCGTGCTCGACGTAGACCAGGGCGTGGCCGAGCGCGTCGTCGAAACCGACGTGGGACAGGCGCAGGAAGCCCGGCGCGCCGGCGTAGCGATTGAAGAAGGCCTGCCAGCCCTGCACAGGTTCCACGTCGGCGAACAGTGTCTTCAAGTTCTTGGCGGTGATCACCTGGTAGGTGATGTCGAGCTTGAGACTCAAGTCCAGCTCGTCGACCCGCGCGTTGCGCCGCTTCCAGTCGTCGAATGCCGAGGCGGGCACGCCGAGCTGCTGGACCAGTTGGGCGGCGGCGGCGGCGTCGCTGGCCAGGCCCGCCGGATCGCCGCTGCTGCGGTCGGAGATCACCAGCGACTTCGATTCGCCGTCCAGCCCGTGATTGATCAGCGCCGTCCACACCGCCCGCTCGCGCTCATCGTAGGGCAGTGTCGCACCGACCACGCCCCGGGCGCACGTGAGGGTCAGGACGAAGACGAGGAGGGCGCGCAGCATGGCGCGATTCTACCCGACCACCGCCGCGATTGAGCCGCGGGCCGCCCCTCCGGCATGATCGCGCCCTTCATGCACTAGCACTGACGAAAGGGCGGACTTGCAAGCATTCATGGTCCTGGCCGGCTTCGCGCTGGCCCTGGTGAGCGGCATGAGTACGGCGGCGGACGGCAGCGCCGACGACTGGGCCGACATCGTGCAGCTGGAACTCGCCCACGGCCAGCCGATGCCGCTCCTGTCGGTCTACTACGACCAGCTGAACCGCGACTCCGCCTACGATATCCAGCGCGCGCTGGTGACCCATGAGCTGCGCAGGAAGCGCGTCATCGGCGGGTTCAAGGCTGGCTTCACCAACGCCGCGCTGCGCGCGAGGTTTCACGCCAAGGAGCCCATTTCCGGCGTGCTGTTCGCCGATGCGGCCTTCCAGGACGGCGCGGCGATCGACGCGGGGCTGTTCAAGAAGCCGATGCTGGAGGTCGAGCTCGGCTACGTGCTGCGCTCGCCGGTCACGCGCCGGCTGCGCTCGGTGGCGGACTTGAAGACCTACATCAGCCAGGTCGTGCCGGTGGTCGAGATCCCGGATCTGAACTACACCAACGTCGGCGGGCTGAACGCCAACGACATCATCGCGACCAACGTCTCGGCCAGTCACCACGTGGTCGGCAAGCCCTTCGTGCTGCCCGACCTCGCCGCGGTCAACGACATTACCATGGCCTTCTACCGCGACGACCAGCAGGTGGACAGCGGCCGCGCGCGGGACGCCATGGGCGACCAGCTCGAGGCCCTGCTGTGGCTGGTGAACGACGTGCAGGCGCGCGGCTGGCCGCTGCTCGCGGGCCAGCTGTTCATCACCGGCACGCTGGGCAAGATGCAGCCCGCCGTGCCGGGCGCCTACCGCGTGGACTACGGTCTCGGCCGCGCGCTCGCCTTCACCTTCAAGCCCGCGGCGGCGGCTCAGGCCCAACCGAAGTAGTCGGCGAGCAGCAGCGTCACGCAGCCGAGCGCCAGCGTCGTCAGCGAATAGCCCAGGTTCCAGCGCAGGAAGCGCGTGCTCGGCACGCCGAAGCGGCCGTGCATCGCGAGCGTGGTGCCGGACACCGGCGAGGTGCCGAGGGTGATCGCCCAGGCCATCAGCGCCACCACCGCCAGCAGGTCCGGCGCGCTGGGTGGCGAGGGCAGCAGGCTCGCCGCGGTGGCCAGGCTGATCACGGGATGCACGCCGCACAGCGTGATGGCGACCAGCGCGATCAGCAGCGGAATGCCGGCCGCGGCGTGCGCCGGGTCGAGCACCAGGCTCGGTGGATGCAGCGCCACCACCGTGCCTATGCCGGCGGCGAGCAGCGTGGCGCCGAGGAACAGCGCGAACTCGCCGCCCATGCGCGGCAGCTCGTGCTCGACGTGGCGCCACAGCCGCTGATGGGTCGCGGCCCACGGCCGCGCCAGCGACAGCAGCGCGACGCAGGCCAGTGCCGCCAGCACGATCACGCTCAGCACCGGCCAGCCGGTGGGCAGGGCGTTCAGACCGAGCACCAGCGCGGACAGCGTGAGCGGCGCGGTCAGCGCCGCGCGGTGCAGCGGAAAGCCGACGAAGTCCGCGCCCGCGGGGTCGCGGCGCAGGTCCCACCAGGCGCAGGCGAGCATGCCGAGCGCGAACGGCAGGGTCAGGCTGATGACGTTGGCTATGCTGACACCGGGCACGTAGTGCAGCACCACGGCCATGGAGGCGAACAGCGGCGACCAGCAGGCGGCCGCGACGAAGGCGCGGGTCAGCACCTTGGACTGCAGCGGCGTCAGCTGGCCGCGCAGCGCTACCTGCTGACCGACGACGAACACCGCCGAGATGTTGATGATGGCGCCGAAGCAGTGCACGGCCAGGAGCGTCGGGAGCACCGCCGCGGGTCCCCGTGGCAGGCTGCCGTCCGCGTCGTCCCCACTGCTCGCCACCAGGCGCAGGAATGACACGGCCGCCAGCATCGCCAGGATTGCCTGGTTGCCGGCCACGACGTCGCCGAGCGCGCCGAACTCGCCCCGCGTCGCGCCGTAGACCAGCCCCGCCGAGCCGACACCGGCCATCACCGCGAGCTGGATCTTCTGCACCGGCGCGATGCTCGGCAGCAGGCGCGCGCCGACCAGCCAGACGCACAAGCCCGCTGGCCACGCGGGCAGGGCGCCGGCGCTCAGACCATGGCCCAGCGACAACAGGATGAGCGCGCAGACCGCGAGCCCGGTGACGCGGCCGCGGGGCGGCGTGACGCTCAAGCGCGGCAGGTCCTCAGTGCAGGCCCATGTCGCGCACGACGGTGGCGGCGATCTCCTCGATCGAGACCGTGGTGGTGTCGATGTACTGCACGTTCTCGGTGCGGAACAGCGCCTCGGCCTTGGACACCTCGGCGCGGCAGCGGATCAGGCTCGCGTAGTCGCCGTGCGGGCGGCGCTCGCGGCGGATACGCGACAGCTGCTCGGGCACGATGGTGAGCCCGTAGAGCTTCTCGCGGCAGGGCCGCAGGATCTTCGGCAGCTTGGTCGCGTCGAAGTCGTCGTCGGTGAGGGGATAGTTGGCCGCCTTCAGCGAGTAGTGCATGGCGAGATACAGGCAGGTCGGGGTCTTGCCGCAGCGTGACACGCCGAGCAGCACCACGTCAGCCTCGTTCAAGTCTCGCGGCGACAGGCCGTCATCGTGGCTGAGCGTGAAGTTCAGCGCCGCCATGCGCTTCTCGTAGGCGTGGATGTCGGCCACGCCGTGCATCTTGCCGGCGGTGTGCGAGGACTGCACGCCGAGCGCGGTCTCGAGCGGCACGATGAACGTGCCGAACAAGTCGAACACATGCGGGCTGCTGGTGGCGATGATGCGCTGGATGGCCGGGTCGGTGAGGGTGCTGAACACCAGCGGCGCGACCTTGTCCTCGAGCGCCGCGCGCTGGATGGTGGCGACCGCGGCGTGGGCCGCCAGTTCGTTCGACACGAAGGGGATGTTGGTGCGCCTGAAGGCGATGTCGGGGAACTGCGTGAGCAGGCTCAAGCCCAGTGTCTCGGCCGTGATGCCGGTTCGATCGGAGACGAAAAATGCGCGGCGATTCATAGGTTTCGGTGGGCCCCGCCCGTCGGTTACAATCCCAGCGGACCGCGCCGTGGGCGAGGGCACGCGCCGGCCTTGGCGGTCTGGTTTCGAGATCAATCGGCCTGAAGATCAATGAACGAGTATATCGTCTCTCTGAAGGACGTCGGCATGCACGACGTCGATACCGTCGGCGGCAAGAACGCCTCGCTGGGCGAAATGATCCGCCACCTGGACGCCGCCGGCGTGCGCGTGCCGGGCGGTTTCGCCACCACCGCCCAGGCATTTCGCGACTTCCTTGCTCATGACGGGCTCGCCGAACGCATCCAGGCGCGGCTGAAGACCTTCGACATCGACGACGTGCCGGCGTTGACCAAGGCCGGGCGCGAGATCCGCCAGTGGATTGTCGACACTCCGCTGCCGGCGAAACTGCAGACCGCGATCGAGAAGGCCTACGGCGAGATGGCCGCCGCCGCCGGCCGCGACTTCTCAGTCGCCGTGCGTTCTTCCGCGACCGCCGAGGATCTGCCCGAGGCGTCGTTCGCCGGCCAGCAGGAGACCTTCCTGAACGTCGTCGGCCTCGACCAGGTCACCCATCGCATTCGCGAGGTGTTCGCCTCGCTGTTCAATGACCGCGCCATTTCCTACCGCGTGCACCAGGGCTACGAGCACAGCGCGGTGGCGCTGTCGGCCGGCGTGCAGCGCATGGTGCGCAGCGACGTCGGCGCGAGCGGCGTGATGTTCACGCTCGACACCGAGTCCGGCTTTCGCGACGTGGTGTTCATCACCTCGAGCTACGGACTCGGCGAGATGGTGGTGCAGGGCGCGGTCAATCCCGACGAATTCTACGTCTACAAGCCGGCGCTGGCCGCCGGCCGCCGCGCCGTGCTGCGGCGGAACCTCGGTTCCAAGCATCTGCACATGGTCTACGCGCCGGTCGGCGCCAAGAGCGACCACGGGGTGCTCACCCAGGAAGTGCAGGAGGCCGATCGCCAGCGCTTCTCGATTTCCGACGCCGAGATCGAGGAACTGGCGCGCATCGCCATGGCCATCGAGGTCCACTACGGCCGGCCGATGGACATCGAGTGGGCCAAGGACGGCAATGACGGCAAGCTCTACATCGTGCAGGCCCGGCCGGAGACGGTGCAGAGCCGCAGCGGCCAGGTCATCGAACGCTTCGACCTGAAGGGCGACGGCGAGGTGCTGACCGAGGGGCGTTCCATCGGCCAGAAGATCGGCAGCGGACGCGCGCGCGTGATCGCCAGCATCGAGCAGATGGACAGCCTGCAGCCCGGCGACGTGCTCATCACCGACATGACCGATCCGGACTGGGAACCGGTCATGAAACGCGCCGCGGCCATCGTCACCAATCGCGGCGGGCGCACCTGCCACGCGGCGATCATCGCCCGCGAACTCGGCGTGCCGGCCATCGTCGGCTGTGGTGACGCGACCGAGCGCGTGCGGGACGGCGAGCTGGTCACCGTGTCCTGCGCCGGCGGCGACACCGGCTTCGTGTACAAGGGCGCGATTCCCTTCACCCGCGAGGAGATCTCGCTGACCGCGATGCCGGAACTCGACGTCAAGATCATGATGAACGTCGGCAACCCGGATCGCGCCTTCGCCTTCGCCTGCCTGCCGCACCGCGGCGTGGGCCTCGCGCGCCTCGAATTCATCATCAACCGCATGATTGGCATCCACCCGCGCGCGCTCTTGGAGTACGACACGCTGCCGGCGGATCTGAAGGGCACCATCGCGCCGATGATCGCGGCCTACCCGAGCCCGCGCGAATTCTTCATCCAGCGGCTCATCGAGGGCATCGCCACCATCGGCGCGGCGTTCGCGCCGCAGCCGGTGATCGTGCGCCTGTCGGACTTCAAGTCCAACGAGTACGCCAACCTCATCGGCGGCCAGCGCTACGAGCCCCACGAGGAGAATCCCATGCTCGGCTTCCGCGGCGCGTCGCGCTACGTGGCCGATTCGTTCCGCCCCTGCTTCGAGATGGAGTGCGAGGCGCTGCGCCACGTGCGGAACGAAATGGGGCTCACCAACGTCGAGGTGATGGTGCCGTTCGTGCGCACCGTGAGCGAGGCCGCGGCGGTGGTCGAACTCCTGGCGGCCAACGGCTTGAAACGCGGCGAGAACGGCCTGCGCGTGATCATGATGTGCGAGCTGCCCTCCAACGCGCTGCTGGCCGAGCAGTTCCTCGAGCACTTCGATGGCTTCTCCATCGGCTCGAACGATCTCACCCAGCTGACGCTCGGCCTCGACCGCGATTCGGGCCTGGTGGCCGATCGCTTCGACGAGCGCAACGACGCGGTCAAGGCGCTCATGAAGCGCGCCATCGACGCCTGTCGCACGGCGGGCAAGTACGTCGGCATCTGCGGCCAGGGGCCGTCGGATCACGAAGACTTGGCGGAATGGCTGCTCGACCAGGGCATCGAGAGCATGTCGCTCAACCCCGATACCGTGGTCTCGACCTGGCTGGATCTCGCGCGGCGGTAGAAACCGGGGACAGACCACGTTTCCCGCGAAGCGGGAAACGTGGTCTGTCCCCGAGTTCTCAGCCCCTCAGGCGTCCTGCAGCTTCAACTGGTCTTCCAGCACCGCCCGCTCGCGCACCTCGATCCGGAGGTCGGCGAGGCGCGCCACCACCAGTTCGCGGGGAATGAGTCCGCGGATCATCAGCCGACGCTTCTCTTCCGGCAGCACTTCGTCGCGAAAGAAGATGTCGCCCACCGGGATCAGCCGGCTCTCGACGATGAGGGTCACCTCGCCGAGCAGCGCGCGGAAGCCGCTGTGGGTGCGCGCCAGGCGCGCCTCGGCGAAGTCGGGCTGCGCCACACCGTCGTTGTAGACCGCGCGCATCTCCTTCTTGTACCGCTCGATGGTGATCGAGTTGACCGTCGCCTCGATGCGATCCTCGATGGTCTGCAGGCGCCGCATGAGCAGGATCTGCATCACCTCCAGGAGGCGCGGGAACGGCGGCACGTGCTGGTAGATGGCGAGCACGTCCTTGATGCCGAGCTGCTGGTAGACATCGGTGGTGAAGGCCACGTTGCGCTCGTGCGCGAGCGCGTCGTAGGACTCGAAGCCGAGCACGGCGTGCACGTCGGACAGCTGCTCGATGCGGCCGTTGAAGCCGAGCGCGCAGACCAGTTGCGCATAGGTCAGGCCGAGCGCGCGCGCCACCTGGCGCGGCAGCGGCGCATTGGGTGTGCCACTGCGATCGGGCAGCGCGGTGGTGGTCTTGTACAGGGTCTTCAGCAGCTCTTCGCTGGGCGCGGTGAGCAGCTCTTCGAACTGGCGCATGGCGATGGCGCGTGCTCGCGGAACAGGGTCCGCATCATAGCACTCAGCGCGCGGCGGCCGGGGCGCGGGCCGATGCCTCCACGGCGCGCAGCGCCGTCTGCACGGCCGACAGGCGACGCACCCAGGGCGCGTTGGCGCGCAGCGCGGCGGGCAGGGCGGTGAGCGCGCGCTCGGCCGCGGCGCGCTCTGCATGCACGCCGACCAGCGCGCTCCATCCCTGGCGCGCCTCCGGACGCTCCAGCACGCAGGCCGCGTCGCCGGTGAGTCCGGCATCCCGCAGCAGCGCCAGCAGGACTGCGGCATTCGCGCCGGCCGCGACCTGCACCGTGTAGGCGGTCGCGGGTTGCGCGAGCACCCAGCCGGCATCGTGCAGCACGAGCGCCGCGGGCGCGCTCGCAGGCTTCGCCCCTGTCGGGGGCAGACTTTCGAGCGCGGCGGCGGCCGGCGGGAAATCCGCGGCGGCGGCGGCCAACAGCGCGCGGGCGCGCTCCAGATCCGGCGGCCCGCCCGCGCCGCGCGCGAGCAGCGTCGCGAGGTTGAACTGCGCGGGGGCATAGCCCTGACGTGCCGCGCACTCCAGCAGGTCGCGCGCCTCCTCGGGCGCGCGCGCCGCGCGCAGCGTGCCGAGGGCGAAGCACGCAAGCGCGTGGCCCTGCGCGGCGGCGGCCGCCCACAGCCGTTCCGTGCCCGCCGCATCCTGCGCCTGCAGCGCGAGCCCGAGGTTGTACTGCGCGTCCGGGTGCCCGGCATCGGCCGCGCTGCGCCACCACGCGAGCGCCGACGGTGTCTCCCGTGCCAGCGCGCCGAGGACGAAGGCGGCGTACGCATCGCCACCCGCCGCCGCGCGCGCCAAGAGCGCCTCGGCCGCGGGCCGCGAACCGGGTATTTCGCCCCGCGCGATGAGTTCGGCCTGTGCGAGATCGGCGCCGGGCGCGTGGCGCGCTACCGCCTCCGCGAGGGTCGCGGCAACGTCGCCGGGCGCTTGCGCGTGGGCGGCGCCGAGCGCGAGGACGAGGCCGGCGAGACCCGCGGCCCTGTGCCGCGGCGATGGGCGGGACTGTCTCCCGACCATCACCGGAGGCGCGCGCGAAACCCGCGCACCGTTCGCCGCGGCGCGCGCGTCACTCGTCGATGCGCATCGAGAAGTCGACCGCGCGCACATGCTTGGTCAGAGCGCCGATGGAGATGAAGTCCGCGCCGGCCTGACCGAGCGCGGCCAGCGCCGGCAACTCCACGCCGCCCGAGATCTCGACCAGCGCGCGGCCGGCGATGTGCGCCGTGGCAGCGTGCAGTTCCGCGAGACTGAAGTTGTCGAGCAGCACCATCTCGACGCCGTTGGCGAGCGCTTCGTCCAGCTCGGCGCGGGTCTCGACTTCCACTTCGATGCGCAGGCCGGGATGGGCCGCGCGCAGCGCGCTGACCGCCGCGGTGATGGAGCCCGCCGCGGCGATGTGGTTTTCCTTGATCAGGATGGCGTCGTAGAGGCCCATGCGATGGTTCACACCACCGCCGGCGCGCACCGCGTACTTCTGCGCGGAGCGCAGGCCTGGCAGGGTCTTGCGCGTATCGAGGATGCGCGTGCGGGTGGTGCCCAGGGCGTCGACATAGCGGCGCGTCGCGGTCGCGGTGCCGGACAGCGTCTGCAGGAAATTGAGCGCGGTGCGCTCACCGGTGACCAGCGCGCGGGCGGGGCCCTGCAGGCGGCAGACCACCGTATCCGGCGCGACCATGCTGCCCTCTTCGACCAGCCAGTCCACCGCCACCCGCTCGTCCAGCTGGCCGAACACGCGCTCGAACCACGGCGCGCCCGCGAGCACCGCGGCTTCGCGACACAAGACGCGCGCGCGGCTGACGCGGGCCGCGGGAATCAGGCTGGCCGTGACGTCACCCGCGCCGACGTCCTCGCGGAGCGCGTTGCGGACGACGGCGTCGATGTCGTCGGGAAGGGGCGTTGAAGTGCGTGCGGACATGCGTCTCATCCGGTGAAGCGCGGCGGCGCGGGGCGGCCGGGTCGCGCGCGTAGCGATGAATCTTGCCATCGCGGGTGTTAACCTTGAGGCTCGTGTCGCCGCCGGCGACGGGCCATCGGCGGTGCGTCGAGCGGCCGGTATCTTACTAAGGATCCGACGTGAACACCGCAATCCGCATGCCCTTTACCTGCGAGGCCGTGAAGCCCGCGCGCGCCGTCCCCAGCCTGTGGAACGACGTGACGCGGGGGCTCTTCCAGCCGCCGCGCACGCTACCCGCCAAGTACTTCTACGACGAGCATGGCTCGGCGCTGTTCGACCGCATCTGCGAGCTGCCGGAGTACTACCCGACGCGCACCGAAGGCGCGCTCCTCGCCGAGATCGCCGACGACGTCATCGCGCGCACGCGTCCAGCCTGCCTGCTCGAACTCGGCAGCGGCATGTCGCGCAAGACCGAATACCTGCTCGACGCCTGCGAGCGCCAGCGCTGCGTCGCGCGCTACGCGCCCTTCGACGTGTGCGATGAAGTGCTGATTGCGGCCGGCAAGCGGCTGCGGGAGCGTTATCGCTGGCTCGACGTACAGCCGCTCTGCGGCGACTACGGCGCGGGTCTCGCGCACCTGCCACGGCGCGCCACGCCGACCTTGCTGGCCTTCCTCGGCGGCACGATAGGCAATTTCACACCGGCCGAAGCGCACGACTTCCTCGTGGAGCTGCGCGCGTGGTGCGGGCCAGAGGACAGCCTGCTGCTCGGCGCCGATCGGTTGAAGGATCCGGCGCTGTTGCATGCCGCCTACAACGACGCGGCCGGCGTCACCGCTGCCTTCAACCGCAACGTGCTCAGCGTGCTGAATCGTGAGCTGGGCGCGGACTTCGATCTCGCGCACTACGCGCACTACGCGTTGTTCGACCCGGTGGCTTCGCAGATCGAGATGCACCTGGTGGCGATGGCGCCGCAGCGCGTGCGCTTCGCGGCCCACGATCGCGTGCTGGACCTCGCCGAGGGCGATAGCCTGCGCACCGAGATCAGTCGCAAGTTCACCGCCGCGGCGCTGGAAGACCTGCTGCGCGGCGCGGGCTTCGGCGTCGAACGACATTACGCGACGCGCGAGCCGTCCTTCTCCCTGGTGCTGGCACGCCCGGCCTGAATGGAGGCGCCAGGCGACGCCCCTGATGCGACGGGCTGGTTGCCCGGCGCGCGACACGTGCTTTCGCCCAATCACGATGATCGGCCGGCCGGCACGCGCGTCGACCTGGTGGTGCTGCATGCCATCAGCCTGCCGCCGGACGAGTTCGGCGGACCCTACGTCGAGGCGCTCTTCACCAATCGCCTCGACTCGCGCGCGCACCCCTATTTCGCCACGCTGGAAGGTCTGCGCGTGTCGGCGCACTTCGTCATCGACCGTGTCGGCGCGCTGACCCAGTTCGTGGCGCTCGAAGCGCGCGCCTGGCATGCCGGCGTGTCGCGCTGGCAGGGTCGCGAGCGCTGCAACGATTTCTCGATCGGCATCGAACTCGAAGGCTGTGACACGCGTCCCTTTGAAGACGCGCAGTACGCGACGCTGGCGAGCCTGCTGGCGGAACTCTTCGCGCGCCTGCCGACCCTCGGCCGCGAGCGCGTGGTGGGACACAGCGACGTGGCGCCGGGACGCAAGACCGATCCCGGTCCGTGTTTCGACTGGGCGCGCGCGCGCCGCGGCCTGCCGCGATGAATTTCCTGCTGGTGCTCGCCGCGGTCGTCATCGAGTTCTCGCTCGCGAGCGTGGTGCGCCTGCGCTCGCCGCACTGGAGCGCGGCGTGGGCCCGCAGGTTCGGCGCCGCCTGCGCCGGCACCGCGCTCCATCGCGGCTGGCTCGGTGCTTTGCTGCTGCTCGGACTGCCATTGCTGGCCGCGAGTCTCGTGTTCGGCTGGCTGTGGGAGCACGCGCGGCTGCTGCATCACCTGGCGAGCCTCGGGCTGCTGGTGTGGATGCTGGGACCGACCGATCTGAAGCGCGAGATCGTGGAGTACCGAGCAGCCGCTGGCGATGCGGCAAGCGAGGCGCCGGCCTTCACCGCCACCACCGCGGGCATCGATCTCGGACCGCCCAGCGACGACGCCGGCTTCGATGCCTGTCGCGGTGAACTGGCCGCCATCGCGCTGGCCGCGGAGCGCGCCTGGTTCGCGCCGCTCGCGGTGTTCTTCGTCGCCGGTCCGGTGGGCGTGCTGGCCTACCGGCTCGCCGTCAGCCTCGAGCACGCGCCCGAAGTGCCGGCCGACGTCGCGCGGCACGTGGCACGCGTCCACGAGGCGCTGGCCTTCGTGCCGGCGCGGGTCACGGCGCTGTGCCTGGGTGTCGCCGGCACCCTGGTGCCGGTCCTGGAGGGCGCGGCCGCCGCGGGCTTCTTTGCCTGGGGCGCCAGCGCGCGGCTGGTGGCGCGGTCCGCGCTCGCGGCGACCGACTATGGGCGCGTCGAGCAAGGCCCCGAAGAGGCGACGGCGCGGCGACGGGTGGACCAGATGGAGGCGCTGGTCGGGCGCACGTTGAACGTGTGGCTGGCGCTGCTCGCGCTCATCGCGCTGTTGTGACTCAGGGCGCGCCGCCGGCGAGGTAGTCCGCCACTCGCAGCACGCGCGGACCGTCGTGGTCGTAGGCCAGCAGATGATCCTGTTCGTACCAGTCGCCGAGCACGATGCGCCGGCGTCCGTCGGGGTAGTCGTGGATCGCCGGCCGATGGGTGTGACCGTGTATCAGGAGCCGCACGTCCTGCTCGGCCATGACTTGCGCGACGCTGCTCTCCTCGACGTCCATCACCGCCGCGGCCTTGCGCGCGGTGGACGCCACGGTGCCGGCCCGCGTGCGCTGCGCGATGCGCTGGCGCCAGGCGAGCGGCGTGGCGAGAAAGCCGCGACGGGTGAGCGGATGGCGCACGACGCGGCGAAAGCGCTGGTACTTGACGTCCCGCGTGCACAGCAGGTCGCCGTGGGTCAGCAGGGTGGGTACGCCGTACAGGTCGATGCGCGCGTAGTCGTCCAGCAGTCGCGCGCCGGTGGCGGCGGCGAAGCGTGGACCGAACAGGAAATCACGGTTGCCATGGCCGACGTGGAGCGCCACGCCAGCCTCCGTGAGTGCGGCGAGGGCGGCGATCACTTCGGCATGGGGCGGCGTGTCGTCGTCGTCGCCGAGCCAGACCTCGAACAGGTCGCCCAGGATGTAGAGCGCCTGCGCGCGCGCGCGCGCGCAGGCGAGGAATACGAGAAAGCGTTCGAGCTGCGCGGGACGCGAGGCCGACAGGTGCAGGTCGGAGACGAACAGCGTCGCCATCGTGCCCGCGGCGCGGCGCTCAGGCCGGGACGACCTTCGCGCTCAGGATCTCCACCGGCTCGCTGGGCACGTCCTGGTGTGGACCGTGGGAGCCGGTCTTCACGCCCTTGATGGCGTTCACCGTGTCCATGCCGTCCGTCACCTTGCCGAACACGCAGTAGCCCCAGCCGCTGCCGGTGGGACTGGTGTGGTTCAGGAAATCGTTGTCCTTCACGTTGATGAAGAACTGCGCGGTGGCGGAGTGCGGGTCGGAGGTGCGCGCCATGGCGATGGTGCCGGTGTCGTTGACGAGGCCATTGGTCGCCTCGTTCTTGATTGGCGCGTTCGTCGGCTTCTGCTTCATGGCGCGGTCCATGCCGCCGCCCTGGATCATGAAGCCGTTGATCACGCGGTGGAAGATCGTGCCGTCGTAATGGCCGCTCTCGACGTAGGCGAGGAAGTTACGGGTCGTTTCCGGGGCCTTGTCGGCATCGAGTTCGAGAGTGATGTCACCCAAGGTGGTGGTCAGCTTGACGGTGGTCGGCATGGGGATCTCCAGCGCGGCGCGCGAGGGCAGAGAGGATGAACATGCCGCGCGGCCTGCGCGCGGCCCAGGGACGCTGCGGCCGGTGGCGGCGCGCCGGCGGGCATGGTGCCGCGAAGCTCGCCGAGGGCGCAAGCCATCACCGGTCGCCCGGGCTATGCGCCGCGCGGCGCGCATTGACCATGTCGGAGGGCCTGCGTATCATCGCGCCTCCCGTCGGGCAGGGTTGGCCCGCGACCCCGGGGCATAGCGCAGTCTGGTAGCGCACCTGCTTTGGGAGCAGGGGGTCGGGGGTTCGAATCCCTCTGCCCCGACCACTCCCGCGGCGCCAGCGCTTGCCAGCATCACGACGGGACAGGAGGTCGCACTGGAAGTTTGTGCACAGGTCGGTCACGGCGCCTGTAGCTCAATCGGATAGAGCATCGGCCTTCTAAGCCGAGGGTAGCAGGTTCGAATCCTGCCAGGCGCGCCATCCAGGACAGTGCCAAGCAGAAAGGGCGCAGGCCATGCGGCTCGCGCATTTTGTGCTTGCTAGTGCAATGGTGGACGTAGCTCAGTTGGTAGAGCGCAGGATTGTGGCTTCTGTGGTCGTGGGTTCGATTCCCATCGTCCACCCCATTCGCTAGGGCCGTTAGCTCAATTGGTAGAGCAGCTGACTCTTAATCAGTTGGTTGTAGGTTCGATTCCTACACGGCCCACCATCTTCTCCTTCCTGGATACCTGATCGCCGCGCCCCGCGGCGCAGTTCATCGCCTCATCTACCTCGCTCGCGCGTCGCGCGCGACGGCCCTGGCACGTGCGTTGCTCCTGTCTGCGCAAGGCCGGGGCGCGAACTGCAGTTACACAGTCCGCACGCCTCCGCGAGTGGCCGGCGTGAAAATCTTGCACGTCCAAGCCCTAAATTGTTCCGCGGCTCGCGACGGACCAGACATTGGAGAATCCAGCGATGAAACCCATTGCCTACAGTTTGACCGTCCTTGGCCTCGGCCTGCTGCTCGGCGCCTGCGACTCGCGGCAGGAGGAGCAGCGCGAACAGGCGCTGGAGAATCGCGCCGACACCCTCGAGAACCGCGCGGACGCGGTACGTGACTCGGGGGAGACCCAGGCCGACGCGCTCGAGGATCGCGACGCCGATCACGCGGCCGACGCGGTGCGCGATCAGACCGAGGGCCAGGCCGATGCGATGGAGGACCAGGCGGACCAGGTGCGCGACCAGAAGGATTGAGCCGCGAGCGCGGCCCAGGTCGAATCGCGACCGGGGTCGACGCTCAGTCCGCGCCGCCCCGCCAGCGGGGCGGGCGCTTGCCGAGGAAGGCGGCGATGCCTTCGTCCAGGTCGCCGTTGGCGACGGTCAGGATCTGGTTGCGGTCTTCCAGGGCCACCGCCGTGTCCAGCCCCTGGGCATCGACATTGGCCCAGAACGCCTCCTTGGTGAGACGCAGACCAAGCGGTGCGGTGGCGAGCATGTCCGCGGCGAGCGCGCGGCCGGTGGCGATGAGTTCGTCGGCCGGTACCACGTCACTGACCAGGCCGATGCGCAGCGCCCGCGCGGCGTCGACGAAACGGCCTGTATAGAGCAGTTCGGCGGCGTTCGACGTGCCGATCAGGCGCGGCAGGTGATAGCTCGATCCCATCTCGCAGCCCGACAACCCGATCTTGATGAAGGCGCAGTTCATCTTGGTGCCTTCCGCGGCGATGCGCACGTCGCAGCCCAGCGCCAGCGAGAAGCCGCCGCCCGCGGCAAAGCCGTGCAGCAGGCCGATCATCGGTTGCGGCGCGCGGCGCATCTTCATCACCAGGCCGGAAAAGCGCCGCTGGCTGACCATGCCTTCGTCGGTGTTGCGCAGTGGATTGCGGTCAGGATCCTTCATGTCGAGGCCCGCGCAGAACGCGCGGCCCTCGCCTCGGATCGCCACCACCCGCACGGCGTGATTGTCGGCGAGGCTGTCGAAGTAGTGATGCAGCTCGGCCACCATGCGCCGGCTGAGCGCGTTCAGCGCGTCGGGCCGATTGAAGATCAGCCAGTCGAGCGCGCCTTCCTTCTCCACCCGCAGCGTCTGGTAGTCCATCGCCGGTGTCCTCGCGGCCGTCCCGCTCACTCGCCCTTCAAGGCCTTCATGAACATGCCGTTGTCGAAGTAGTCGCGCCAGAAGCTGATCCTGCCGTCCGTGACCTCGAACACGCCGCTCACCGGCAGCGCCACCTGTTTGCCGTTCATGACGAAGCGGTCGATGCGTTCGTTCATCACCACCTTGCCGCTCGCGGCCTGGCGCAGCACCTCGAACTTGACCGGGTCCGTGCCGCCCATGATCGGCGCGAGGAACTCCCGCATCTTGTCACGCCCACGCATGTCACCGAGTGGGACGTTGTCGTAGTAGCAGTCGTCCGTGACCAGCGCGAGCGCCGCGTCCAGGTCCTTGCGATCGAAGGCCGCCATGAAATCGTTGACCACTTGTTCCGCGTTCATCGTGCGTCTCCTGCCTGGTGGATGAGCGATTGTCGTCGGCACTATACGACGAAGGAGCGGCAGCCGAGACCTCCAAGGGATAGGCGGGATTCACCTCCCCATGTGGGTGGGCGCGGCGCGGTCCGGCGGCGCGCGGGTTGAACTCGAAGGGGGCTGCGGAGATGCTAGCGCCGCGCGCGCGTTGCCACCGCTCCCGCCCGTGCGTTCGTCAACCCACCGAAGGACAGCCAGCGATGAGCTTCGACGTCGAGAATTTCCGCCACCGCCGCAACGACGACCGCTGGAACCGAGTGGCGGTCGGCGACATCATCGAACGCGTGACCTGGAGCGAGCCACACAAGCTCGCGCTGATCATGACCGCCGACTGCACGGTCGACCCGCGCTACGCGCGCGTGACCTATGCCGAGGCCAATGCGGTCATCAACCGCGTCGCCAACGCCCTGCTCGCGCGCGGACTGCCGCCCGCCACGCGCATCGCCATGCTGTGCGACAACTCGGGCGAGGCCTGGCTCGCCAAGATCGGCATCGCGAAGGCCGGCCTGGTGGCCGCGCCGATCAATGTCATGATGGCCCCGGACGTGATCGCCGACTGCCTCCAGCACGTCGAAGCGAAGTATGCCATCGTCGACCAGGCGCAATGGGACAAGCTCGGCGCGAGTCTCGCGGCACGTGGCATCGAACCGCTGGTCGCCATCGGTCCGCGCGCCGACTACCCGGTGCCGGGCTTCGAGGACTTTCTCGCCGGCGCGAGCGACGGCGAGCCAGACGTGCGCATCCATGGTGACGACATCTGGGAGATCCTCTTCACCTCCGGCACCACCGCGCGACCCAAGGCGGTGATGATCTCACACACCTATACCTACATGACGGCCTACGCGCATGCGGTCACCATCACCCGCGGGCTCGATCACGAGAGCGATCTGCGCCACGCCACTTTCACGCCCATGGTGTTCCACATCGGCGACCACGCCTGCATCTTCGCTGCCCTGATCGTCGGCGGCACGGCGGTGGTCGGGCGCAAGCCCGAGGGCCCGGCGATGGCCGAGACCATCACCCGCGAGCGCGTCACCTGCCTGTTCGGCGGTTCGCCGCAGTTCGTCGAGAGCCTGATCCGCGCCGTGCACGAGACCCCCTTCGCCTACGACCTCGACAGCCTGACGGTGATGTACTTCGGCTGGGCACCGCTATCGCCCGGTTCGCTGGCCGCCTTTCGGCGCTTGTGCCGGCCTGGGCTCAAGGTCTACGAAATCATTGGCCAGACCGAGGCGGTGGTCTGCCACCGCTTCCACATCGATCGCAACGTCGGCATGTACCTACGCGAGGCGCCGGCGGTGAATCACGTGGGCAAGCCGAGCCCGCTGCTGGCGTCCACCGTGATGGACGGGGACGGCCACGACCTGCGTGGACACCCCGGCGTGCAGGGCGAGGCGGTCTACCGCTCGCCCGCCATGTTCTCGGGCTATTACCGCGATGAGAAGGCCACCGCGGAGGCGTTTGCCGGCGGCTGGTTCCACTCCGGAGACAGCTTCGTCTACCACGACGACGACGTGCGGCTGATGGTCGATCGCTACAAGGACATCGTGAAGTCGGGCGGCGAGAACGTGTCCAGCATCCGCGTTGAAGCGGTGCTGCAGCAGCACCCGCAGGTGGCGCGGGCGGCGGTGATAGGCATGCCGGACGAGCGCTGGGGCGAGGCGGTCACCGCCTGCGTGATTCCCACGCGTCCGGGCGAGTTCGACGAGCAGGCGGTGATCGCCTTCGCGCGCGAGCGCCTGGCCGGCTTCGAGACCCCGAAGCGCATCGTGCTGCTGGACGAGTTTCCCACTACGGTGGGCGGCAAGATCCTGAAGTACAAGCTCAGGCAGGCGCTGGCCGCGGCGGGATGACGGGGAGCAGGCCGGCACGAAGTGTGGAATTGCGCACACTTTCCGCACCGCAGCGCTGGGTCGGCACCGTCGGTCGGACATTACCTACTCGACAGTGGTTATCCTAGCGACGCCGTAGCGCCGCCCCCCACCCAGGGTGGCGCCGGGCTCCACACCCAGACCCGTGCAGGAGATTCGCACTTTGCCAGCCTTCGCCCTTCGGGTCGCGCCTCGCGCGACTACTTCGCTTGCCGTGCTCGCCGGCTTGGTATTCACCTTCGCCAGCAGCCTCAGCCAGGCCGCAACCTTCGCCGACGGCAGTTTCGCCGACAACTGGACGACCATCACCGTCGGTGACGGGACGTCGGCCGCGGCCCGCGTCACCAGCGGCGGCAACCCGAACTCCTATTTTTCCATCACCAACGTCACGGACCCGGGCGAGTCTGTCTATGGCGTGTATCTCAAGACCACTGCCGTCTACACGCCTGCGCTCGAGGGCGCGATCGCCAGCATCGATTACGACGAGGATGCCAAGTTCTTCGTCGGTGGCGGCAACCACCAGGCGGGCGGCATGGCCTTGCGCCAGAACGGTGTCTTGTACATCACCAACACGGCGGCCTACACCAACGGTGCTGACTGGGGCCCGCTGATGACCAGCATGCTCACCCCGCCCTCGGTCGCCGTAACTTTCGCCGGGTTGAGCGCGGAAGATTTCTCGACCATCGCGGACGTGAACCTGCATCCCGATTTCAGCGCCAGTGGCGCCGCTATCACCTTCGGCTTCTTCCGTGCCAACGGCAGTTCCAACACGCGGGTGTCCGGCATCGACAACTGGTCCGTGACGGTCAATACCGCCACTGCGACGGTGCCGCTGCCGGCGGCCATCTACGCCCAGCTTGCGGGCGTCGCGCTGCTCTGGCGTCGGCGCCGGGCGAGCAACGCCAGCTAGGACCGCTCTGCCGGGGGCGAGGTCGGTACCAGCGCCTCGGCGCACATCCTGATCACGCGCGTGCGCGGCGCCAAAGCCGCGCCGGCGACCCCCGGCACAGTCGCTGACGGGGCGCCCACGCACACCACCCGGTAGACCTTCTCCCCCGTCGGCTTGTCCTGCTCGGCCATCTGATCATCGCCTCGCTCAGGCCGCTCCGGCCAGCGCGATGACCTCGGTCAGACGTGCGCAGGCGGGATGAATCTCGGGCGTCAGCTTCAGCAGCCGGGCGTACTGGCGGGTCAGCTGGGCCGCCTCGGGCAGCAGCGCGTCGAACTGCCCCGCCTCTAGTTCGAAGGCCGGACTCAGACGCTCGGCCAATTCCGCCAGCGCCGCGTCCCGCGCCGCCTGGTCTTCCGCTTCCGCCACCACGCGGCTGAGCGCGCCGGCGGCGGCGGCGCAGGCCTGGATGCGCTCGGGCGCCGACTGTGGCGCGGGCACCGCGCCGCGGGGCAGGGGGCGCATCGCGGCAATGATGGTTTCGGAGAACTTCCAGCGCGCGCCGATGCCGGCACCGAGTTCGTGGTAGGCGACGCCGAGCACCACGCGAGATTCGGTGAGTTCGTCGCCGTGCAGTCGCTCGGCGCGGGCGAGGATCGCGGCGTATTCCTCCGGGAAATAGTGGATGGCCAGCGTGCGCCCGAGGTCGTGGAACAGGCCGCAGGTGAAGGCGTCGGCGCGATTCCCCGCGTTCCATAGTTCGCACAGGCCGCGCGCCAGCACCGCGGTATGGAACGAGCGCAAGAGCGAGACGCGCAGCTCTGGCGTGCCAAGTTCGAACTCGTTCTCGAGCAGCGCGCTGGTGACGCACATGCGCACCTGTTCGACGCCGAGCATGCTTATGGCACGCGCCAGCGCGGTGACTTCGGTCTTGCCGAAGAACGCCGAGTTGGCCATGGTCAGCACGCGCTGGGTGAGGGTGATGTCCTTGGCGATGATATTCACCAGCCGGCTGGCGGGCGCCTGGGAATCATCCGAGGTCAGGTCCAGCAGCTCGCTGATGTGTTGCGAGAGGGCGGAGAAGCCCTTCTTCACCGTCATGCGGCGCATCAGGAAGTCGACGGTGCCGTGCTCGGCGTGCGCGGGGCCCTCGTTGCCGCCGCGCGGCAGGCGGAAGCGATCGAGCGCGTTCTTCATCGCGCGGGCATGGCGGTAGCGCTTGGTGGTGTCCAGCGCCGAGGCGGTCTCGAGCACCTCGAGAATGCGCTCGTCCAGCGCCATGCCGAGGGACGCCGGGGCTATGGACGGCTCCTGGAGAATGGCCTCGATGATCGCGCCGGGCGAGGCCTGGTCGAAGCGTCGCCTGCCGGTCAGCATCTCGAAGAAGATGCTGGCCAGCATGTAGACGTCGGAATGGGGGCCGCTCGGCAGGTGCATGAAGGGCTCGGGCGACATGTAGCGCAGTGTGCCGGTCACCTCGGCGTTGTCCTGCGCCACCTGGCGCAGCACGGACAGGCCGAAGTCGGTGACCTTGGGTACGCCGTCACCGGTCAGCAGGATGTTGGACGGGCTGAGATCGCGATGCACGATGTCGTTTTCGTGCAGGTAGGCGACGCCAGCGAGAATCTGGCTCATCAGTACCACCGATTCGGCGAAGGGCACCGCGCCGGCCCGATCGATGCGCGCGCGCAGCGACTCGCCGTCGATGTACTCGAATACCAGGTAGCTCATGCGGTGATAGGTGCCGATGTCGTGCAGAGTCACCACGTTCGGGTGCTGCAGGCGGCTGACGATGCGCGCTTCACCGGCCAGCACCACCTCGTCGTCGCTGACGCTGGGCTTCAGCAGCTTGATCGCGACCAGGCGCTCGAGTTCGGTGTCGCGCGCGAGCAGCACCACGCCTTCGCCGCCGCGCCCGAGCAGGCGCTCGACGTGATAGCGGCCGATGCGTTCCGGCAGTACGGGGGATTGGCTCTGGGACATGTGCTCCGGGGTCCGTTGAGGAGACTCGAAGCGTCAGCGGCCGGCGACGGAGCGAACTTGAGTCCTCAGTGCAGGCGGCGGGGCGGGGCGGCGCCGCTCGGGGCGGGACGCGGCGCAACCAGCGCGGCGGGCGAGACGCTCGCATGGTGGAGCACCATGCGCCAGCCCTCGCTGGCGCGCCGGTAGACATTGGTCGCCAGCACCGGTGGCGCGGCGAAGGTGGTGCCCGGTACGCGGATGTTCTCTTCCAGCAGATGGATGCGCTGGTCGCCGCCGTCCAGCACCTGCAGACCACGCAGATCGAAGGCGCGGGGCGTGCTGTCGGCGAGGATGTGTCGCCAACTCAGGCGCACCTCGTCAACGCCGCACAAGCGCGGACCGCCGGGGTGAATGCAGACGATGTCCGCGGCGGGCGCCCACACCTGCATCATCTCGTCGAGACGTCCGCGCGCGAAGGCCGCATAGAAGGCGGCCTCGGCGGCCTCGGAGGTCTCGAACATCGGTCTAGCGGGCCGCGGTCGGCGCGCCAGGGGCCGGCGGCGGCGGGTAGCCGGCCTGGTTCAGCGCATTGTCGATGGCCGAGCGGTTGTAGCCGGTGAGCACGGCGGTGCCGACGGTCATGGTCGGCACCGTCATGTTGCCGGTACGGGTCTTGAGTTCGTCCTGGTTGGCGGCGTTGTCCTGGACGTTCTTTTCCGTCACCGGCACCCCGCGGCTGCTCAGTGCCGCGCGTACCAGGTCGCAAGCGTCGCAATTGGGCACGGTGTAGAGCAGCACCGGGTTGTCGGCCGCGATGTCGGCCACGGTCTTCGGCTTGTTGACCGACACGCCTCGAATAGTGCGGTCGGCCTTCTTGGTCGTGCCGGCGGGGCAGCGGTCGCTGAACGACGAGCGTCCCTCGGCGTCCACGCACTCGCTGACGGTGATCGCGGCGAAGACCGGTGCCGCGGCCAGCGACAGCGCCAGCAGGGTTCCGGCGATGAGTTTTCGCATCGAAGCTATCTCCCTAAAACCTAAAGTGTTTCGACCTCGAGCGCAGGCATCGGCAGTATAGCAGCGAGCGTCGGCGCAGGGCCTCGGCCAGGGCTATCAAGTCGCCATGCCTGCTCCTATAATACCGGCCGCACAGCGATCGCCGCCGCGCCCGGCCGGGTCTGCGTGGCCTGCGGTACGGCATCGTCTCGGCGCCGGCCGCCAGCAGTCCTTCTCGTCGCGTCCGTCGAAGCGTTCCATGCGAAGCAAACCGGGCGAAAGTGGCGGAATCGGTAGACGCGCTGGTTTTAGGTACCAGTGGGGCAACCCGTGAGAGTTCGAGCCTCTCCTTTCGCACCAATTTACAACACCAGGTCCGACCTCGCCGGCGCGCCCCCTCCGGCCACGGTATCGGCACGCTTATCGGCAATCCGCTTCAAATGCACATATCGGTAGAAAATTCGAGCACCCTCGAGCGTCGCATGACGGTCGAGATTCCCGAGGACCGGATCGCGAACGAAGTCCAGACGCGACTGGAGAAGCTGTCCCGCACGGCCCGCATTCCGGGTTTTCGGCAGGGCAAGGCGCCGCTCAAGGTGGTGCGCCAGCAGTTTGGCACGCGGGTGCGTGACGAAGTGGTGGGCGAACTCCTGCAGTCGAGCTTCGGCGAGGCGATGAACAAGCAGGATCTGCGCCCCGCGGGTCAGCCCAACATCGACTCGGTGGACACCTCGGTCGGCGCAGGTCTGCGCTACACGGCGGTGTTCGAGGTGTTCCCGGAAATCGAACTCAAGCCGGTCGAAGCGCTCGCGCTTACCCGCCGCAGCTGCGATATCGGCGACGCCGACATCGACGCGATGATTGCCCGCCTCCGCGAACAGCACAAGGAATGGCTGGCGGTGGAGCGCGCGGCGGCCGACGGCGACCAGCTGAACATCGATTTCGTCGGCAGCATCGACGGCGAGGTCTTCGAGGGCGGCAAGGGTGAGGGCTTCAACGTCCAGCTCGGCAGCGGCTCGATGATCGAAGGTTTCGAGGCGGGGCTCATCGGCAAGTCGGCCGGCGACAAGGCCACCTTGGACCTGCGCTTCCCCGAGCAGTACCGCGCCGCCCACCTGGCGGGCAAGCCGGTGCGTTTCGAGATCACCGTCAACAAGGTGTCCGAGGCGGTGCTGCCGGAGATCAACGATGCCTTCATCGAGAAGTTCGGCGTCAAGGAGGGCGGGGTCGAGGCCTTTCGCGCAGAAGTGCGCCAGAACATGGAGAAGGAGCGCGAGCGGGCGCTGCGCAACCAGTTCACCTCCGAAGTGCTGGACAAGGTCGCCGAGGCCAACGACTTCGAAGTGCCGAGCACCCTGGTGCGCGCCGAGTCCCAGCGCCTGCGGCAGCAGGTCGGGCGGGAAATGGCCATGCGTGGCCTGAACCCGCAGAACGCGATGGCCGAATTTGAGAACTCCGTGCAGACCCAGGCGCAGAAGCGGGTCAAGCTCGGACTCATCATGGCCGAGATCGTCAAACGGGCCGAACTGCGCGCCGACCCGGCCAAGGTGCGCCAGACCATCGAGGGCATGGCCTCGAGCTACGAAGATCCGGCGGCCGTGGTCAAGTGGTACTACGAAAATCCGCAGCAACTGCAACAGATCGAAGGCATGTGCCTGGAGGACGAAGCGGTCAACTGGATTGCCTCGCGCGCCCAGGTGAGTGAGCAGGCGGTCTCGTTTGACGCTTTGATGAATCCGGTGCAGACTGGCGACAGTACTTGAGGCAAGTAATTGATGTCGATGGAACATTCCGATTTTCGCATGGGCTACCAGGCACCGCGGGCGCTGAATCTGGTGCCGATGGTGGTCGAGCAGTCGGCGCGCGGTGAACGCGCGTACGACATCTACTCGCGGCTGCTCAAGGAGCGGGTGATCTTCCTGGTGGGGCCGGTCGAGGACTACGTGGCGAACGTCATCGTGGCCCAGCTCCTGTTCCTGGAGTCGGAGAACCCCGACAAGGACATCCACTTCTACATCAATTCGCCGGGTGGCTCGGTGTCGGCAGGTCTGGCGATCTACGACACCATGCAGTTCATCAAGCCCGACGTCAGCACCATGTGCATCGGGCAGGCGGCCAGCATGGGCGCCCTGTTGCTGGCCGGCGGCGCCGCCAAGAAGCGTTACTGCCTGCCCCATTCGCGGGTCATGATCCATCAGCCGCTCGGCGGTTTTCAGGGGCAGGCGTCGGATTTCGACATCCACGCGCGCGAAATCCTCAAGGCGCGGGATCGCCTGAACGATATCCTGGCCTTCCACACCGGCCAGCCGCTGGAGAAGATCGCCGCCGACACCGACCGCGATCGTTTCATGAGCGCTGACGAGGCGGCGACTTATGGCATCATTGATGCCGTGCTGAGCAAGCGCGAGTCCCTGACCGGCAGCGACCGGTGATCTGCGCGAGCCTTCTTCTTCGAGGTTTACCTGAATGAGCGATGGCAAGAACTCCAAGGGTGATGGCGATCGGCTGCTGTACTGTTCGTTCTGCGGCAAGAGCCAGCACGAAGTCCGCAAGCTGATCGCTGGTCCGTCGGTGTTCATCTGCGATGAGTGCGTGGAGCTGTGCAACGACATCATCCGTGAGGAGATCCAGGAGAAGAGCCCGGGCGGGCATGGCAGCAAGCTGCCGATCCCGCGCGAGATCAAGAACATCCTCGACGAGTACGTCATCGGCCAGCAGCACGCGAAGAAGATTCTCGCGGTCGCGGTGTACAACCACTACAAGCGGCTGGAGACACGGGTCAAGCAGAATGACGTAGAACTGGCCAAGAGCAACGTGCTCCTGGTCGGGCCGACCGGTAGTGGCAAGACCCTGCTGGCCGAGACCCTCGCGCGACTTCTGAACGTGCCCTTCACCATCGCGGACGCCACCACTCTCACCGAGGCGGGCTACGTCGGCGAGGATGTGGAGAACATCATCCAGAAGCTGCTGCAGAAGTGCGACTACGACGTCGAGAAGGCGCAGACCGGCATCGTCTACATCGATGAGATCGACAAGATCTCGCGCAAATCCGACAACCCGTCCATCACGCGCGACGTGTCGGGCGAAGGCGTGCAGCAGGCGCTGCTCAAGCTCATCGAAGGCACGGTGGCCTCGGTGCCGCCGCAGGGTGGGCGCAAGCATCCGCAGCAGGAGTTTCTGCAGGTCGACACGTCGAACATCCTGTTCATCTGCGGCGGCGCTTTCGCGGGGCTCGACAAGATCATCCGCGACCGCTCCGAGAAGGGCGGCATCGGCTTCTCCGCCGAGGTCAAGAGCAAGGCGGACAAGAAGACTTCCAGCGAGCTGCTGCACTCGGTCGAGCCCGAGGATCTGATCAAGTACGGTCTGATCCCCGAATTCGTCGGCCGTCTGCCGGTGCTGGCGGTGCTCGATGAGCTCGACGAGGAACAACTCATCCAGATCCTGGTCGAGCCCAAGAATGCGCTCACCAAGCAGTACGGCAAGCTGTTCGAGATGGAGTCCTGCACGTTGGAATTCCGCGAGGATGCCCTGCGCGCCGTGGCGCAGCGGGCGGTCGAGCGCAAGACCGGCGCGCGCGGACTGCGCTCGATCCTTGAACAAAGCCTGCTCGACACCATGTATGAACTTCCGTCGCTCAAGAACGCCACCAAGGTGGTGGTGGACGAGGGCGCGATCAAGGGCGAGTCGAAACCTCTTGTCATCTACGAAAGCGCGGAAATCTCCAAGGCGGCGCCAGATTAAGTCTGGCCCCCTTGCCGGCTCTGCTCACCGGGCGCGACACACGGTCGCGCTGGCTGCCCGCGATTCTTCTCAGCCCTCGCCCATGGGGACCATCCGGCCCCCTTTCTGCACAGATTTATCATCGATCCTGCCACCCACCGGCGTATATGCCGTGTGTGGCATTTGCAGGAGTTACTGAGACATGACCGAATCCAGCAACGTGTTGGCCGTGCTGCCGCTGCGCGACGTCGTGGTGTACCCGCACATGGTGATCCCGCTCTTCGTCGGCCGCGAGAAGTCCATTCGGGCGCTGGAGCGCGCGATGGAGGACGGCAAGCAGATCCTGCTCGTCGCGCAGAAGAGCGCCGGCGACGACAATCCGCAGCCGGGCGACATTCATACCGTCGGCACCGTCTCCAATATCCTGCAGTTGCTGAAATTGCCCGATGGCACCATCAAGGTGCTGGTCGAGGGTGTGCAGCGCGCGCGCATCGAGGCCTTCGTCGAGACCGACGATCTGTACGCCGCGAGCTGCGAGATGATCGACAGCGAGGAGGTGAGTGGACGCGAGGGCGAGGTGCTGAGCCGCTCGCTGATGAGCCAGTTCGAGCAGTACGTGAAGCTGAACAAGAAGGTGCCGCCGGAGATCATCTCCTCCCTGTCCAGCATCGACGACCCATCGCGCCTGGCCGACACGATCGCCGCGCACATGGCGATCAAGATCCAGGACAAGCAGCAGGTGCTCGAGATCATTCCGCTGCGCGAGCGCCTCGAGCACTTGATCCACCTGATGGAGACCGAGATTGACCTGCTGCAGGTGGAGAAGCGCCTGCGCGGTCGCGTCAAGAAGCAGATGGAGAAGAGCCAGCGCGAGTACTACCTGAATGAGCAGATGAAGGCCATTCAGAACGAGCTTGGCCAGAGCGAGGACGGCGTCAACGAGTTCGAGGAACTGGGCAAGAAGATCGCCCGCGCCGGCATGCCCAAGGAGGCTCGTGACAAGGCCGAGGCGGAGCTGAAGAAGCTGCGCATGATGTCGCCCATGTCCGCCGAGGCGACGGTGGTGCGCAACTACATCGACTGGATAGTCTCGGTGCCGTGGAAGAAGCGCTCCAAGACGAGTCGCGATCTGAATCGGGCCGAGGAGATCCTCGACTCCGATCACTTCGGCCTGGAGAAGGTCAAGGAACGCATCCTCGAGTACCTGGCCGTACAGCAACGCGTGAACAAGATGAAGGGCCCGATACTTTGCCTGGTGGGTCCGCCCGGCGTGGGCAAGACCTCGCTCGGCCGTTCCATCGCGCGCGCCACCAATCGCAAGTTCGTGCGCATGTCGCTGGGCGGCGTGCGCGATGAGGCCGAGATTCGCGGCCATCGCCGCACTTACGTCGGTTCTCTGCCGGGCAAGATCCTGCAGAACATGGCCAAGGTCGGCACGCGCAATCCGCTGTTCCTGCTCGACGAGGTCGACAAGATGGCGATGGATTTTCGCGGCGACCCGGCGTCGGCGCTGCTCGAGGTGCTGGACCCGGAGCAGAACAATTCCTTCGCAGATCACTACCTCGAGGTCGATTACGACCTGTCCGAGGTGATGTTCGTGACTACCGCCAACAGCCTGAACATTCCCGCCCCGCTGCTCGACCGTATGGAGGTCATCCGCATCTCCGGCTACACCGAAGATGAGAAGGTCAGCATCGCGCAGAAGTACCTCATCCCGAAGCAGATCGAGAACGCCGGGCTCAAGTCCGACGAGGTCAAGATCAACGAGGGCGCGATACGCGACGTGATCCGCTACTACACGCGCGAGGCCGGCGTGCGCAATCTCGAGCGCGAGATGGCGACCATCTGCCGCAAGGTGGTGAAGGGCATCCTGCAGAAGCCCGCCACCAAGTCGGTCACCGTCACACCCAAGGTGCTGGAGAAATTCCTCGGCGTGAAGAAGTTCCGCTTCGGCCTGGCGGACGAAAAGGATCGCGTCGGCCAAGTGACCGGGCTCGCCTGGACAGAGGTCGGTGGCGACCTGCTCACCATCGAAGCCGTGGCGATCCCGGGCAAGGGCAAGGAGATTTACACCGGCAGACTGGGCGACGTGATGCAGGAGTCAATCAAGGCGGCGATGACGGTGGTGCGCAGCCGCGCACGCTCGCTCGGTATCAGGCCCGACTTCTACGCCACCAATGACATCCACTTCCACGTGCCGGAAGGCGCTACGCCGAAGGACGGCCCGAGCGCCGGTGTCGGCATGTGCACCGCGATGGTGTCCGCGCTCACGGGCATCCAGGTCAAGGCCAGCGTGGCGATGACCGGTGAGATCACCCTGCGCGGCGAAGTGCTGCCGATCGGCGGCTTGAAGGAGAAGCTGCTGGCCGCGCTGCGCGGTGGCATCAAGCAGGTCGTGATCCCGAAGGAGAACGAGCGCGAGCTGAGCGAGATCCCGGCGAACATCGTGCAGGAACTCGACATCAAGCCAGTGCGGTGGATCGACGAGGTGTTCGAACTCGCGCTGCAGCGTATGCCCGAGCCTCTGCCGGTGGAGGACAGCGCTACGCCGACGGCCAAGGAGCCGCCTGCGGCCGAGGACGACAGCGACGTGCTGCGACGGCACTGAGAACGTCGTCACGAGCCGGGTCAACTTCGTACCGGCTCGCTTGACGGTTCTCTCGGCCGGTTGATATAACGGCGCCCCCGCGCGACATCGCGCGGGGCTCACGAACAACAAGCATCAGCGCGCCGCCGAACAAGCCGCAGCCGATGATCATCTACACGCAGGCACGAGGGGACGCGCGATGAACAAAGCGGAACTCATAGACGCCGTGGCCACCGCCGCGGATATCTCCAAGGCGTCCGCCACGCGCGCGGTCGATGCGGTGTTCGACAACATCACCGCCGCTCTCAAGAAAGACGAGCAGGTGAACCTCGTGGGCTTCGGTACGTTCACGGTTCGCGGTCGCGCTGCGCGCGTGGGCCGCAACCCGCAGACCGGCGAGGCGATCGACATCAAGGCAGCCAAAGTTCCTGGCTTCAAACCTGGAAAAGCCCTCAAGGATGCCGTAAACTAGCGCCCTTCCCAGAATACGGAACTGGGTGCTTAGCTCAGCTGGGAGAGCGTCGCCCTTACAAGGCGAAGGTCGTGGGTTCGATCCCCTCAGCACCTACCAGCGCAAAACCATCGGAGTGGTAGTTCAGTTGGTTAGAATACCGGCCTGTCACGCCGGGGGTCGCGGGTTCGAGTCCCGTCCACTCCGCCAAATTCGATGGATCGTAAAGCCGGGCGCACCCAAGGGTGCGCCCGCTGCTTTTGGGACGCAAAAAAGTCCACGCTGCGCGCGCTAGAGCAGAGGATTCTTCTCCATGCTGCAAACCATCCGTGATCGAACTCAAGGGCTGATCGTCGCGGTCATCATCGGCCTGATCTCGCTCACCTTCATCCTGTGGGGCGTGGAGAGCTACATCAACGCCGCGCGCCGCGTGATCGTGGCCAAGGTCGACGGTGACGACATTCCCCTCGAGGAATTCCAGCGCGAACTGCAGCGCTTCCGCCGCCAGGCGGAGAACATGCTTGGCGACAACTTCAATCCCGCCGAGTGGGACAAGCCCGAGATCAAGCAGAAGGCGCTCGACGAGATCATCAACGACAAGGTGCTTGGCCAACTGGTGGACGACGCGCGCCTGCGCGTGCCCGATGCCCTGGTCGCGCGACAGATTCGCGAGATCGCGGCGTTCCACGACGACAAGGGCGAGTTCTCGCGCGCGCTCTATGACCAGCGCGTGACCGCGCTCGGTTACTCGCAGGCCGGCTTCGAACAGCAGATGCGCGCCGACATCGC
This sequence comes from Gammaproteobacteria bacterium, assembly GCA_050186725.1. Classification (GTDB taxonomy): domain Bacteria; phylum Pseudomonadota; class Gammaproteobacteria; genus JADJYF01. Next base: position 10,949 of record JBFWYG010000001.1, on the reverse strand, counting down.
CAAGTCGCAGCTGCGCAACGGCGTGGCCGCGTCCGAGTTCGTCACCCGGGAAGAAGCCCAGCGTATCGCGGCGCTGCGCAAGCAGCAGCGCGACATCGGCTACGCGGTGATTCCCGCCGCCGAGGTCGATGCCCAGGTCGCGGTGAGCGACGACGACATTGCCAAGTGGTACGAAGCGCACAAGGAAGACTACCGGACGCAGGCACGCGCCAGCGTCGAGTACCTCGAGCTGTCGGCCGCGGCCCTCGCAGCGAAGGTCTCGGTGGACGACGGCAAGCTGAAGGCCTACTACGACGCCAACCCCGCGCAGTTCACCATCGCCGAAGAGCGCAACGTCAACCACATCCTGGTGCAGGTATCGCAGAGCGCCGACGACAAGGCCGTCGCGGCAGCCGAAGCGCGCGTCAAGGACGCCCTGGCGCGCGCGCGAGCGGGTGAGGACTTCGAGAAGCTCGCGCGCGAGCTGTCCGACGACGTGGGTTCCAAGGAGGAAGGCGGCGCCACCGGCTTCTTCGCGCGCGGCGCGATGGCCCCCGAGTTCGAAGAGGCCGCATTCAAGCTCAAGGTGGGTGAAATCAGCGAGCCGGTACGCTCGCAGTTCGGCTTCCACATCATCCGCTGCAAGGAGATCAAGGCCGGTGGTCTGCAGCCGTTCGAAGCGCAGAAGGCCGCGGTCGAGGTCGCCTATCGCGCGGCCGAAGGCCAGAAGCTCTACCTCGAGCAGGCCGAGCAGTTTTCCAACCTGGTTTACGAACATCCGGACAGCCTGTCGGTGGCGGCGGAGGCCCTCAATCTCGCGACAGCCAAGACCGAGGGGCTCACGGCCGACGAGCTGGCTCTGAAGTTCACCGACAAGGTCAGCACCGCGGTCTTCAGTCACGAGGTGTTGAGCGAGGGCATGAACAGCGAACCGATAGAATTGCCGGACAGTCGCCTGGTGGCCGCGCGCGTGCTCGAGCACCAGCCCGCGACGATTCCGCCACTGGCGGAAGTCAAGCCCAAGGTCGAGGCCGCGGTGCGCGACGCGCGTCGGCGCGAGCTGACCGCCGCGCTCGGTCAGCAGCTGATCGAGAAGCTCAAGGCAGGTGAGACGGTGACCGATCTGGTCAAGGGGCACGGCTTCGGCTGGGAGAACGAGCCCGGCGCCACGCGCGAGACCGGCAAGATCAATCGCGCCGTGCTGCGCGCGGCGTTCAGCCTCGAGGTGCCGGCCGGCCAACCCGCTTACACCGGGATTCCGATTGGCAACACCGACTACGCGGTGGTCCGCGTCGCCAACGTGGCCGTGCCGGCCGACGGTGACGTCGCGCGCGAGGACAGTTCAGCGGTGATGCGCGACCTGGTGCAGGCGCGTATGGCGGCAGCCTGGTCCGACTTCGTCGCCGCGGTCCGCGCCGCCGGCGACGTCGAGGTCCTGTCGAAGAATCTGTGAACCTGACCTGGGCGTGGCGAACGATCAGACGTTCGCCATACCCATGATGTTGAAGCCGCAGTCCACGTAGGTGATCTCGCCGGTGATGGCCGATGCCAGATCCGAGCAGAGGAACGCCGCGGCATTGCCCACTTCGTCGATGGTCACGTTGCGCCGCAGAGGGGCAGTGTTCTCAACGTAGGTGAGGAACTTGCGCATATCCTTGATGCCGGACGCCGCCAGGGTGCGGATCGGCCCCGCGGAGATGCCGTTCACCCGCGTGCCTTCCGGACCCAGGCTCTCCGCCATGTAGCGTACGTTGGCCTCGAGGCTCGCCTTGGCCAGGCCCATCACGTTGTAGCTCGGCATCGTGCGCACCGCGCCCAGGTAGGACAGCGTGAGCATCGCGCCGTTGCGCCCCTTCATCAGCGGACGCGCAGCGTTGCCGAGCGCCGCGAAGCTGTAGGAACTGATCTCATGCGCGATGCGAAAGCCTTCGCGCGTCACGCTGTCGAGATAGCCGTCCTGCAGTTCCTCGCGCGGCGCGAAGGCGACCGAGTGGACCAGGATGTCGAGATGATCCCAGTAGTCGTCCAAGCCTTCGAACACGGCCTGGATTTCCTGGTCGCTGCCCACGTCGCAGGGCAGGGTGATCTCAGAGCCGAGTTCCGCGGCGAAGTCTTCCACGCGCGACTGCAGGCGCTCGTTCTGATAGGTGAACGCCAGTTCCGCGCCCTCGCGATGCATGGCCTTGGCAATGCCCCAGGCGATGGACTTGTTGCTCGCCACGCCGACGATGAGCGCGCGCTTGCCTTGCAGAATTCCCATGGACTGACCACCTTGCTCGCTGCTGGACTTGGGCCCTCGCGGGGCGAGGCAAGTGTACAGGGTCACGCCGCCGTTTATAATCCTGACGCCGGGTCGACGGCCTCCGCGCGCGTCGCGCGCGTCGCGACTTTTCGGCAATCAAGCGCCCTCGAGACCACGCGCCCATGCGAGCCCCGTCGACCGCCGCGCTCATGATGCTGTGCCTGGCGGCGCTCGCGGGTTGCATGGACGAGCCGTGGAACTCGCCCTATCCGCGCGCCGAGCGAGGCAAGGCCATCTTCTACGGCGCTTTCGCCGAGAGACCCAAGCACCTCGACCCGGTCTCTTCCTACAGCGAGACCGAGGCGCAGTTCACCGGCCAGATCTACGAGCCGGTGCTGCAGTATCACTACCTCCAGCGCCCCTACCAACTGGTGCCGCTGACCGCCGAGCAGCTGCCGGAAGCGCGCTACTTCGATCGTGACGGCGGAGAGCTCGCCGCCACGGCCGCGGCCGAGCAGGTCGCCGAGACGGTGTACCGCATCACGCTCAAGCCCGGCATCCTGTTTCAACCGCATCCGGCCTTCGCGCGCGACGCCGAGGGCGGCTATCGCTATCACCGGTTGAGCGCCTCACAGGTGGCGCGTCACGCGACGCTAGCCGAGTTCACGCATACCGGCACCCGAGAGCTCACAGCCGAGGACTACGTCTACCAGATCAAGCGCCTCATGCATCCGCACCTGCACTCGCCCGTGGCCGGGCTCATGGGCAAGTACATCAAGGGGCTCGCCGCGTTCGGCGAGCGGCTGCGCGAGGCGGAGGGCGGGAACCGCGGCTTCGTCGACCTGCGCAAGTACGCGCTCGAGGGCGCGCGCGTGATCGATCGCCATACCTTCGAAATCGTCATCACCGACAAGTACCCGCAGTTCCGCTACTGGCTGGCGATGTCGTTCTTCGCGCCGGTACCCTGGGAGGCGGACGCATTCTACGCCCGGCCCGGGATGCGCGAGCGCAACTTCAGCCTCGACTGGTACCCCGTGGGCACCGGGCCTTACATGATGGTGGAGAACAATCCGAACCGGCGCATGGTCCTGGCGCGCAATCCCAATTTCCGCGGCGAGCCCTACCCGTCCACCGGCATGCCCGGTGACGAAGAGGCGGGCATGCTGCGCATGGCTGGCAAACCCATGCCGTTCATCGACGTCGCGCTCTACAGCCTGGAGAAGGAGGAGATCCCACAGTGGACCAAGTTCCTGCAGGGCTACTATGACGTAGCGGCGGTGCTGCCGGACAGCTTCGATCAGGCCATCCAGTTCGCCGGCAACGGTGAGGCTGAGTTGACTCAGGAGATGCGCGACAAGGGCGTGCAACTGGTCACCGCAGTCGAGGAGGCGACCTTCTACTTGGGCTTCAACATGCGCGACGCGGTGGTCGGCGGCGACGGCGCGCGCGCGCGGCTCCTGCGTCGGGCGATCTCCATCGCGGTCGACTTCGAGGAGTTCGTGGCGATCTTCGCCAACGGCCGCGGCGTGGCCGCCCATGGGCCCATCCCGCCGGAAATCTTCGGCTATCGCGCCGGCAAGGACGGCATCAATCCCTATGTCTACGAGTGGCGCGGCGGCCGCGCCGTGCGGCGCGGCATCGCCGAGGCGCGTGCGCTGATGCGCGAAGCCGGCTATCCGGAGGGACGCGATCCGGCCACCGGGCAGCCGCTGCTGCTGTATTACGAAGCGGTCGCGGCGGGTCCGAGTGGCAAGGCCCAGCTCAACTGGTACCGTAAGCAGTTCGACAAGCTCGGTATCCAGCTGGTGGTGCGGGTGACCGACTACAACCGCTTCCAGGAGAAGCTGCGCGAAGGCACCGGCCAGATTTTCACCTGGGGCTGGAACGCCGACTATCCGGATCCCGAGAACTTCCTGTTCCTGCTCTACGGACCAAACGGCAAGGTACGACACGGCGGCGAGAATGCCGCCAACTACGCAAGCGAGGCCTTCGATAGCCTGTTCGTCACCATGCGCGCGATGCCCGATGGGCCGGAACGGCAGGCGCTGATCGACCAGATGATCGAGATGGCGCGGCGCGACGCGCCCTGGGTGTGGGGCTTTCACCCCATGGCCTACGCGCTCAACCACGCCTGGTACGGCAACTCCAAACCGAATCTCATGGCGCGTAACTCGCTCAAGTACAAGACCGTCGAGCCGGCGCTGCGCGCGCGACTGCGCCGCGCGTGGAATCGCCCGGTGCTGTGGCCGGTGGTGGCGGGCCTGGTCGTGCTGGCGCTGGCCGCGGTGCCCGCCTGGCGCGGCCATCGCGCGCGACAGCGAGCGCGGGCCCGATGAGCGCCTACCTGCTGCGTCGCGCGCTCTACGCGCTGCCCATCCTGCTCGGGGTGAACCTGATCACTTTCGCCTTGTTCTTCGTGGTCAACTCACCCGACGACATGGCGCGCATGCAGCTCGGCAACAAGCACATCACGCAAGCCGCGGTGGAGCAGTGGAAGGCGGAGCGCGGCTACGACCGACCATTGCTGTGGAACGCCGAGGCCGATGGGCTCGCGCGTGCCACCGACACCATCTTCTATCGCAACACCCTGCGCCTGTTCCTGTTCGACTTCGGCCAGTCGGACAGTGGCCGCGACATCGGCTTCGACATCGCGCAGCGCATGGGCCCGAGTCTGGCGGTGAGCGTACCCGTACTGGTCCTGGAACTGACGCTCGCCATCGGGCTCGCGCTCGTCGTGGCGGTGCTGCGCGGCACATATCTAGACCTGTGGGCAGTGGTGCTGTGCGTGGCCATGATGTCGGTGTCGATGCTCTTCTACATCATCGGCGGCCAGTTCCTGTTCGGCAAACTGCTGCGGCTGGTGCCGATCTCGGGTTACGACCAGGGCCTCGCCGGCTTCAAGTTCGTCGCCCTGCCGGTGATGGTCAGCGTGGTGGCGGCGCTTGGCTACGGTACGCGCTGGTATCGCACGCTGTTCCTGGAGGAGATCAATCGCGACTACGTGCGCACCGCGCGCGCCAAGGGCCTCGGCGAGCGGGCGGTGATGCTGCGCCATGTCCTGCGCAATGCGCTCATCCCGATACTGACCGGCGTGGTCGTGCTGCTGCCGTCGCTGTTCATCGGCAATCTCATCATAGAGTCCTTCTTCGGCATTCCCGGGCTCGGCAGCTACACCATCGAAGCCATCCAGAGCCAGGACTTCGCCATCGTGCGCGCGATGGTGTTCCTGGGATCGCTGCTCTACATCGTCGGACTGCTGCTGACCGATGTGTCCTACACGCTCGCCGATCCGCGCGTGCGCCTGGAGTGACGCCATGCAGGCGGTGCTGTTGAAGACCGACGTGCTGTTCTTCGTCCTGCTGGTGGCGGGCGGGCTGTATGCCTGGCAGGCACGGCGCCACGCTCATCTGCGCGCGCCCTGGCGCCAGGTCGCGCGCAGGCCGCTCGGTATGGCGGCGGCGGTGGTACTGAGCGCTTACGTGGCGATCGCGCTGCTCGATTCCGTGCACTTTCGCCAGACCGGCGCCGACTCGGGCGGTGAACTGCTGAGCGCCTTCGATCTGCTGGTCACGCCGCTCAGGACCCAGGTCGAGCGGACCTATTCGGCGCCGCTCGCCGCCGAGGCCTATACGCGCGAGGTGGTCGAGCTCACCGACGGCACCACGGCGCGCGATTTCCCGCGGCTCGTGCACGGCGGCGCGCACCTGCGCGATCCGGACAGCGAGCGCGGCGCGGACATCGCCGCGCGCCTGGTCGCGGGTGTCCTCGGCGGCGCGGCTGCGGTGGCCGTGCTCACCGTGCTGGTGATCGTGACCTTGGCGCGACGCCGACGCGAACGTCCGAGCGAGGTGGCGCTGCGCCTGTCGCGCGGCGAGAGCGAATTCCCCTGGCGCAGCGTGCTCGGCACGCTGCTCGTGCTGGCGCTGTTCGCCGGCTGTGGTGTGCAACTCGCGGACGGCTATCACGTGCTGGGCACCGACCAGGTCGGCAACGACGTGCTCTACCAGGCGCTGAAGAGCATTCGCACCGGGCTTCTGATCGGCACCCTCACCACGCTCGTCATGCTGCCCTTCGCCGTCGCTTTCGGGCTCGCCGCCGGCTATTTCGGCGGCTGGGTGGACGACGTCATCCAGTACCTCTACACCACGCTGTCCTCGATTCCTGGCGTGCTGCTGGTCGCGGCCTCGGTGCTGGTACTGGAGATTCACATGGGCAAGCATGCCGACGACTATTCGAGCCTCGCCGCGCGCGCCGACCTGCGCCTGCTGGCGCTGTGCTTCATTCTCGGCGTCACGGCCTGGACCGGTCTGTGCCGCTACCTGCGCGGCGAGGCGCTCAAGCTGCGTTCGGCCGATTTCATCCTGGCGGCGCGCGCCTTCGGCGTATCGCATCCCGGCATTCTCGCGCGCCACGTGCTGCCCAACATCATGCACATCGTGATGATCACCATCGTGCTCGATTTCAGCGGGCTGGTGCTGGCCGAGGCCGTGCTGACCTACATCGACATCGGCGTCGACCCGAGCATGGAGTCCTGGGGCAACATGATCAACGGTGCGCGCCTGGAACTCGCGCGCGAGCCGATGGTGTGGTGGTCGCTGTCCGCCGCCTTCGTTTTCATGTTCGCGCTGGTGCTCGCGGCGAATGTGTTTGCCGATGCGGTGCGCGACGCCTTCGACCCGCGCCTCCGGGACCTGCGATGAATGCGTCACCACCGCGCGTCGCGCGCGAGGGCATGCCACTGCTGCGAGTCGAGGGGCTCGCCATCCGCTTTGGTCAGGGCGAGGACGAAGTGCGCGCGGTGGACGGCCTCGACTTTGAGGTCGCGGCCGGCGAGACCGTGGTGCTGGTCGGCGAATCGGGCAGCGGCAAATCGGTGGCCTCGCTCGCCATTCCGCGCCTGTTGCCGAGCACTGCGCGCATCACGGCGGGACAAGTGTGGTTCGAGGGCGAGGACCTGCTCGCGCTGCCGGAAGCGCGTATGCGCGACGTGCGCGGCGCACGCATCGGCCTCGTGTTCCAGGAGCCGCAGTCGTCGCTGAACCCGATCATGACGGTGGGCGACCAGGTGGGCGAGGTGCTGGTGCGTCACCAGGGACTGCGCGGCGCTGCGCTGCGCGCGCGCGTCACCGAGCTCCTGGAGGCGGTCGGCATCGCCGAGGCCGCGCGGCGGCTCGGCGAGTATCCCCACCAGTTCTCCGGCGGCATGAAGCAGCGCGTGATGATCGCCATCGCGCTGGCGGGCGATCCGAGCCTCCTGATCGCCGACGAACCGACCACCGCGCTCGACGTCACGCTGCAGGCCCAGGTGCTGGAACTGATGCGCGCCGAGCAGCGCCGGCGCGGCATGGGCATGCTGTTCATTACCCATGATCTCGCGGTGGCGCACCAGATCGCCGATCGCGTGCTGGTGATGCGCAAGGGCCGCATCGTGGAGCAGGGCACGCGCGAGGCGTTCTACGCCGCGCCGCGCCACGAGTATTCACAGCAGCTGTTCGCCGCCCTGCCGAGTTGGGAGAAGCGTCTCGCCGAAGGGCAGGGGCCGACGCCGAGCACGGGCACCGATATCGTGCTCGAGGTCGAGAACCTGGTGGTGAGCTACCCGGTGCGGAGCGGCTTCCTGCGGCGCGTGACCGGCGCGGTGCGCGCGGTGGACGGCGTGTCCCTGACCCTCGCGCGGGGTCGCACGTTGGCGGTGGTCGGCGAGTCCGGCTGCGGCAAGACGACCATGGGCAAGGGTATCCTGCGCCTCGCGCCGCTGGCCGGCGGGCGCGTGAACTTCGAAGGTATCGATCTCGCGAGCCTGGACGCGGGGGCGTTGCGGCGCGCCCGCGCGCGCCTGCAGGTGGTGTTCCAGGACCCCTTCGCGTCGATGAATCCGCGCATGGTGGTGGCCGACATCATCAAGGAAGGCATGGACGCGCAGAACATCGGCACGCCGGCCGAGCGCGCGCGGCGCGTGGACGAACTGCTCGATCAGGTGGGCCTCGAGGCGCGCCACGCGCGGCGCTATCCCCACGAGTTCTCCGGCGGTCAGCGGCAGCGCATCTGTATCGCGCGCGCGCTGGCGGTGGAGCCGCGGCTGCTGGTCTGCGACGAGCCGACCTCGGCGCTCGACGTGTCGGTGCAGGCGCAGATCCTGGCGCTCCTGCGCGATCTGCAGCAGCGCCTGGGGCTCAGCTACCTGTTCGTCACGCACAACATCGGCGTGGTCGCCTACCTCGCCCACGAGGTCGCGGTAATGCACGCCGGACGCATCGTCGAGCAGGGTCCGGTGGAGGACATTCTGCTGCGGCCGCGTCACGACTACACGCGTCAGCTGCTGGCCGCCGTGCCCACCCTCGGCGCGCGCGCCTGAGTTCGGCGCGATGCATCTAGCTGCCAGCACGGTCGGCGCGGAGCTGCGCGCGTTGATCGCGCTCGGCGCGCCGCTCATTCTCAACAGCCTGTTCAGCATCGGCGTCAGTCTCGGCGACACCATGATGGCCGCGCGGCTGGGGCCGACCCAGCTGGCCGGCGTCGCGCTCGGCAACGGCCTGTGGATCGCCGCCTTCCTGTTCGGACTCGGCGTGGTGATGGCGCTCGGGCCGACCGTCGCCCAGCACTTCGGCGCGGGACGCCACGCCGAGATCGGTCCCGATCTGCGCCAGGGCCTGTGGCTCGCCCTCGCAGTCGCGGCGCTCGTCGTGGCGGCGCTGCGCCACATGGACCCGGTGTTCGCGCTGTTCGGCATCGCGCCCGAGGTCGCAATGCTCGCGCAAGGTTATCTCGACCACCTGTGCTGGGGCGTACCAGCGGCCTTCGCCTATCATGCCTTCAAGCAACTGCACGAAGGCATCGGCCGCACCGTGCCGGTGATGGTGGTGATGGCGGTTGCGCTGCCGGTCAACGTGCTGCTGAACTACGGCTTCCTGTTTGGTCGACTGGGGCTGCCGGCGCTGGGCGCGCCCGGCTGTGGTCTCGGCACCGGCATCACTTTCTGGCTGATGCTCACGCTCCTCGCCGGCCATGCGCGGCGCGCACTAGACCAGCGCCAGTTCGCGCTGTGGGCGCGCTTCGACTGGCCCGACGCCGCCGTGATGCGTCGCCTGGTGGCGCTCGGCCTGCCCATCGGCCTGTCGCTGCTCCTGCAGTCTGGCTTGTTCACGGTGATCGCGCTCCTCATAGGCCGGCTCGGCAGTGCCGCCGTCGCCGCGCACCAGGTGGCGCTGAACGTCTGTGGGCTGGTGTTCACCGTGCCGGCGGGTCTCGCAATGGCGCTTGCGGTGCGGGTGGGCCAGGCGGCGGGCAGGGGCGATGCGCGCGCGGTGCGACGCATCGGTACGATCGGCATTTTGCTGTGCGGCGGTTGCAGCGGCACGGCGGCGCTCGTCACGTGGTTCTTGGCCGCGCCCATCGTCGCGCTCTACTCCCAGGATCCGCAGGTCACGGCGATTGCCTTGAGCCTGTCTCCGCTCGCGGCCGCGCTGCAGTTCGCCGACGGTGTGCAGGTCGCGACTGCCTTTGCGCTGCGCGGCCTGAAGGACGCGCGCGTGCCGCTGCTGCTGAACGCGGCCACCTACTGGGGCGTTGGCTTCACCCTGGCCTGGCTCGGCGCGCATCGACCAGCGCCCGCGGCCAGCGACATCTGGCTTGGCATCGTCGCCGCGCTGTGGGTGGTCGCGGCCCTGCTCATCACGCGCTTCGCGCGCCTGACGGCGCGCATGCTGGCCGAGACAGGCGCGTCAACCGGGTGAGCACGATGCACTTGCGCCGGTGGCGCATTCAGCACTTTGAGACTCGTGGTTCACGAAGGCGACTCGCGCAAGGACCACCAATTACGGTAAGAATCAATACACTCGAAAGACGTTGGCCCTGATCTGCAACGCCTCCCGCACAGAACGATCCCCACTCGTTCTCGATACCTGCGAAACGTCGTCGCAGATCATATTGCGGCCAACACGCCGGTTAAATGTAAGATGGCAGCGCCCAACTCTTAGCTCTCGTAGCTAGTGCCGGGCGAGTGCGTGCGGCGCGGAGCAGTACTGGGGGCGCTCAAGAATGCCGAGGACGCCCGGCGCCGCCTTAGAAACCGTGAAGCACTCAAGTATGTCACTTCTCTGCAGTGTTTGATCGTAGTAACTCCTTTGAGGATCAGGACCATGTCTCTAGCAAGCAAAAGAATCCTTGGACTACGGATTCCCCGCACTACGCTCCTCAGCCTTCTCGTTGTTTTACCCTCGGTTGCACAAGCTGCAGGCACCACGGCTGTTGCAGCGCAAGTCACACAGTTCTATTCAAGTACAGACAGCGTCGCTTGGGTGCAGTTGGATCCCACCGTCGCTGTCGAGAACATCAATAATTGTTCCTCGCATGTCGGCGCCAATTGGTTTCGCTTCGACAATATGAATTTCGAAACGGGCAAGAAATCCTTCGCGATGATCGAGATGGCCTACGCTATGAAAGAGAAACTGCGGGTACATGTCGTCGGGACAACCTGTACCCTTGGAGGGAGTACTGGCTTCAACATCGCCGACTACATAATTTGGAATCGCGCCGACAACCCATGATTTCGTCGTCGTTTCGAAACTAGGGCCGTTGCAATCTCCCTGTCGTTCGAACGGAAGCACCCAGAATATGTGAGTGCATAGTCTGCGTTGCGTCCCAAAGCACGATAGTCTTGGCGGAGTAAGGGGTGATGCTCGTGCTGGGCGGAGGTACCCATCAACCCGCCTTGGCATTACCAAAATTC